>JBHLLG010000023.1:0-42427 GCA_048885925.1 Candidatus Hermodarchaeota archaeon
AAATCTCCCATGAGCTGATAAGGATCCGTGATCGTTCTTGGACATTGATTATAACAAATTCCGCATCCTGTGCATTTGCCTATCAATTTTGGTTGTCCTGCTAAATCATCCCATTCCAACACCGGACATACAGCAGCACAAGTAGCACATTCAGTACAAATCCCTGTTCGAACGATCTCCTTCATTAATAATCCGAAACTGTCTTTAGCGCCTTCAAGCTTCTTCTGAATATACTCAAATGAATATTCATATGGACTTTCAGTTTTCTCAGATTTATCTTCTGTCATGATATTCTATTGATACCTTAAATTTAATTATAAATTCATGAAAGTTCTAATTAATAAAATAGGTTCTGTAAAAAAAATATTATTAAATTATTAAATAAGCATTTAGCCCTTTTTGAAAAAAAAGTAAAAAAAGGTTAAAAATAAATTATAAAGTGAAATACTGATAAGTATGATCCCAAAAACTATCATTGAAAAATTGATTGAGAATTATGTTTATGTTTACATTAAAAACATAGCAAAAGAATTTGCAGGCAAACTCCTCTCTATAACAGAAGATGACATAATAGTTTTAGAAGATAAGTATAATAATGTTATTTATATACCGATATCCGAAATTACTATTATAACTGAAAGACGATAAATTTATAAATATAATACTAAAATCTATGAAAAATCTAATTATTCATATTATTTGCTTCAAGCCTTTCCTCAATGTGTTTTATTGCATTTGAAGCATAGATCCTAACAACCCTATGAAAATCATTAACTCTTTTTAATAACGCACTGAGCACTTTTTCATCCCCAAATGTTTCTAATAGTTTTATTATACCCAATTTAACTTTATAATTTTCATCTTCTTGTTGTCCTAAATATTCAGATATTAAAGCAATCTTTTTATTAAATAATCTTCTTATATCTTCACTTTTTATTCGATACCAATTTCTTTGGAAAACATTATAAATAGCATCAATTGTGACTTTCTTAATCAACCAATATTCTTTTTTATCGTCTAAAATATTTATTAAAGAGTCTAAAGGTTCAAAATTACCAATTTTTCCTAAAGCAATTATAGCAATTTTTCTTACATCTAAATTTCGTACTCTTAATAAACCTAATAAAGGTTTTACAAAATCCTCTTTCCCTATCTCTCCTAAAATAAAAGCTACACTTTCTTTTATGGTATTATTATCTCGATTTAGACAAGAAAATAATTCTTCATAAGTAGCATCTTTATTATTCAAATATATTTTCTTAATAGCATCAAGAATGTATAATTTCATATCTAAATCAGTATATTCGAAACTCATATCTTCAATGTCTAAAACGTTTAAAAGCTCGGGTACAGCAGATAATTCTCCGATTTCACCTAAAGCTTCTATAGCAGCTATACTGACCTCATTATAAATATTATCTAAATTAGTTAATAGTAAATCTACAGCACTCTTCAGTTTTAATTTCCCACTTAAAATTACCGAATTCTTTCTTACTATGAAATCATCGTTTAACAATAATTTAATTAAATCTTTTTCAACCTTATCTTCTAATAATTTTAAAATAATGATTACGGAATTCAGAAGATCTGAATCTTCTTCTTTTAAAATTAACGTTATAACATCGAGTAAAATATTTTTATTTTGAATTAAGTTTGTTAAAATTTCAGGATATTTTGCTTTTAAGTAACTCATATCTTCAAAAGATACATTTATACTTGATAACTCATATCCAATTAATTTTACTACTTCAGTTTTATGTTTATTTGAAAATCTCTTATTATTTAATGAATTTATTGATAATTTTATAAGATCTTCAGGATTCAGACTTAATAATTGAATTGTAACATAATCTTTTATTGAATGATAATTATTATCAAGTTCATTAATAAATAGTTGAATTTCGTGATCTTCAAATCTAATTTTATGTATTGCCTTTAAAACTGATAACTTTATTTGGTTATCAACTTGTTCTTGTTCTAATATCCATTTTAAAGGTTTCAATCCTTTCTCATGTTTTATTCTCCCTAACGCTTTTGCGGCTTCACATTTTATTTCAATTTTATCATCGGAAACTAACAAATTCTCAAAAGTACCAAAGCATTCATTCTTTATCGAATTTGAATTAATGCCTATTAAAGCCAAATATTTAATTGCTTCTTTCCTTTCATTGTCATCCGCATCGGATTCGATTATTTCAGTTAATAAACTCGCTGAATTCTTAAATCCTAATTCCTCACTTCTCTTAAAAATTTCTTGCGGACGAATCTTTGATTGTTGCATTCAAGAATCCTTCAGTTATTTTCAAATCTCTTATTTTTTCTTTGATTATTATCATAGTAGATCAAATGAATATAAAATATTTTCTGATTTCCAACATAAATACGATTTTCCTCTATCAAAATCATATAAAATTATCGAATTCGGAAAAGCTAGAAGAAAAAAATATCAGAATTCCCCATATAATATCTTGATTTTAATTAAAATAATTATAATACTAAATTCAAAAAGTTCATTTTAATCTAAAATCCTTGGTTCTTTATCAATAGATTTAAAATAAATAAATTCTGAACATTATCTATGACTGTACGTCAATCTATAAATAAAGCAAGGGCAAAATTTTACAATGTTGTAACAAATTTTAATGTTATAAAATATTGCGCCATGGGCGTTATGATAGGATATATTTCTTTACTCATAATTGGGGTTATTGTCGCTGCCTTGTTAGATCCCGATGGATATACTATTTGGGATAACTGGATTTCTGATCTTGGATCAAGTGAACACACTCCAGCACCTTATTTATATGACATTGCTTGTATTGTTGCAGGATCTCTGACTCTTCCGCTTACTTTCTATATGGAAAAATTTCTTGCCCCATTACCTAAGAGAACTAATATTGGAGAACAACACTTTTCTCGATTGCGATTTCGTTTAAGTAGTTTTGCTTTCTTATTTAGTCTTATAGGGAATTTTGGTTATATTGGAGTAGGAATATTCAGTGCAGATCGTGATTATGATGCATTTAGTGTCTTAGGACAAGGACCGCACGGTATTATGTCTTATCTCGCTTTTGGAGGCTTTACTTTTGGTGCTTTCTTCATGGGATGGTTAATCGTGTTATATAATACTAAGATACCAAAAATTCTGGGAATCTATGGAATATTTGGTCCATTAACTGTGGCTATTTTGAATCTAATTGAAGGTACTGAATTACTAGAGTGGATGTTGCTCTTCTCAATTTTAGCCTGGATCATCCCTCTTTCTCTCATTGTGCTAATGAAACCTGACTTAATTCCAAGGTAAAATTAAGTATAAAATCTCAATATTTATTACAATATTTTTTTTATTTTTAAATTAGATTTATACATATCTCCCAAAAAAAAATTCCATTGCTTTGTTTTCTGCTTTCCTTAGAAATTTATTAACAGCTGAAATAGTAATCCCAAAATGATCTGCTATTTTAGAGGCACTAATTTTTTTAGGTGAATTAAAGTAGCCATTTTTAGCAGCATAAGTGGCAATATCTTTCTGGCGTTTAGTAAATTCTGGAAAAGGTATAGCAGATCTCCAAAGAGTATTATCAAACTTATCTAATTTATCGACGTCTGTCATTCCGATAATCTTGAAATTCTTTGTAAACGATGAAATTATGTTAAATAAGTTCTCTATATATTCATTTTGAGAAATGATATTTATTAGAAGAATTTGTTGAGAAACGTGAATAGGGAACAAAAGAGCCCAAGGTCCTGAATCAAAAATAGGAAAAAATCCTGACTTATTACTTTGATTCATGATACAAATAATTTCTTTACCAGATTGAGCCAAGAGTTGAAAAGCTTCTGGTTGAAAATAAGATTTTATATAGTTCTCAATCGCTCCTTCAATTTCATGTTTAAATCTAATTTTTTGTAATGCAAAAAAATGGGTCTGATCATATTGAAAGGCATTTAATATTTCTACAAACTCTAATTCTTGAAATAATTCAGCAAACCCAATATGTTCAAGAAAATTACCAGGTATTTGCAATCGTATAACTTTCATTACTTTTTTACTCTTTCAAATTAATGTACTATATATATTCAAATTCTTATCTCTTTTTATAGGTTGCGATCGCAACCCCATAACATAAATATAAATTCTTATATAATATTATTAAGGGTCAATCTAATTTCTCTCAAAGGAATAAAGATTGATGGTATGAGAATATATCTCTTATAGTAATTAGCTTTAAAAGTTAATATTAATCAATTTCAGGTCTAAAGGTGGTAATTTTGAAAATTTTGCTTACAGGAGCATTTGGTAATGTTGGATTAAGTACCTTAAAAGAACTAATTAAAAGAAATTATGATATTAGAGTTTTTGATATTAAGACTAAAAGAAATAATAGACTAGCACATAAATTTAGGAAAGATATAAAAGTTGTTTGGGGCGATATAAGAAATCCTAAAGACGTAGAACGAGCTGTTTCTGATAGAGATGTCGTTATACATGTTGCTGCAATTATTCCTCCTCTTGCTGATAAAAAGCCGAAATTTGCAGAATCAGTAAATGTAGGAGGAACTGCAAATTTGATTGAGGCTATGCAAAACCAACCCAAAAAACCACAACTTATATTTACTTCTTCAGTTGCAGTATATGGTGATCGCCTTGAGAATCCTTTAATAACCCCAGATGACCCTATAAACCCCAATTTTGATGATGAATATGCCAAACAAAAAGTAAAATGCGAACAATTAATTAAAAATTCGAGTCTGGAATGGGTTATCTTTCGTTTAACATATATAGTATCTTTGAATAAACTGCAAATAGACCCATTAATGTTTGAAATGCCACTCGAAACAAGCATCGAAATCTGTGATACTAAAGATGTGGGTCTTGCTCTTGCTAATGCGGTTGAGTGTAATAAAAAATGGGGTGAAACTATGCATATTGCAGGGGGACTACAATGTCGTATTACATATCGCGAATATCTTAATGAAATGCTAGATATTTTTGGTATTGGACGTGATTTCTTGCCTGAAGAAGCTTTCAGACAAATTAGAGGCTTTCACTGTGGCTATATGACAACAGATAAAAGCCAAGCACTTCTAAATTATCAAAGATATACTCTTGATGATTATTTTAATGCAGTACGAAAGAAAGTAGCAATTTCACGATTTTTTACAATGATATTTAAACCAATAGCCCAAAAATATCTTTTAAATAAATCCCATTATTATAAAGAATATTTAAAAAACAATTAATTTGATTTTTTACAATTAAATTAAATTTTTTAAAAAAAATTTTGTTTATACTCAATTTTTAGAATTTATTCTTTGATTTTTTAGTAGATATATTTTCTATTCCTTATATAAAATTCAAAAAGTATTAATAAAGGTTAATAGTCCCAATAAAAAAATTTTTTAACAATTAGAATATTCTTTTAAACTAGTCAAGATTTGACTAAAAGAAAAAAAAGTGTAATTCCAAATGAATATACTTATTGCTTATGATACTAAATATGGAAATACTAAAAAAGTAGCAGAATTAATTGCTGAAGGTTTAAAAACAGTTGAGGGAAACACTGTTTCACTTGAAAATGTAAAAGAAATTAATCTAGAAAAAGATGAAACTTTTGATTTGATACTCATTGGTTCTCCAAACCAAATGGGGGCTCATATTAGTTCCGTAAAGAAATTCATAAAGAAACTTGCCAGTTCTTCATTAAAAGGGAATAGTTTTGCAGTATTCGACACATATGTAAAAAAAGATTTCGAAAAAGCTACAAAAAAAATGGAAAAACAAATTGCTAAAGTTATGCCAAATATGAAAAAAGTGAGTTCTGGCTTATCTATAAAAGTTGGGGGGATGAAGGGACCCATTATTGAAGAAGAACTTCCCAAATGCAAAGAGTTTGGAATAAAATTAGCAAAATAAATTCTAAAATCTTTTTTTTTAAAATCTCTAATTCATTTTCAATGTTATTTTCATTGAAATCAGACTCTGAATTTACTTTTCCAACCCAATTATGAAGATTATCTTGATTTTCTTAACATACACCAAAGAGGTACATCAGTTTCAGGGATTATTGCATGGTTAATTATTTCAAATCCATATCTCTGGTAAAATGACAAATTTTTTTCATTATTAGTTTCCAAATAAATTGGTAACTCTTCACTATCAATTTTATTAAGCATAGCCCCGATTAGCAGCCCTCCATATCCTTTTCTTTGTTCTTCTGGTTTAACTGCAATATTTTGAAGATACCAATGATCAAAGGGCACAAGATCTTTATGTACAGATTCCTGATATTTAAATACAGTTATAGTTCTTTTCATTGCTTTTAGTTTTAAACCTACTTTACGTGTTGCATAAAAACCACCATGTTTCATCATAGTCCAAGCAGATGGATAAACCTTATCGGGGGGTAGCCATATTATCATTCCCTCTAAATTATTAGATGTTGCATAAGTTACTCCATTTCTTATTCCATACTCATAGATCATTTTAAATCCATATTTTAGTTTTTGCTTTCTTTCTTTCTCATCAGGATATACAAATATAGTAAAAGGATCATCTTGAAAAGCGTCCCCTGCTATTTCAATTGCCTTTCCAACATGCTTTGGTGTTAACTTAAAAAAACTGTCAATATCATTATTCATATTCATATTAGAATTTAGAAAAGATTTGAATATAATAAATTAGTAGACCAGTATTTATAAAGATCCTCTAATTTAGTATTGCTCTCATTAGAGAAAGCATAAAAATAATTCTTATTGGAATGAGTTGTCAAATTTTAACATTTGCAAAGAAATTTTCAGTGAAATTAGACGCTGATTTACCTTTCAATTCCAATTTCAAAGGAAATTAGGTATAAATTTCAAAAGTTTTTTATACTCTTCTGTATATTCATATTCAATAATTAAGAGGGTAGAAGTTATTGTGCTTGTTTTGGATGAATTTGGCAAAAATTATTTGCTTTTAGGACTTAGAATAGGAAAATTAATAGAGGGTTATGTGGAATCTTATTATGGTCTCCCAGAGTTGAAGGAAATAGTTGATATGGAACAGCCATCTTCTCCGAAGAGACTTTTATCTGTTTGTAACGGTCTCCAACAAGATTTACCGAATCAAGGTTTTCCAGAGAATCGTATTAAATTTTTAAATAAAATGCTTGGAGCCATGGAAACATCATTAAAAGTAGCTAATGGTGAGAATATTCCTTATTTAGAACAAGTTAATAAATTTTATGACATAAAACCAGAATTAGTAGATGATTCTATTATTTATAAAGCTGCTGAAACATTAGATGAAATTTATAGTGGAAGTGGTAGTTTATCGGATCGGATTAATACTTTAGAGAAAGAACGTGCTATCCCTGCTGAAAAAATTAAAGAAATCTTTAATCACGCATTCCAGATCGTTCAAGCAAAAACAAAAGAGTTATTTCCCAATTTATTACCAAAAAACGAAAAATTCAATATAAAAATTGTTAAAAATCAACCTTGGGGTGCAAGAGCGACATATTTAGGCAATTTTAATTCTCAAATCGAAATAAACACTGAAATCCCTGCTGATTGGACTAATGTTTTATCGTTAGCATCACACGAAGGATATCCAGGCCATCATACAGAATCTTCAGTTAAAGAAAAATTGCTTTATCTTGAAGAGCAACAGTTTGAACATTGTCTTGTATCATATCAGGTACCCAATTTGGTAATTTCAGAAGGTATTGCCAATACGGGTATTGATGTATTATTTTCACCAAGAGAAATAGCAACAATAGGTCTTGAAGAAATTTGCCCCTTTCTTGAAAAAGAATACAACATAGATGTGTTAATTGCTGAATATAATGCTAGAAAAACCCGTTTTGTTCTAACAAATAATCTTGCGTTTCATACTCATGTAGATGGTTGGTCTGACGAGAAATTAGTAAAATATGGATTAAATTTTGGAATTCTAACTGAAAATATCATAAAACACAGCTTAAAATTCATCCATCATCCAATAAGTTCAACTTACGTTTTTAATTATAATATGGGGGAAATGTTAATCAAAAAAAAATATGGTGAACGACCATCTCCAGCTGATTTTAAACAACTTCTAACTCATCAGTTTTTACCTTCAGACTTAGTATAACATCTTGTTCTTGAAAATTCTTCAATTCTAAAAAAGAGGTTTTACTTTCTCATTTATCAAAAGTTCAGATAATTAAGAACAAATAGTAAGTAGGTTCAAATTCCTCATCTTTAATAAATAGACAGGATTTCAATATTGTAATTTCCACTAAATTTTCATTGAAATCAGAAGTTGAATTTACATTTTCGGAAATTATATTTAATAAAGAAATGGAAAGAGTCTTTTAGTGTTCCTTTTATATTCTTCAAATTGTTTGCCAAATTTCTCTAGTAAAATTCTTTCTTCTTCGATTATGCGCATTCTGTATATTAAAAAAGTATATATAAACATAATAATAAGGGTAATGATACATCTGAAAACAAGACAGAATCCAATAGTAGCAATTAAACCACCAGAATACATGGGATTTCGAATATATTTATATACTCCCTCGGTAAAGAGTTGATGATCCTCTTCGATACTTAATTCTGCAGTTCCAAATCGACCTAATTGAACTCTTGCCACGAAAATTACCAAGGCACCAGTAATATAGAGAATGAATCCTATATAACTAATAATAACACTATCCCATAAGGGGAATTTTTGGGATATAAGCAATGTATTTTCGAGATGCGCCCCTATTAGGAAAAAAGGAGATAATAAAAGCATACTTAATATTAAAATATCATAAATTTTTGAAGCGCTTTTTTCTTCTGGAAGGGAACGTATTAACGTATCTGCAAGAGTAAACATATATGCAGTGAGCAAATATATCACATAAATAGGAATCGAGTATATCTCTGGTACAAGAATTATGTAGAATATGTTTTGGTAAATAAGATAAACAAATATGAAAAGTAAAAGTTTTTTTATGATATCGTTCATTTTAAGATTTGGTTTTTTAAGAAGATTATGGGATAAATCATTATAAATATTTTATGGAAAATTAATTCTTATTCTTTCTTCACAAAAATAACATTAAAATTAAACTCTAAATTTGCTTTACATCCCAATTTCACAAGAAATTGGGATAAAAATTAAAGAATTTCGAACTTTATATGACTTCATCTTTGGTTGAGTAATATTACGGAGGTTCTAACTATTCTAAGTAACAATTGTATGTTTTCTCAAATGAATTTTTTCGAGGATAAAATGACTTAATAGATAACAAGCGATGCCTGTTAAAGGAAATACAATAGCTAATTTTATAGTAGGATAAAGACTTAAGGATGCGAACCCAAGTGAAATAGTTATAAGGATGGGTGGATGAAGGAGGTACATATGATATGCGCTTGTAGATAGGTTTCGCAGTATAGATCCTTGCTTGTTGAATTTTGCATAAAAAACCTTAATCAATACAAAAATAACTCCCATGCAGATGACGTTATCAACCATAGCAAGTAAAAAGGCATGTATATTAGCCCCTCCGTTGAAATTTATAAAATCTACATCCATTGCTATAGCTATAAAAAAATCAATATAAATTACTATGAGTGAAATTATTATTGTAATTAACCATATTTTGACGTGTTTTTTAGTCATTTTTTCGAACCAAAGATACCTAATGCAAATAACTCCAATGCTGAACATCATTAGATATTGAATGATTTGACCCCATGGTATTTCTAAGGGGCGTACATCTATAGGCAAGAATATACGAACTAAAAAAGTAAAAAATCCTAATCCAATAGCTATAAGAAGTAAATAAGAATATTTTGGAATGAAAAATTCCTTTGAAATTTTTAGCTGTACCGAGTCTAACTTGGTTATTTGACGCCAGACGGTATAAATTGCAGTGAATATTAGTAAAACCTTGAGAAACCACATAGGGCCCCCAAATGATATAAAGTTAATAAAATCTTCCCAAGATAAAAATCTACTAAAATAATAATCTAGAACCGTTCCTTGCAACATTGGATTAGTATTCCAAGGAGGGATCCCTAAATTGGCTAGGGTATAAATTATAAGAGGATTTATTAATACGGTATAAACAAGGAGAGGGATGCCGAGACGAATAAGTCGTTCTTTCCAAAAACTACTAATGCCTTTTCGATCATAACTTTTAGGAGTAAAATAACCCCCTAATAAAAAGAATAATCCTAAGAGTGAAGTTTGAAATACACCTCCAATTGAAGCCACAAGTAGAAAGAAAATTTCACTGAAAGGATCAAGTGGATTAGATTCTTTATAATACCACCAACCCACCTCAAAATAAGTTACCATCGTGTGCCAAAAAATCACTAAAATAGTAAAAAGTACTTTTATATTATCAAGGAAGTGGTATCTTATTCCCTTAAATTCTGTATTCATGAGAATGGTTTATCTTATTTTTAAGTTTGATATAAATGTGATAATTTCTAATATAAATTTGATCATTTGTTTATAACTCTTTCCTTTTTAAGATGTTGAAAAATTTCATTAACATCTTTTCAAAGAAATTATCAGAAAATTAAATAGACGTATAGAAAGGAAGAGTACTGAGTTTTTTTTGGACTTCATTAAAAGGGTGTAAAGTCATTTTTTTGGTGAGGTCATAAATATCTTCTATATCTGAATAAAAGTTGTACCATTTTACAGCTTTACTATACACAGTTTTATACAATTCCTTCTTATTAAGTAAGACATCTTTTGCCACCTCTTTTGGTAAATTTACTATTGTATCCTTGTATACTTTCTCTATAGCAGTTTTTACTTTCATTTTGGGTTTATCTTGTAATTTTTTTACCACATTATCCATATATTCCTTATATTCACTTAAATAATCAAAAGTTTTTTCAACGTAATTAATCACTTTTTGAGCATCAATTTTATAGGCATCAAAACTTTGAATTGTCTCTTCAATCCTAACTTTCGCTTTATCTACAAGTTCATCTTTAATTTCCTTAATTAAAACATCTATTGAACCCTCACCAGAGAATAACACACTGGCCTTTGATACTAAACTTAAAAGTAATTGCTTTTCTATTTCTATTGGTGAAGAATGAGCTTTCTTAAGAGTATTTTCAATTATTTCGGTGTGTTCTCTATTATCAATATTTATCGTATAATCCTCTGCTATCTCTTGCTGTGTTTGATTATTTTCTTGTTTTCCCTCAATGCATGAAAGACAAATTCCATCATATGTATGTACTTCCCCTATCCAAGTTGCGGTACTATATATTTTTTTACACTTCTCACAATGATAATATTTTACCATAAGTAACTCCTCATACCTTATTTTTAAGTGATTAAAATTATTATATTTAATTTTTCACTTAAATTTATATTATTTTTGTTATATTAGGAAAATAAAATTTATTAGTAATTTATAATTAGGTTAATATTCTTTATATACATATAATATTGAGTTTATTATTTTTAATTACCTTTTTTGAAGGAAATTTTCATTGAAATCAGACGCTAAATTTACCCTTCTATTCCAATTAAAAAAATAGATTTTTAAAAGAAATCAAATTTTCCTCAGAAATGTTCAAGAACGATCATTTATTCTATTAATATTTTTGATCTCCAAAAATCTTTAATTCCAAATTATCAAAAAAGTGAAAATTAGTTGGGATCCATAATCATAATCTTAAAATTTGCTTAAAAAAATCAATCGTAAGAAATAAAAATATTAAAAACGAATAAAACCTAAAAGATAAAATATTAATTTACGAAATATAAAAAAGATTGTACAATCTTGTATAAAAAAATTAGAGGTTGATGTGAAAAGAGTAATGGAAAATCAAACTCATCGGATTGGTTACTATGCATGTCAGTGAGGTATAAACATCCGAAGTAAAGTTGATTGTGATGAGCTCGTGGAGTACGTTAAAAACAAATTTCCTGATGAAATTGTTATATCAAAAAAAAACGCTTTCTTATGAACTGATAGTGCTCAAAATGAAATAATTGAGGATATAAAAGAGAAAAATTTAAACAGAATTGTAGCTTCAGCTTGAACTCCGCGTACACATGAAGTAATTTACCGAGGGACAATCGCTAAGACAGATTTAAATCCATATTATTTTCAGATGGTAAATGTACGGGAACACTGTTCTTGGTGTACAGATAGCAAACAAGAAGCGACAGAGAAAGCAAAAATACTTGTAAAAAGTGGTATTGAAAGAGCTAAACTACTAGAGCCAGTTCCGATTAAAACAGTTCCTGTTACAAAAGCTAGTATGGTTGTTGGAGGAGGAATTGCAGGGATGAATGCTGCTTTGGATCTAGCTAATCAGGGGATCAAAGTCTATTTAGTAGAACAAAAAACAACTATAGGAGGTAGAATGGCTCAATTGGATAGAACATTCCCTACTGATGACTGTGCTATATGAATTTGTGGTCCTAAAATGTTAGAAGTAAATAGGAATGAGAATATTGAATTATTAACCTATTGTGAAGTGAAGAAAATAGAGGGTTATGTTGGTAATTATAATGTAACAATTGAAAAGAAACCAAGATATACTACAGATGAATGTAATGGGTGTGGAGCATGTGCTGAAGTTTGTCCTGTTTATACAACAAATTATTTTGATGAATATTTAGGTACACGAAGGGCAATTGATATTTCCTTTGGTCAAGCGGTACCATTCTTATATGATGTAGATCGAAACGCTTGTATTGAATGTTTCTCGTGTGTGGATGCTTGTGAATTAGATGCCATTGATTTTAGCCAAATACCAAAACAGATAGAGATCAACGTTGGTACGATAATAGTAGCTACAGGTTGGGATATCCATGAGCCTTATGGAGAATACGGTTACGGAGAATTTGAAAATGTTATTACTCAAGCCCAACTTGAGCGAATGTTAGCTCCAAATGGACCACTTGAAGGACATGTGCGAAGAATTTCAGATGATAAAAAACCCCAAGAAATCGTATTCATCCAATGTGTCGGAAGTAGAGAAACAGAAAGAACATATTGCAGCGGTGTATGTTGCATGTTAGCTTTAAAAAATGGAAGATTATTAAAAGAAGAATTTCCAGAAGCAAATATTACAATTTGTTATATTGATATAAGAACAAATGAAAAAGGTTTCGAAGAATATTTCCAACGTGCTAAAGATTTTGATATTAAATTGGTTCGAGGTAAGGTTGGTGAGATCTCTGAAGATCCTGATACTAAAAATATAATACTCCGTGTTTATTCGTCTTTAACGGATGAGATTATAAAAATAGATGCGGATTTAGTTGTTCTATCTACAGCAGCGCTCCCATCAAAAGGCACCCAACAAATTGTTCAAGTGTTGAATCTTGATACAAATACATATGGGTTCCTTACAGAATCACATTTCGGTTTAATGCCGCAAGAAACTAAAACAAAGGGAATATTTATTGCGGGTTTTGCTCAAGGACCAAAAAATATCTCATATTCCGTGTCTCAAGCCAGAGCTGCCGCAAGTAAAGTAGCTGAATTGACTTCCCCAGGAGAAATCGATTTAGAACTAATAACTGCGGAAGTAGATAGTGAATTTTGCATATCATGTAGAAGATGTGAAAAAGAATGTCCTAAGAATGCCATCAAAATAGATGAAGCGATTGGTGCTTTTATCGATGAAATTAACTGCGATGGTTGCGGTATTTGTGCGACCTGTTGTCCTACTCAAGCAATTGACATTAAATATTATCGTGATCACCAATTATTTGCTGAAATTACTGGTTTATTAGGAGGTGAATAGACAATAATGCAACATAATTATAAAATAGTAGCTTTTGCTTGTTTAAAGTGAGGTTATAGCGCAGCAGATTTAGCAGGTGTTTCTCGTTTAAAATATACGACAACAGTAAAAATTGTTAAAGTAAGATGTACAGGGAGAGTTGATGTGAAACATATCCTTTATAGTATTATCTCTGGAGCTGATGGCGTCATGGTAGTAGGTTGACGACCTAATGAGTGTCAATTTAAGAATGGTAATTTCACGGCTCAACGGCACGTTGATTTGGCAAATAGAATTTTAGAATCTCGAGGTTTTGGAAATCAAAGAGTTAATATGTATTGGTTAAGTGGGGCTGAATCAGAAAAGTTTGTAAAGAGTGTTGAAGATGCTTATGAAAAAGTAAAACGAGCTGGCCCAAATCCAATTAAAACTATGGATGTCGATATACCAGAAGACAAATTAGTAATTACCCCTATAGAATGATTCTTATAAAAAAATCTTAGTTATAGGATGACTAACCTTGTGACGGAAGGGGTTCTAATAAAATTTTAAAAATTATCGAATTCTTATAAAGTTTTTAAAGATTACTAAAAATATGGTTCAAATAGTTAATAATAAATTGTTTACTGGAATATCTCCAAAAGGATTAATGGAAGCAACTTATAAAGCTTCATGTAATTTTCAAATTCGAGCTTTTTTTGAAGCAAAAGATGAAATATTGAAGGCTGGAAAATATACCGAGAATGAGTTTTATGAAATTCTGGATGCGATGATTGATGCAGAAACAGAGCGTAAATTAGTCTTAGAAAAACTAAAAGGTAATAAACCGCTATTTTTAGAAGAACTTGCAATAGTTGTTAAAGAATTTCCCTTAGAGAATGTAATTAGAGATATAATCTATTTAAAAGAACAAGGATATATTGAGGAACATATTGAAGTTAAAACTAAAAAAGTGATTAAAAAAATTAAGGGAGAAGAAAAAGAAGTTGAGGAAAGTGAAAATTTCTATAGATATCAAGTGAAAGATATTTCTGATAATTTTATTGAACATTTTTTTGAACCAGTATCTTTAGTGTCTGAATCTGAAGTATGCTGTCAGTGTGGTTGGTGTTCATCAATTTGTCCTGTAAATGCCATTACAGTTACAGCAGATACTTTAGAGATTGATGATGATATTTGTATGAAATGTGGCTTATGTTATTCAGTTTGTCCTCGTTCCTTTTCAATTGAACAAGCTTTATTGAGTATTAACAAGCTCAATAAATCATTGAAATTTTCAGAAAAAATCAACGGGTATCTTAATACTTATTCAGCTACAACAACGAGTGATGAGATCAAAAAGATACGACAGGATGGAGGAATTGTTACCTCTTTACTTGAATATTTATTGAAGAATAAATTAGTTGATGCGATTGTAGCTGTTCAGCATTCACAGGACTATTGGAAACCTGAACCAGTTATAATAGATGATATTAAAAATTTATATAAAACTGGTGGAACCAAGTATGCTAATGCATCAACTTTAAACATAATCGATAAAACAAAGAGGTATGAGAATATCGCAATTGTTGGTGTTCCTTGCATGATGAATGCTCTAGAAAAAGGTAACTTATTCCCAAGCGGATTTCCTTTTTTTAAGAATATCAAATATAAAATTGGACTTTTTTGCATGGAAGCCTTTCCTTATGAGAATGTGCTTAAACTTATTAAAGAACAATTTGACAAAGATTACACAAAAATAAAAAAAATGGATATTAGTGGGGGTAAATTTATTGTTTACTTAGATACAGGTGAAGATTTAAGAGTGCCGTTAAATGATGTAAAAGTTTATGCACGTCATAACTGCCATTTTTGCGAAGATTTAACCTGCGATTGTGCCGATATTTCTGTAGGATCAATAGGATCACCGAGTGGTTGGTCATCAGTAATAACCAGAACGAAAATTGGAGAAAAAATCTTTAAAAATGCTATTAAAAAGGGTTTAATTGAATCCAAAAGCCTAAAAGACGTTAAACCAGGCCAAGATTTGCTTGAACGGATAGCTGGAACAAAAAGAAAGAATTGTAAGCCGCTAATATTAAAAAAGAAGACCTTGATTTCAAAATGCTAGTAAAACCATGAGTTTTATACTTTCAAGATTTTGAGATTTATTACTTATACAACATAAAAAAAAAAAATAATAAGTATAACATGTTATAAGAATTAATTTTTAGAGGATATCTTTTTAATTGTATTATATTAATGGATTGGAAGTGGACATAATAACAGAAATTAATGGAAAGGATAAATTGCAACCAAAAATAGATGAAACTGACATCTATCTAGAGAAAATTTATGAAGAAAAATTAAGAGATATGCTGAAGCGTTGCTATCAATGTGGTCGTTGTTCTGGAGTATGTCAACTTAGCAAAGTTCAAAAGTTTACACCTAGTAGAATCATTCAAATGATCTTGGAAGGTTTTGAAGACAAGATAATTGAAAGTGGTGTATTATGGGACTGCTTATCGTGTAACACATGTCTACAATATTGTCCTGAAGAGATCAATTTTGCAGATATTGTAAGAGTCGCGAGATATAAAATGCGAAATTTGGCAAATCAAAGCCCTGATGAATACATAGCTCATAAAGGTATTTATACAACTATTTCTGAAATAATGAGTCAACAAGGAATACGTCCTGAAAGAAATCTTGAGTGGGTTCCTAAAGGATGTAAAATTTCTGATAAAGGAAATATAATGTATTATATTGGATGTCTACCTTTTTATAATTTTGAATTTGAAAATTCAGATTCTATAGCGAAAAGTACTCTAAAAATTATTTGTCAAATTGAGAAAGAACCTATTGTTGTTCTTAAGGATGAAATCTGTTGTGGCCATGATATATATTGGGGACAAGGAAAGTTAAATGAATTTATCAATTTGGCTAAAAAAAATGTTAAAAAACTTGAAGAAACCGGGGCTACAACAATTATAACTGCTTGTGCAGAATGTTATAGAACTTTTAGAGTGGATTATACACACTTATTTGAAGATTTTAATGAAAAATTCAAGGTAAAACATATAATAGAATATGTTTATGATCTCTGGAAACAAGGTAAAATTGAATTTAAAAGTCCTAAAGATATAACAGAACCTATTTCATTTACATATCATGATCCATGCAGATTGAGTAGATTTTTACCTAAAGAAAGCACTTTAATGGAAAATGTAAGAGAGTTATTCTCTGAATTAAAAAAAATTGGTTATGAATTCAATGAAATGGAACATAATCAAGAAAATTCTTTATGCTGTGGAGTCAGTTCTTGGATGAATTGTAATGAAAAGTCTAAAGCACTTCGATATAAGCGTATGTTAGAAGCAAAAGAAGCAGGAACAATAATGGTAACATCTTGTCCAAAATGTGCCATACATTTAAATTGTATCCAAAATGATTATGAAAATTTGGCTTCAGTAGAAATTCTAGATTTTTCAGAATTTTTAGTAAATTTAATACAGATTAAAAATGCTGTAGAAAAATCGGAGGTTAAAGAATAATGGAAGGTGCAGTTTGTGTAATTGGAGGAGGAATTGCGGGAATTCAAACTTCTTTAGATCTTACGGAATTAGGCTTTAAAGTTTATTTAGTAGAAAGAACACCTTCGATTGGAGGTAGAATGTCTCAACTTGATAAAACGTTCCCTACAAATGATTGTAGTTTATGTATTCTGGCACCGAAAATGGTAGAGGTTTTTAGGAATCCCAATATAGAGTTGATGACATATCACGAAGTTAAGGAAATTTCGGGTGAACCGGGAGATTTTACCGTTACTGTTCTGAAAAAACCTCGATATATTGAGGAATCACTATGTAAAGGATGTGGTGACTGTGCAACAAAATGCCCTAAAATAGAAGTTGGAAACATTTTTGACATGAATTTGGGTAAAAGAAAATCTGTGTATATCCCATTTCCACAAGCAGTCCCTCCTGTTTATTTAATTGACCCTGAAATTTGTTTGAAACTAACGAAAGGAGTGTGTGGGGTTTGTGAAAAAGTATGCGAAGTTAAAGCAATTAATTATGAACAGAAACCACAAGAAATAAAAATCAAAGTAGGAGCTGTAGTTGTAGCAACCGGATTTGATATGCCTGCTGAAGAATTATCAGCTAGATGGGGTTATCATTATAAAAATGTAGTGAGTGCTCTTGAATATGAAAGAATTCTATGTGCTTCTGGACCATTTGGTGGTCACGTTTTAAGACCAAGTGATGAGGAAGAACCCGAAATTATAGCATTTATTCAATGTGCGGGTTCTCGAGATTTACATGAAAACGTGCCTTATTGCTCATCAGTTTGCTGTATGTACACTGCAAAGGAAGCCATAATAACCAAAGAACATTCTGAGAAATCACAATGTTATGTATTTAGGCATGATATAAGAGCGTTTGGTAAGAATTTCTATGAATTTACTCAAAGAGCTCAAGATGAATATGGTGTGCAATACTATCAAACAAAAATCAGCAAAATAACAGAAGATCCCAAAACAAACGATTTAATTATTCATTATGAAGATTTAAAAACCGGAGAATTTAAAGATTTTCGAGCAAATTTGGTTGTTTTGGCAACCCCATTGGTTCCTTCAAAAGGTACAACAGATTTAGCAAAAATTTTAAATATAGAATTAGACGAATACAACTTCTTTAAGGAATACTCATATTTTAATAAATCTCAATCCTCACAAAATGGTATATTTTTATGTGGATTTTGTCAAGGTCCACAAGATATTCCAGAAACTGTAGCTGATGCGAGTGGAGTTGCATCACAAGTAGCTATGTTATTAAATCCAGCTAAATTTACTCAAGTTAAGGAGAAAATTTTTGAAGAACTAGAAAAAGAAGTTAAAATCACAGATACTCC
Source organism: Candidatus Hermodarchaeota archaeon (assembly GCA_048885925.1). Lineage (GTDB taxonomy): Archaea > Asgardarchaeota > Lokiarchaeia > Sigyniarchaeales > SOKP01 > Loki-b32. Next base: position 18,631 of record JBHLLG010000023.1, read on the forward strand.
TAGAATTGGTGTAATGATATGTTGGTGTGGGATTAACATTGGAAAATACGTTGATGTTCCTAATGTTGCAGAATATGTAAGAACATTACCAAATGTTGTTCATTGTGAAGATAATTTGTATTCATGTAGCTCAGATTCTCAGACAAGAATAAAAGAACTGATAAAAGGATATAAATTAAATAGGTTTATTGTAGCATCGTGTACTCCTAGAACTCATGAATCACTATTCCAAGAAACTTGCCAAGAAGCAGGATTAAATAAGTATCTCTTTGAAATGGTTAATATTCGTGATCAATGCTCTTGGGTTCATATGACTGAACTTAAGGCAGCAACACAAAAGTCTAAAGATCTAATTCGAATGGCTGTTGCTAAATCAAGATTATTAAAACCTCAGAAGGAAGAGACACTTGAGATTACTCCTACAGCATTAATAATAGGTGGTGGAATCGCTGGGATGAGTGCTGCTCTAAATATTGCTAACCAAGGATTTAAAACTTTTATTGTTGAAAAGGAAAAATATCTTGGCGGAAACTTAAATAATTTAAATAAACTTTATCCAATTCATGAAAATGCTACAAAATTTCTTGAAAATACTAAAAAACTAGTCAGCAATAACAAAAATATACAAGTTTTCTTAGAATCTAAAATAAATGATATCAAAGGATATATTGGTAATTATAATGTATCAATTATGGACTCTAAGCAAGAATTGCATGATCTCTTGATAGGTACGATTATTGTAGCCACAGGAGGACAAGAACTTAAGCCTAAAGGACTATTTCAATATGATGGAAAAAGAAAGAATGTAATGACTCAATTGGAGTTAGAGCAGAAACTTAAAGAAGAGGATAAATCTTGGCTTAATGATATTAAACGTGTAACAACAATTTTATGTGTTAATGCGAGACAAAAAGAAGGTATAACCTATTGTTCAAATACATGTTGCGGAAATAGCATTAAAAATATTAGTTTCTTAAGAGAAATAAAACCTGAACTTGAAATCATTGTACTTTACAGAGATCTTCAGATGGCGAAAAAGAAATACGAAGAATATTATCGTAAACGTAGAAAAGATGCTATATTTTTGAGATACGATTTAGATAATATTCCAGAAATAACTAAAACAAATGGAAAAGTTGAAAAATATACTGTAAAAGTATTCGATACTAATTTACAAGATACCGTTGAATTTGATACAGATTTAATAGTGTTATCAACTCCAATAATACCTGCAGATAACTTAGAAGATTTAGCAAAGAAACTAAAGGTTCCTCTGGATAAAAATGGATTCTTCTTGGAAGCTCATGTTAAATTACGTCCTTTAGATTTTGCGACTGATGGTATTTTCTTATGTGGATGCGCACAATGGCCTAAAAATATACAAGACTCAATATCACAGGCAAATGGAGCTGCTGGAAGAGCAAGTAGATTTTTAAGCGCAAAAGAAATCACCACATCGGGGATAGTAGCAGAATCAAATCCAGATATGTGTATTGGATGTGGTAAATGCGTAGAAATATGTCCTTATAATGCAATAGAATTAATTGAATCAACAAAAGATTTCGAAGAAGTTAGCTTTATTATTAAAAAATCATTTATAAACCCTGCCTTATGTAAAGGATGTGGAACATGTGCCGCTACATGCCCAAATGGCGCAATCTCAGTTAAGCATTACGACTTTAATCAAATCACTGCTATGATAGAAGCATTTCTTTTAGAGTGAGAATAAAAATAATAAAAAGGAGATATTATGTCAAAATCAAAAAGTAAAGAAAATAAAGAAGGTTTCAATCCAGAAATTTTAGTTTTTTGCTGTAATTGGTGCTCTTATGCTGGAGCTGATTTAGCGGGAGTATCAAGATTTCAATATCCTCCTAATATGAGGATTGTTCGAGTTATGTGTTCGGGTCGAGTTGATCCTTCCTTTGTTTTGAAAGCTTTAAATAATGGTGCAGACGGTGTTCTTATTACTGGGTGTCATATTGGTGATTGCCATTACATATCTGGAAATGAATATACAAGAGACAGATTTAAGAGATTGCATGAAATCATAATAAAACAGTTAGGTATAAATGGTAAACGTGTTAGACTTGAGTGGGTGAGTGCATCAGAAGGTAAGCAATTTGCAGATTTAATCACTGAATTTACAAATCAAATAAAAGAATTAGGGCCATTTCAAGCGACATAATCTTTTTTAAGTTAATATTTTTTTCTTAGTTTTAATTATAGGAGTTAGGACCACTTTAGTATAAAGAAAATAATGCGAATTATTTAAGATATAATTTGAGTAATATTCCAATTGTAGAAAAAATTGACAAAAATCCTGAAAAATATTGGATAGAAATGCGTGATGATGTTGATGTGGAAAAAAAAATCGCTTTTAAAACAGATCTTGTTTTGCTAGCAACCCCATTGATTCCCTCTAGAAATTTAAAAGAACTAGCAGCTATGCTAAACTTATGTTTGGATGATAATGGTTTTTTTCCAGAAGCTAATGAAAAAATGCGACCTTTAGACTATGTAACCCATGGTATTTTTGTATGTGGGTGTGCTCAATGGCCAAAAAGTCTTCAAGATTCTATAACAAAAGCAAATGGATCTGCTAGGAGAGCCAGTATATTTCTGAGTAGAGGAAAAATCTCAAAAACAAACCTAGAATTTATGTCATTTCTACTTTCAATTGAATGCTTTTTTAGAGATTTAATTATTAATCCTAAAAAATGTAATGGTTGTGGAAATTGCGTGGAGAACTGTGCTTTCAAATCGAATGATCTTATAGATGGTGAGAGTAAATTTGAGGATGATAGTTTACTCATTAGAAAAGCTGTAATAAATTCTGCACTTTGTAAGGGATGTGGAAAATGTTCTTCCATTTGCAAACTAAAAGCAATAAAAGCGAAATATTTTGATTTCAAGCAAATTTCATCGATAATTGACCCATATTTCTTAGAATAAGTAAAGGGATTTAAAATTGAAGATGAAGAAATACCAATAATGGTCGATTAAGTTATTAATTTAATGAATAAAATCAGTCAATTTTGCATTAAAATTTATAAATAATAAGAAGATTAGGTTAATATTATGGTTATGCAAGATATTAAAGAGGACCCAGAAACGAGAATAAAGAAATGGTTAGGGCAGCTTCAAACATTTCGAAATCCAATAACAATAGTCGGGACAACAATACCAGAAGAATCTGATTTGGATGCTCAAATTAGAGAAGCTGCGTATTACTTATCATTAAAAAATCCAACTTATGAGGATTTATGTTGGAGTTTAGCTGAAAAGGTTCAAAAAGAAAAAAACCCCTCGCCCACTATAGACGATATTAGAAAAACTGCGGAAGAAATCTCTAATTCATCGAAAACATATGATGAATTATGTTGGTTAAATGCTGAATTAGAAATCTCCACGAAAAAATAGAGAGAAATTTTAGGATAGAATTAGAGTTCCTTTAGCTTATACAAATAGAATTAATAAAAAAAGCTATTGAATTTAAGGGATTATAAGTCTCCTTTGCTTAGATTTCATATTTGATGTACTATATGGGCACCCAAGTGTTATAATTAGAATAGCCCATATAATACACTCTCTCACATTCGGGACATTTCCGTGCCTCAATTATGTGAGAATCTTTAGTATAAGATGTATTTTCCTCACAACAGACCAATTCTGTATGGCAATGTTCGCATTTATCAGGAAATTTTATTTTTTTCATAATATCCTTTCCTTTCTAATAACATTTTTTTTTTAAAATACAATGAAAATATATAACGAAATTAAATTAATATTTCAAAAACACTTACTCGTTTATCATTGTTATCTTTCGATTTTTTTATAAAATTATTCTCTTGGAGTTTTTTTAAAGCATATGCGACGGTGCGTTTAGGGAGAAGGCTTTTCTTTAATATATCAATTTGGCTTAAAGATCCTCTTTGTTTTAACAAATATAAAATAAATTTACTAGAAGGAGATAAAGAATACAAATTTATCTTTTCCTCATAGTTTGATACAGAATATTTATCTTCTACAATCATTTATTGTTCCTTTCAAAAGAGTGATGATATTAATTTAATCTTTCAAATTATTATAAAATGTTCTCTTATATAAGGATTATGGATTTCAATTAATTTAAACGATTATTTCGGCCTTTGTTTCAATTTAATACTAGATTTAATTTTTAGTTTCAAATTTAAACTATTTTAAAATAGTTAATCACGCTTTCTAAAATGATTAATGTTAAAAATTACCACAGCCATCACATTTACCATCTAGATACGCTTCACAATCTTTACATATATTCCCACAATCAGCTTCTTGACTTTTTTTGCTAAAAAGGTTTAGAGCTAGATATTTAGGAGTGTCTAGATTAGAAACAAATAAAATTTCAGAATGCAATATTCCCTCTTTATTTGTCGGTCCGCAGTAGTTAATATATCTATGAAGAACATCAATACTTTGACCTATTATTCCCATTATTAAATTATATCGTCCAGTAATTTGAGCTAGTAAAAAAACTCTTGGACAATCAGAATATGCATTTATAATCTTTTTTACTTCATCATAATTTTTCATTTCTAGAAGAATTATACATGCTTTATAATTGAGGGCGTTAATATTAATGTTTCCTTGGACTTTGAGTATTCCCGAATCTTCTAATTTTACAATTCTTTTTCTTACACCAGCATGAGTCATGATATCTTGATCTGGTTTGAACACTTTTTCGCCTATACTAATTAAACTTTCTCGCCCTTGATTATATAAAGCATTAATAATTTGCTTATCTATGTTATCTAATCCCATAATATAAATACAAGAAGTCTTAAAATAAAAATATGCAATAATACAAATTTAAGACAATAAAAATTCTCCTTTATCTACCCTTTAAGTTAAGAAATCACAATTTCTTAATCTTTATAGTCATTCTTTTCATTTTTTGAATTTTTTAGTAGCCATTTTAAAAAGTTAAAGTACTATTAAGTGAGTTAAGTTTTTTGTTTATAACTAATTTATTATAAAACGTAAAAACCTTAAAGAAAATATTATAAATCAGAAGAAATATTCGTTAACTTACTAATGTCATCAGGAAGATGATCAATTCCAGCGAATTCTTTTATAACAATTGATTTTATTTTAGATCGCAATTCTGGTTTGAGATTAGGGTAAGTTATTTGAGATTTCCCTCCAATACTTTCACAATCATCTTCAATTATTAAATTGGGTTTAGCTTCTTTAATTACCAAGTTCCAATTTTTCTCTTTTCGGCGATAAAATATAGGTCCTTTAGGAAATTTGTACTTTATTAACACATTTTCGTCCTTTTTTACATTTTCGAGAGTTAAGTGAGAACTAAGATACAAAATCTCAGCTCCTTGATTATACCATGAAGTTAATTTTTTAACAACATTACCAATTGGAATGTATGAAGCAAAATCAGATATAGATTCATCAGCATCTTTGATAATTTGTTGTACTATTTGTCCTCTTGAAAGACCTAAAGCAGTCTTATGCATAATACAGGTTCCATGGAGAAATACTAGAATCCTCATTCGCGTTGTGTTTTCCGATATTTATTTTTAATCATACTCTTACATCAATCTTAAGATTTAATTAATTATAAAGAAAATTAATTTTCCTTTATATTATTCATACTACAAAAGTCTCTGTTTAAAACTGATAATATTTATTGATATTGTAAATTTCTGAAAAAACTCACTTTCGATAAATAAGTTGAGTGGCTTGTGTTGGACATGAAGTTACACACAGACCACAGCCATAACATCTATTCTCATTTATTATTGGTAATTCATTATCTAGATCTCTCGCACCAAATAAACACACGTCAATGCAGGTATGACAACCATTACATTCATCTGGATTTAATATAGCTATATAATCTGCTTTTGCAATGAAATTGAACTTATTGAATTTTAAAAGTGCTTGAAGTTCATGACAGCAGCAAGCACAACAACTACAAATTGCATAAACCTCTTGACCGGGTAAAAATAGAGCGAGATGAACTAATCTAGCTTGACTTGAATATTCAAGAATTTTTTTTGCTTTTTTGAGCGAAATGAGTTTTCCATATCCATGTGAAATTATATGTTCCCCTTCCTCATTAAGAATTAAACATGTTTCAATTCGATTACTACATTTTTCGAAAGCTACACGACAACCACAATTTGAAAGTGAAATAATACGAGCATGTTCCAAAATTTGTATAGCTTGATTTGTAGGTAGAATATATTGGGATAATGTGAATGCCTTATTGATGGGAATTACTTCAGAAGAGAATTTGAGCTTACCTTCAGCGATAGCACCTTCAGTTTTTTCTATGCGTGTATTAAGATAGTAATGTCTAAGCCTATTTAATTCTACGGGTTTGAATATCAAATAAGGGTGCTCCTGAAGGTTCCTACTTACAATTTCATAAAAACTTCTGCACTTATAAACAATATCATTATTAACTTTTTTTTTTTTAAGAAATCCTTTCTTGAACAGTTTAGCAATGATAGATGGTACTTTAGTTGATCTATTTAGAATCAACCTTTCTCGTAATAATGAAATAGTCAAAAAATCTTCAGTTAAGAAATTTAAAACCTGTAACTCGTCAAGGGTAATAACACTTCTAAAAATGTTTAAAAACTCATCAGGAACATCTATAGCTTTTAAGAATTTTTGATATTGAATTTCCCAGAGATCTTTTGTTGTTATCATTTCAATTAATTATCATTTGCAACATTTATTTTGATTATCATCTGATGGTATTTCTAACCATTCAATTTTTTTTTGATCTTGCTCAATAGATACTTCGCAACTTTGAACATAATCTATATCTAACCTATTCTCAAAGAGCCTGCGAGCTAAAATTAATGCCTGATTTATATTTATAACCCTACCTTTTTGATCTGGATTACATCTTTCCCATTCTTTGAGACTTTCATTTGAAGTAAAAAATAATGTAGTAGAACATTGAGAACCTAAATATGCAATTAGGTTTTCAGGCTGTTGGTAAGCAATTTGTTCATCTTTAATCTCTATCTTAATTTCTTGTTTAGAAATAGGATCTTTTGAAAAAATCATAGCATCTTGATTGTATGTAAAAGGAAGACCCAAAGCATCGATAACACATGCTGCTTCAATAGGTTTGAGGCTTCTTCCATCTTTTAATATAACTTTGTGATCATATCCAATTTTAGAAATTCGCGGAATAATTTTGTCATCGGCTACTCTATCCCTATAAATTAATCCTATTCTTTCAAGTTTAGCTAAAATTTCGTTTAGATCTTGAACTGACATGTATAATTCATTTTCAATTTCCATAAAAATATGGATTATATCATATTTTGAATATTGTTCTATTATATAATTAAAAACCTTTTCTTGATTTTGAGTTAACCCAACTTGAGGAAATCCTCTTTTTACAAATTGTATCATCATTTTTTCTTCAATTTTTTTATCGTAGTTTAATCTTAGAGTTCGCTTAGTCTCTTCAATATCTGGAAAATGATGATTTTGTTTATACTGATCTAACAGATATGTTAGAATCTTTCTTTCTTCTATCGTTAATTCTGAATCTATACTTTTCATCTTATTATATCTTGAGAAATGTAAAGTTTAGTTTTAAATAATCATAATGGACTTATAATCTCTTTTTAATAAAATTATGTGAATTTATTTTCTTAATAAATGTAAAAATTGCATTTAATTTTATATGTGAAAATTTACCTATTATATACTAAAAGGAAATTAAATTATTCAATATTTAAAGAGATCTACCCTTAATAAAAATTTACAATAAGTTAACTCTCTCCCTACCTGATCATATGAGAATATATTTGTTTCCTTTTTTCCTTTTTTCTAACTCTATAGTTTGATAATAAAATTAATAAAAAAGCTATTTAAATGAATAATGGTCTGGTTCTGGATGTACTTTATTGACTAAATTAAGGTCAAAAATATCTTCTTGTTTTAAATTCTTTTTTATGTATCCTAAATTATGAAGAGTCTTTATGAATTTCATAGTTGCTTGTATATAACCTTCCGAGAGGGCTATACAATATTTTGGAGATATTTTTAAAACCGCCTCCACATAATTTTTATCAATTATTTCAAATGATTTTGATATTTTTTCTGCTGCTATAGATGGTGAATCTCTTAGTAAATAAGACGCATTTTTATGGTGAGTCAGAAATTTCAACACTAATTCAATATTGTTTTGAATAAACTTTTTATGGACAAATATTCCATAACTCGGATTATTTGGCCATAATTCCTTTGCTTCAATGATTAAATGAGACTCCAAAATTGTTGATGTAAAGACAGCTAAAGCAGGAGTCCCAACACCTGCTTCCAAAAAACCATCTCTCATATCCATAGCAATAAATTCTGCTTGTTCATAGTTTTTAATCGTAATTTCCTCTAATAAATTGAATCTTTTTAAATAATAATTTAATATGACATCATGAATAGAACCTTTACTTGGAACACCTATTGTTTTTCCTTTGAACTGAGAAAAAACCCTATTTAAATCATTATCTAATTGCTTTTGTGTTTTATATCCTCTTTTAGCAACCACAATTGTTCCTTCAACATGACCTCCAGCTATGCATATGATTGGAACTTTTTGAGCAATTCCGATAATGGCAGGAGGTAGTCCCATATACCCGATATCTAGTTTTTCTTCTTTAAATGCCTTAACCATAGCGGGTCCAGTTCCAAATAGAATCCAATTTATATCTACTTTTAAATCATTTGCTAAATCGTCATTTTCCATTAAAATATAGCTAGTGTGATATGCAGTTGAAAGGTGCCCAATCGTTAATTTATCTTTTCTAATTAAAATCACTATTTTGTTTCTAATTTAGAGCAGATATTGCATTAATCTTTAATTTTTATAATACTTATAAATAAATGATATATACTTATTGAAATATTAGATATTTAATAGAATTGAAATCAAAATAGGTACGATTTTTACCTGTGATAAATATAAAAGTTTTCTTCCTTTCATTATTAGCAGATAAATTTGGTAAAGAAGAATTCACTTTTAAGCTTGACCATGTTATTACATTAAAGGATTTGTTAAATGAATTAAATTCTAAACTTGGAAGAGAATTTAAAGAAACTATTATTGCCTCGGAAGGTAAATTAAATAAATATATCATTTTAGGGTTAAATGGAAAAAGTATTGGTAAATTTGATGGTTTTGATACAATAATAAAAGATGGAGATGAACTTTCTTTTCTACCAGCTATCGCTGGAGGGTAATGGAAATTCCCTTTTAAAAATTAATGAAAAAATTGCAGGTAATTTTTTATTTCAATTAATTTTTTTCTATTTAATAAAAAATCTGTGAAAAAAATAAATAATGAAAGAATTCTTAAATTGTTTAAATTGCGGTAAACTTTTAGGAGATAAAGAGAGAAATCATTATAATTTTTGTGCTGAATGTCTTTTAAAGTTAGATTTTAGTTTAGCAAAGTTAAATCATGAAGAGATAGACTTTAATTTACAAAAAATTTTAAATTTCTTTGTATCTGATGTTAGTGTTGCTTTTAATAAAGATCCCGCCGCTCAATCCCTCTTAGAAGTTTTAACAAGTTATCCAGGTGTTAAAGCTATCTTATTGCATCGGATTGCTCACTTTTTTTGGAAGATTAAAATGCCATTTGTACCAAGATATATTTCAGAAATTACTAGGGAACTTACTGGAATAGAAATTCATCCTGGTGCCGAAATTGGGAAAGATTTTTTTATTGATCATGGAGGGGGCGTTGTCATTGGAGAAACAGCAAAGATTGGTGATAATGTTACAATATATCAGGGAGTTACCTTAGGAGGAACAATGACAGATCCAGTTAAAAGGCATCCAACTTTAGGGAACAATGTTGTTGTGGGTACTGGAGCAAAATTATTAGGCCCTATAACTATTGGAGATAATGTAAAAATTGGAGCAAACTCTGTGGTTATTACCGATGTCCCTTCCAATTCGGTAGTAGTTGGCGTCCCAGGAAAAATTATATCACAAGAAGGAAAGACAATAAAAAAAATAGATTTATCTCATGGAGATTTACCTGATCCATTAGTAATCACTCTTTCTTCGATAAATCGAAGAATAGAATTTCTTGAAAAACAATTGAATATTGAATCTGAGAGTAAAGAAGACGATATTGAAATTTTTTTTGGTTTAAATGGAGGAGGAATTTAGAAAACTAAATATGGATATGAGGTGAAAAAATTTGGGAAGAATTTATAACAATATTATTGAAACCATTGGAAACACACCTTTAGTAAGGCTTAATAGAATTACTGAAGATATTGAACCTAATATCTTTGCAAAAATTGAAGCTTTCAATCCTGGTGCAAGTGTTAAGGATCGTATTTGTATATCTATGATTGAAGCAGCTGAAAAAGCTAAAATTATAGACAAAAATACCATTATTGTTGAACCTACTTCAGGAAATACCGGCATTGGTTTAGCATTAGTGTGTGCTGCCAAAGGCTATAAATTAATTCTAACAATGCCAGAGAGTATGTCAATTGAAAGAAGAAAAATATTGAAGGCGTTCGGCGCGGAGTTAATTTTAACTCCCGCAGATAAAGGTATGAGAGGAACTATTGAAAAAGCGGAAGAATTAGCTAAGGAGAACGATAAAGTATTCATTCCTCAACAATTCAAGAATCAAGCTAATCCGGAAGTTCATCGCAAAACAACTGCGGAAGAAATTATAAATGATTTAGATAATAAAATTGATGGTTTTGTTGCAGGAGTTGGAACTGGAGGTACTATAACAGGTGTTGGAGAAATTCTTAAAAAGAAAGTAGGAGAGCATGTGAAGATATATGCTGTAGAACCAATTCAATCTGCAGTTTTATCAGGTGGAAGTTCAGGTCCACATAAAATACAAGGTATAGGAGCTGGCTTTGTGCCAGATGTATTAAACACAAACATTTATGATGAAATAATTCAAGTTAAATATGAAGATGCAGTAGAAACCGCAAGAAAATTGGCTAAACTTGAGGGTATATTGGTTGGTGTTTCTGCGGGAGCAGCAACATGGGCAGGAATCAATGTTGTTGCTAAGAAATTTAAGAAAGGACAAAATATTGTGATAATTTTACCGGATACTGGTGAAAGATATTTATCGACTGATCTATTTGAATCCTAATATCAATATTAATTTGAAATCCTTTTGATTTTAGGGATTTTTTTGGATAAAATGAAAAAAAATAAGAGATAGTAAAAATGACCGATAATAATTTAAATTTAGATGAAATTGACTTGAAATTAATTTCATTGTTAAAGGAAGATCCAAACTTAACTCATACCCAAATTGCGGAAATTGTCAATCGAAGTCAACCAACTGTAGGAGCTAGATTGAAGAAACTTAAGCGCAAAGGCATCCTACAGATTCAAGCGGGATTCAATTTTAAAAAACTTAATATTCATTTAGCTTTAGTAAACTTAAATACAAAAAATCCAAATGAAATAATGGAAATGGTTGAGTACTGCCCCTTCATGCTCAACGCTTTTAGGATCGTTGGAAAAAATAATATTACTATTTTATTAGTTAATACAAAAATTAAAAAAATTGAAAGAATTGTGAATCACCATTTTAGAAATAATCCTCAAATTCTAGAAGTATCTATGGACATAATAACTGATATTACTAAGGATCTTATTCTACCTATTAATGCTGATTCAGAAATTCTTAAACCAATCTTAGAAGATGGTTGTGATGCTAACTGTAAATATTGTAAATTTAAAAAAATAATGAGATATAATACGTAAATACAACTTTTATGTTTATTTAAAAAACTGAATTCTTTCGATTTTATTCTACTAATATTTAAGGTTTAATTGATAATTCATTTTGGATTGGAAAATTCAAAGTTTCTTTAGTTTTAACAACCAAATATCTCTATCTGGATTAATCTCTTTTACTTCTAATAGATCTGCCAAATTTTGACGCTTACAATTTTCAGGAATATTTTTAATAGCATGAAGGAAGTCTAATTCAACTTCTAATATATCCCCCTTACTTAATTCTTCAAGAGCTAGCTTAGTATAGACAAAAGTCATAGGGCACATTTGGCCTTTTATATCAATTCTTTTTATTTTCAATTCATTATAAATTTTTGAGTTTTCTATTGACATACATCCTCAATCCTATAATCATAAGTTTTAACCAAATCTTCAGCATTAATCCCACATGCGATACAATTTTCATCTCTATAAATATCAATAAAATTAAAGGCATTGCGTAGAAGATCTACATATAAAATCTTATTTGTTATTAAATCTCCTACATTTAAAATGCTTTTAATTGCCTCATTTGCTTCTATACAACCAAGAATTCCTGGAATTAATCCTATAACTCCTGCTTCAGAACAAGACATTCCAGTAGGAGTGTTTGTTATGTCACCAAAAAGACATCTATAACAAGCAGTTTTTGCATCTGGAACTGTAGTCATTATTTGACCATGGAATCTTAACACTCCTGCTATAGTAAATGGGATCTTTAAATTAACACATACATCATTAATTAGCATTTTGGTAGGGAAATTGTCTGATCCTTCTATAACGAAATCAGAGTCTCTAATAATTTCTTTGGCGTTTTTAGGCGTGATTTTATCGAAAATAGCTTCGATATGGCAATCTGGGTTTAATAGATTAAGCTTTTCAATGGCACTCTCCGTTTTTTTCTTGTTAATATCTTTTGTGTAATGGAGAATCTGCCTATGTAAATTCGATGGATCAACTAAATCATAATCAACAATTCTTAGAGTACCAATTCCAGCACCCACTAGATAATAAGCAGATGGTGATCCAAGAGCTCCTAGACCAATTAGCGTTATTTTTGAATTTAATAATTTTTTTTGGCCTATGCCACCAACCTCCTTAAGGACAATTTGACGAGAATATCTTTTAATCTGTTCTTCTGTTAGATTCATCTTCTTCTATTCATATAATAAAGCCTAAGATATTAAAATTTTAAACTTATATAAAATAAAATGCAAAAATTGCATTTAGATATTTAAAGAATGATTGCTAATTTGATCAAAAGGAATTTAATTCAATCATTTATTGGATTTCGCAACCGATTAATTTAAAAGTTTAATCTTTCCTCCTCTTTTATATTATTAGATTGAAATATTCTTCCTTTTCTTCTTTTTCTTAAAATTTTATAAGAATTTTCTTATTTTTCATATGAAATTATAAAAAAAAAGAGTTGCCACCTCTTCTAGGTAGAATAAAAGAAATTTAAAGGTGCTTACCTAATGTTTAATTAATTCAAAATAAATTTTTTCGAGAAGATAAATATGGAAAAAGAATATCACTTTATTAAAGTTGAAAGAAAAGGTAAAGTCTCTATAATTAGGTTTAATCGCCCTGAAAAGAAAAATGCTTTAAGTGAGGCCATGAGAACAGAGCTAATTGATGCTTTAAACTCTCTTAAAGAAGAACAAAGAATTAAAGCTGTAATTTTTTATGGTGGAGAAGATTTTTTTTCTGCAGGGTTTGATAGGGATGAAGTCCAAGCAATAGTACAAGGAAAAGGAGATTATCAACAATTTATCGATTCCAACCATCTTTTTCATCAAACAATTTTCGATTTTCCTAAATTATTAATTGCTGCCGTGAATGGATATGCTCTTGCAGGTGCTTTTGACCTAGCAGTTATTTGCCATCTTCGGATTGCTTCAAAGGGCTCACTTTTTGGTCATCCCGAGATAAGGTTTGGTGCATGTCCTTTATTTTTTCCCTATATGACACTTGTAGGACGTGGAAAAGCATTAGAAATTACATTGAATACAGGAACTAAGGATACTTTTCTTACTGCGGAAGAAGCATATCGATTAAATATTATAAACAAATTAACTGTTAAAGGAGAAGCTTTGAATGAGGCTATTAATCTAGCAAAGCAGATTATTCAATCTCCTGATTATGTAGTAAAACAATTAATACAAGTGAATAATATATTTTTCAATCAAGTTAAAGCATTTGATGCTGAAATAGATAGCATCATTAAAAGTATGAGTACATTTTTAGGGATTTAATTACTTTTTTTATTTTATTTTTATTAATAAACACATATATAATTTTTTGAGATGAAGATTCTATTAGAGCTGCTGTATTTGAAGATATTAAAAAAATTGTTTATAAAGAAGATTATCCTAAACCTGTTCATGGTCCAGATGAACTATTAATTAAGGTTCATTACTGTGGAATTTGTGGAAGTGATATAAGTAATTTTAAATATCAGATTTATCAAGTTCCATTAATAATGGGACATGAGATATCTGGAGAAATAATTGAAATCGGTAAGGATATTACTGACATGAATATTGGAGATAAGGTAATTGCCATGAATGTTTCAATGCATATTACGGGACAATTAAAAGGATTAGGTATATTTGAAGATGGAGGATTTGCTGAATATGTAAAGGTAAGTAAAAATAACATATTTTTTCCACCTAAATCGATTTCAACTAAAGAAGCTGTTATGATTGAAACCTTTGCTAATATTATGAGAGCTTTAAAATGGTTGAATATCGAAAATAATCAGAAAATTATAATAATTGGGGGTGGAAGTATCGGTCTAGCTTTTCTAGTTACTTTAGTCAGCGAAAAAAAACTGGAGTATGTAGTTTTGGTAGAACCCCATGAATTTTTAAGGGAAAAAGCAATAGAATTTGGTGCTTCAAATGCCTTTCCTCCAAACAAAACAAAAATAAAAAAATTTATGAAAGAATATGGCCATCCTTCATTTATTTTTGATTGTGTAGGAAGCCAAGAAACTTTAAAGTTAGCAATCGATTTAATTCAAAGAGGAGGAACTATACTATTGGAGGGCGTACAAAAAGGTAAAATAGAATTACTTCCATTTGACCTTATAAACAAAGAAATTTGTCTAAAAGCGTGTTTAGGACATGATCGTGAAGATATTTTAGCAGCTATAGATTTGTTTGCTAAAAATAAAGTAGATACTAAAACATTTATTTCAAAAGTAGTTCCTTTAAAAGATTTACAGAAAAATTTTGAAAGATTTCTTGAACCTAGTGGTAGGGATTTCATTAAGATTTTAGTAGAGATATAAGACAATTCCTACTTCAATTTGTCTTTTTTTATATGTCTATATGATTCAAAATGAAAGATATAAATACTTTTATTTTTAAGAAAATTTTAAACTCATAATTGAGCATTGAAAAGGTTAAATATAATTGTCATTTAAAGGAGTAGAAGAAGCATTTAGAAGACTTAGAGAGGTTGTTAATAAAACCCCAGTTATGACTTCAAGGACCCTTAATTTGCTACTAAAAGCAGAAATTTACTTTAAATGTGAAAACTTTCAAAGAATTGGTGCTTTTAAGTTTCGAGGTGCTTATAATACAATAAATTTGCTTTCCGAAGAAGAAAAGAAACGAGGTGTAATTACTCACTCAAGTGGTAATCATGCTCAAGCTGTAGCTCTAGCAGCATCTTTATTAGGGATTCAAGCAACAATAGTAATGCCCAAAGGAGCCCCTATAAGTAAAATCAATGCAACTAAAGGTTATGGTGCTAAAATAGTATTTTGTGATAATAATTTAGAATCTAGAGTTCAAACTACCAATGAATTAATTGAAAAAAATAAACTAATTCTAATTCATCCCTATGATAATGATAATATAATTAATGGTGCGGGAACGGTATCTTATGAATTTATTCAAGAAGTCGGTAAATTTGATATCATGATTACTCCACTTGGAGGTGGTGGATTATTGAGTGGGACTGCTATTGTTACTAAAAAATTGTGTAAGACTGCACAAGTTATTGGAGTAGAACCTTCTATAGCTGATGATGCTTTGAAATCTATTAAAGCAGGTTATATTATACCAAGTACTTATCCAAATACCATTGCTGATGGTTTACGTACTTCTCTTTCTGAAAGAACTTTTAATATTATTCGCAAATTAGTAGATCAAATCATAACTGTATCAGAAATGGAAATAATTGAAGCAATGAGGTTTTTATGGGAACGAATGAAAATAATTGTTGAACCTTCTGGAGCAGTGCCATTAGCAGCTATATTATCAAAAAAACTTTCAGCAGAGAATAATAGGATTGGAGTAATTTTAAGTGGGGGTAATATTGATTTAGAACCTTTTTTTCAACTATTAGAAAAAAAATTGTATGAGTTATGCTAGAACAATTAAATAAATTATTCAAAAACATAGAACTTTCTTGGATTGATTCAGTAGAAGAAATTGATCTTTCTGATGAATTTTTCAATCTTAAATCTATATTTCCAAACTTAGAGAGAATTTTTCAAGATGCTAAAGAGAAAAATAGAGATGAACTTCAAAGAACAATAAGACATATATTTAGATCATATAAGATATTCTTTTTAATAAAAACTGGAGAATTCTATCATGAAACTCTTTCAAAAGAATCAATAATTAAAATCCAAGAGAAAGTTATAAATCAAGACACTCAAAACGAATTAATCATTCCAATAATTTTAATGTATCATGATATTGGTAGATACCTTGATAATAAAAAACATCCTTATCATAGCTATCAACTTATTTCAAATTTTAGATTGCTTGAACCATTTGAGCTTTCAAGTGTAGACAAATTACTTATCACCAATTTAATTCAGTATCACTTATTAATTGCTACTATATATACTGGTGAATCTACCTTTTATGGGATTTATTCTTTATTGAATGATCCAGAATTTATTAGGATGATCTCAATGGAAAATGCCATAGATAGATTTATTGATTTATTAGAAACTTTTACTTATATTGATATTCTTGGTTATTATTATACTAAAATATTTGACCATTATATTAAGTTTTACAATGAAATTAGTTTTAATTTGAAAATTATTTTAAAAATTTGGCCAAACAAAGAGTTAATCTTAAAAAAAGCAAAAGAATTTTCACAAGAATGGTTAGATTGGAGGCTTGCTGGTGCCCTTAGAATATTCCAATTTGTTGAAACACAACCACATTTAACCAAAGAATTTTATTATAATAAAATAAAAGACAGTATAAAGGAAACTAATAATCGATTACTTAATGAACTTAACTGGGATTCAATAAGGAACCAGTATTTGATCCATTCTTATAAAGTACAATTGAGATATTCCTTAGCATTTTTGATGATACTAGCATTTGGGAGTTTTCAACGTATGGGATTAAAAATTAATGCTGGTGTATCATACAAATTAATTTTGTTCTGGACCTTGCTTTTAAAGGAAATAGAATCAAGATCTAAAAATAACCCTAAATCTCTATGGAATATTTTTTTAGATGGAATGCCTCATTGGTCAAAAATAAATGAAATTTTTATAGAAAAGTTAAGTGATAATAATCTTAAGGCTTTGATTCATAATTCCAAGCAAAAATTCGATAAAGATAAGGATGAATTTAATCTTTTTTTAGATTTTAGACATATATTCAAATAAATAACTCTTTAATCTGAAAAAAAGAATAGAAAAATCTATTACTCCCTTTTATTAAATGGTTATATAATTTCATATACATATATCCATATTATATTGGTTTTAAAACTAAACTGGATAACCTATATTTCAGTTATCAATATATTCATCAACTTTATGAAGGAATTCGTATATTTCTGGGTAATTGTTCTAGGATTTCTATTGATATTAATTAAAAAAAAGAAGATTTTTTCTCTGTTTAAATTAATGTCGTTTTTGTCATACGAAATGAGAGATAAATCTTTTGTATATAACCATAACACGAAAAAAATGTCAAAAGAATTAACTTTTATTTTTAAGTTGATTAATAGATCCATAATTGCTTCCTTAATTAGGGATAACTTTATAAGAATATTTTTTTAATTAATTAAATTTTATAAACGGTGTATTTTGGGTGAAACTGTTCAATTTCTTGTCTCGATTAAAAAAAACAAAACAATTAGTACGTATGACAATTGTAGGGGATGGAGCTGTCGGAAAGACGACGTTGGTCCAAGCAATGCTCCGAAGGACTTCTAATCAAACCAAAAATACTTCTCTTAATTCCCCTTTAGATGATAAAAAAATTACTCGTACTCCTTTTATGGAGATCGAAACTTGGACTTATGGAGATTTGCGATTTCAATGTTATGATTTAGCTGGGCAAAGAATTCCTGGAGGTCATCCTTTAGACCTGTTACAAGACCAAGTTATAAGTTCTATAGATATTTATATTTTTGTCTTCTCGGTAGATAGATATGAATCATTTGAAAATCTTAATAATTGGATACAATTGATGGATCTAGATGCAAAAAGTAAGAATGGTTCTAAAGGATTTATTTTAGTAGGGAATAAAATAGATCTAGAAAGAAATGTATCACATGAGTTAATCCATTCTTTGGTGGGGAGTAATAAATACTTTCAAACTTATGTAGAGACATGTTCATTAGATGGAATAGGTATTGATAGCTTATTAAATGAGATTGCTAGTATGGGCAAAAAACTCCTTAGTGTAAGTGATTAAGGGAGTCATATCTTTAAATTTAACTCTCATCTAAAAAATTATAATGAGAGGAGGTGAAATCTTGACTGAAGTTAACTGTAAAATTTGTGATAAGAAGATTAAATTCGATCCTAATAATCCTAAAACTTATATCAATAAATCTGAATCCGGTAATCTAATGATTGGAAAGTTATTTACTATCCGAATAGGACATCAAGCCGATTCAGGCAAATCACATATTAATGTGATTGTAATTGACGAACAAGGAGCTTATAGAGCTCATAAAGATTATTATGAAGAAAAAGAAAGTTTAGAAGGAACTCCTGATTTATGGAATGATCTTCAGCATGATATACCAACAGAACTTCGTCCATATTTAGCTTTAGCAAATTCTGAAGAAAAAAAAATACTAACCGCTAAGTGTGAACCATTTAAAAAAACTGTAATTGAATGGTATGATACACTAATAGAATTGAAAAATAGCAATCCTCATAGTCAATTTTTCAAATTCTTAGGCGTTAAATGGGGTTTTATAATTGGTAAAGGAAAAGACATCATAGATTATAAATATGAACCCGATTCTTGGAGTTATTTATTATATTTACGTCTCCTTGCAAGGTTTAAGCCCTCACCAGATTTACTAGAACAAGCAAAGAAAGTTGATATGGGTTCATCTCCTATTTTGATTCAATTAGAAGCTGCAATTGCTAAAGCAGAGGTCTTTCTTCGTTTAAGTGCCTATGAAGATCTTGAACTATTATACAGTGAATGCAAGAAAAAATGGGGCAATCAAACTTCTATAGAAATGAAATCAGGAATGATGTTATTGCAAGGTTATTACGGCTTTAGGTTATATTTCCTTCAAAGAATTAGCGACGCGATCAATTTAATTGAACCTGTATTTAATTTTGGACAAATTACAGAGAACCGAGAAATAATAAGCGTAGCAGGAAACTTTTATGCTGCCGTTATTCAGTCTAGTGGAGATTTAGAAAAGGCGCTAAATATCTTCGAAATTGTTTTAAAAGTTAGTGAAGATATGGGTGATGAACGAACTAAAGTAGTTATTTCTACTAATATGTCAGTTATTGAATCTAAGCAAGGATTATATGATGAGGCCTTAAAACGCCAGCAAAATGTTCTTACTTTACCTATAGTTCAAGCCGAATTTTTCTTAAAAATTTCTATTATGAGTATCTATGCTGAAACGCTTTTTATTGCTGAACACTATGATGAATCAAGAAAGGTATGTCAGACTCTTCTTTTAGAAAAAGAGATACCTACCTATTATAAAATTGATGTGCTTTCAACCCTTAAAAGAACTGCGGGGAAAACACATTCGCATGGACTGTTAACTCTTGTAAGAAATAATCTTCCAGCAGATAAAGATTTTATGGATTCGCCAGTAGGTCATATTTTTATGCATGATCTTGAAGCGATAGATGGAGAATTACATCATAATTGGATAAAATTAATTAATAATTTGAATAAAGAAAGAGAGATCATGTTTAAAAATCAATCCGTTGAAAATGCCAGTGATATTGAAATTCGGCTTGCTGAAGCATACTTTAAATATTTTCAAGATACTAAAAAACTAGAACATCTAAATCACTCTTATAATCATTTAGATTTAGCTAAAACGATTGCTCTAGAAAATCAGAGTTATCTAGATCTTTGCAGATTAGTTATGCTTAAAGGATTATTAGCCGCGGAAAGTAAATTACCAGAACAAGCAAAAGTTTATTTTGAAGAAGCATTAAAAACTGCGCGTGAATATAACTTATCAAATCTCGAAAAAGAAATAAACGAAAACCTAGAACAATTAGATACAGGGATTATTGAAAAATCAGCTAATTCAATTTTACGTAGGATGTTTAATCGATTAACTTTTAGGAAATCTGAGGAATTAAAATCAAAAAAAGAAAGTAATATTTATACAATGTTTATAGGGACACATGACTCTGCTTGGGAATTAATTTTACAAAATGAAAAGAGTGGTTCTTGGAAAGATATTAACTATATCCTTGGATTTCATGATCTCTGGAATAATATAAGAAATAATATTATTCAACAACAAATTAATTATTTTACAGTAAGTAGAGGGGCTGTATTAATAGAAAATTCAGCTCATTTTCAATTATTTGCTTTATGTGATCAATTAGATTATATGACTCGATTAAAAATTCAAAATCTCTTACCAGAATTAGAAAAATTTTCTTTTAGGCACATTCCAGAAGAATTAGAAGAAAAAGTACTGAATTCTCTCAAAAAAGATATAGGGAAATTCACTAAAGTAGAAAATTACTAATTTTATACCTTTTTCTATATGTAAATAGAAATTTTACATTTTATTTGATAAAAATATTATTATAAAATAAAATTCAATTATTATTATTCCAAAATCCAAAAAGAATTCATTCAATACGAAATAAAGGTTTGATTTGAGTTATGGAAACACTATATCAGGAAAAAAGAAAGAAGACTTTTCGTTCACTTTTTTTTCTCTATTTTATGATATATTTTTTTATAGGGATAATGCCTGTAAATATTGATAATTTATTATTATACCTTCCGAAGACAACAAAATTTGGAGTTGGATTAATCGTCGCTTTCACTTTAATCGTTGGAATAATTAGTATATTATTTTTCGGTTATTTTACTGACAAAATTGCAGAAAAACATTCAAAGAAAAAGATTTTTGTTATTTCAAATTTGTTATGGATTTTTGGATATGGTTTAGCAGCCTTATCCTTAGACTATTATTATTATTTAATTTTTCTTATAATAAGTGCGATTGGTACAGGCGCTTTTTTACCTATTGGTTTTTCGATGATTGGAGACTTTTTTCCTCCAAAAGATCGCGGAAAAAAATTTGGAGTTATGAATTTTGCTTTAATTTTAGGCAGTGGTATGGGGATAATTATTGGTGGATTTATGGGAAGTTATACAGCTGGGCCTTTAGGATGGAGATTAGCTTATATGCTAGGTTTTATTTTAGGAATTTTAACACTTTTTAATTATATTTTTGAAGGAATTGAACCCGAACGTGGTCGTGCTGAACCCGAATTCGAAGATTTTAAGGGAGAGATTAATTATAATTATAAAATAACTTTTAAGAATCTTGTTGAATTATTTCGAAGGAAATCGATTGGATCAATTTTAATTTATGTATTATTTTCCGGAATTGCCACCTCAACTCTTGGTACATGGGCAATTTTTTATCTCACCTCTAAAATTGATGGAATAAATGCTGAATTAACAGCTACTACTATATACTTACTCGCAGGCGCGGGAGCACTTCCAGGCACCATTTTGGGAGGGAAATTTGGAGATTTGTATTTAAATAAGGGTAAAATGAAAGGACGTGTAATTATATCGATTGTTGGTATTACTATTGGAGTTATTTTAACACTCATTTTCTATTTAACTCCATTTTTTACAGCAAATTTAATACAAGTTATCTTTTCATATACATTTTTCATTTTAACTGGTTTTCTGGGTTACATGTTTACAAGTTTCCCCATAGGAAATCAATTCGCAATATATTCAGAACTATCTGTTCCTGAATTAAGAAGCACTGCTAATGCTATGAATGGTTTAATGGTAAATATAGGGGGCATTATTGGTAATTTATTGTTGTCATCCTTAATTGAGAGAAATATATCATGGTTACCAATTACCATTTTTTCGGTATTATTTATATGGTTAATTGGGGCTTTATTTTGGTTAATACCCTACTTTTATTATCCAAAAGAATCTGAAAAGACCAGAATCATATTATCAGAGAGAAGGAAAGAATTAGAAAGAACTTAAAATTCAAATTCATTTAATTGCATTCTGCTCAAAATTTACTTTTTTTTTAGTTAAATTTTTAGAATAAGAAGAATTTTTTTTTTTGAATTAATTGTAATTATTTTCTTTTGAAAAATTCTCAGATTGGTTGCGGTGTCAAATACCTTTAATGGTTCAGTAGAAAAAAATCCTAATGAAGACTTGTGCCTTGTATATATTTTGTATTTTGACGAAAAGAAAGGACAAATTCCGCTTTTAATGTATCCTGATGATAGACTCAGAAGTAATAAAAAATATATGCGACCAATAAATTATCATCCTGTTTGGTTTTTAGAAACGGAAGAACTTGATCATATTGATTTAGAATACAAGGGTTATACCTTTTTCGGTAAGAAATTTAAAACTATATCAAAAAGGGAAAAAAGAAGAGCTGGACTTGAAGAAAAAACCCCAGAAACGATAGTAATTATAGTTTCACTCCCCGTAGAACTAGAAATATTTGGCGATGAGCTCATTAAAAAATTAGTAAATCAATTAAGAGATAAATTTGAAGATCAATTTACTGAAGTAATAGAAAGTGAAATTGTCGCGGATAATGTAATTAAAACTCCAAAAATTCAAGAACGAATCTCAAAGGGAACAAAAATTAAGGTATTTATGCGTGAGCTAATTGATAATACAGTTAGAAATTATTTTTCAACAGCTATAGAGAAAAAATCAGAATCATCATCTCTTAAAACTCAAAAAGCTATTTCATATTTTGCATTGAAAGGGTTCGAATTTTCTCCATCAAGTAGTTTAAGAGGAACAAACAATTTTGAAGATATAGAACTCTTTGATTTTGTAAAGAAATCAACTGAGGAGATTGTTTCAAAGCTTCCAATTTCAATTAATAAAATAAATTTCATTGAAAACAGCCAAGAAATTGAAATTATAGCAAAAAACAATACTAATAAAGAATTGACACATATTTCAATAACAATTACTCATGTGAAAGAATATTTTGAACAAGAAATAATGAATCAACGGGTTGATTTTTGGTTTCCTCAAGAGGAACTTTTATTTGTTTCCCCAGTGGTTCCTCATATTAATGAATATTTAGTTACTATTAAAGAACAAGATAATAAGGGAGAAGATAAAAAACTATTAACCCACAGGATTGATTTAAAAACAATAAATAAAATAACAAGTTGAAAATGAAAATGAAAATGTCAGATGAAGAACATCAAGAAGAAAATATAATTATTAGGAATTATCGCACTTCTGATTATCAAGCAACATTAGAAATTCTAAAAGAACTAAATGAAATGTTTGATATTGGATTTAATGAAAACCAATGGAGAGAGTCTAGTGGTCTACGCCAATTTAAACCTAACCTTAAAAGGATAACTTTAATTGCAGAATTAAAACCAACTGGAGAAGTTGTTAGCATGGGAATGATTGAAGCGGTAAAAAATACTCTTGGACAATATATTGGTTATTTAGATAATTGGGCTACAAAAAAAGAATTCATTGGTAAGGGAGT
>JBHLLG010000024.1:0-40733 GCA_048885925.1 Candidatus Hermodarchaeota archaeon
TGAGTTTAGCGTCCTACCAACCTTTATCGCTTGACTTGCATTCAAGAGGTCACGGGTTCAATTCCCGTCAGGTCCATATTCCTCAAATTAAGTTGAAGATGAGCTCAATTTTTATTAATATAAAAGGATATAATATTTTTTTAAAAGATATAGTATGTTTTTTTTGTTAATGAACTATTTAAAACACTCTTATCAATAAAGAGCGCTATTTGCAACTTTTTTGGTACGTCGTTGCTTAGAAAAAAAATCCAGCTATTTAAAATTTAAATCTTTTTCAATGTTAAAAATAAGAAATTTTTTAATTATTTAATTAATACTACAATATAAGTATGAAGTTTTATGAAATTTTATTAAGTATTGTATTATTTTTATTTCAAATTAATACTGAAGACGTTGAAATGTATAATTTCCTACTTGTTTTTTTCGGGATTATTTTATTAGTTATAATTCTTCTTTATATCCTCTTAACTTCAAAACAAGATTGAACTTTATTACTTACTTTTTGATGTTACAATCTTTATAATATCTCTATCGTTTAATTCATAATTTTCTCCCAGTCTTTTTTTTGTTTTAGCATCTATACCAAACATAAAATTCTCAGCCAATTCGCTATGGATTTTATCTCTAACAAAGTCTCTCAATAATGTTCCTTTTTTTACTAGAAATGCATCTGGTAAAACATTTCCCTTATTATCTGAAAATGCATTAATGTCTGAAACTGGGTAAATACAGATTTGATTAGCTATTTTAAATGAGGCGTAATCTAAAACTCTTTGAACGCCTGTCCCATCATATTTATTTAATATTTTATCTTTTATCTTTTCTAACATTTCTAATTCATTTGAATCTAATTTTCCCTTATCAAGAATTTTAAAATTATTTGAGCCTGGAATATAGCTAATTACTTTTTCTTCATGATACTTTCTTAAAAAGTGCTCAGCTAATGCACTACAAGGGATTATAGGATCTTCATATTTAATTTTTAACTTTTTGAAATTTTCCTCGCCAATTTCTTTATCAATTTTATTTGCTACAATTAAAATTGGTTTTGATATTCTCCTCAATGCTTTAATAAAATCTAAAATTTCTTGATCAGTCCATGTCGAAGGATTTTTATTTTCTAAATTTGAACTCTTTAATGATAATATAATCTCTTGTTTTTCCACCTTAACTCCTGAAAGTCTTTCATAAAGCGCTTCAATAAGTTTTTTTTTTTCTGCAAGAATTCCTTTGGTGAAACGTGTCCAATCTTCTCTTTCAAGAATCTCTTTAAACCATAAATTTATTTCATTTTCTAAAAACAAAATGTCCTCATAAGGGTCATTTTCACCCATAGAAACTAACTTTCCCGACTTATCAAGGGATCCTGTTATATCTACTATATGTAAAAGAACATCTGCTCTGATTAAGTCGTTTAAAAATTTATTTCCTAAACCCTTCCCTTTATGGGCATCAGGTACTAACCCAGCTACATCTATTAAATTAATTGGTATAAATCTATCACCATTAATACAAATTGAATTCTTTGGATTATCTTTAACATCTAATTCTTTACATACACATTTACTTTTAATATAAGCAACTCCTTTGTTTGGTTCAATAGTAGTAAAAGGTATTTCACTAACTTTAGCATGTGTCAAACAAGTAGCATTTAAGAAGGTAGTTTTTCCACTACTAGGTTTTCCAATAATTCCTAATATTAGTGTCATATGTATATTGAATCTTGATATTATAAAATTATTCCTTTTTCTTTTCTTGGTCAATATACAATGAATTTATATAATGTTTTAATTTTTTAATATCATTTCCATTTGTTTCAAATTCCCCAATATCTTTGAAATTTTTATAGTCATTATTAGAATTCGTAACTACATCGTTCTTTTTTTGTGTTTCTTGAGTTCTTTTTGAATTTTTACAATCATTTTTCAAATTAAGATTGTTGGTTTTAATATTTTTAACTTTATGTTTCATACTGATTTCATTAAAGTTATTGATTTCTTTTGAATCAAGCCATTCTCTCTTTATCAAAGGAACATTAAGCAAAAAAGGTCTCTTTATTGAATTAACTCTTAGAAGACATTGACCTTGTTCTAAAATGGATAAATATTCCTCATTTTCAGTATTGAGATTTAATAATTTACATAAAAATTTCTTTTCCATATGTGTTTTAAAACATACCAAAATTCCACAGTTGGCTAATATTTCTTCACTAATATCAGGATGAGTAGCTAATGAAATCAAGCATTCACCAGTACCTCTTTGGAGTAAAGCTATATCCTCTAAATAAGTAGTTAATTTATTTTGTTTTGTAAGCTCTTTTGGAGCAAAGTATTGAGTATCTTCGATAATTGTTATATGCTTCATTCCACGAAATTTAAATGCTCCTCGTGAAAGATTCTTATCCCATAAATATTTTAAAATCATATTCAAAAAGAATAAAGCATCTTCTTTTTCACCCCCTAAACGAATTATGGAACTTAGATCAAATAAAACATTCTTTTTAAATAATTCTCGCATCTTAAGGTTATTATTCTTATCAAATATTGCCTTTAACGAGCCTAAGGAAAATCTTCTAATTCTATTAGTAATACTAATAAGCGTTTGACTCAACATAGGAATTTCATTTTTTTTATTTTTAGCATAATCATTACAGCACTTATAAAATCCTTCCCAACTTTGAAATTTATCCATTTCACAAACTTTTGTTAAAATCTCAACTAAAACTTTTTCCATTTGTGGAGAAAATTCCGCATTATCATCTAAAAACTTTCCGCTCTTTAAAATGTCAAACAGCCTCTCTGCATGGATCTCTGGAATAGCTCCTTCAGGGTTAAATATATTAATTGAGAAATTTTCTCCAGGTCTAATAATTAATAAATTTTCAACCTTTTTCTGTAAGAAATGATATTCCCCTTTAAACTCAACTAACATAAAAGGAATTTTATAGTTTTTAGTAAAATTGATTAAAAAGTTTTGTAAAAAGTTAGTTTTTCCTGTACCTGTTGCTCCACATATAAACATATGTTTCTCAATGTCCTCAATTGATAAATAAAATTTCTTTCTCTTAGCATTTCCTTTTAAGATTCTTCCAATAGGGATATTCTCATTCCTATTTCTCGCTTTATATGGAATCTCAAGGTCTATTATATTTTTATCGCCTTGCAAGAAAGGTAATAAAAATAAAATAACTGAAGCTGTATATAAACCATTAGCTATATTAAATAAAATAGTAGGAATAAAGAAACCAATCTTTCTTTCTATAAAAAGAATAGAATTACTAAAAATAAAAAAGGGTATATTGAGAATAAGAACTCCTAATGTCGCCAATAATATTACGAGAATTAAGATTTTAATACTATTAAAATAATACTTTTTCATTCGGTATCTATAGAAAAGAATATTTGTAATTAAAGAAATAATACATGAATAAAAGAATAATAAATTTAATAACATGTTATCTTGTTTATCTCTTTATTCGTCTATAATTTTAAAAACATCAATAAATTTTAAAAAACCTAAAAATCAAGCTTTTAATTATTTTTCGTAAACTTTTTTAATTTTATGACTTAGAGATCTATATAAATAAAATTTAAAAATTATAATAGAAAAAGTTGAAAAAAGAATGGCACAATTATCTGGTGTTCCAATACTTATCTTAAAAGAAGGAACTGAAAGAAAACGAGGAAAAGATGCTCAAAAAAATAACATTGCTGCAGCAAAAGCTGTAGCTGAAGCAGTAAGAACTACATTAGGCCCAAAAGGAATGGATAAAATGCTCGTTGACTCATTAGGAGATGTTACAATAACAAATGATGGAGCAACAATTTTAGATACTATTGATGTTGAACATCCTGCTGCAAAAATGATAGTAGAAGTAGCTAAAACCCAAGATGATAAAGTTGGAGATGGAACTACTACAAGTGTTATTATTTCAGGAGAACTTTTAAATCTAGCAGAGGAATTAATGGAGCAATCAGTACATCCTACGATAATTTTTAGAGGATATAGAAAAGCTTTACTAAAGAGTAAAGAGATCCTACAAGATTTAGCCACTGAGATTGATATTAATGATAGAGACACTTTAATGAAAGTTGCAGAAACATCTATGAATAGCAAATTAATAGCAGGTGTAAAAAACCATTTTGCAGATATTGCCGTTAAAGCTGTAACTCAAATCAAAGAAGTGCGTGGGCAAAATATTATGGTTGATTTAGATCAAATTCAAATAATTAAAAAAGAAGGAAAAAGCCTTTTAGATACAAATATCATTGATGGAATCATTGTTGATAAAGAAGTTGTTCATCCAATGATGCCAAAATTAGTTAAAAATGCTAAAGTTGCTTTAATCGACTCCTCATTAGAAGTTGAAAAGACTGAATTTGATGCTGAAATTCGAGTTCAAACACCCGATCAAATAAATAAATTTCTTGAAGAAGAAGCAAATATGCTAAAGAATCGCGTTATGAAACTAAGAGAAATTGGTGCTAATGTTGTAATTTGCCAGAAAGGTATCGATGATAAAGCCCAAAATTTTCTTGCAAAAGAAAATATTTTGACAGTAAGGAGAGCTAAAAAATCAGATATGGAGAAACTAGCGAGAGCTACTGGTGCAAAAATTATAAATAATATTTTTGAAATCAATGAAAACGATTTAGGGAAGGCTGGAAAAGTAGAAGAAAAGAAAATTGGGGATGATAACATGATTTTTATCTCAGAGTGTGCTGATCCAAAAGCAGTAAGTATACTCGTTAGGGCGGGGATTGAACATGTTCTGGATGAAGCAGAAAGAATGTTACATGATGCATTATCAGTGGTCAAGGCAGCATTTGAATTACCATATATTTTACCTGGTGGTGGTGCCTCTGAAATAGAACTCGCAAAGCGACTTAGAGCCTATGCTAGATCAATTGGAGGAAGAGAGCAATTAGCTATCGAAATATATGCTAATGCTTTAGAAATAATTCCTAAAACTTTAGTTGAGAATGCAGGATATAATCCTGTAGATTTAATAGTTGAGTTAAGATCTAAACATGAAAGTGAAGATGGTAGTTCTAATGGTATCAATATTGACACAGGAAAGCCAGATGATATGGTAAAATTAGGTGTTCTCGAACCATTATCGGTTTTGACTCAAGCTATCCAATCAGCAACAGAAGTTTCGTCCATGATTCTTAAAATTGATGATGTTATAGCGGCTTCCACCCTTTCTAAAGGTGCAGGACCTGGAGAATAATAAAATTTTAGTTTATGTAATTTTTTTTTACCCTTTTTTTTTTAAAATTTATTGAATTCTTTGAATTGAGTTCCCCAAGAAAACTTAGAAAGAATTAAATTTGCATCCTCAAGAAAATTCGTAATAAAAAGTGCCGCTGCTAAAGCTTCTACTGAACTTAATTTTTCCCATTTACCATAATTAGTTGGATTTGCAGCTATTAAAGGAGGCAATTTGCGAGAGTTTTTAAAATTTATTTTTGTTAAATTCATAATATTTTTCCAAGAACAATCAATAACAATTAAACCATATGTCAAAATTTTACTTCGATCTAGAATAGATAATTCTTTTTGGGCGAATGGATTTAAAATAACGCTATTATTTAAAGACCCCTTAATCTCTTTTATGATTTTTATTAAATTTAATTTATTTAACTTTAACGCTGTACACTTTTTTGGATCACATTCTCTATAATGAAGACAATATAATTTTGGTCGTCCTTTTACCGAAAAAGTATCATTCATTATAAGATATTCAAAAAAAGTTATTTTAAAAATTTAAAATCGTTGATAACACCCTAAGGATTAATCATACTTAAAACTTGTAAGAACATTTACAGAATTTATGAAATTTTTAGTTACTTTTTCATCTCCTAAAATTTGTAATATTGAATGAATAATATTCCGTGATTCACAGATAACAGGTATGCCTCCATATGCTAAGCTAAATAACCCAATAAACGAAATAACCTCATAATTTGAGGTTTTTTCCGTTGGGGAAAACAAAATTTTACCAGATGGACATGTAATAAGACCATAAAAATTTTCAGCATTTTCCCCAGATATAGCGATATAACTTAATAAATCTCCAAGTGAACTTCCTTCTGATTCTTCTTTCATTTTTTGAAAAGCTACATTAGCATTTGCTGAGAAGGCTTCAATAGATATCGGTAGATTTTGACCACTTACATCTCTTGCATCTAAAGTTAAACCAGAAGGACTTACCAGGCTATATCTTATAAAAATTGGATTTTGAACTGAATCTAAAATAGTTTTTATCGAAGTTAATAAATTTGAAGTTACAACTTTTTCGGGTTTATATGATATAAAAGGAACTTCTGAACCCATTCCAAAAAGATAAATAGCACTACGAACTTTATCGCAAAAGATTTCAACTTCTCTTTCAGATTCATCTCCGCTTCCAAAAAAATCACCTAATTTCTGTTTCAAATAATACATTGCTGTTGCTAAATTATCGGCATCTAATGGCCATTCTTTATGATAATCATGTACAATAGTTAAGAGAGTCTCATTAATTCTGATAGTTATTAAACAAACTTTATCAAAGTATGAAAAAGATATAACTTGATCCATTATTTCTAAATCTTCCCAATTTTCTTCGCTTGCAGAAAAAGCTGCTGAAGCTAGACTTGTAATTTGATTTGGATTCAAATCAATCTCACTTTTCCTACCTATTTTAGCTATTGAAAGACCATTTTGATCACATAAAACTACTAAAACTGTACCCTCTGACGCTCTTAAAATAGAAGTTAGATGTTTTATTAGAGAATCTCTAACACTCATCGAAGGAACCACGTATTTTTAACATTAAGTCTTGTAAAAATAATTAGTATTATGTATAATAATAAATTTTTATCTTTTAATTCAATCGTATTTACTTTTAAATTTTTAATATAAAAAATTTTTTTATTATTTTATATATTAATTAATAAATATAGCTTTTCTTTAAATTTCATTTGCGGGAATTGCCAAGTCTGGTCAAAGGTTATTGCGAGCTTAATCGAAAGCCAACTATAGGCGGTGGACTTAGAATCCATTCTCAAAGGAGTTCGGGAGTTCAAATCTCCCTTCCCGCATTATTAAAACTTTTAGTCATAAAATTTTTAATCCAAAATTAATTAAAAAATTAATAATTAATTAAGATCTTACAAATTGAAAGTTTTAAAAGACTGATTGGCCTTTAATATTTAAATCATAATCTGCTCCCGTAGTGTAGTCCGGCCAATCTTTCTAATATTTTTAAAAAAAGGGTTTCGCATAGCGGGCCTTCACCCCGCCGACCCGGGTTCAAATCCCGGCGGGAGCACTAATTATTCATTAGAAACCATCTTAATTTATTCTCAACTGGAGCCCTGAATCGAGATTTAATATTTTTTAACTTCTTATATGATTCGAATCATATAGATCTGAATTCTGAGCAAATTATAAGATATATATGAGGTTTTAGGTTTAAATAGAAAAATGCGCCCCCGGCATGGTTTTCGTGATAATCAGAAACTGATCATCGAAATCGAACATGCGACCGCCCGGTTAACTTCCGGAGGTATTTTTAGACCCCAAATACCTAAGCCGGGTGCTTTTGGCACACCTTTATGGCGGTGCTCTACCTAGCTGAGCTACGGAGGCATATTTATGATATTTTTATAGATATATTATTTCATTAAATATAATATTTAGCTTTTACTCTATATAGGATAATTAGAGATATGAATTTTAATCATAATATAATTCTACAAAGAACTTTCTGAAGCATAATAAATTAACCATTTACCCATTGCAGAAAAAGATTCATTGATATTAATATCCTCTTTTGATGAGCAGAACACACACTGATTACACTTTGCTTTTATAGCATATTCGTTAGCGATATTATAGTCCACCTCATGGTCAGTGAGATCCCATTTCATACCCATAAGAATTATAGGGATAAAACCCGCTTTTTGCCGAATAATTTTAAGCCATTCTGGGATTTCTCTAAATGTATCGTAATCAGTAATATCAAAGCAAATAAATGCACCACTAGCACCTTTGCAATAATCCGGTAAGAGTTCACGGAATCGTTTTTCACCGGCAAAATCCCAAAGTTGCATTTTAACAGCTTCTCCAGTATCTAATATTTCTGATTTCGTATGAAATCCTGCACCAATCGTCATTTTATAACCTTCCTCAAATTTTCCAGTACAATATCTTGTTACCATAGCAGTTTTTCCTACACCACCTGCCCCCGCTATAATTACCTTGAAAATCCATGAGCTCTGCATTTTAATAAATCACATAAAATTTCTACCATATAGAATAAGCTTATTGATAAATAATAAAAATTCTTCTTTAAATATTTTTTTACTTAAAAAGATCCCTCTTCCATTTTTGAATCATAAATTTGGAAATATAGATCTAATGAAAAAATTAAAAAAAGATTTAATATATTTTCGATAATAATATTCTGATTTAATTCATGTTAAAAAAAAAATCCTGCTTTACATTTCCTAGAATTTTGAATTGAAAAACATTAATAGATCAAGATTTGATATTTTTATGTAAGTTTCCTATCAAAACGAAAAAGATTTTTATAAGACTTTATTCTATTATTTTTTAGATCTAAATTTTAATAAGCTTCAATAATAAAGGTTGTGATAAAAGAGTATTAAAGACGACGATATTTGTCCTATATGTAGTTTTCCAAAAGAACTATGTATATGTGATAGTTTAAGTGCAGATGAGCAACAAATAATAATCTCTAATGATACACGAAAATGGGGAAGAGTCGTTACCGTCGTTACTTTTGTTGGTAATTTTGATGTAAATTTAAAAAACATTCTAACAAAAGCCAAAAAGAAGTGTGCTTCAGGTGGAACTGTCAGAAATAATGAAGTTGAACTGCAAGGAGATCATAGATTCAAAATGAAAAAATTTTTAATAGACCTTGGATTCCCTGAGGAAAATATATTAATAAAAGAATAATTTGAAATAAAAAACTATCATTGGATATATATTCATAACAATTAGAGCACTTGATATATGATAAATTAATTAAAAGCATGAATTAATTTAATTTCTATGGATTCTGTTGTTTATAAAGTAATTTTTAAGGCACATGAACAATTAGAGAATAAAAATCTCACATTAAGTTTTAGAAGTCTCGATTTTGAGAAACCTATAATAGTAAATCCTAAGTTTATCTCAGATCTAAAGACTTTAAGTGAAAAAAGCCAAAATATATTAAATATCCAAAACGTTGAAGAGGTTCTCATTATTGGAAATCAGACAACAGATTATGCATATAATTATTATCTGGTTTTATTACTTACAGAAAAATCAGATGGGAAAAAAACAGGTTATTTGATTAGCAATGTTAAGAAATTAGGCGATATATTAATAGGAATTTGTCCTTTTAATACCCAACTCGAAGAATTAAAAAGGGTTAATATACGTGAAACATTTAATGAGGTTTTAAATAATCCTAATAAGTATGATAATATTACTTTAATATCTCAATAATTTATTAGCAAAATTTCAATTAAAAAAAAAATCTTTATCATATTTATTTAAAAACATTAAAAGCTCTTCTTCTGAAGGCATACCCGTTCTAGCGCCTAATTTTTGAATCTTTAATGCTGCTGCAGCATTTGCATATTTGACTGATTTTTTCAAATTCCATTTCTTTATCCAATAAGCTACGGAAAATACACCATTAAAAGTATCACCTGCTCCTGTCGTATCAACAATATTGTCAACGCTATATGCTGAAATTACCGTTTGAAATTCTTCTGTAGCAATTAAAGCACCTTTATTGCCCAAAGTAATAATAACAATAGGGATTCCTTTTTTAATTAGATCCATAGCCGCATCCTTTGGATTTTTTCTTTTTGTTATAATTTTTGCTCCTTCTTTATTCGGAATTAAAATATCCGCCTTAAGTAAAATATTTTTCAAATTCCCCCATCCTCTCTTAGCTATCTGTGATTCTAAATCAATACTAATTTTAACATCGTGCTTTTTGGCTAAATTAAATGCTTTTTCTGATAATTCAGGGTGTATTAATGTTGTGTGCAAAACTTTAGATTCAGCTATACAAGATTCTTCCAAGTCAGTGAGTTCTAATTTAGTTCTTGACATATAAGGAGATTGTATTATTGTTTTTTCACCCTTTACTACAAAAATGAAATTCATGGGTGTTTTAAATCCTTTTTTTTTAATTATTAATCTGGTATCCACATTTTCTTTTTTGAAATCCTCGATCAAAATATCTCCATAAGCATCATCTCCTACTGCTCCAATGAATCCACATGAAATTCCCAATCGTGCAACAGCAACTAAGAAATTAGCAGTTACACCTCCAGGAAAAAAGCTTTCAGTTATAGCATTAACTTTTTCATCTGGTCTAGGAAAGTAAGGGATCTCAGACACCCAATCAATAACAACTTCTCCTAATCCGATAATATCAATTTTTTTTACTTTTTCAATCAAAATCTTCAATATAAAAGAATTTTTACTAAAATAATCATAATTAGAGACATTAAGGATAAAACTTAGAATTATGTTTCAATTTTCTTCATTACACGCTCTAATTCTTCATCAATATTAATATCTTTAAAATCATATCCTATAATCTCGTATGAATTTCTATAATCACTAAATTTTGCTTTGCCCCTAATAATAATATCTTTACCCAAAAATTCGGATGACTTTTTTTCTAAAAATTTCTCAAATTCAGATGTTTCCTTGATTTTCACAATATTAGCTGTACTTATACCTATTAGTTTCTCTGCTAGATCTCCCATAAAAGTAGCTCTTATTGTTCCAGTTCCATCATCAATAATAAGATTGATTATCATTCGAAATTCTGTATCTTCACCTTTTCCACAAGTACAATTATCAATTTTCTTGAAACAGTGTTTGCAACCCTCATAAATAGTTATATTATTAAGATCTTTAGCTATAAATCCCTTTATTTCTGCGATACCTGGAGCGTTAATTGTATTAATTTTAATATAATTTCCTGAAAAATTGGTAGCAAATTCATTCTTCGTAACTGTCTCATTTATCTTGAGATTTTTAATTTTTAAATCTTCTAACTTTAGAAGTGAATCCTTAATTAATGAAACTTCATTTCTTTTTGAAAAATTATTATACTTTAGTAAAACTTTTTCTAAGGATAATCCTTGTCCATCAGTTAGTATCTTTGAGTATTCTTCTGCTTTATCGCGCCATAAGGTAACTCTAATACTATCGGTATTATCACTTACAATAAAACCTAATAAAGAAATCGTTTCACCAGATTTTAGAGTTATTGTCTTTATATTGTCGATTGAAGTAATAATTCCCTTAAATGAGACGATTCCTTGACTAGTCTCAAGAGTTTTTATGTTTTCAATTAAATTTTCGTTCAAATTTAAATCGGTTTGCTTTATTACAATATTTGTGGATCTATTGGCTGTTAATTCGATAGTTTTTGAATCTAAACTGCTTAAACGAGGATTTAAGTTTGTAATTGAAATTACATCATCAATTTTAATTGATTTTAACTTTTCTGTGTCTTCATTCCAAAAGGTGACTTTAATTAATCCTGTAGAATCAAATAATCTTACAGACTGAACACTCCCAGATTCTCCATCTTTTCTGGTAAATTCCCTTTTTGGAGATATCTGTATGATCTTTCCCTCTATTGAAATGGATTTAAGATTTAAATTAATATCATTTATATTAATTGTTTGAGATGTAATTTTAGGGTGTTTTTTATAATCTACATCTTCGGGAGATAATAATATTCTTCCGTATCTCCCTAAGTGGATTTCAATATCTTCAAACTTCCCTTTCTTACCAATTCCATTAACAATTTTTACAAGTTCGTTTTTTCTAAAATTAGGGTCACTAAATATCTTTACTTGATCATCCCAAACCACAATTCGAGCGTCTCCAGTATGATCATGTAATAAAAAAGAACCTACATATCCCTGACTACCATCATTTCTTGCAAAACTATTTACGTTATAGATCTCTTTTATTCTACCAAATAGAGTGATATTCTTCATATTTTTAGTAATATCTGAAATATAAATTTCAATTTCTTTTAATAAATCCTTATTCTCGCTTTTAATGTCAACTCCCAATTCTTTAGCAATTATAAATAGAGCACCCTCGTCGGAAATTAAACCTTTTAATTCATTCTTTTTATCTTCAACTAAATTTTGAATTTCTTTTCTCGTTAAACCAGTATCCTCAATTATCTTATTAATATAAATCTCAGTTTTCATTTCAATCACAATAGTATAAAAAATTATTTGAATTTTAAAAATATTTTAGAAGGGATTATTTAAAAAAAAAATTATTTAATTGTAATTAAAAAAAGTTATTCTTTTAAAAATAGAGAGTATTTAATAAAGGTAATTTTTTAAAATTTTTAATTCGGTTTAATTACTGATGATAATTGTTAGGCAAATTTAATTTAAAAAAACTATAAAAAAAATATCACAAACCTAAATGAAGAATTTTAAAATTATCCCTGTTATAGATATTCTAAATTCTAAGGCAGTTCATGCTATTAGTGGACATAGAAATAAATATAAGCCACTCAAATCGTATCTCTTTCAATCATCTAATCCTATGGATATAATCAGAATCCTAAATACTAAATTTTTCTTTAAAGAATTTTATATAGCAGATTTAGATTCCATTCTTAAAAAAAAACCGAATTTTCAAATATTAAAAGAAATAGTAAATTTTTCTAATATTAATGTCATTTTAGATCCTGGAATTGTTAATATTGACGACATTTTTCATTTTTCAAAACATAATATTAAAAATATAGTTCTGGGATTGGAAACTATCAAAAGTTTAAAAATTATTAATCAAAGTATCCAACTATTTGGTCAAAATAACATAATAATTAGTTTTGATCTGTATAATGGAAAGATTCTATCAAAATCTAAAGAAATAAGTAATCAAGATCCTATAAAACTAATAAATAATATCCAAACTACTGGTGTTAAAAATATTATAATCTTAGATTTATATCGAGTAGGTCAAAAAATTGGAGGAATACCATCACTTTACATAGAAATTTTACAAAATTTTGATGGAAATATTTTTGTTGGTGGAGGTATAAAAAACTATAAAGATCTCTTAGATTATAAAGAAAAAGGATTTTCCGGAGTATTAATAGCAACTGCTTTATATGATGGAACAATAAATTTAGAAAAATTAAATAATTTTCACTTTACTGAAAAAGATTAATCTAGAAAAATTACACCACTACTTGAAACATTTAAAGACTTTTTACATACTGGGCATGTATGTTTCATCCTAACCCAATCTATTAGATGATCTTTATGTGCTTTTGCTTCACAGATAGGACAACCGGTTAACTCATCAAAAATTTCGATATTTTTTCCACATACAGAACATTTTGTTTTTGAAGCCGTAGAGATTTTTATCAATTCTTTTTTAATATCTAATGTTACTTTTTCAGTGTTTTCTGCTGTTGGATTGATTTGTTTTAACTCATCTTTCGTATCCACACAAAATATCGATCCTTCTGTGTCATCTTTCTTATTACCAATCCAAACAACCTTACCTTTAAAATAATTCGAACCCTCACGCTCTAACGTTAAATTTAATCGTCGATCTTCCATAACATAAGTTTGAATCACTTTAGTGTATTTTAAATCTAAGTTTGATGATAATTGCTTTACTACTTCTATTGGTTCTTTAAATACTTCATTGGTAATATCTAATTTTGTAATTTCTTTAGGCGACATAATAAAGTACTATTTTTTTTTATATTTAATAAAAATATTTGAATTTAAATCTTTATATAAATTTATACAAAAATAAATGTTTTGGATTTCTTTATTCTTTTTAAATATTATCAGTTTTAAAAATAACATCTCTCTATACTAATTTTTTTTTAGTTTTAACAACAATTAGCATATTAATTCAATTTATTATTTAAAATTCACTTAATTTTATCGCCAATAAATCCTAAATAAATTTTTTAAGATTTTTACATTATATATGATACAAAATG
Organism: Candidatus Hermodarchaeota archaeon; assembly: GCA_048885925.1. Classification (GTDB taxonomy): domain Archaea; phylum Asgardarchaeota; class Lokiarchaeia; order Sigyniarchaeales; family SOKP01; genus Loki-b32. The sequence goes on from JBHLLG010000024.1 coordinate 14,039, forward strand.
CCCCGAAAAATCAAACTATTAATTAGTCCTAGAAACATTGAAGAAGCTAAAATTGTTATTGATAATAAAATAGATTATATTGATTGTAAAAATCCAGATGAGGGATCTTTGGGTGCCAATTTTCCTTGGATTATTAAGGAAATGAAAAGTTTGATACCACCTGATAGTTTACAATTATTAAGCGCTACTATAGGTGACTTTCCAAATTTACCTGGTTCTGCTTCCTTAGCAGCTTTAGGTGCCGCAGTATCTGGTGCAGATATTATAAAAATTGGATTAAAAGGTCCGAAGAATGAAAAAAGTGCAATAAAATTGATGAATAAAGTTGTTAAAGCAGTTAAGGATTATAATGCAAATATTAAAATCGTTGTTGCTGGATATGCAGATCAGAAAAGAATGAAATCATCACCAGAAATAATGAGTATTCCTGCTATTGCATCAGAATCTGGTTCTGAGATTGTCATGCTTGATACTTATATTAAAGATGATAAAGGAATATTTAATTTCCTAAATATCGATCAATTAATTCAATTTAAAAATAAAGCAAAGAGCTTTGAACTCGAAGTAGCGTTAGCGGGTAACTTAAGAAAAAAGGATATTCCTCAAATTCAAGAGATATCACCAGATATAATCGGTGTAAGATCAGTTGTATGTGAGGGATATGACAGAAACAATGGATTCATTAAAGCTGAACTTATTAAAGAATTAAAAACAGAATTATACGGAAAATATGAATAATATATTATTATCCTTAAAACTAGAAAGATTTATACCCCCTTTAATAGTATGGTTTTATTTTCATTGATTGATGTATGATAAATTTCGATCTCTGGTTTATAAGATTTCATAATTTCTAACACTTTTTTTTCATCTTCTTTTTTGCATATTGTATAAACCGACTGCCCTAATTGATTCATACTAGCACCAATAATATCTAATTTATTTAAATCAATTATCAAATCACTTATTCTATGTAAGTTGAGAATTTTGAGAATTTCTGTATTGTTCACAAATTCAATAGACAAAGATATAAATGTATTAATATTTGGTGATAATACTAATTTCTCAAGGGCTTTTTTCCCAGCTTCTTTTATTTTTAAATTTAAAATTGGATCAGTTAGAATTGATTTAGTATGAATGGGACCAAAAGATCCGCATATAATTCTTAGCTTTTTTGGTATAGATATTCGCTGATAAACGCAGGGATAGCCAGGTTCCTTCAATATCCCCAAACCTCCACCTAATTGACCACAGACAGTTCCTAATCCTGTATGATTTACAACTTCTGCAATATGAGCTATTTTTCCTTTTTCTAAATATGATAATCTTAAATCCAGCAAATAATCTAATCCAAAAATCGTCCCAAGTGCCCCAGCTCCACTAGCTCCATATCCACATCCAACTGGAAGATCAAACTTATGATTTATTATTATTTTATATGGATTTTTGACATACTTTTTAACATATTCAATAATAAAGTCTGTTGTTTCAGCATTACTATCCACCCTTTTACCATTAATGTAAATCTCTTTTCCAATTTCGTCAAAATTTTGAATATCTTGTATAGATATCTCTGTTTTACCATATGCATTCACACAAAAGCCTGCTCCTCGAGAGCCTATTCTCTCTGGATTTTTGATCTTAATTCCATTGACACTATCCACAATTTCAAAAAATCCCGATATTCTATGTGGTACCTTGATTATAACCTTTTTGATCTTTTTAGACATTAAACAAAAGTAACTTAATTTAGCTAAATAATTATATATTAATAAAAGAAAATTTCAATGAAAATATTATGAAAGGTAATATTGTTATTAAAATTGGAGGATCATTACTATTTAAAGAAAATTATGAGATTGATTCCGAAAAAGTAACTGGATTCTGTGATATTTTTAAAAATGGAAAAAGTCCAGAAAAATGTGTTATTGTTTGTGGCGGTGGAGCAATAGCTAGAGAGTATATAAATGCAGTAAGATCTTTCAATGGAAGTGAAGCATTATGTGATACCTTTGGAATAGAAATATCACGGTTAAACTCTAAATTATTAATTTCCTCGTTAAAAGAATTTGCCTATCCTTTAGTTCCAAAATCGATTGAAGAACTTTCTGCAGCCTTACTTTTTGCTAAAATTATTGTTATGGGTGGTTTACAGCCAGGGCAATCTACTACTTCCGTTGCTCTCGAAGTAGCTGAATTTATAAATGCTGAGGAATTAGTGATTCTTACAGACGTAAATGGAATATATGATAAAGATCCCAAAAAATTTGATGATGCTAAATTATTGAAAAAATTAAATTATAATGATCTACAAAAAATAATTATCAATTCGACCGGAGATAAACAAGCAGCAGCGGGAGAGTATCGTATATTTGACGTAGTTTCTTTGCAAATATTAAAAAGAAGTAAAATTAAAACTATAATTATGTCTGGTAAAGACTTAAAAGAGTTTGGAAAGTATTGGAAAGGAGAAAAAGATTTAATATGTACTAAAATTTCTGATTGAATTCTTATAATAAATTATTTTAATTTTCAAATTTTATTTATTCTATACAAATTTTTTAAAAAAGGTATAAAAAATGTCACAAACTTCATGGAAAGATCAAATAAAAAGAAAATGGGGGCCTCATAGTCATTGTCCAATTTGCGGTAAAGCCATGCCGACAGATAAAAAATTTTGTAGTCAAGTATGCCGGGATAATTATCTTGAACAAGAAAGAAAACAGAAAAAAAAAGGAAGATTACAGTGTGTTTTTTTAATAGTAATGCTTGTTGTGATGTTTTTAGTGATGATTGTGCCTGGCCTTTTCGCAGGTTAAATTTTCTAAAAGAATTAACCAGTTTTTTTAGATTTTCCTTTAAAAATTAATAGAAAAATTTCATTTAAAAAAAATTACATATTTAAAAAGTATATTGGCAGGGATAACCAAGTTGGTCAACGGTGCCGGACTTTTTGGAAATAAAAAGACCAAATACCGGATTCAAGATCAATTTATTATAATCTCCGTTGATTAACATAAATTTATGAGATATCCGGTGAGATAGCTCTTCGTGGGTTCGAATCCCACTCCCTGCATATTTATAATTTATTAATAAATTCCTTTAAAATTGTATTTAGAAAATTCATTAAGGGTTTGATAATCTCCTCTTCATTTTTTTTACTTTTTAAAAATAGAAGGAGAAGAACTGGTGCTTTAAGAATACTTGAAGCTCTTTCTGCGATTATTGTTCCTAATAATCGACCATTTACCCCAAATAGATTATAAGATGCTGTTGGTGCTTTAATACCTTCCAAAATAGGAGGGCTGCTCAAGATCACATTCCCAATCCCCATATTTGGCTGATCGGAAACTAGTAACAAATAACTCTTATGTAATTCTAAAATATTTAAATAGATTGTTAGATCATCAATAATTAATTTTTCTTCAACTATTAACTTCATTTTTATAAATTATTTTATATTTTGAACTTGTTTAATGAATATAAATTATATAAGCTTTAAAGATGATTTGTTATAACATTGCTTATATTATTTAAAAATATTTAAAGGTTATAGTAAGATTTAATCAGAAGATATTACAACATCGGATATTCTCTGTCTTCGTATATCAAAATCATGATCAAGATGAATTGTTAAGCAATGTTGGTCCTCATTTTGGAGATTTTTATGTACATAGCTTATTGGGACTACAGGTAAATCCGAATTCAAAACTGACTTTTTTGGAATTGGAACAGGGATTACAGCTCTGCATCTTTCACAATTTACTAGAACTACTTTCACTTCTGGTGATTCAATCTTTTTCATCCTTTCCAAAACATCTGTAGACAAATTTGATGTATCTAATTTATTTTTCTTTTTCGGTGCTTCTGGTACCAGAGGAATATCTAATTCTAAATCTTCATCTGATAAGTAACTTTCATTTATTTCTTCTTCTTTTTGTGAAGATAGTTCAGATTTTTCCTCTTTTACAATTTCTTCCTCAGTACTTTTTCCTTTAACTTTTTCTGCATTAAAAGTTTTCTTCTCTTTAATCCTAATCTTTTTCGCCAAAAATCTTACCTTTTTTTAATAATAGAATCACTTTATAATTAAAATCAACTAAAAATATAAAAATTTTATATATTTGAACTTCATAGTTATCAAATCTGTCAATGTGTATGAAACCTCGAATAGAAAATTTCTTAAAAATTAAATATTTAAAAGAGCCAACCAAGAATTAAAATTGAGGGGAATTTTATATTAATTAAACTCCAAAAATTTGTCTTAGTTCATTATAAATTTTCGATAATTCGGAGATTATTTGAGCGTTATTTTGTTGAAGATAATAATTAATATATCCCGCTAAACCTTCACTATCTTTAATCCAGTCTAAAAATGATTGAATTTCACCTTTTAAGTTAGGATCCACACTTATTCCAGAACTTGTTGGAGACGAAACTCCTACAGATGCGGCTCCACCTATCTGAGATGCCTTTTGACCAAAACCTGCGCTTGAGTCAGCATAAGGTGACTTCGAGCTCATTGTCCCTACTGCTCTTTGAACATCCATTGCAGCACCCAAACCGTATCCATCGGGATCCATATATGCAATTAATTTATGTTCATCATCTTTTGCAGCTACTATATATCCTTCGCCTTTATAAGACATAGCTACTAATCGTTCAGCTTCCATTTGTAATATAGAATACTTAACTCCTGATACCATGATGAATTGGGCATTTTGACCGATCCAACTTGATATAACCCTATCAATATCTGCACTAATATCCCAATTGTCTGTTGAATAAATAATTTCTTTACCTCTAACTACTGCAGCCGCAATAATATGGGGATCATTTTGCATTAAATTATAAACAGCGGTTTGTGGTTCTACGGGCATTTATTTTCCTCCTTCTTTTGGTATTTTAAATTTAAAATAAATCTAAAGTCATTAAATGATGTTATAAAATAATTATATACTAATTTATTAAAAATTTATCGATATCTTAATTTTAATTGATTTTTTTATTTTTTTTTATATTAATTTTACCAAATGCGGGGTAATCATAGGATTTCAGATGATTCGAATCTTTTAATTTAACTTCCTTAAGATTATTTTCAAATAATAATTTATTATTAATGAAAAGCTTATGATAGATATCTGTTTTTTTCAAGTTCTCTAAATGATCATTTAAACTTTTAATATCTTTAAATAATTTTCCACACACAGGGCAACTAGGAGACTGTTTTTGCAAAATTCTTGTTGATTTTATAACAATACTTTGAATAGATTTTTTTATAGTAAATGTCTCCTTATAATGTCGACAAAGATGTCGCACCAATTTTCCATAAGGTGGATATTCAAAAAAAACCTTACATCCGTGAGTACATTCCCAATATAATATTTTAGCATTACACTTTGGGCATTCTGATTGAAAAGAACGAAGATAGCAATGTTTCCCATGAGGCTTATAATAATGTCGCATTATATTAAATATATGAATGAACTTATTAAAATTTTTTGATCTAATCCTATATTCAAAAATTGTAACTTGAGTTTATTATTAATGGATAAATCCTCAAAACGCAAACATTTAAATGTGTAAAACTAATTATGAAAATTAAAGAAGAGAATTTTTTAAGGGTAGGCGTTATTGGATCTTTCATTTTCTCAAAAAAATTTCAATTTATGTCCAGAATGTGGTAATAAAAATTTGTTATCAGATGAATCTCGCGGGGAGATAGTTTGTAATGTATGTGGTTTAGTGTTAAGTCAAAGAATTATAGATACAGGTCCTGAATGGCGTGCTTTTACCTCTGAAGAAGCAAGTAAAAAAGTTAGAGTAGGTGCTCCAACAACTTTAACACTCCATGATAAAGGTTTGAGTACTATGATAGGCTGGAAAAATAAAGATGCCTTTGGAAAGACCATAAGCCCAAAAATGAAGGCAGAAGTGTATCGATTAAGGAAATGGCATGTTAGAACCCGGACTAACAAATCTATAGATAGAAATTTAGCCTATGCAATGAATGAATTAGATAGATTCTCCTCTCAGTTAAACCTCTCTAAAGATTTGAAAGAATCTGCTGCACATATTTACAGAAAGATGGCTAATAAGAACTTAATCAGAGGAAGATCTATTGAGGCTATGTTGATTGCATCGATTTACTTATCTTGTAGACTAAATAGTATTCCTAAAACATTAGATGATTTTATTGAATTTGCATCAGTGGATAAAAAAAAAGTTGCTCGATGTTATAGGTTAATTCTTAATGAGCTTAAATTAAATATTAAAGTATCCTCACCAATCACTTTTATTCCAAGATTTTGTGCTGAATTAAAACTCTCTGGAAAAACTCAAAATAGGGCTGCGTCAATTTTAAAGCTAGCAAAAAAATATCGTATTACTGCGGGAAAGGCACCAACTGGTCTCGCTGGTGCAGCTTTATATGTTGCTGCTATTCAGGAAGGAGAACGCCGTACCCAGAAAGAAATTTCATTAGCAGCAGGAGTTACGGAAGCCACTATCCGTAATCGATATAAAGAATTAATTAATCATTTGAAGTTTGAAATAAATATTTAATACAATTCTCTTCTTTACATCTTAACACAAATTATAAATTATAAAGTGCGAAAATTAGCGAACCTTAATTCTTTTTATTACATCTGGGCGCTTTTTATATAAAATTCGAAATCCACAGTGTGAACATTTAATGCCAGGAAGTGCGCTTAATTCTTTTTTACTGACTTCCTTTCCACAACTCTTCCTAGCACATACATATTTCATATTAAATTCAAATTATACATAATTAATATACTTTTCTCTTATTTCCTTTAAGATAAAATAATTTTAAAAGAATTAAGAATTAATTTAAGAATTGTATCTTAAATGTATAAAGATTTTCGTTTATCTTCTGAGTCAATAATTTGAAGACTATCAAGATCTTTTTCTAATTGTTCTCTTTTAATTTGAAGGTTTTTAGTAATATCATCAATATTTTCCAATGAATATTTCTTTTTAATTGGTAAAGTAAAGGATTTTTTAAGCATTTCTAAAAGAGTAATGGATGCTTTTAAATCCGTTACGTCTTCATTAATCATAGCAATATTATCTGTTTCTGCAAGGAAAACTAATCCATCAATATTAAACCTTGCTTTTGCTAATGTTGGAATCAAGCCATTGGCTCCTATGATTACCCCCTTCTGAATTTTCTCACATATACTCTCTTTTAAATGAAATTCTAACAAATCTCGATTTGTTGAGCTTATAAAAATTTTAGGTACTTTTAAGTTTATTTTTCTACTACTTACAGGGTAGGCTCCTAAAGCTATTATTAATCTAACACCATACTGGTCAATAATTTCTGCCAGAAAATTAGATATTTTATATATCCCTTTCGGAGTAAGACTTTGTGCATCTGCAGTTATTAGGATTATATCTCTTAATTCATTTGGATCTTTCCAAAATAATATTTCAGCTTTAGGCGCAGATAATAGACTATCATCTACAATTGCTCCAGCGGGATAATCATCAAAAATAATATCAAGCAAATTCTTAGCATCAAGTTGTCCTATAAGAGAATCTAATGCAAATTTACCCACATCCGCAATACCTGGCATTCCTAAAATGCAAATAGGGTGTATAAAGTCTTTCTTAGTTAAATTTTCATGTTTTATAATTCTTATTCCTTCCATGACATAAACCATATTTAATAACAAACGTCCCTAAAAATAGAGTATTTTTATTTATTTAAAAACGATGTATTATCCTAGTAGACACAAGATTTATTGTAAAACTAATATAATCATATTATCGAAAATTAATTTTAAGAATAACTCCTATTCTTTATGTTAAAAGAAAAATAATTATTAATATGGCTTTAAGATATAAATGCAAAATGTGTGGTATATGTTGTCATGAAGTTCCAGGGGATTTTGTTAAAAGAATTCCTATATATCCAAATGAAGCTGATAAACTAATTGAGATTGCGAAAAAAAATAATATCGAATTCAAGATAATCGAAGATTTAGTGTTTCCAGATATAAAAAATAAAAAAATATTGATTTTAACATATCGAATAAGGTTAGATAATGAAGCACAAGGATGTCCCTTTTACGATCAAGTTAATGGATGTAAAGTCCATGATTCTAAACCTTTAGCTTGTCAAGCATATCCTTTAGCATTAAAACGTGTTGATGCTTTTAATTTTGAGATATCCATCGATCCTCTATGTAATTTCATAATAGATAATTATGAAGAATTAAAAAATATAGATCTGCAACAATTGAAAGAAATATTCCTAGAGGAATATCCAAAAGCCGAAAGATTCTATCAAAAAAACAAGAAATTAATCCTTAAAATTAGAAAATTAGAGGTTACAAATAAAATACTAATACCTCGCCAAATAAAATTAGAAGAATTCAATGAATATTTAAAAAAGTGGGAACGCTTAGAGATATTTGATTCATAAATTCTTAAATTGAAAAGTATTAGATTTTTAATTTTAAATCCATAACAAATTCTTTAAATTTATTATCTTCTAAAATAATTTCTTTAAAATTATTAAAAGCTTCGCTTATTGTCTGGGCTACCATATGTTTACAAAAACTACGCTTTTTTTTTATGACAACACTTTTATAAAAATCCTGACATGAACAATATAATTTAGGATATATTAAGTGCTCTTGATTCTCTCCTTTTATCGCCCAGATGATCCTGTTCGAAGGTTTATATATATATTTTGTAATTCCTCTTTTTAATACATTAATTACATCTACAGATTTTTCAGGAAAAATTTTTTCTAAAAATGCGATAAAATCTTCATCAATATTTTTTTTTTCCTTTGCTCTCAAAAAAACCTGTAATAATAAATCTTTTGACATAGTATCTTATATATTATTATTATTCATATATAAAAAGGATCATTTAATTCATGAATTCCATTTTATATCTTCCAACAAGATATTTTCCTTCAATCTCTGGAGCAGAATTTTATTTTCAAAGGATGGCAGAAATTTTAAGTAAGAGATTTAATTATAAAATCGACATTTTTACCTCAAATGCAATAGATTTTAAAGCCTTGAGGAATTCAAAGGGAAAAATAATAATGTATAATGACAATTATTTCAATCAAGTAAATAATTTAAAGATAAAAAGGTTTCCAGTAAATTACAATCTCTCAAAAATTGAAAAGCTTAAAAAGTTGAAATCTATTCCTGCGTATACATCACTTAATTTATCTGATATAAGTACATTGAAATATATAAAGAATGGACCTTATTTGGACGGATTAATTGATTATTTATTAAAACAACCGGATCTAAAGTACGATTTAATTCATACTACCTTTTTCCCTTATTTTAATTTGATTATTAGTTTAATTATAGGAAATTTAATTGATATACCAAAAGTTTGTACTCCTTTTTTTCATTTTTCCAATCCTAGATATTCAGAATTAGAATTAATAGATGTCCTGAAAAAATTTGATTTAATAATTGCTTGTACAAAACTTGAAAAAAATTTTTTAATTCAAAATTATAAAATAAATCCAAATACAATTGAAGTCATTCCAATGGGTGTGGATTACGAAAAATTTGCGAACTTTCAAAAAAAATCTTCTAATTATTACTTTTTTAAGCAGAAATTCTTCAATATAAAGGAAAAATCATATAAGTTAGTATTATTTTGCGGAAATAAGAATTATGAAAAAGGAGCAATTTCAATTTTGAAAGCAATACCTTATATTCTTGAAGAGTTTAGAAAAGTATACTTCGTATTTATCGGACCACCCACAATGGGATTCAATAGGGAATGTTCGAAAATTCAAAAACTAGACGATGTAAAAATAATCAATTTAACACCTGATAATTTAACGGGATATTTTGATAAGAAAAAAATATCTGCATTTAATGAAGCAGATATTTACTTAATGCCAAGTAGGAGTGATGCATATGGGATCTCCTTTCTTGAAGCTTGGGCTGCAGGAAAACCAGTTATAGGGGCGAGAATTGGAGCAACACCAGAAGTAATTCGAGAAAAAGTCGATGGATTATTAGTTGAATTTGACAATCCTGAAGATATTGCCCAAAAGGTTATTACTCTTCTAAAAAGAAAAAGATTAAGGAAAAAACTTGGTTTAGCCGGTCAATCTAAAGTATATCAAAATCTAAATTGGAATAATATCGCCAATACAACCCATATTACTTATCAAAATTTAATATCTATCTAGAACTAATTAAATTATGAAAGAAATCTCTGGAAACCCTTTTCTAAAAATTAAAAACGGTAATATTTTAATTGATTCTATTGCTTTTAATGATATTTTGAAGAATTTTAAAACCCCATTACTTATATTTTTAGAAAATAGAATTAGGGAAAATATAAGAATGTTTAAAAGAATTTTTAGTTCTAAATTTGAAAATTTAGAGTGTTTATATTCATTTAAAGCAAATTTTCTCAAGGAAATTTGCGAAATTATACAATCTGAAGGAATTGGAGCAGAAATAATTAGTCTTCCTGAACTAAAGTTAGCTTTAAGTTTGGGATTCCCTCCTGATAAAATAACAATAGGGGGTCCATATTTATCAAAAGCACTTCTGGAATTAGCCATTAAAAATCATGTCAAAGAAATAATCATTTATAATCTGAATGATATAGAAAAGATCAACTCGATTGCCCAAAAATTGAATACAATTCAACATATTTGTATAAGAGTTAATTCCCAAAAATATAATAGTAAATTGGGCGTCAATTTGGATAAAAAAGAAGTAGAACAATTAAAAAAGATATCAAAAAGTTATCTTAACATCAAGTTATCATCAATCCTTTCTCATTATACTACTCAAATGAATGATATTGAACAATTTAAAAAAAATGTGAGAACTTTAGATTATAGTTTGAAACTCCTATCTACTTATGATATAATTATAGATAATTTAAATCTTGGAGGCGGATTTCCAGAAGCTACTGTTATGCCTCAAAATCGATTAGAAAATGTTGCTAAAGAAATAAAATTTGAATTGGATCAACTTGAAATTAAATATAAAAGGATTACTTTTGAACCCGGAAGATATTTTGTAGGAGACGCAGGTTTATTTATTTCAAAAATAGTAAAAGCTAGTGAAAACAGATGGATTTTTTTAAATATTGGAAATAATATTTGTCCTAAATTCGCAAAATGTTCTTTAAGATTCTATAATGCTTCACAGATTACTGAACCCCATAAATATAAAACATCAATTGCAGGAATAGTTCCTACAGATCAAGATGTATTAGCCAAAAACTATTTTTTTACTGAAAGTCTAAGAGAAGGAGATAAAATTCTCGTTGCTAATACTGGAGCCTATTGTCTTACTTTCTCAAATAGGTTTCCATATACATTACCGACAATAATTCTTATTAAAGACAAAACTTTTAGAACGATTTTTGATCCGAATATTGACCACGATTTTTCATTAAATTAAATTTAATATAATATTTTTTAGTTTGAAGATATAATATTCCAATATTACATGAATTCTAATTTTTTCATTATGATTTTTTCTGTAAATTAAATTAAATTTTGACTAATAATGGAATCATTTATAAAAAATGCTCTTAATAGAGAAATAAATCGCCCACAGATTGAAAACTTCGGCTATGCAAATATTAAAATAATTGGTTGTGGTGGGGCTGGAAACAATACAATTAATAGACTCATGAAAATAGGGATAAGAGGCGCAAAATGCGTTGCCGTTAATACGGATTGTCAACATTTAGATAGTATTGAATCGCATATAAAAATACTAATTGGGAAAAATTTAACTAAAGGACTTGGTGCTGGAGGAAATCCTGAAATAGGAAGAGCTGCAGCTGAAGAATCTCGAGAAGATCTAACCAAAGTTTTAAGGGAATCAAACTTAGTTTTTATAACATGTGGAGAAGGTGGGGGAACTGGGACAGGAAGTGCTCCAATTATAGCAGAAATCGCTAAACTCGAGGGTTCAATTGTTGTAGGTGTAGTCACATTGCCATTTGATACTGAAATTGGAAGAATTGACAAAGCTAAAACGGGTTTAAATCAATTGAAACGATATGTTGATACATTAGTCGTCATAGATAACAATAGATTACTTGAAATAGCTCCAAATTTACCAATTGTAGAAGCTTTTAGTGTAGCAGATGAAGTTTTAGCAACAATGGTTAAAGGCATCACAGAAACAATTTCCTTACCTTCATTAATTAATTTAGATTTCGCTGATGTGAGAACTATTTTAAGTACTGGAGGTGTTGCTATTGTAGGTGTAGGTGAATCTAATGGAAAAGAAAATCGTGTTGAGGAAGCTATCAATGATGCCCTTAATACTCCATTGCTTGATGTAAGTATAGATGGTGCAAAAGGGGCCTTAATTCATATATGTGGGGGAAATGATATGACATTAGCAGAAGCAAATTCAGTAGCAAAAAATATTACAGAAAAGATGGATGTGAATGATTCAATGGTTATTTGGGGTGCTCGTGTTTCCGATGAATTTGATGGACTTATTAGAGTAATGCTTTTAATCACAGGTATTAAATCTCCTCAAATTTTTGGTAGTGGGTATTCATTTAATCAATCTATTAATAACCCCAGAATTAAAAAGACTTCAAAACTAGGATTATCTGATGATATTTTTAATATAGAAGAAATTGCATTCGATTAGACAATTTTTTGATTCGCCTTTTTATACTTCTTTCTAAGAAATAATTTATGGAAGATAAGTATTCACCAGAAATACAAATAGAAATAAATGAAATTTTAAATAAAATCAATGACTGCTATAATTTTTTTGATTTAAAAATTGAATTTTATTTTGATGGTTGGGCAATATTTTTGAGAGAGAAAAATTTATATCCTCGATATATTATTATTTTTAAATCATATGCTAATTCCAATTATTTCATTAAAAGTTACGAAATTCACCTAAGAAATTATAAGAAAGAAGAATTTAAAGAATTGTATTCTTTAGAAAATATTAAAAACAAAGAGGCGTTGTTAAAGGAATTAAAAGAAATTATTTATGGAAAAGATTTAATAAAAAATGCTATAAAAATTTTTAATAACACTTTTTTGAAATAATTATTACAGTTCAGGCTTATAAAGCTGCCTAAACTCTTCCTTTTTCTTTTCATTATATTTATTTTCTAAAAATCTTAAAACAACATTATGAGGTACTCCATTAATTAACATACTTACTGCCTTTCTTGCAATCTGTAAATTTTCATAATCTGCAATAATAGAGATCGTTTTCCCATAAACCGATATAAAACTTTCAGCATATCTTTCAATAGCTTTTCTCATTTCTCCATTTCTACCGATTACGCGACCTTTTAAACGTTTAATTCTTTTCTCAGATTTTCCTAAAATTGTTAATAAATTAAAAATCTCAAGATCATAATTATCTTCAATTAATTTCATAGCTTTTAAGGGATTAAAACCTCTATTTATCGCGTTTACTACTTTTTGTGCTGCAAAAATATTTAAAGGTTGGTAATTTAAATCCTCTGGATTTGATAATATCTCACAATTACCCGATTTACTATCTATATTTATCCTAACTCCTAACTTTCTTTCAATTTCATCTTTTACTTCTCCATCTTTTCCTATCAAGACTGCTATACGACTTTTACCAATTTTCATTTTAATGTGCCATTTATGTAAATTTTTTATATTTTATAATTACTTAATTACCAATATTAATTACTTCATAATAAAACTCCTTAGGATTCGGTGTTTCTATCCCCAATTTTTCAAAATATCTAAAAATATTTTTTATATCCCTTGCTAAATATATTTCTGCCTTAGGATGGTAAATAGATACCGCTTGTGAAATATCAATTACTACTGGTTTTTGATTGTGGTATAAAATATTGAACTCACTGAGATCTCCATGAACTAGTTGGGCTTTTTGAAATAAAATTTTCATAAAAGTTAAAATTTCTCCCATTAGGTTTACAATATTTTTAGGTTCTTTCACATCTTTTAATAATGGGGCAGGTATTGATTCAAATCCGATATATTCCATTATTAATATATTATCTTTAACAAATATCGGCTTTGGAACACTTAATCCCGCTTTGTATGCTCGCTTTAGATTTTTATATTCTTTGCCTGCCCATAAAAAAATGATCTTTGCAATATTACTAGGAATTTTCTTGAATCTTGGATCTCCAATAATATAATTCCTCATCCATTTTGATGTGTTGCGATCAATCTTATAAATTTTTAAAGCAACCTCCATACCATTTAAATCATATGCTAAATAAACATTTGCTTCTTTTCCGGCTGAAATTATCCCTTCCACTCGATCTAAAGGTCCATTCATTAATAGTTTATTTAAATTAAAAATTGTTCGCTCATCAAAAACAGATTCTATAGCTGCTCTTTTTTTTGATTGGTCTATCTTCTTAATTCTTTTATAATCTATCTTTTTTTTTTGTATTTCATCTACACTTGTATCGAAATCTTTCCTTCTTTCATCATCTTCTAACATCTCATCAAATTCATCATCATGAATATCATTATTTTCTTCCACTAGATCTTCCTCTATTGACTTTTTATAATTATATTCTCACTAAAGAAATAAGAATAGTCTTTTATCAATTTAGTTTTATTTTGACTCCTTAGGACAACCTTATTTTTAGTAATGTTCTCTACGACATATATTTGATTTTCAATGAAAATTTGATCATTCTTATTAAATGGTAAAAATTTTATCAAAGATTTAAACCTATAGAGGTTTTGACCTTTTTGAATGTCCCTCCCTACTAACTTCTTTGATCTTTTAAATAAAAAGTTATATTTTGTTTTCAAGAATTTTACCAGATGATTCATTAATTCATTTGTGCTAAGATACAGATCTACTCCATACTTTTGATTTTCTATTTTTGAAATGTATTGTCTACGGTCCTTATCAAAAAGCTCTTCTATATAGGTACTTATTTCATCTAATACTTTTTTTATCAAATCAAATTGATTCTCATTTTTAACTCTTAATTGAATAATTGATAGAAAGTACATACCCCCTCTTAAGTTTGCACAGTTCGTGCACAATGTATGATTTATATTCAATTTAATTATTTCTTGATGTTTTAAGTTAAAATCTCTTTTTAACACTCCTTGGATTATAGCTTCAAGTGAAACTAATAAATCCTTTGAAGAAAAAATGAAACTTTCTTCATTAAATGAGATTGAAAATTCAATATTATTTTTCTTTAAAAATGGTTTCAACAAAAACCTTTCAATAGCTTCTTCTAAAATTGTAAATAATTCATTTTCTTGTGGTTTTATCCAATCTTCTTTTTTAGAATAGTTCCCACAATCAAGACAGATATTTAACGAAAACGTATTAGCTAGTTTAAATAAAGGGTTTTCTTTTAAATAACATTTAAGACACATTCCAAAATGAGGATCTTCTTCAACTAATTTATTTCCACATATCGCGCAAAATCGATTAGGCATTAAAACATCATCTTTATAGCCATGGGAATTCCGTTAATAAATCTAACTCCTTCTTTTGGCAATAACTGGCAAGCAATGCATCTATTAATTATTTTATCCCCTACAATATTAAAGCATGAAGCTCGTCTTAAAATAGAAATTGCATCTTCGAGATTTATTAATTTTCCTCCAAAAAATTGGCTTGAAATTTCAATTCTTAAATTTCCATCTTTAAAAACTTGATTGAGTAATTCTTCATCGCAGCATGCAATTGTTTCTAAATCATCTTTTATATGAACTTTAATATATACTTTCATAATTATTTATTGACATTAGGATACTTTAATTCTCTTTAATCTCTTCTCTCGCTCCACAAGCAGTGCATTTTAAATAAAGCTTTTTACTTTCTCTTTGAATTTGAGTATCTGGTTTATTACATATATTACAAAGCACATATGTTTTTGTATAACTTTCAATTAACTTGTTTAATACTTGTTCCTTATACTGACCTTTTAAGAATAATTGTTGTCCTCTTATTTCACCCATAGTTCCTGCTTTTTTGAGAAAAATACCTTTAAAATGATTTTTATCTCTATTAAGCGTACTAATTATTTTGTTAAAATTTGTAATAAAAGTATTTCTACTCTCTATACGGAGTTCTACTTTTGGGATTTCAAATCTCGATAATTTTTTTACATTATCTGGAATCTTCTCATATGCGTTATCTAATAAATTTTCATAGTTCTTCAAATCCATAGTAATCTAATCTTACCCATGTAATTAACTTAAAAATGTTAAATGAATAATAAGAAAAATATTTTTCTATTTATCATAAAAAAACCAATTCAGCTAAAAAGCTTCAAAAATATCATTTTCTGATTCATAAATCCGTGATTCTAATATTAAATCATGGAGATAGGATCTTAATTCACTTTCAGGGATTTTAGATTTTTGTTTCAATTTTTCAAAATTGATTCCATTTCCTTTTGAAGAATATTTCTCAATTATTAGAAAAATTTGTTCTTTTTTATCATTTCGTTGATGATTTTTACTCTCATTTTCGAATAGAGTTACAACATCTATCTCATCTGAAAATTCATCTATATCGTCTCTTAGATCAGTTAGTTCGGGAATTTCTTGGATCTCTCCATGCTTTATCTTAACCACAATTTCAGCATCTCTTAATATAATAAGATTAGGATTTTCGACTTTTTTTATAATTTCTATCCATAATGTTACAAAATCTCCAAATTTAGTTACACGACCCACAATATCTGCAACATCACCTTTTACAAACATCTTATATTCTTCTGGGTTGATATTTCTTACTATTGCTCTTATCATTCCTGTACCATCATCTACATCAAAATCAAGTCTAACATTGTGGTTAGATTCTTCGTCTAAACCCATATCCGCTTCATTTGATTCAATTAACTTTTCTTTTTTATCTATTATTGTAGCTATAATTCTAATTCGCTTGACATTTCCAAAAATTGTATAAAAAAATTTCTCATTTTCGTCGTATTGACCCTCTAAAATGTGTTTTATCCAACATTGAACGGTAGGATTTCTTTTATAACTCATTATTTATTCATCTCACATTTTTCCCTTGTTTTTACATTTTAAATTTAAATAATTTTTCAATATAGAAATATCTATTAAGCTAATAATATTTTTGAGCTTTTTTTCGTAAAGCACCTATAACAAATGATTCTATTAAAAAGAAAAGAAAATGGTAGCGGGGGTTCGATTTGAACGAACGATCTCAGGGTATCTCTAGGGCAATTTATTGCCATTTATGAGCCCTGCGGCATAAACCAGGCTAGCCCACCCCGCTATAAATGTATTTATGGGTGTATCCATATATGATATATTATATTTATATATAGAAGATTATAAACTTATAATTTAATATTTTTCTATTTTTTAATAGTAATTATTGCCTAAGTATCAAATTATTTAGAATATAATCAATAACTTTAACTTCCAAATTAAATTAGAAAATAAAAGTGAATATAAATTAATAGAACAATATGTCCCTATTTAATATTATTTTGGATTTCATTCTAAATCCTTGGTTTATTTTTTCATTAATATTTTGGATTATTGTTTTACTTTTAGTTTATTTATTAAGGAATAAAAAAGAAGCAACTTATCTTTTTTTTCCATTGCTTGCAATGTTTAAAACAAGGAAGTTAAACAATATTATAAAAAAAATCTCAAGAAAAGCTCCGAAATTTTGGAAGTATTTTTGGACTATAGGAATATTTGTTTCATTCAGTTTTATGATTTTTGCTTTTTACTTCTTTTTCACCAATTTCATTAATTTAATTGTTAATCCTAAAGTTGAACAAGC
The DNA here is from genome assembly GCA_048885925.1 of Candidatus Hermodarchaeota archaeon. Classification (GTDB taxonomy): domain Archaea; phylum Asgardarchaeota; class Lokiarchaeia; order Sigyniarchaeales; family SOKP01; genus Loki-b32. The sequence continues at coordinate 31,834 of JBHLLG010000024.1, forward strand.
GGTAGTTCTTCTTATTCCGGGAGTAACAATCGATCTACCACTACTTTTTTATTTAATTCTCCCTCTTTTATTCATAATTACTACACACGAATTTGCTCATGGAATTTCAGCTAGCGTGGAAGGCGTAGATATTAAGTCTACAGGAGTAATGGGTGCAGGTCTTTTTTTCATCATCGGATTTGGTGCTTTTGTAGAAGTGGATGAGAGAGAGCTGAATTCAACCAAAATCCACCGAAATACAAGATTAAGAGTTGCGGCTGCTGGGACTTATGTGAATGCCATCACACTTGGAATTACCATTATATTATTATTAAGTTTTCCTTTAATAATTTCACCTTTTTATCGACAAGTTACTCAAGTAAATACAGTATTTACAGAAGCGCAGGGGGGTTTCAATTATGGAATTCTATCAGATGGAGATGTTATACTTGCAATTAAAAAGAAAGGGACTTCAGATGATCAATATATATCTTTAGATATAAACCAAGGACGATCTCTTTCTAATATCTTAAATAATAAAACAAGTTTACAGTGTTCAATAGGAGATAATCTGACATTCAGAATTTACTATCCATCTCAAGATGAATATTTAGAAAAAAATGTAACCCTAGGACCTCGTTACTACATCGGAATTATGTATAAATATATTTCCAACACAGAATTAGAAATAACAAAAATATATACAGAAAATGAGGGAGGAAATAATTTCAATACAAATTTAACAGAAGGAACTATAATTAATGAAATAAATGGTAATTTGATAAACATAACGAAAGGAGATACATTAGAAAAAGCGTTAACAAAATTTAATCTAAAGAATATAACTTTAAATAAAGATTCAGAAACTTATATATTAAATGTTACAGCTGTGGGAGTCGTTCTTGGAATTTATAGTAATTCTTATTTCATGCATAAAAATAATATAGCAAAATTCTTTACTAGTTTTTGGCCCGAATTTTGGTTAAGAGAACTCCTATGGCTTTCTATTATAGCATTTAGTATAACACTTTTTAATTTACTTCCCTTACCCGTTTTCGATGGGGATAGAATCATGAAAGAATTAATTAATTGGGGATTTGGAGAAGATTTTAGAACTTTAAAAACAAAAACAGATAAATCGTTATTTAAAAAAGATACTCTTCAAATCCAACTCTCAGAATATAGAATAGAAAAAGTAAATTCTGTAAAAATTATAATGGAAAATAAGCTTCAAAGCAGAGAAAAAAATGAAATAATCTTAGCTGAAGATAAATATAAATTAGTTGATACTATTGGTGATGAATTTAAAGACTCAATAGCTTTTAATTTACCTGAACAGACGCAATTAGAACAAGATTCTTTAGTTGAAGTCACTTATGAATATAAATATGATGAGAAACAAAAAATTAAAAGACCTCTACTTAATATTTTACGTTTTATTACATTATTTATTGTTCTTGGTAATTTTATCTTATCTTTTATAAAATTTGGCGGAATTTTTTTCTGGATTTAATTAAAATCATTCACTTTTTATCCAACTTTTATGAATAATTATAAATTATTTTTAAAACAAGGTAAATGTTCTCAATGTAATAATATTCTCATAATCCAAAGACCATATTCAGGAGAAAATTTATGTCCAGAATGCTTTCAAAAAAATATTGAAAAAATTATTTATAAAACAATATCTAAATATAAAATGCTAAGACCAAATGACAAGATTATTATAGCATTATCAGGTGGCAAAGATTCAATTGCACTTTCCTACAATTTACATAAAATTCAAAATCGAACCTATAACTCAGAACCTATTAAAGCATTAATTATTGACGAAGGAATAAAAGACTATAGGGAAAATAGCATTAAACTTGCTGTGGATTTTTGCCAGAAATACGATATTGAATATAAAATCATTTCATTCAAAGATAAAATTAGTTTTACTTTAGATGAGATTATCGATATAAAAAAGAATTCTTCTGATTATAAGTATGCTTGCAATTATTGTGCAACAATAAGAAGAAGGTTAATAAATGATGGTGCTAAAGAGTTAGGAGGCACAATCTTGGCCATGGGTCATAACCTCACCGATTTCGCAGAAACATATTTAATGAATATTTTTTATAAGCGGTTAGATATTATAGCAAACCAATATTTCTTTAAGGAAGAGAATGATAAAATTAATAAATTTTATATTAAAAAAGTATCTCCTCTTATAAGAATTCCTGAGGAAGAAATCTTTTTGTACGTGAATATAAAACAACTAAAATATTATCCATCTCATTGCCCCTATAGAGAAAAAGATCCAATCATCAGAAAAAGAATTTTAGATTTTATTCAAACCTGCAAAAAATATAGTCCAGAAATAGAATTCAATCTACTTAATAGTTTTTTAGAAATATCTGAAATACTTTATTATCATAAAGAAAGAAAAAGTTATAACTCATGCAAACTGTGTGGATATCCTTGTGGGAAAGCTAAACTATGTACTTATTGTAGTTATATAAAGGAATTTAATCAATAAATCAAATATTCTCCCATTTCCTTCAATTTATCATATTCTCTTACTTCTTCCTTGAATAAAGGAATTTCAATCAAATTTTTATGCAATTTATGCAAAAATATATTTCTAATTTTTTCAATATTTTTTTGCTGCATTTCTCGTCTACTTTTACAGAAGTCACATAATTCAGTGGTATCTTGGTATAATTGATTAATAATTATATTATTAACAGGAATATTATATTTAATCAATTCATTCAGTAATCGACCACTCTCTAAAATTGCCATTTCTTCTGGGATCATTACAATTACAAACGAATTTTTAATCGGATTTGTAAGATCTTCTCTAGCGTTTAATATAGATTGATTAAGTCTTTCTAAAACTTCTAATGAATCGTCTGTTTTCTTCTCTTCACGAGTAAAAAATCTTTTAAAAGCACCGAGCATTTTTCCAATTCTTAATCTCATCTTTATGAGTTTACCAATCCATCCACTCAAAGTCTCTGGGAGACTCAACAGTCGCAAAGTGTGTCCCGTAGGTGCGGTATCAAATATAATTAAATCATAATTGTGATCCGTCTCAATAAACTCTAAAATTTTTCCAAAAGCTAAAGCTTCGTCAATACCTGGGGGATTTGCTGAAGTTAATTCATCCAAATCACCAAATAAGGGGATTCCTTCCAGCATGTTATTCATACCCATTTCTTCTAAGGGATTTATATCACCTACGCCACTAAATTCTGAAATACTAACTTTAGGATTAATTTCTAGAGCAGTTAAATTATTTATTTTATCAATCGAAGTAGGAATACCGGGAGGCAATTCTACTCCAAAACTATCACCTAGAGAATGAGCAGGATCAGTACTTATAATTAAAGTGTTTCTTCCATGTTCAGCAGCCCATATTGCTGAACTTGCAGCACAGCTTGTTTTTCCAACTCCACCTTTCCCCCCAAACATAATAAATTTTAAATTTAATAGCTGATCTTTTAATTCCATTATGAATTCTAAAACCTATTATTATATTATTACATAAATTATGGTATTATATCTAATAATCAATTTTAAAACGAAGAATTGCCGCGATTCCTCCAAAAGTACTGTATAACATTTCGCCTTCTTCCGTTTCGGTTGATAAAATGTCAACTTGCGTTCCGGTTGCTTCACCAATTTCCCCTAATTCTTCTATAATTGATTTGCTTTCAATTATGTTAAAACTATTTGATGAACATTTAGGGCAAATTTCTTCTTGAATCTCTCCTTTAACTTTTTCCAATTCTTTTTCCTTAATTATTCTAGATTCAATATATCCACAATTTGAACATTCTAATTTAATTTTATACAAATCTAATTTTTCTGATAACAATAAGTTTCCCACAGCACCATAGTTTAACCCTTTTTGAACGTCCTCAAGACCATAAGAAGCTAAACCTGAATCAATAGAAATCTCTTTCATGAATTGTTGCATTACCTGTTTTTCACGAATATATTTAACATCTTCTATCTTATTTTTCACTTTTTCAATTAATGCTCGGATTCCCTCGGCACCTCCATAACCTAGATCAACAACATCTAATATCATTTCACGTAGTCTATAATCTAAACTCTCATCATTAACAAACTTTTCTTTTGATGGACCTGGCCCTCCAATAAAGATTCCTCTAAGATCTTCCATTGTTAAGAAAAGCTCATTAACAGTGTCTGAAATCCTCCTATGAAAAAATTTTTCTCCTTCTTCAATTAATCTTTCAAATCTTCTTTGAGATTGACCTCCCGCCCTATGTTTACCGTGGACACCAGATGTAAATTCTCTAATAACTTCAACTTTATTTCCTTTAATATAACCTACAGCTGCCTCTTTTCTATCTACAACTATTAAACCATAAGCCTCTTTAGTAGTTAACATCTCTTCTAGAGGCCATAAAAGAAATTCGCTTGCACAATGATATCGAAAAGTTTTAACTCTATCTGGAGGTTCAATTATATATAATTCATTTTTTTCCGTTCCTGGAGAGTTACTTTGAGGAATTGCTCCTGAGAACATAACTAATCCATTCTCAGGAACATCTCTGATGTTTTTTAATTGTCCTAAGAGACTAGAAATGCTATCTAATACATTTTTTCGGGTTAATTTTGATTTAATATTTTGACTTTCACTAATTTCATTTTTAAGATGGTTTGTTACATCTGATATTTTCCTATCATGAGGGATATATACAGAAATTAATTCAGTATGAAATCCTTTTTTACTTTTAAGATCTTCTAGTAGGTGTTTAGTTTTATAGATTTTTAAATCGTTTGGCTTTTTTTTAACTACTGAACTCATATTTATCTGCAAATTATTAGAATTATACAAAAAATTAATAGTTTTTCTTTATTATCAATCTATATAAAGAACGATAATAATGGATTTGAAATTTAATGGGTTTTAATGATAAACAAGACCATACAGTTCCTAAAACACACCCCCGCTATGAAAGTTTAAATTATCGGCATAAAATTATCGATGGTATGAAAAATTTAGTAGTTGCTGAAGCTGGCTTAATTGCACATGGTAGGGGTGAATGTTTTGATTATATCTTAGGTGAGAAAACCTCTGAGACTGCTAAAAAAGCAATCAAAGCTGCTGTCGCGGCATTATTAATAGCTAAGAAACCTGTTATTAGTGTAAATGGAAATGTTGCCGCACTAGTGCCCAATGAAATTGTTATTTTATCTAAAACAATTGATATCCCCTTAGAAATTAATTTATTTTACCAAAAACAAGGAAGGATTGACGCAATAAAACATATTTTACAAAATGCTGGAGCTACAAAAATTCATGGTATTGATCCAAATAAAATGATAGAACTTGAGGGTCTTGAAAGTAATAGAAGAAAAGTAGAGTTAATTGCAAATGCAGATGTAGTTATGGTGCCATTAGAAGATGGGGATAGAACAGAAATTCTAAAAAAATTAGATAAAATGGTTATTGCAATTGATTTAAATCCATTAAGCAGAACGGCCTTATGGGCCAATATTACAATCGTTGATAATATCGTAAGAGCTGTTCCAGAAATGATAAAATATGCAAAAAAATTAAGAAATCTATCTAATTCACAACTATACGAGATTGTCAGTAACTTCAATAATAAGCAGAATATTCAAAATACTCTAGATTTAATAATTGAATATATTGAAAAACAGAAAGAAAAAGCATTTCAAGATTTAAATCTATGATCTTTAGTAATTAATTTATTTCATAAAAGCTTAAAAGTTTTTAATTTTATATACCTTATATTAATAAGGCTATTTTTCATTTAAAAAATCTCTAGCTTTGATTTTAATGACGACCAGTAAAGAAAGAGAACCGAATATCTTTAATAACCTTAAAATTGAGTCAGAAATCATTATTAGAAGATGCAACTTAGAGGACTTAGAAAAGGTAATTGAAGTAAATGAAAAAGAATTACCAGAAGATTATCCATATTTTTTCTATAAAAGCATACTTGATGATTTTCCAGAATCTTTTTTAGTTGCTCAGAATAAAAATAATGAAATTGTTGGTTACATTATGTGGAGGGTCGAAAAAGCACCCTCTGTTAATAGTCTTAAATATATTAATAAAGGACATCTTGTATCAATTGCTGTATCTGAAGGTTATAGAAGAAAAGGAGTGGCTCAAACCTTATTATTAAATAGTATGACAGCTATAAAAAAGTACAAAATTAAAGAATATGTACTAGAAGTTCGAGTTTCTAATTACACTGCGATTAAACTTTATGAAAAATTTAATTTCAATATTGAGGGAATTAAAAAAAATTATTATCGAGATGGCGAAAATGCTTATTTTATGGCTTTAAAAGTTGAATAAAGTTAATTTGCCGAACGTTCTAGACCCAATATAAGATAAGTTAGAATATTGTTAACTGGGACTTTAATTCCTAAATCTGTAGCATATTTTAAGATTCTTCCATTTAAAAAATTTATCTCTGTTAATTGATTATTTAAAATATCTTGCAACATTGAATTTTTATTTTCTGCAGTCTTTCTTGCTACATCATAGGTTATTGAAATATAATCTCTTTTAGGAAGTTCGATTTTTTTCATTTCTGCAACTTCAATAGCTTCTTTAATAGCTTTTCCCATGATCTCCTTTAATCCTTCAATTTCAAGTAGCATTCCATTAGGTAAACGTGTTAAAGCGCCAATTGCATTGATTCCAATATTAACAAAAGCTTTCTCCCAACATTCCTTAATAATATCTTTAACTATAATAGTTTCAAAACCGGAAAGTGATAAAATTTCTCTAAGTAAATTAAGATCTAACTCGGCTTGTTTAAATTCTTGCGATTCTGAACTAAATTCATTAATGAATGGGAATCCAATCTTAGTTTTTCCTTCGCCCGTATGAAATACACAGCCTGGCTCATCTAAAAATGCTCCATTTGAAGTCAATGCTCTAATGATTTTTGATTTATCACAATAATTAACCACTTTGTCTTCGTTTCCAATCCCATTTTGTAAGATCACTAATCTCTTACTTTGATTAACTAATTCTTTATATTGGAGCAATGCGGACTTAATATCATATGCCTTAGTTGTAAGAAAAATAAAATCAAATATAAAAGGCGAATCCCTTCTTAATTTCACATCAAAGGATTTTTCATTCTCAAACGCTTTAATTTTATTAATAACTCTGATCTTTTGATTTCTGACAATTTTTAACCCTTTCTTATTAATTACATCCGCGTGTGATTTCATACAAAAAAGAGTTACTTCGATCGAATATTTTCTGCTTCTTATATCCGCTAAATAACCTCCAAATAAACTTCCTATAGATCCTGCTCCAATAAATCCAATTTTTATATGCTGATTACTCAAAATAAAACTGATCTCAGATCTTTTATTTTAAAAATTTATCTAATCCTACTTGACCCTTTGATAATTCTCCCGATTTTTTCTTAATTTTTAAAATACTTACATCCTCTGGTAAATTTTTAGGTTGAATCTCTAACTCTTTCATTAACATCAAAGAATTCTTTGCTGCGTAACCTGAAAAATGATTATTAAAGTAAATACCCACCATATTTGACTTTTGAATTACCTCCCTAATTGAAGGAACCCACCCTTTTATTTCCTCTTCAGTAAAAAAATAATCAAACCAAATTTTCTTACCAAATCCATGAAACCTGATATATGCAAAATTTGAATTTGTAACATCCATCCTTGGAGGTAAAAGAGGTTCAATAACAGCGCAATATGTCAGAGATTTACTTTTTAGATAAGAAAATACCTCATCATCCATCCATGATTTATCTCTGAACTCAACTACTATATTATAGTGACCTTCATTAGAATCCCTTGGCCAATTGTCAATAAATTCCTTTAGATTACTAAAATGTTCTTCTTTTTTAAAATAAGGTGGTAACTGAATTAAAAATGCTAATATTTTTCTCGCTTCAATAATAGGCTCCATTGCTTTTAAAAAGAAGTCTAAATCATCCAAACAATAATTAACATCTAATTTATTCTCATGGGTGATTGATTGAGGGAGTTTAATTGAAAAAAGAAAATTGTTTGGCGTTTTATCAACCCAATTTTGTACTATCCATTTACCAGGGATATTATAGAAGGTTGTATTTATCTCACTTGTATAAAAAATTTCTGAATAATAAACTAAATAATCTTCTTTCTTTAATCCTTTAGGATAAAAAGGTCCAACCCACTCGTCATAGCCCCACCCTGATGTTCCTATTAAAACTCTACTATCTGTCATTCACTCCTAGCCTAACTTTGCTTTCTCACTATCCCTCAAAGATAATATATGCATATGAATAATAATTTAAGGTATTCATAATTAAACTATAAAAGTTACTATAATTTCTAAATTATATCCCTAGATACCTCCTTTCCCCTTCAATTATACCAGTTATTTCCATGATAATAAATAACTGTAAATCATACCATTTCCTTTTAAAAATTTATTTAATAAGACCATAAAATTTTTAATCAAGCATTTACTCTAATATTTCGCCGATAGTAACTTTACTATCGACAATTATTGGTGAGAAAATATCTCATCCTGCATGGATGATATACACCTTTAATTGGCAATGCTACGTGGAAGTACATCACATAATGCAAAACATGCGAGAATTTGATGACAGAGATACCATCTTATAAAATACACAATAATACTTCGCATGGAGTGCCTTATGAATGAGATGATACGGGAAGCGATAAGCTACGCCAAGCATGAAAATCATGCTCATAAGAACATACTTCTGATATAATACAAGTCTTTTTTATTTCGTCTCAAATCGTCATTTATGATATTGAGTGATCAAAAATCTACTCAATTTTTTTACCGTCTCCGAATACGCAAACCCTTATGCAAGCAATCTGAATCTTTCCTCAATTAAACGCCAATACGCCTCCGC
>JBHLLG010000025.1:0-37963 GCA_048885925.1 Candidatus Hermodarchaeota archaeon
TATTCACAACTTAGCTTCTTAGCTAAATCTTCTGCTTCTAATCGGTCTACTTCTCTTTCTAAATCAACTTTATTACCTAAAAGTAACATAGGAATCGCTTTTTTTACAGTTTTCTTAATAGAACTTATCCAACCTGGAATCTTTAATAAACTTTGGCTAGACGATAAATCAAAGACACCTAATGCTGCATTACTTCCTTTAAAATAAATTGTTCGAAGTTTATGGAATTGTGGTTGTCCTCCTATATCCCAGAGGAGGAGACGCACATTTTTATTATCAATTTCTACATCTTTAATTAAAAAGTTACTACCTATTGTTTTCTTTAAATCATCACTAAAATAATCTTTTATATAACGCAGCAATAAGGATGTTTTACCTACTCCACCGGGTCCGAATAGAGTAATTTTGAATTTATACTGAGTATCTGAACTCATCTTCAACTTCCTCGTAAGATCTTAATATTTGGGGTGATTATTTAAAAGTTTTTCTACAAATTTCTAAATAAGTTGGAATTAACTTGATTTTATTATAATATTAATTAATTCATTACTTATTATTTCATATGATCTTTTAAAGATATATATCTTTATATAAAGCTTAATTTTTTTTAAAATCCTTCATATGAGATACTTTTTATGAATTCTTCTTCTTTTGTCCCATACTCCCGATTTTTGTCATAATCCATTCAGGTGTTCCAACACCATTAAAATATTCTAGCCAAATATACATAAGTAATCCTAAAAAACCACAATAACCCACCCAGACAATTGGTAAAAATATAATTGAGAATTGGCCGGGATATATTGGAAGGAATAAATATTGAATCAGAAACAATGAGAGGCTTGTTTTTCCGTAAAAAAAAAGTAATTTTACAACATCGTTGGTTTTATTTTTTATATCAATAAAGTAAAAACATATCGCAATGAGTACAAAGGCTACTCCAAGATTATAGAACATATTTTGGGCAGTACATCTTATCATATACATCGGCATTGCGTCAAAAGGTGTAAATTTTTGTCGATTAGCAATTTCGAGTAATTGAACATGCAAATATTCTGACTCTACGATATAACCTGGTGAGGTCTGAAAAGGAAAAAGAGCTGGTTTTACTCGCGACAACCCAATTTCCCATATCTCAAAAGAAACGCCCCTAGGAACGATAATAAATAAACCAATTAGAACTAATGCAATTCCATAAAAAGCAAATATTCGAAACAACCTATAATATGCCTCTCTAGTACCTGAGATCATAGTTTCGTGAAGATATTCCCCAAATATGGTAGAAATAAAGCAAACTGCTAAAAAGGGTAAAATTGGTACTTGAGGCAGTGGAGATGTTATAATAAAATGAAGTATATAAACTACAGCATTTGCATTCTTAAATTCATAAAGGACATCACGAATCCAAGGAGAAATGTAGATAATAATTGTACCAATTATAGCTCGTACCATTTTAGAGAATTTTAAAACATAATAACATAAAATCTGAGAGAAACCAATAAACATTAGAATATTCCAACCCCACAAATTTGCAGGAAAAGCAACTACTTCACCGGCTGTTTGTAAAGAGACTGGATTAAAAAGCACCCCAATAATTATAATCACTAGCCCTCTCATTAAAATACCATTGCGAATAACTTTTTCTGGAATATCACCTTTTTTTCTTTTAACACTGAAAACTACACTTAATGCGGAAAGAAAAACAAATAAAGAAGGTCCAAGAACATCCAAAAATGCAAATACCAATCCATATACATATCTCCAATCTCGATCAAGCCAACTGAGAGCAGCATGAGCTAAAATTATCCATACTAAAGCAAATCCTTTGACAAAGTCTATTGAAGCAATACGTTTTTTAGTATTATTTTTAAAATCATTTATTTCTTCTTCATTTATTATTGACATTCTTTTTCCAACTCAAATAAAATAGTAAAATATTAATTTCCTAAGTAAAATTTTAATATTATTATTATTGAAAATTTAAACCATATAAAACCTTTTTGTTATTCTTACGGTAGGCTGCTTTTAATAAACTTTCCTCTATAGAAATTACAATTCTTAAAAATATTATACATATCCTAAATAAGATCTATCTAATTTGATTTAGATAATACACAAGTAAGCAGTAATATAATAAAATCAACAATATTAAGCCTCCCGCATTAAAAGGGAAAAAAGTGTAAGTTAAATAAAAAAGACCCCAGAAAACAACCATCAATATAGCTATAAGATAATGAAGACACTTGAAAAATTTGTAATATTTGAAAGTTTTATTGGATAATATAAAAAAAATCAAAAATGGAGTCAAAACAACAAGATGATGAGGCCATGAATCAAAATATACAATTAATAACACCAAAATCCCCGCAAAATAACCATTGATTAAATTAAGAGGTTTATTAGTATTTTGAATATGTAGAGACCATATTGGGATTAAAATGATCAATGTGATAATTACAAAAATTATGAAACCATTTACATCAAGACGAAGTAATTGCAATAAAATTAAGACAATTCTAGTGAGACTAAATGAAGGATTAATTTCTGTGCCTTGTTCAGTAGTATAAGTATATTCCCCAGTTAAATTAATACTAATAAAGTCTGATAGCATTTGGGGATGAATTAAAAAGTAAATTGCTGATATTAATAATAAAATAATGGGTCCTAAGAATCTTATTGTCGTTTTTTTAAAATTGAAAAAGAATTTCTTATTTTCTCTATTATAACCTAAGAATATTAAAAATGGTAAGATTATAATTAAAGTAGGACGAATTAAAATTCCAAATCCTAATAAAAATCCTCCGATCAATTCATTCTTAACATTCTCTTTCAAAAAGAAATATAAAGAAGAGAAAATAAAAATAGAAACAATTATATTAATTTGTCCTAAAAAGAAATTCATAAATTGTGGTAATGTTATAAGAAAGATAGCATTTTGATGAAGAATTGATTCATATTCTGCTTTATTAAATATCTCTTTGAAATTATTTAATTTATAATTAAAATAAGGATTAGTAGGTATTTTAATCCAAATTAGAATGATATTATAAATTAAATATATAATTATAAAATTCAAAAAAAAATTGAAAATTTGAAAAACAAAATAACCTAATTTTAATCCCATTAATGAAAATGGTGTAAAAAGATAAGCAGAAAGAGGAAAATATCTGAATGGAAATGGAGATAGTGAAGAGTTGTATAAATTGGGTAAATCTTCAATAACATTCAAACCAGCATAATAAAATGATAAATAATCATTCTCATTGATACTCATTAAAGGACTATCTAAAAAGTAAAAGAAAATAAAAGTTAGGATCAAATAAAACGCATTTATAATGCAGGCTATTAAAAAGAAAAATCGCGTTTTATACATTAGAAATCCTACATTACCAATTTATTGATTTTTTATTCATTTTCACCGTTCTTACTTAATTTCTTCATGAAATCTTCCATTTTCTTTACTTTTTCTCTCTTTTTAATTCTAGCATACATCTTTTTAGTTGTTTTTTTGACAGCTTGCCCTGATTTTTCTCCGATCCGACCAAACATTACCATAATCCATTCAGGTGACCCAACTCCTTTACCATATTCCATCCAGAGATACATGAAGATACCTAAAAATCCAATATATGAAAGACTAATTATAAGGAATAAGGTAACATCAAATTGATTGAAAAAAAGTGGTATAAATAGAAAATGAATGAGGAATAGACTTAAGGAGACTTTCCCAAAATAGATTAAAATATTTGTGATATCGTTAGATTTTTCTTTAATATCAATAAAATAGAAAAAAACAGCTATAATTAATAAGGCAGCACCTTGATTATAAAACATATTAGCACTTGTGCCTCTTATTAGAAAATTAGGCATACCCGGGATTATAAAAAAATCTTGCTTATTAGCTGTATTTAATAACCTTAAATGGGGATATTCAGATAAGCCTCCTACTAGGGATGTAGGTGTTTCTAATGTCCACCCAGGTTGCCAATCAGTAAAATCAAATCCATTGGGATAAAAGGAGAAAATACCAATTAGAATAAAAATAATTCCCCATACAAAAAATATTCTAAACAAACCAATATATGCATTTTTAGTTCCCTTATTCATCGCTTCAAATATATATTCACCAAATATTGTAGAAATGAAGCAAATCGAAACCCATGGTAAAAGAGTTAAATGAGGTGTTGGAGAAGTTACAATATAATGAAAAAAGCTCAAAATTAGGTTTCCATCTTCTTTCCCTTGATAGAGAATAGCCCTTAAGGCTGGAGATAAGAAAATTATTAATATACCAATTATTATCCGTCTAGATTTCTTTAATTTTAAAATATAATATGAAAAAATTTGAGAAAAACCAATAAAGGTAATAATATTCCACCCATAAATTGCAATCTTTATTTCTCCTTCTTCAAGAATTAAAATATTGGTAAGCATTCCTATTACTATCATAACAATACCGCGAGTTAAAACTCGATTTCTAACAATTTTTTGACGTAAAATACCTTCCTTTCTTTTAATACTAAATATTACACTTAGAGCTGAGAGAAATACAAATAAAGAGGGTCCTAAAATATCTAACAGAGCAAACATTATTCCATATAAGTATTCTGAATCTGGTGCAAGCCAACCACTCGCAGTATGTGCAAGTATTACAAAAACTATTGCAAATCCTTTAAGAAAATCAATTGATGTAATACGTCTAGGTGAGGCGTAATCTCTTAGATCCTCAAGAGGAATTTCTTGTTTAAGATAATTGAATAAAGGGGGGGACTCAGTTTCTATTTCTGTTATGGTTTTTGAAGACATTTTAACTCACGATGTTTCTTTTTGATTTCTTTCTTCTTATTAAGAAAAATTAATATTTTCAAAATTTATTTTATTAATATTCTTTTTGGATTTTTATAATTTTTTAATTTAATAAAAAAAAATTGAATGACAATTCATGGAATTTAAAAAATATATAAATTCTTTCCTTTTAGGAGTAATTGGTTCTATTATATTAATATTATCTGAATTTTTTTCATGGTTTTCTGATTATAGTTTAATCGAGATTTATATTATCACTATAGATGTTGCTCTAGAAGACTCTTTTTTATTTTTATTTCCATTATTAAGTGGGATAATTTGTTTAGTAGCAAGTATCCTAATTATATATAAGATAGAGTTAAAAATTAAATCAATTATAACAATGTTTATTGGTTTAGGCTTTTTATTGACTTTTTTTATAGATTACATTTCTCAAGAAATTCAATACTTATCTAATGCAGGTATTGGATTTTATTTGGGAATTGTGGGATTTTTATTAATACTATTTAATGTGCTCAATGTACTTCTATCAAATCAAAAAGTAAAGGAGGGTAATTAAGGATTTCTGAAGGATCTAATAACATAAAAAATGAGAGTAATGAAAAGGATACTGAATCAAGTTTCTATTATGCTTTAGGACATGAAATACGAAGAAGAATAATAAGAATTATTGGAGATAATGAATATGCAACTTTTACAAAGCTTAAGAAGGAACTTAGAGTTAGCACTGGAACCATATATCATCATTTAGATACGTTATCAGATTTAATTGAACAAAAACAAGATAAAAAATATTATCTAAAAGAGTTAGGGATATATGCATATAATTCTTTAAAGAGCAACATTATACCAATTCAATCACCTGATTTTGCACATCGGGAGTTTAAATCTCCAGTATTGCGTAAATTATTAAGGATTACTTTAAAACGTTTTATCCAGTTTGAAGAAAAAGATAAACCCATTACCTTAATAATTTCTGTTCTTATATTGATAGTAGGGACAATCTTATGTTTTTTAAATAATTACTACCCCTTTTTATTATTTTACATAGAGAGTGGAGACTATATTTTAGATATATTTTTTCAGATTTTAATGATTGCTAGTTTTATAATCAATTTTTTTATATTTTTCATCATTATTGAGGGAATTTCTAGATTATTTTACAAAAAGAATGAAAATACAACAAGTTTTCTAATAACTTTTCCGATTGTTCAATTCCCAATGATTTTTTATCTTACCTCACATTTGATATTAAAATGGGTTAATCTATTAAATATAAGTATTTTTAATTTATTTGACAAAATTTTGTTAATTATTTTCCAAGTTTGGTCATTGTGGTTGTTATCATTTAGTTTATGTATAAAGAAGGAATTAAAGATTGAAATTAGTTTAATAATTTCACTTTTTCTTCACTATGGGAGCTTCATGATAATCCTATTTTTATTGGCTTAATAACATTAAAATTTAAATCCTTCAAAGATTGAATTATTTCATTCAACCTCTTATTTGAAGAATTCAAATCTTTAGTTTTTGTAGCTACAAAACAGGAGTAGTCATTTGAACCATTTAGGGATATTGGTGGAGTAACGAATTCAGGAATTAACTTAATTAGTTTAGGTATAAATTCATTATTGAAAGATTCCATACTTTCAAATTCATCTGAAGAGAAATCAATCCGAGTGAAAACTGAATAAAATTTTGGATGTATCTCAGGTTTACTTGGAAAATTAAACTTGGAATTAATTATTAATTCTGCACAATTAAGATTTATAACTTTTCTCAAGCCAATATAGGAAGTGGTTAATCTAGGATTTATCTCAATTAAAGAAAAAGAAAGATCATGTTTTGCTATAAAATCAATACCAAAATATCCTTCAATTTTGAGGGGTTGAAATTTATTGATTAAAAATGATATTTTTTTAAAAATATCTTTTAAATCTTCTATAGGGCAATAACCACCATAATATTCAGATTCAAAATTTTCTAATTTGACGTTCTGTGAATTTATACTTAAAATTATTGGATGTAGGTCTATTTGTTTCGGACAACCTATTAAAGATATACTTAAGTCTCTACCTTTAATAAATTCTTGAAGAATGTAAGTCCTCTTGGATTCTAATTTGTTATTAAGGCTACTAAAATAGTTTAATATATGATCTTCTTTTTCAAAATAATAAATTGATTCTGCTCCAACACCATCTTCAGGTTTAATCACAATAGGGCGTTTTAATTCTCTAAATTTTTGAAGAATAAAATCTAAATCTATAAACTTTTTTTTATAAGGAATTTTATAAGTTTTGGGTGTATAGATATCATTTTTTTTAAAAAATTTAAAGGTTTTAAGTTTTGAACTGCCAAGTTTTATTCCTGTTATATTGGTACTTAAAACGATTTTATCATATTTTTTTGCAATATGAGTTAATTTATGAAGAATATTGGAAGTTTCTGGGGCAATAATAAAAACATAATCGCATTTCTGTGCAAAGGTTTTAAAAATTTTTATATAATCTTCATTAATATCAACTCGTTTAATAATATCAGCTTGTAAAAACTGTGATAAAAAAAATACTCTATAATCCAATATTGTATGAATCTCAAAATCTAAAGCTTTAAAATCTAAGATTATGGATCTTAGCATTCCAAATCCTTCACAAAAAATTGAAGTTGGTATGTTAGTTTTACTAAAACCTCCACCAGAGACAAATTCAAAAACAAAAATTAAATTTTTGGCCAATTTTAAAATAAAATCTATAATTAGATTTTTATAGATTAATTTTTAATATAAATTTTTTGCTATTTTACTTGTAAATAAGGTTTCACGTATTCATATAATAAAATTCAGAGTAGAATAAATGAATATTTTATACAAGATTTAACTAAATATTATTTAAAATTCAATTTTAGGAAAAGAAAAAATAACATCAAAAGATTTTAAAAGAAATATTAAATATTGTTATATAACTCAAATCTATTAAAAATTGCTGATTCTGATATGTTTTTTGATGAAGAAACCATGATGCGGATTAGGTATCTTCATTTTAAAATTAAAAAACTTGAAGATGCCATAAAAAAGGAAGAAGAATCTTTTAGTTTAGACGATCTAAATTTTATATTAGAATATACTAAGATCTTAAATATTAATTATAGAACAGAAAATCCTAAAATTATTTTAAAAGAATTAGATATTACATCTGTTTTTATTGATCCCCTAACTAATCAGGAGATTGAAATTCAAGATATTATGTTTGAGTGCGCTCGAGTGTTATGGGTTATGGCGAGAGCATATTCAATTTTAGCAGAAAAATATGAAGCTGAAGAAGAATGGGAAAATGCTATAATAGCAATGACTGAATGTAGTAAAATGTATAAAACTGCTGCCTACTTTAGTGCTTCAGTAGTGTTTCAAGAAGAAAAAGGTGTAACTCTCTCTTCCGAGAATTTAGAATTAAAATCAGAGGAATCTAGAATCCTTGCTCAAAGTTTTGCTTCATTAAGAGAAGAATTGAATAATAATATTTACTTTTCTTCAAAATTATATGCAGGTCTTAGTCTATTGTCAAAAAGACTATTTTATTTAAAAAAACACGAAGAAAAAAAGAAGCAAAAAATTAGAGCCCAATTTCATTATGATATGGGGAAATCGTGTTACCTTAAAGCTCGTGCTACTTTGGAATCGTCAATTACAACAATTAATAAGGAAAAAGTCACTAAGTTACAACAGAAAGCTATTTGGTATTTCTCGAAAGCGAATGATATATGGGAGGATATGTTAAAAAACATCTCCCTTTCAAATGAGGAAAGAGAAAATATTGAATTAAATTTATCTATTGTAAAAGAAAATATAAAGGAAAATGATGTAGAGCAATTAGGATACGAAGAAATAAAGAAGATTCAAGATCCAGAACCAATCATAATTATTCCAGAGAATTTAGCTCCATTTGTACCTAAAAATATTATATATTTAACAAAATTTGTACCTAAAGATTTAAATGTTAAACGATTTAAGTCTTACCAACATAAAAAATTGGATGAAAAAATTCCTTATAGTAAAAAGGAAAAATTGATGGATAAAAAAGCGGGAGTGGTAAGAACTATAAATGAATTAAAGTTACTAAAAGAAAGTAACGAAATAGATGTGGAAAAATTTGCAGATCTAATGGAAAAATATTCCACAAAATTGAAAATGATAGATTCAGCTATAGAAAAATTAGCGAAACGTTAAAATTAAACTTAATTTACTTGGAAATTATAGCAATTCAGCAGGTAAATGCCCTTTTTCTCTTTCAATATACTTTTTGCGATTGGCTTCTAATTCAAAATCTCGTTGGGACGCTTCTAAAAATAATAAATCGTAAACTTCTTTAAATATTAAACCTATTAACATTAATTCCAATAGAAAGATAAGAAATATCAAAATTAATTCTAGATTATGCAGATCTCTAAAAAAAAGTGTAGCAAATGCAAAAATATGAGGAATATAGAATAAAGTTACAAATCCGATTACTTTACCAAACTTAATTATAACTTTATTTTCTAACTTGAAAATTTTTTCTAATTTTAAAGCGATCCTCAAATAATAAGAAGAAAACAAAAGATTTATTGAACATAAAATAATAATAAAATCTCGTTCTTGAGCTTGTAAACCAATATAAGGCTTAATTATAAAGGTCCCTATTAAAAGTGTTAATGAGAAAAAAAATAAGACCAACGATAAGCTAGTCAACCCATCTTTAAAATCCTTAAAATCCATTATTAAATATATAAGTTAATTCAAGTAAAATATTATATCCATTTTTTAAACCAAATTAAATTGATAAGATAAAAAGTTGAAATTTTATTAAAGACAGAAACAACATTATATTAATTGATTTTATTGAGAAAAATCAAGCTTTTCTATGAACTTTTTAATTGAAGATGAACAAAAAATTGAAAAAAATTCATCCAATTAAGTACAT
Organism: Candidatus Hermodarchaeota archaeon; assembly: GCA_048885925.1. Taxonomy (GTDB): domain Archaea; phylum Asgardarchaeota; class Lokiarchaeia; order Sigyniarchaeales; family SOKP01; genus Loki-b32. Next base: position 9,762 of record JBHLLG010000025.1, read on the forward strand.
CTTTAGATTTTCATTTTTAATTATAGGAATATCTATAATCTTTATAGGTCTTTTACTTTTTTTAATAGATTTTGATTTTGGGATTCTAATTAATGATATTAATATCTCCTTTATAATCAATATTTTGATTCTTATTATTGGAATAATTATAGCTTCAAGATTCTTTATTATGCCATATTATTTACGAGAAAATTCAATTACAGTTAAAAATTTGCTCGATTTAGAAGAACCTATAGATTATTATGTAAAATTCTATTCATTCGCAATAACAAGACTAATAGCAGCTATATTACTAATTACAGCCGGATTAATATCGTTCCTCACCTTTGGATCAGAAATTAAATTCAATCAAACAAGATATGGAATTGCTATAATTCTTGGTAATCGATCATTTTTTTACATAACTGGAGTTCCAGCTCTAGGGATTGGATTTAGTTTATTATTTTATTTTCTTCAAAGTCCTTTTAGAGGAATTTTTTCTCAATCGAAAAATTTCTACTATTTCTTTGAAATGAGACCTTTATGTCCATATTTAACAGAAATTCCAAAAAAAGAGATTGAACTCATAAAGTATCAAAATAATCATTTAGATTCAAAATTATTTTGGATAATTCTATTATTACCTTTTATAATAATACAACTTATGATAGGGGTCTCTTCATTTGTGGAAAAGAACGTTGATTTATATTATATTCCATCGTGGACTTTTATTATGATTTCAATCTTAGAAATAATTGCTCTAGGATTATTAATAATGTTTCAGCAAAATCAATTTGGGATTTTAACAAAAACTCACCTATATAAGTTGTGGTTTTCTCCTGTTAAGTTAAGAAATCGTTCAGATTTAATGAAAAGTTTTAGTAATTTATTAAAATATGAAACTGGAGAATCTTTCACACGTAATCACAATAATAACTCAAAATTCTTAGATTTAGATAATAGACATATACAGTTGTTTAAATTTATTTTGGCACTTTTCTTAATTATATCAGGACTCTTTATGCCAACTAATATAATATTATTTGGTCCATTATTTTGGTGGATTGCAGTAATGTATGGTTTTATTTTATTAGTAAAAAGCATTTCCCTTGATTTTAGTAAAAAAGGAGGAGATAAATTTTATTATGATAAAGAAATGGAAACTTTTATATTTCAACGAAAATTTAGCTATAAGTTCCAATATGTATTTGCTTATCAAGTTAAATCTCTCAAAATAAGAAAGTGGTATAGAAATTTGGATTTTTTTGATTTTTTCGGACTTGGAAGTATATTAATAATAATAATGATTCAACAAATAGAAAACTGGACTATTATTGATACGGTTTCGAATATTGATAATAAGGTAATAAGTAGTTTATATATGATTGTTGTAGTTTTTTTTATATTTTTATATGTATGTGTTCCTATTGATGTAGTTGAATTTAAAACACCTTCAATAACTCATAGGATTCATGTTACATTGAGATCTAAAAAGCAGAATAAAACTCAAAAGGTTTTCAATAATATGAAAAAATTTCCAACTGAAATTTTAAAGGAGGATATGATTAGGACATTTTACATAAGACTATTTATGATTCTTTTATTAATTTTAGGGTCTATAATTTATTCAGTCTATAAAATAACCTCATTTATTGACTAATTTAGATTTTTATCTTCGAATTATTTTTTTGTAATCATTATTGTTTTATTATAAGCACTATTCTTCTAATTATGTCTGAACAAACTTCAATATTGTTATATATTAAAAATATGCTTGCAGATTTAATTTATATCAATGGTATCATAGCCACAGAGTTAATTAAAGTTACCGAAAACACTGCTACAATCCGTAAAGGAGAAGAATTTTTGGATAAGACAAGCTGTCTGGCAGAGCATCATACATTAAATCAGAAGATAATTGAAATATTAAAAAAATATCAAAGAAAACCTGGAGATACATCGAGTTTAGAAAACCACGTATTAAAACATCAAAAATAAATTCCAAATTTGTATTATGATGAAAAATAATTTTGATGACTTTGTAAATAAACTTCAAAAAAAAATATTAAAGATGGATATTGAGGAGTATAATGAAAAGATAGTAAATCTATATTATACACCCTATAATTGGGGGAAACCTCCGAAAGAAGATATAACAATTTTCGAAGAGGGAAGAGGTGGGCTTAAAAATTATTTTTTAGGGTTATATTTAAAAATTGAGAATGATAAAATCGTTAAAGCATATTTTCAAACTGATGGATGTGGTGTAATGATAGCAACTGCGAGTCAAACTATGATATTAATTGAAGAAAAGTCAATGCAATTCGCTGAAGATTTAAAAGCAGAAGATATTAATAAAGCACTTATGGGTTTACCTGAAGATGAAAAACATTGTATTGATTTTACAATTAAAACTCTTAAAAGTTTAATTAAAAAATATAAAGGAGAAATTTAGTTTAGAATAATTATGATGTCATTAAAAATTGAAAATATAGATATTCCTATTGAATCAGAGGATATCATACTTAAAGGATCAATTTATTATATGTCAGATACTCCATCGAAAGCCCCATGGATAATTAATCTAGCAGGATTTTTAGAACATCGAGAAAGCAAATTTGTTAAAGGGTTTTCTGAACGTTTTGCTAGCTCTGGATATTATGTTTTATCGTATGATTATCGTAATCATGGTGAAACTGCAATTGATGGAGAGAGAGTTGATTTTATAAAAACGACACCAAAGATTTTTTCTGATTTAAACGAAGTAATTAGTTGGTTATTGAAAAATCAGTCAGATAGACTTCTAGAAGATAAAATCGGGCTTTTTGGAAGAAGTTATGGTGGGGCAATAATCTTAACTCACGGTTTTATAGACAGAAGAATAAAAATCTTAATAGCTCTATGTACTAGATATGATTATAGCACAGTTAATTTAAAAATTCCTGAAGATCTTATAAAGAGAGTAAGTCCAAAGTATTTTTTGAAAAAGGATCCTTTAAATAATAAAAGAATCTTTTTAGCCCATTGTAAAGATGATTCAAGAATGCCTTTTCATAATGTTATTCAAATTAAAGAACATTTAGGTTTAAATGATGAAAATGTAATAATATATGATACAGGAGGTCATTCATTTAAAGGGCATCGAGATCATCTATTTGAACAAGTACTTAAGTTCTTGAAAAAAATATAAGAAAAGCAATCATAAAATAAGTAATAAAATTCAAAATTAAATTTTTATTGGGTTTAAAAATGGAGAATAAAATTTTGATAACTGGTCCTGCCTCTCAAATTCTCGGTTTGAAGATTGCTCAAGAGCTAGGAATTGAAGCAATAAATACAGAGACAAAAAATTTTCCAGATGGAGAGAATTATTTAAGAATTAATATAGAAGATGAAACTATAATAGCAGGGAAAGAAGTTATAATTGTTCATTCAACAGGTCCTAGCTCGAGCGGTAATCAAAATTCTCGATTATTAGAACTTTTGATGATGATTGATTCTGTTAAACGTATGGGTGCTATCAAAGTTATCGTTGTTGTTCCTTATTTAGCCTATGCACGCCAAGATAAAATATTCAGACCAGGAGAAAGCCAATTCGCTTATGTAATTATACGCTTAATAAATTCCTTAGGTATTGACGAATTTTATGTTGTTGATATACATGCTCCTTCAATTATAGATGAATGCATATGCAAAGCAATAAATATAGATTCTATGAAATTACTTGCGGATTATGTTAAAGTAAAAGGAGCTAGAGATATCGTTGTTATAGCTCCAGATAAAGGTGCTATTGAAAGATCTACTGCTTTTTCTAAGCACCTTGGAGAAAATATTCCTGTAGAAGTATTAGAAAAAGAGAGGGATGTTAAAACCGGTAAAATACAAATGAGTGGAAATTTAAATCTCAAGGATAAAGATATTGTTATTGCTGATGATATTATTGCTACAGGAGGTACCATGGCTACAGCAATAAAGTTAGCAAAAGAAGCTGGTGCTAGAAAAATTTTTGTTGTCGCTACACATGCATTATTATTAGAACAAGCAAAATTTAGAATCATAAAAGCTGGAGCTGATGAAATTATTGGAACTGATTCAATTGATAATGAAGCGAGTAAAGTTTCATTAGCAAAAGTAATTGCTGATTATTTAAAATAAGTAATTTGTAAAATTAATAAGTATTAATAATTTCTATAACGACTTTTCTTGTTTTTTTCTTTAAATCCTTAATTGTAGAATTATTTAAGATCATATAATTGGCAATTTCTATAACTTTATCTAGTCCAAAATTTATCTCTCTTTTATCTCTCTCCTTTAAATCTTCGAGAGTTTTTGGATCATCACTCCGACCTCTACTAATAAGGCGTTTAAATCTTCTTTTTTCATCAACAACTATTGCTACAATTGGGAATTTCCAATATTGTCTAAATATATTAACTTCAGAGAGAGATCTAATCCCATCAACAAAGATTACCTCTTCATTTAAATCTTTTATTAGATCTACACATTTATCAGCAATTATTGCAGGTCCGCCTGTTTTACGCAACTCAGTAGCAATTTTACCAATATTATTACGAGTAGGTTTTAAATTTCTTTTATTAGTTTCATTTCGAACAATATCACCCATGGTAACAACAATTCCTAAATCTTCTATTGCTTTTATTGCAGTTGATTTTCCAGAACCTGGAAGTCCACAAATTGCTAACACTTTTCGTTTTATATCTCGAGTTTTTTTGTTATAATTTAACTTACTTTCATCCATTTGCATTTCATAAGTTCTATAATTAATAATTATTACATTTACACTTTTTACTAATGTTCTTTACTTATTTTATCTTTTTAAAAATTCTAAGATTAGAATGAGAAGAATAATTATCATTGACTATAATTTAAATAGTTAAACTTTGTTTAAATTCTATATAGAATAATTTATTATATTTTTAAAGAATAATATCGCAAATCAATAATTACTAGATTTATGCCAAAAAAAAGAAAAGTTGAACCATTCAAGTCTGAAGTGTTATTAAATTTTAAAGCATATAAGAGAATCGTAGGTTATTCGATAAGATATGCCAATAACGATCAAAATCCAGATAAATGGCGAGAAGTATATGGAATTTTAATTGGATCTATAGAAAATAAATCTAAAGTTATTGTAAAAGATGCTATTCCTATGGTTGTTGGAGATAGAGCAGGTGTAAAATATGAGAATAAACAATATGTCGATATGGCACAAATTGATGCATCGGTATTCGAAAGATCTATTCAAGATGAAAAAAATGATTTTATCATAGGTTGGTTTCACACTCATCCAGGATTCGGTTTCTTTTTTAGCCCGATCGATTGTATGACACAATTAGGATATCAAATACCTAATCCATTTGCAGTAGGACTAATTTTTGACCATTGTAAAAAAAAGTCTAATTTGCATTTTTTAGGAGTTGCTGGACTGAGATTAAAAGATCCAGAATTAGGGATTTCTTCTACATATGATTTAGTTGAATTAAAATATGAATTAAAAAAAGAAGAGATGGTAGCAAAAGTTGATAAAGTAATAGAAAAAGTAAATAAAAATATAGAAAAAGTACTAAAGGAACTTCAATATATTGATGTGGTTCTCCGTAAAAAAGCATTTGCTCAATTACAACGAAATTATGGTTTAATTTTAGTACCTAAGGAGGATATTATTGTAACAGATGATATTGAAGTAGCGGAAGAGGATGAAAGATATTTATATGAATGGGATCCTGATTATTTCAAAAAGTCATACCGTATTCCTAGATTTAGAGAAAAAATAGAAAATATAATTGCTAATACCTATGATGAATTAGATGGACTTTTAGAAAAAAAAGAAAATGAAAAATATAATACTAAAAGAGTGAAATTAACCAAAAAAATTCAAAATATGTTGAAGACCCCAAATGAATGGTATGAAAAATTAATAAATGACTTCTCTAAAAGAATTGAAAATGTATTTCCTTTTTACTTATATCTTGACACTAATGAAAGAAAAATCATTGAATATTTAGAAGAGAAAAGTTCTGATTATTACAAAATCTTAGATGAGTTAAATAAAAGATCGGAATTAAAATTCAGTTTGGATTAATAAAAATTTATTATGTTGCTTTTATCAAACTTTAAAAGTATAAAAAGATATAATCAATTTAAGAACTTTAGTAAAATTTTATATTATTATTAAAATTATTAAGAATTAAGCTTCTTTTTAAAAAAGTATAAAATTTTATTGCGAATAATGAGGTTCGTACATGGTTAATGAAACTACAATTATAATAAGACATAGAAACGACAAAGAGAAATCAATTAAAGATGCAATTTTTGCTTTTTCTGGGGGTAGGAAATCATTATTGATAAAGGGTGAAGGAGATGAAATTAGCACTGCTGTTGAAGTTGCTGAAATATTAAAAAAACGCATGTATCCAAGAATAGAAATTGCAAGCGTTTCTTTAGGAAGTCGACCTTTTTTCGATAATAGAGAACGTAGGTATCATAAGAAAAATATAAATTTAAAAAATAAAAATAAAGATTTAATTTCTAATATTGAAATTACACTTCAAACCAAATCAATTGATTAAGTTTATGAAATCAGATGTTAAATCTAATTTTGAACATTTAGGACCATTGCTTGAGGAGACTCGTCTCGAAGCTATATGTGAGATTTGTAATAATTTCATTTATAGACAAATTTATTATGATGAGAACTCTAAGAAAAAAAGGAAAACTGTTTTTGTTTGTAAGAATTGTTTAAAAAAACAAATAAAATAGTATTAATTTAGTCTTGATTCTTTATTTTGAAGCTTCTTCTGACTCCGCTTCTCAAGATATTTAGTCCAATTAAAAGACATAATAAAAAACATAACTGTAATTGTAACTATTAGAAGTATAGCTTCTGAAATTATACTTGAGATATCATTGGACTCAAGCCCTTGAGCAACAAATCCAATTGCAACAAAAATCGGCCAACAACAATAAAATAAAGTTGTAAAATTTTTACCTAACCAACCAGGAATAATGCATTTCCAAAAAGGATATTTAATCATACCTAAAGGTAAAAATAAAATATCATCTGGAAGAGGTGTTAATGCAAATAGAAATATGTATAAAGGTGTACGTTTTTTATTTTCTAATATTAATCTTCCAAAACCATCTATATTATCTAAAACAATTGAATCTCTTTGTTCTGCTATCTTTTTTGTTCCATACCCTACAGCATAGCCAGAAAGTTCCCCTAATGCACTACCCAGTCCGCCTATTAAGGCAAGACCGATAATTTCAATCCAGAAAGCTCCGTTTTGTAATACTTGGGTAATTTCTAATCCTATATTGGAATATTTAAGATAAACTGAATTAGAGAGGGAAAATAAAACAAAAGGAAATGGTATTGGAAAGCCTATTGATGCAGAGCCTAAAAAGCATATTACAAGAGAAATCAATAGCGCCCAAAAATAGTTTGAACCTTGTGTAATAACTATTAAATTTTGTCTTAAAGTAATAATAAATTTTTGAAAACCGGGTACAAGAATAAATAAAAACAAATAGATAAATACAATGAAATAGCAGATAATAAATACTAAAGTTAATTTTTTAGAAACTGCCATATTCTTATTTTGTCCTTAATAATCTTGTGTTTAATCCATTTCTAGCATTCAAGACTTTTTCAAGATTACTATTTACTTTTCCAATTAAATTTACTTTATTTGGCATTTCAATATTTTCAATAACTATTATTAATTCATCCGTTTTGGGATTGTATATAATATCACCTTTTTTTACACTGGTTGTTGATTTGGGATTAATTCCTTTAAATATTTCTACACCAGGCAACGTCCAATACTTTTTTGAGCCAAAACTAAATCTTCCTCTTAAGGCAAAAGGTAATTTATCAATTAAAGCATCAGCAGTAAGAGGATTAATATGTCGAATAATGGTGGCGTCTAACGTGACAATTCCAAACAATTCAATCTTTATTGGTACACTCATATTTTATAAATAATGAAATTTATAGTATTTATTTTATTTTAATCTAATTCATAAATTCATTTAATTTACGTCAATACAATTATGAATATATTATTTATTTTAATAAGAAGATTTAAATAAAAAAAGTTTCATATATTTAGTTGGAGGATAATAGGTTTTTTGCATTGGTATTTGATACAAAATTACGGTTATTACGCCGGATTAGTTATATATACTTATTGAATCAATCCTTAATTTCTGACATTTTTTTTGTTTCTGAGGATTCAAAATATTCTTGTAAATTTTATATTCATTTTTCACCTTAGTGCTTAAAACAGAAGATTTAGGTTATACTTTAATAGCAATATTTAATTCAGCACTTTGGATTAACATTTAAAGTTTTTCGTTAAATTTGCGATTTAATTTATACATAGTTGGACCTTTAAGACAATTTAACACAAAAATTTGAATTCTTGTGGAATTTTTTGGTATTTTTTTTTTACCTGAGACAAGGAGACATGTATTACATTAAATCGGAATTATTAAATAGGAGCTTTGATTTCATAATTGGTTCATTGGATATTTTCTTTTATTCCCATGAATAATTATACTTAGATTAATCGGAGCACCTATTGTCCTCTCTTTTTTTTTTATTAAAATTAATTAAATCTTCTATACTATCAATATCAGTAAAATCGTACCTAGATTCTACCTTAAAAGTCAAAATTTTCTTTTTATTTTCTATTATATAATTTAATGATTCCCAAACTGTTTTTACTGGGATTTCTTTTTTTAAGCTAAAGATTTCATTGATTATTTCATAACTGAATACAAAAGATGGAATTACTTGATTTATTACATCCTTAGGAGAAAGATTTTTTAATTTAACTTGGTTTATTTTTTTCAAATTCATCTCTAAACCAATTTTTTCAACTTCAGCGACAGATATAGACTTTTTTCCTGGATACGATTCTTTAAAAGTGTCTAATTCTATTTTTCTATAAAGTACAAATGGAAATGATTGAATTAATTTGAAATTTTTACAAATTATAGATAAAATTTCCTCTAATAGGGGAAAATCAAAAATAGTATCACCTGGAATTAATAAATAGTTAAAATTTGGCTTAAAAAAAGTTTGATTCTTAGTTATAGATAAAAAAGAATATAAAGATCCTAATTTATATTGATTTTCAGTATCAATTATTATTAACTTATCTTGAAGCATAGAATTTTCTTTTAAAAGAGCAGAAATACAATTTCGAATAGCATCTCCTAAATAGCCTACTACTACAGCAATTTTTTTTATTTCTAATTTAATTAAATTATTAATAGTATGACTGAGAATTGAAGAATTATTTAATGTTCCTATTTTAATTAATGATTTGGGTAAGTTTTTGGTAATTTTTTTGAGCCTTGTTCCTTTCCCCGCACATAAAATAACTGTAAATAAATTGTCTTTATATTCAGTCTTGGGTTGTGACAATTCTATTCCCATCCGTATCTAATATTATAGTATGCTCTTCTTGAGCTACAGGCTCTTTAGTTTTTTCAATTAAAATATAATATTTATCTAAAACTTTTTTTCCTAAGAGAAAATCAATACTTCTCTGTATTTTATTTTTAGGGATAAAATTTTGTTTTTCTATCCACCGTGGTGAGAATGGAAGATGTTTGAAGTGTTTTTCAATTTTATTTATATATGACAAATATTCATAAGGCATATTTTTTTTAATTTTTTTAATAAATCTTAAAATATACCAATTATTGCCATTCTCCACCTTACCTACCCCAGAAGTCGCAAAAGGTTCACAAGCATATGCATCTCCAGGTTTTAATTCTTGATTATGCAATTTTTCTTTATAATTTGGAATAAAAAGCCCAGCATGAAGATCAAATCGTTTCATTTCATGACCTCCTAAATTTACAATAGGCTTTAAACCAAAATTTATAATTTTTTGAGCAATCGCTTCTCCTAATTCGTATAATTTTGTTCCTGGAGCAAATAATTGAATGGCAGCATCAAGAGCTTCTTTCGCGGCTTCAATATAAACTTGTAGCTTAGGATCTTCATCAATATTAATTGTAAATGCTGAGTCTGCAATATAACCATTGTAATGTGCACCAATATCAATTTTTAATAGTCCTTTTTCTGGAACTATAGTTTGATCATCAATTAAAGGGCTATAATGAGCTGCAATTTCGTTTAAAGAAATATTAATAGGAAATGCTAGTTCACACTCATTATTTATTACTTCAGCTTCACATAAATTTGCGATTTCTAAAAAAGTTTCCCCTGGTGCTATAATTCTTTTCGCTAATTTCTTAGCAGCTATGACTCCTTTACCTGCTTTGATATAATCTTGTATATAATTATTTGGCATTTCTTTCAAATGTTTTGCTATCATTCTCCTTTAGGATAATTCTTATGGAGTTAATCGATCTGGTGTTCTAGGATACATAACTGCTTCTCGGATGTCTTCTAATCCACATAGGATAGTTAGCCATCGATCAATACCTAACCCAAAACCTGCATGTGGAGGCATACCATAATCGAATGTATTAAGGTGTGAAGTGAATGCTAAAGGATTGAGCCCTTTTTCTTCAAGTGCCCTTATAATTTGTTCTTTATTGTGAACTCTAGTACCCCCTGATGTTAGTTCCAACATTCCTTTTTGTAAATCAAAAGATTCACTGTATTTAGGATTTTTTGAAGGCATAATATAAAAAGGTTTTATAGACATTGGCCAGTGAGTAATATAATAGTAATCTTCAATTTCATCCCCTAATCTTCTATAAGCCTCAGTAGAAATATCTTCTCCAAACTCAATATTAAAATCAAACTTATTATTAATTAAATCAATTACTTCCTCATATTTATATCTTGGAAAGGGAATTTCTGGAATAATTGTTGTATTTTCCATTTTTAAAAATTTCAATGCTGATAATTGATTTTTTCTTATATCTTTAATGACATTATGAACTATTTCTTCTAATATTTCAAGAATATCTTCCATTGTAGAGAAAGCCATCTCAACATCTAAAGTAAAAATCTCACAAATATGTCTTTTTGTTCTACTTTTTTCAGCTCTAAAGCAATCACTAATTTCAAAAACTCTCTCATATACTCCACTCAATTGTTCCTTATATAATTGTGCAGATTGAGTAAGAAACGCTTCTTTTTCAAAATAGATAATAGGGAATAATTCAGTACCCCCTTCTGTTGCGGAACCTATAATTTTGGGAGTTGTTATTTCAGTAAAATCTCTTTGAAATAAAAATTTCCTAATTGATCTGAGTAATTCTCCTCTAATCTCGAAAATAGCTTGATTTTTTAGAGACCTTAAATCCAAGGCTCGATGATTTAATCTAATGTCTAATTCTGATATGGTTTCTCCAGTCATATCTATTGGAAGCTTTTCAGGAGTGACATTCAATATCTTTATTTCTGAAGGGATGATTTCTATACCCCCTGGTGCTTCATCAAAAGCTTTAACAATACCTTTTACCATTAAACAGTATTGGTATCCAATTTTAGCTTTTTCAAACAATTCATCTGAAACACTTCCCTTTTTCAAAGTTATTTGACGTTCTCCATACTTATCTTGTAAAGAGATAAACTTTAACCCTCCTAGATCTCTAAAATTACGAACCCATCCACCTATAATTACTTCTTTACCGTCTAAATCTGGTGAAATTTCTTTAGTATAATGTGTTTTTCTCCAATCTCCTAGATCATCTAGCATATATTCTCATCAATTTGTTATTTATTATACAAAAAATATAATTTTAAAAGTTAAATTAAAAATTAAATTTTTCTTTTCCTATCTATTATTTATGGTAATTTTGAAATGGAAAGGCAAAAATGAAAAAAGTGATTTCTTTCTAAAAAATAGCGATACTCATCCTTTTCATATAATTGATAATTATCCTGTTTCTGGAATAGGTTTAAAATCAGAAAAAGAATGGCATAATCTACTAATTTGGGGCGAAAATAAGCAAGTTTTAAAATCATTATTAAATGATTTCAAAAAAAAAATTTCTCTAATTTATATTGATCCTCCATTTGCTACAGGTGGAGATTTCAATCTTAAAATTCAAATAGGAGAGGATGGTAATTTTTTAGATAATGTAGCCTATAAGGATAAATGGGAGGAAGGATTGGACTCATATTTAGACTTCTTATATGAAAGACTTAATATAATGAAAAAATTATTAGCTAACTCTGGTTCTATATATGTACATTTAGATTGGCATATCTCTCACTATGTAAAACTAATAATGGATGAAATATTTGGAATTGAAAACTTTAGAAATGAAATAATTTGGGCATATCCTGCTGCTTCAGTCAAAACAAGGAGATTTTTTATTAGATCATATGATACTATTCTTTTTTATTCACGATCAGACGACTACATTTTTAATGACGACCCGAATATCTATCAAGAATTTTCAGATCGAGTAAAAAATGCATTAAAAAAAGATGATAAAGGAATATTTTATTATAGAGGGGGAAGTCACAATGGAAAGAAGTTATCGAGAAAAGTTTATGTAGAAAAAGAAGGAATCTTTCCTAGGGACCTCTGGAGAGATATTCCATATATCCGAGCTAACACTTTAGAATATCAAGGTTTTTCCACCCAAAAACCAGAACGTCTTTTAAAAAGAATCATTTTAGCTTCTACAAATACGAGTGATCTTGTAGCAGATTTTTTTTGTGGTTCTGGTACTACTCTAGCAGTAGCAGAAAAACTTGGAAGACGTTGGATTGGATGTGATTCAAATTGGCAATCGATTCATATGACCAGAAAAAGAATTCTCGATGTTAAAAAAAGTAATGATATTTTAAATTGGTCGAAGCCTTACAAGAGAGAATATAAATCCTTTAAAATGTTAAGCCTTAACAAGAAAAATGAATTAGCATCATTGCCAAAAGTATTTTGGAATAAAAATGTCATTGATGAAGATATTTTTAAAATTAGTGACGCTTCAAATATAAAATTAAAAGTCCATCAGAATAAAAATGAAGTCAAGGTGGAATTGATTGAATATAAAATATGTTTTGAGGAACTATTATCTAAAGATGTAAAAGAAAATGTTAAATCCTATTCAGATTGGATTGACTATTGGTCTATTGATTTTGATTATCAAAGTAAAGATTTTAAAAATATTTGGTTTTCTTATAGAACTCCTAAAACTAGGAAAATAAGGTTAATATCTAATTCTTATTATTATAAAGATCCCGGAGATTATATGATTCTAATTAAGACGATTGATATTTTAGGGCTAGAAACAACAAAATCCTTTAATGTTAAGATTATTTGATGAATTCTCTTATTAACATTGTTGCATAACTTCCTTTTTGAAGAGAAAATTCTAATTTGACCTTTTTCTTTCCTGGGTTCAATTCATCATCATTTAATTCTAATAATTTTAACATTATTGGCTTAGTTGTCATTGCTCTAATAGATCCTTTAAATTCTGGTTCGTGATTTAAATTATTATTAAATATAGCCATGTTAATTTTTTCTTGTTTTAAAATATCCTCGTATAATGGTTTCATTACAGGAAATTCATCTAGATTTGTGTTAGTACCAAGAATAGGGATTATTATTGCTGCTCGATTTAGTTCTAATGCTTTTTTGAGAAATTTATCATAAGCTTCACCAAAGAGATATTTTACATGAGTAATATTTCCATTATAGTCATCTAAAATGCTAATTACATCACCCTTAATAGGTTTATACAAATTAAAGCCTTTCTCAAGTCTTAATGAAATAATCCTATTAAAGAGATAAGATTGAAAAGAGCTAACTAATAATTTCTTCAAATCGGTATGTAGTGTGTCAATACTACCTTTATAATCTTCTGGGTTCTCAATCAAATATTGAATCATGTTTTTTTCATATTTCAAATTATTTGGGAAACTTTGATATGCTTTTTGAAAATCTCTTGAATTCTGAAATTCTCTTCTTACGTTTTTAGATTCTAATGATTCAGTAGAATAAGTTGTTGATACAAATTCCTCAAAGGCTTCCTTAAACTTGCCTTCTAGAATATATCGTCCAACTATATGTGAATTGGGTCTATAAGTCCCAAATCTTTGAAGTCCAAAATAGTTAGGAAATCCAAATTCATTTAAAAATTTAATATATTTCTCTACCTTATTTTTTAGATTCAAACTATTTTCTATATTTCTTAGAATAATTGTAAAATGGTTTCCGCGGTGGCTGCCAAGTTTAACAGGTTTTCTTGTTGGAAATATATTTCTAATGAAAATATCTTTTAGTTTTAAATTTCTTAATTCTTCGACATAATCCCCTTTTACAGAGATCTTTTGTACGGAAATAGAAAATTTATCCTTAAGTCCTGAATAATTAAAGTAATCGTAAGGAACTTTTAGCTTTTTGCTAATTTTCTTTATTGCCTCGAAGGTATCCATATAAATTTTTACTAGGTTAAAGGTTGTATATCGATCTTTTAACTCTTCAGAAAAAGAGTGAGTTTTAATGTCTTCTTTAATATCAAGGATTTTTCCATTATTAATGATCTCTCTAACAACAAAATCTTTTAAATTTCTTTTATATTCTCCTCCTATGATCCCCATCTTATTTGTAGCATAAGACTGAATTCCTACAAACTTTTCTACTTCTCTTTCACTATTTTCTTTAAAAGAATAAGTATCTTTTTCTTGTTCTGACAATTTTTATCTTATAGTTACAATATTATAATAGTTTTAAGTCTCCAGTAAATTTATCTATCTCAGATGAAAGAATAGGACCAATCCCAACAGCTGTTATTGTGCCAGGTGCTAATTGTGTCAATCCCGCATCACTTACAACAAAATTTGGAATTTTATTCAATTCAAGTTTATTTACTAATTCTTTTAATTGTTCAAGACTATCGATTTTTAAGACAACTTTTTTTTGTCCAGTATTCTTCCAATTCTTCCAAACAGGTTTATTCTGGACTCGAACTAAATCAGATGCGGAGATACTAGCATGACATGATTGAACACATTTTTTCCCTGTACCCATCTTTAAATCCATTCTGACTAAAATAACCTGTTTATATTCTTCCATAATAAACCTATTAAATATTAAGAAAGTAGTTAATTAAACATTACTAATTATTGAAATTCAACTCTAGTAACTTTTTCAGTTAACTCGTAAATTAAATCCTCGAGTTCTTCTTTAGTAAATAAAAATTTTTCCCTATCCTCCTCCCAAAGGACAGCCCTGAATTCAATATCACCAGTAGCTAAAAAAATTTCGTTCAAAGATACTAGTTTATATGGAGCAATCAAAGCTTCAACAACAGGGCGAGGTTTATTAGTTTTTTCAATTAGAATTATCTTATCAATTTCATAAGTTTCTTTGATCCAATCTAACAATTCTTGAGTTATTTTCAATTTATCTTTTCTCCCAACAACTAATATTACTACATCTTCGTAATCAATAGCTTTATAAAATGAAATATTTTTAAGATAACCAAATTGCTCCTGTTCTTCCTCTAGTTGCATAAGATCTCTTGCTAAATCAATCTCAAACTCTGTAATTTCTCCAGTATCAAGTCTAGATTGACAGTTAGAACATAAAAAACCGGAATTTATGCAAGTTTTATCCGCAGGTAATACTTTAACCTTTATCAACTCTACAGAGTAATTTAAGAATATGAAGTAATCTCATAGTTTTTTAAAATTTTCTATATACATTTTCTAAATATCTCAATTTAGAACTCAAGATTCTTTGTATGCAAATATTAATATCTAATTAATTTTTTCTTTTTAGATATATCCTTTTTATATTGATTAATTCGTATTATTTCTTACTTTTTTGAATTATTAGGATACTCATTAAATTCTTTTTTATTCCTTCTTATTTTTGGTCTTTTTACGCATTAATTATAAAGAATTTTGTAACCCTTTAATCTGTTTAAGTTTTGCTTTATGTACATCAATTAGAATATTCTGTAAAACATTTTAGAATAATTCAATGATTCTTTTTTTTATCTAAATAACAATTTAGCCTTAATTTTCTATCTTTTATTTCTTCTTTAAGAGATTTAGCTTCTGTTTGGTATTCTATAAATTTCTCATCATCTCGAAGTTTTTCAGAGATCTCAATTAAATTCCTTGAAATCTCATACTTTTGAATGAAATTCTCTTCGATTAGATATTTGGATTTTAATTCTTCTCTTTTTTTAATAAATCTTCTCTTATATTGATGATTTACTGACAAAATATTATTAATAACAAGAAAAAAAAAATTAAAAATTAGATTTAATTTGGCTATAGTGTAATTTTTATTAATTCTATGTCGGTATAGATTTGATTGATCCTATAAATTAAAACGTCAGCTAATTCTTGAGAAATTTTTCCTCTATTCAATAAGCAATCAACATTCCATATTGCTTGATCTAGTTGTTTTTGAGCACTTGTTAGGATACATTCTATATCTTGGTTCATTGAGATTTTGAACACTGCTTTTTCTAATTTGTGTATAGCTGCTCTAAGTAAATTATTTAAGCACCATCTATTACAGTAACTAATTTTTTCTTCAATAAAATCTACTAGATTTAATAAATCAATTTCAATATTAGCAATCTCATAAGCTTGTTCTAATCCAGTTGAAACGCCCATTAGAATAACGATATTATCTCTAATGGAATGGATTGAATCAATAATATATTCTACGTTTTCATCATCAATTAAATCTAATTTACCAAAAATCTCCACTTTAAATTCAGCAATTTGAATCATTATTTTCGCTATAGCATCATGAAATAAGCCACAGGTTATTTTACCATTTTCAACATAATTAAAAGCTTTTTGTAATTGTTCTTGAGCTAAGCATAATTTTCTATTAAGTATTTGGGCAAGAAATGAACACAGATTATTTTCTATGTATATCTTTAACTCTTCTAATTGCCAATAAACATAATTATAGGCATTATTCAATGTAATTTTAATTGTCTTTGAAGTATATCTTGTTTCTTCATCACCAATCCAATCTTGATCGTTATTTGTTGCATAAATTGATATTGTATAGTTACCAATTTTTAAAGGGATTGAAATGGTATAAAAAATATCCTCCTCTGAAATAAATCCTGATGTTATAATATTTCCATTTTGATCTTTCACTTCATATTCAGCTGTACCGTAACTATCAATTATTCCATCATTTTCAATGATTTTTATATTCCAATTAAAGGTTGTATAATCAAATTCATTTATAATAATTTCTGGAGGAGTAATATCATCATCAATAATCGTAACTGTCTCTGGACCATAATAACTCGTTTCTTGATCATCTTCTCTATCGTTATCTGCATTTGCAGCACTCACTTCAATTTTATGATCTTCAGGGATATTGGGAACACTATAATTCCCTTCGATAATTCCACTTTGAATACCATCAATTAAGATTGAAATAGAGTCCACTCCGCTTTCGGGATCAGAAACTTGTACATTCCATTGACCAGGATCGCTATCAAGAGAAACTCCTGAATATTGAACATTTATTATTGGACCTGTAGTATCATCATCATTTATTGAAATTATATTCGATATCATGTTAGTTTCTTGATCAATTGTACCTCTATCAAGATCATTATTCCAAGCCTCTACTTTAATTTCATGTTGACCTAATGAATTCGGGACATTATAATTACCCGTAGAAGATCCAGCTAATAAATCATCGACATAAACTCTAACTTTTTTGATACCACTCTCAGGATCACTTACAGAAACCTTCCAAAATCCAGGATTTTCATCAGTTAATTCTCCATTGTAATCAATATGTATTTGTGGTATACTGGTATCATCGTCGATAATATTAACATAATCATACTTTTCACTCCATAATCTATCATCATATCTATCATTATCATTATCTTCAGCATAGATATAAAATATATGAGTACCTAACGAATTTGGTATCATTTGTGAACCAGATTCTTTCAAAAATGCGATTAATTTGCCGTCAACATAAACAGATAAATCAAAAAATGAGCTTTGATCTGATACAATCCATGAAAACGTTCCAGGATTTCCATCTGTTCTTGTAACTATTCCTGTTGGGTTAATAGATGTTGGTAATGTGGTTTGGATAGAAGGAGGATCACTATCATCGTCTAAAAAACTTAAAGAGCCTGCAGATTTCAGTATTGAGGTTAGATGATAAGTATTTCCTCCAGAATTTACTTTCAAATCTGATTTAACAAGAAAATAAGTCTCTATTGCATACCATATAAAACTATTTGTTGGAGAATTATAACACTTCCAGGTCTTAATATTTCCAATATTAGGAACATATAGTAATTCTTTTCCAATTACACCAAATATTCTATCATGATCACCCATACTAATAATTAAACTTCCACCGACACGTAAATAATATTTGGGTGCGATATAAGGATCATGAGTATAATCAGAATAAATACTATTGCTATTATGAATCATTCTAGATTCTAAATCAACAGTCCAAGTCCAATGTTGACCATCATAGGACCCCCCTATAATGGTAAACTCTGCATTATAACTCTCTGAATCAGTATAAGTATATATTAAGTGTCCATCAAATACATCAGAATTTAATGTACAATCATATATTAAATCACAAACAACATTTGGGGACCCATTAAGGAACATTGAGAAGCAGTTAGAAATGGGCATTACTAATATTAGCATTAAAAATAATATTATTTTTGCCTTTTGAAATTTAGATTTCATAACCTATTATCTCATTTAAATCTTAAAAATCTAATTTTTATTTGATTATTATCTTTTTAATTAGATATCGGTTAATAAATATTAAGTTTGACCAGATTTATAAATATAAATATTTTTAAATAAACGTAAGCAAATATACCATAACTAAATAATTTACTAAGAAAGAGAAAAATATTAAATTAAATTTTGTAATTGATTTTTGGGGTAAAAGAATAATATGAATTTTAAATTCAATAGAAAAATATTGTTCATTCTTTTATTTTTTTTTCTTCTAAATAGTTTTTTTTTTGTAACTAATGATAATAATATAAAAATATCATTTCAACATAAATCTGAGATTGATAACTATACTCCCAGAATCGCTGACGAATCTGATATCTTCTCTAGTTTATCTCATGAATTACCTCATTTCTCAAATGCAAATTTTTCTATGCTTCACCAAATAGAAAATGACACAATTTTAGCACATAATAGTCCTTTTACTCAAACTATTACTGTAACAATTTTTTGTGTCGATTTTCCAAACAAAGCTCACACTTTAACCGGGCAAGAAGTTGAAGAAAGATTCAATTCTGCTACATTAAATGATCTTAGAGACTATTGGAGTGAACTTTCAAAAGATCATTTAATATTAAATTTTGATATTCATGATTGGTACACAGCGCCTAATAATGTTGAATATTATGCTACAGAAGGTTACTATCAAGGTTATTATATACCAGATAGAAGATTACTTGATTTAGTTGAAGAGGTTTATGACTATTATGATGATACAGTTGATTTCAGTAATTATATATTCCAAGATTTGGCAGGGAATACAAGAAGTTATATTGGATTTATCCTACCAGGTTGGTGTGAATCATTTGGTCAGATTTATTCGGGTGATACATCAGATAGAGAATTTTGGTCATGTAAATGGGCAAATTATATAGATTTAGATGGTATAACAGTAAATAATTTCTTTATAACTTCAGAATTTCCCAATTCTCCTGGAATTGCAACACATGAGTTTGGACATATGCTAGGTTTACCAGATCTCTACGATTTAACCGGTGTTGGAACTGGTGTGGGTGAATGGTGTTTGATGGGATATGGAGGAGGTTTAGGATATATAAATAATGATATTGATACTTTCGGTACAACTCCAGGACACTTATGTGCATGGTCAAAAATCAAATTTGGTTGGGCAGACACACAAACTTTAAGGGTTGCTATAGAAGCTGAACAAGTTGAAATTGATGCTTTTAACCCTAATGAACCATATTTTCCACGTATATATAAAATCCTTCGGTATACGAATGAGATAGAGTATTTTCTCCTCGAAGCAAGATTCCAAACCATACAAAGTTTTGATTATTATATTGCTGATGAAGGACTTTTAATATTGCATGTTGATGAGGATAATCAACAGACTTTAGAAGGAGGTTATATGGTTGATGTTGAGGAGAATGAAGAAACTCAAGAATTAGAAGATCAAACTTTAGAAAATTATGGGGATGAGGATGATTGCTGGGATGAAGGTGACATTTTTAGTTCAACTTCAAATCCAAATTCTAATTGGTATGGGGGAACAGATTCAAAAGTGACTATAGAAGTAATTTCAATAGATCCTGATGAACGAATTATAGTTAGAATTACGGCTCCTAAGCCTCCTGAGCCTCCAATTGTTAACAGTTTTCCTATAGTAATATTATTAACAATTTCTTTTGCTGCAATTACCGTTGTATTGAAAAATACAAATGTAAAATCAAAGAAAAAATCACATTCTAAAAAATGTTAAACTATGCATCATTTTTATAATAAATCAATAAACTTTTTTTCTTTTCTTTTAGTAATAAGCACGGTAATTTTTCTGTTATACATCATTTTACCAATAAAATTACTCAATTATCCTTTAGTGGAGTTCTTAAGAGTTTTATCTCATTTATTTAATCTTCAAATAATATTTGATGAAACTTTCAATACTTTCTATGTTTATACACCAGAATTGGTTGTACAATTAACAAACGAATCGTCAGGTTTTATATTTAATAGCTTTATTATTATTTTTGGCATTTTTTCGCCAATAAAATGGAGAAATTGTTTAGTTTCTATAATTATTTTTATTCCACTAAACTTTTTTTTAAATGCTTTTCGAATGCTTTTAATCTTTGTACTCTCATCTGATATCCACCTGTTTTACTTTTGTCATACCTTTTTTTCCATTTTCTATTATATCTTTATTTTTACTCTCTTTTTTCATTATATTTTGTTTAAATATCCCCAGAATCCTATTAATCTATTTAATTTTAGTGTTTTACATAAAAAAAAAGAAAATAGGAACTTGATAAAAACTGTGGTCAATAAATCTAATTTATTAGAATTATTCATTCTATCTTACATTATAGTTTCCTCATCAACTATCATTGGGATAACTTATGCTATATTATATCGAAATAGAACAATACAACCATATCCTATTGATATTGATAGGTATTTTAAACCAATAAGAATGATAAGAATTAATGAAACTCTTTACTTTGTCTGGGATTCTGAAAATAATATTAAAACAAGTATATATTCACTTTATGATTCAAATATCACCAGTAAAATTTTTATGCAAAAAAGATCCCCTTCTCAATATTATATAGATCCTTTCATTCAATATGACAGTATTTCAAAAAATTTTATTATTACTGGAATATGTCAATATAGTGGATACATAGGAGATACTTGGATGCGTATCAAAGATGAACTTATAATTAATCAAACTGAATTATTAGATTCAAATTTAAACAATGGGGTATACTTTCATCTAAGTAATGAGGAAACTGAACTTTTTAATAAAATACCACCTCCATCGTCCAATTTTATTAATGAGTATTACTTTTTACTTGATGAAAATCAAAATCCTATATTTTTTATAAAAAGGGGTTTTGATGCAATTAAAATATTATTTTCTTATAATTTGACTAATTCACGTACATTATTCTCTGGAGAATCACGAAATTATAGAGTATGTGAAGATAACTTAAATAATACATATTTTTTCTTTAAATCTGAAAATAGATATTTTTATTCAAATATAAAAAATTCAAATTTTAGTATTCCTCAAAGATTATCAAATCTTATAGAAATATCTACTGAAGCTGATCAACTTAATGTTTTTTGTGATTCTTCAAATGCTTTATACTTTATATGGTTAGAAAATCAAACACAAGTTTTTATAACATCTAATAAAACTGGTTCGTTTAGTATACCCCAATTATTGTATAATTCAAGTATTAATATCTCAAATCCAGTAATTGAATACTTAGATAACAGTACAGGATATATGACTTTTTGTGATGAGGATTACAAAATATATTTTTTTGAATTAAATGGGACAAAAATTATACATAATCGAATTTTCCAAGATGAAAGCTTATATCCTAAACCTTTAGTCTTTCCAGATCTGGAAATATTCCCAGATTTTACTGTTGCTCTTTTCTGGCGAAGAATATTAAAAATGGATTATAGTATTGCTCAATCTAAAAATGACATTGGATTCATTCAATATCTTGGTAATGGAAAATTTTCAGATTTAATTTATATTAGCTAATGAATATTAATTATATGAAAAGATTTCTTAAATATTATATTTAAAAAAGGCTATATCCAATATTCAAAAGATTTTTTAAATTATAGGTGTTAAATACCGAAAATGGTTGATTGGTAAGTTTAAAAAAAGTAATTATATTTTTAAAGATAGTCGTTCATTAACTTCTTCTTCAATCATCGATATATCTTTAAGAGTTTGCTTAAATTCCTCTCTTGAGACTTTGCTTTTATTAAGAATTTTTTTCGAAAGAGTTTTGTATTTCTCGATTAATGCGGGTTCAATAAAGTTTTCAAGTTTTAAACAAAAAGAATAAAGATATGAATAAATTTCTGCGTATTTAGAATATTCTAATGATTCCATTATTCGATCTAGATAATATTTTAATCTTAATTTCCGATCTCTGATTTCATCTTTAAGTGATTTGGATTGAGTTTGGTATTCAATAAATTTTTCTTCATCTCGAAGTTTTTCAGAGATTTCAATTAATTTTTTTGACATTTCAAATTTCTTAATGAAATTTTCTTCTATTGAATACAATTTCTCTAATTCATCTCTTTCTTTTGATAAATCTTCCCTTAATTGCTCTGATAACGACCCTTTTTGTTCCCATATAGACTTTAATATCATGCTCTGATCTGCTGTTAGTGAGGATCCCGCTATAAGTTTTTTATTTGAAAGAATTAACTGAATAATTTTTAAATCAAAAATTTCAAGTTTTTCTGGTTTCCTATCCCAGTTAATAAATAAATCTTGATGACTGAGAATTGTTTCATTTATTTTCGGTATTAACTTTTGAACTTCCTTTATGTCATCCTTATCTACAATAATGACTAAATCTGATAATATTTCAGAAATTCTTTCAATTAATACGAAATATACTCCTAATTCAATAGTACTTAAGGTTTCAGTGCTGCTTTCTGTAAGTTCTGATACAAAAGTTTGTAAAGCAGAAAAAAAAGAATCAAACATTTCTAATTTTTCATCACTTTGAAAGCTTTTATTATAAATAAGATCCTTTGTACTACTCTGAAAAATGTATAGTGCTTGTATCATTGCCAAATTATTTTAATATTATAATATTAATATTATGATGATTTTATCGAGAAAAACATTTAATCTGAGATTAAAATACAAATAAAATAATTTATAATTAACTTTTTCAAAAATCTTAAGTATTAGTTAAAATCAATTTTTTTTATTTTTTTTAGAGAAACTAATACTTTAAAAATCTATAGTTTTTTGAATAATTTCAGAAAAGTATATCAGAAAAATTATTTCTTATAGTTCTATAATATCGCAACTGATATTTCTTAATAATCTCTCTGCTGTTGTTGGATCTGTTTTGTATGTGAAGAGTGTCTTTTTAGTTCTTAATTTCAATTTTACAATATCTTTTAAACGTTTCACCCGACAATGTATAGCATATTCAGATAACTCAATAAACTTGGTCTCATCAAAAATTTCTTTTGGCATGTTAATTCAACAAATACTACATTATGTAAAGTATAAGTATTACTATTAAGTATAGAATTTTAATTTTTTTATATTTCAAAATGTTATTAAACAAAAATTTTATTTTGTATCCTATGTTTTAGAAATTATTCTTATTACTGATATTCTTTAGTTTAACTTTAATTGGAAAAAAGTAGTGAATGATTGATTATGAGTCCGATCGATGATCCAGTCAAACGGAGAATCGCTAGATACCACTTATTAGAAAAAACTGTATGTAGAAGATGCGGAGCACTTAATCCACTTAGGGCAAAGAAGTGTAGAAGATGTCATGGAAAAGATTTACGATTAAAAAAAAGGGAACTTACTAAATAGACAAATAATATCTTCTTTTTTTTGAAATACTCACTTCTTAATTAAATAATTTATTATCTCAAGTGTTTGCAAGTTCATTATACAATGGAAAGATAAAATTACTATATCTAATAAAAATATCATAGTAATGGAAATACCAAATTTGTGAATTGAACCAATGCCCTCCTTCAATGAAGAACATTTAAATATGGACCTAATAATATTATCTTTGAGGTGATGAAACAATGGTGAGAACTAAATTTAAAGTTTCAATGGGTTTGTTCGTTGTAGCACTAGTATTTATTAGCATTCCTATTGGAGCGGTTGCATGTAGAAGACCTCAATGGAGATTAATGGCTGGAGCATATAGCTTACCAATAACTCCAATGACAACAGCTGAAGGAATCCCTATTCATCCTGATGGGTCACAAGTTTACCTAGCAGGATTTGGTTCTTTTGGGAGTAGACCTGCTTCGAAAGTTCATGATGACATCTACGCAAGGTGTTTGATCCTAGATTATGATGGTAAGACAATTGTATTCGTACAACTTGACCTAATCGGTTTTATGATTGATCAGGTTGATTTGGTGAGGCAAGAAGTAGAAAATTTATATGGGATAGAGGCAGACAATGTTATTATAGCCTGTACACACACACATTCGGGACCTGACACCTTAGGACTCTGGAATTCATGGTATCCAGCTCCGGGAGTCAATTGGCCGTATATGAATTATATAAGAAATCAGATCCTAGATTGCGTAGGCAATGCATATCTAAGTATGGAACAGGCTAGCATACGATTTGCTTCGACAACTGTTCCAGGATTGATGAAAAACTCTCGTGACCCTGGCAGAGTATATCCAGATTTGGAAGTAATGAAAGTCGACAACAGGAGAGGCAAAACCATTGCAACAATGATCAACTACGCAGGCCATCCTGAGGTCCTTTGGTCAAACAACCTAGAATTAACCTCAGACTACGTTGGTTATCTTTGTAATAAAGTTGAAGAAAAGCTAGGAGGCGTTGCGGTCTTTATGAATGGGGCATTAGGAGGAATGATAACTCCAGATACTGATGAACATACATTCGAGAAAGCAAAAGAGATTGGACATACTCTCGCATATGCTACTATAAGAGCACTAAAATCTCGCAGATCCTACGCGTGGGGCATTTTTATCCCTAGCTGGAAAGGAACTTTTAAAGTAGAAAAACAGATTTTTGAAGTTCCCTTGGAAAATCTCGATTTTTTTTACGCTATGATGGGAGGTATCCTTTATAGATCCGATCCTTGGTATAAATTTCCATACGGTGAGTTCCCTTTAGGCATAATTACAACTGAGGTCAATGTAATTACTATTGGAAAAGCTCAGAT
The DNA here is from genome assembly GCA_048885925.1 of Candidatus Hermodarchaeota archaeon. GTDB lineage: Archaea > Asgardarchaeota > Lokiarchaeia > Sigyniarchaeales > SOKP01 > Loki-b32. The sequence goes on from JBHLLG010000025.1 coordinate 35,202, forward strand.
GATCACAATGCCAGGAGAAGTATTGCCTAGTATAGGATACCGCTTGAAAGAGGCTATGACGGGAAAATTTAACTTCCAAATTGGACTGGCTAACGATGAGTTAGGTTATATAATTCCTGCAGATGAATGGAATCCTGATGAATACGAGGAATCAATGTCCGTAGGCGTGCAAACTGGTATTGCCATGGAAGCAATTCTCATGGAGATGCTTGAAGGAACTTGAATTATCCGACCAAAACTTTTTCTCAAAGAAGGATTTTAATTTTTAACTCTTTCTTTTTTTTTTTATTATTCGCCTGATTGGATTGAAGATCCATAAATAACTTATTATTATAAATTTTAATGGGTAAAAACACATTTCTCAAGTGAATAACTATATTTCTTAGATAAATTACATATTAGAATTCTAAATTCGTAAACTTTTTTAATTTTATGACTTAGAGATCTATATAAAGAAAATAGTTTATCAAAAAATTATTTCAATAATTAAATTAACAAAAAGTGAAAAATAATGGCACAATTAGGCGGAACGCCCATATTAATAATGAAAGAAGGTACAGAACGACAACGCGGTAAAGATGCTATGCAAAACAACATTGCTGCTGCAATTGTTATCGCTGAAGCAGTTCGTACTTCACTAGGTCCAAGAGGTATGGATAAAATGCTCGTTGATCAGTTCGGTGACGTAGTTATAACTAATGATGGTGCAACAATCTTAAAAGAGATTGACGTACAACATCCTGCTGCTAAAATGATGGTTGAAGTTGCAAAAACTCAAGATTCAGAAGTTGGTGATGGAACAACCACAAGTGTAATCCTTGCTGGTGAACTCTTAAAAAGAGCGAAGAAACTCTTAGAACAAAAAATCCATCCAACTGTTATTACTGAAGGTTTCAGAAAAGCAGCGGATAAAGCTGTTGAGATCTTAGATGGCATTTCTATAAAGAGTGGAATTGATGATGAAAGGGGATTAAAAAATGCAGCTATGACTTGCATGTCAAGTAAAATTGTCTCTGAATCAAAAGATAAACTAGCTCAGATTTGTATGGATGCTATTAAAGCAATTGCTGAAAAAAATGAAGAAGGAAAATGGACTGCAGACATTGAAAAAGTCCAAATCCAAAAGAAAGAAGGCGATTCAATCGACGATACGAAATTAATTAAAGGGATTATCCTAGATAAAGAAGTTGTAAGTCCTGGCATGCCAAAGAGTGTTCAAGATGCAAAAATCTTACTTTTACAAAGTGCTATAGAGATTGAAAAGACAGAATTTGATAGTAAACTTCAAATTAACAGCCCCGAACAAATTCAGCAATTTTTAGATGAAGAAGAACAAATGCTAAGACGTATGGCTGAAAAAGTTAAAAATTCTGGAGCTAATGTTGTAATTTGTCAAAAAGGAATTGATGATATGGCTCAACATTTCCTCTCTAAAGCAGGTATCGTAGCTATAAGAAGAGTAAAGAAATCTGATATTGAAAAACTCGCAAAAGCCACTGGCGGCACAATCTTCACCAATCTTGATGATATTGTTCCAGAAAAACTTGGATGGGCAGGATTAGTTGAAGAACGTAAAATTATGAGTGATTCTTGGGTTTTTATTGAAGAATGTAAAGATCCTAAATCGGTTGTAATTCTTATAAGAGGAGGAACTGAACTCATCGTTGATGAAGTTGAAAGAGCAATTCATGATGCACTGTGCGTAATTAGAGATGTTGTTGAAGACGAGAAAATTGTTGGTGGAGGCGGTGCCCCTGAATTAGAAACTGCTATTCAACTGAGAAAATTTGCCTCCACTTTAGGTGGACGTGAACAACTTGCTGTCGAAATATTCGCAGATTCGCTTGATATAATCCCAAAAACCCTTGCTGAAAATGCTGGTATGGATCAAATTGAAACATTAATGAAACTAAGAGCAGCTCATCAACAAGGACATAAATTCGCCGGTAATAACCTCGATACCGGTGAAGTTATCAATGATATGATGTCTGTCGGCGTCGTCGAGCCAACCGTTGTAAAAGTGCAAGCTATAAAAAGCTCCACTGAAGCTACTTCCATGATCTTACGCATAGATGATGTAATCGCAGCTGCTAGGACCGCTGGCCCTCCAATGCCCCCTGGAGGTCCAGGAATGGGTGGTATGCCTCCGGGAATGGGAGGTATGGGCGGAATGGGAGGATATCCTCCAGATATGTATTAATAATTCTAATTGTTTTTTTTTAATTTCTTTTTTCTTTCTATTTTTCTTTTAGTTTTTTCATGAGATTCTGGGCTAGTTCACTTTCGATCATATCAATTACTTTAATTATCAATTTTATTATTCCTAATGATAGCAACAAGATTATTCTATGAGCCAATTGCTAGATTATTTGTTTTTGTTTTAGGATCATATCTAATAAATTCTAAGTATAAATCATCCAGATATTGCTTTATATTTTTTATATTTATTGCAATAATATCTGCAATCCTTTCATAAAAATTAAGAAAGGGTTACAAAAGATTCAATTAATTTTATTTTTACACACGTGACATATTGATTCACCTTCCGAAAGAATGGCACCACAATATTTGCATATTAATTCACCATTTGTTTCCTCTTTACTAGTAGGTCGTTTTTCTTGAGATTTAGGGATTAATTCTGCATCTCCAGGTGGAGTGGGTGGTATGAAAATATATGGGTATGGGAAAAATCCACCTCCCTCATCATTATCAAACTCCTTTCTCTTTCGTTTAATTTCTTCTTCTCCTTCTGCTGCCGCTTG
>JBHLLG010000026.1:0-35555 GCA_048885925.1 Candidatus Hermodarchaeota archaeon
ATTACCAATTGCTTCGCGTAATCAAGTATTTTTATATCTGAGGGTATTCCTTCATTGTAATCATTTCTTATCATATCAGATAATCCTTCTCGAAGAGTATGAATTTTAATATCAATTTTTTCTCCATCAATAATAATAGAGTGAACTTTAGCTTTATTTTTTTCTAATATTTCAGTTAAATCAACGGATTCTGATTGTTTCGGATTGAAAATGATTTGATACAATGTGCTAAATTCATATTCCTCTAAATTTGACAAAAATAAAGGTCTTAAATAATCGTCATATTTCAGGAAGAAGAGAAAAATAGCGTCATCTAATGCGGTAGTGTATGCTTTATAATCATTTAAAGTTATATATTTCTTGTATTCCAACCGTATTTTATTGGCTCTTATCCATTCAAATGCAAAATCTAATAATTCGTTATCTTTAGATAATTTGTTCTGAAAGTAGGTTAATATTTCTGAAATTTGATCTATTGAAATTCCAATTGATTGATTATATAGGAATTTAGCAATAATTTCTATTGAATTCAAATCTTTATTCAAATTCTGAATCCGTTGAAAATTGGAATATAATCGGTCTTTCTCAATTTTGTAGAGTTTATTGAATTGTATCTCTTCCATTCTTTTTTCCTAACCTTCTAAAAATTATCATTACAATTTACTATCAAGGGATCTATCAATATTTTGAAAAAACTCATCCGAATTTAAATTCCAATTCTCAAATGGATTTATCCTAGAATTTAACTCAATTACAGATCTTTCAAAATCGCTATTTTTATTTAACATGTAGCGTAACTTTTTTTTATAAAAAAATAAATTCCGTGATTCTTTTTCTTTTTCATTACTTGGTATTAAAATCAAACCGTAACTTGTTTTTCCTTCTGCATCAGTTACGAGTTCTTCTATATATATCACTACCATATTTGGACTACTAACTTTTATTTTAATAATATTTGAATATAGCCCATCTTTTCCAAACAAGCTTAAGGTTTCATTCATCCTTTTTTCATAATAATCAGGTAAAATACCCATAAAATAGAATGAAGGGATATGATCTAATGTTTCTTTTCTCAATGGATCATCTAAATCGAATGTATAGAGATTAGACTCTAATTCTCCATCTTTTTTAGTTCTTTTAATTACACCTACAGTTGAATAAGCCATTTTCTCTTCCCAATAAATCTTTCTTGGAGATCCTAATGTATGTTCAATTAGGTTAGCTCCCCTTTCTAATTCGTCCTCTATGAACAAATTAAATTCAAAATCAGAGTTATAAATGGTTTCAGCAATTAATTTTCCTTGGATAATACTTGGATGGACATATCTATCCAATCTTTCATGTATCATTGCTATATCCTCCGTATATGGAGAACCTATAAATGTAAAAAGATTTGTTATATTTCCAACAGTTTTTTTTGATGAATTGAGACAAGTGAACGATTGCATAAGTGTATCATCGATCTTTGTTTTAAATTGGGGTGTTAATAAGGTTTCAATATAATCTATCTTCCACTGTTTTTGATCATATAAATTCCTCGTCATGAATAAGGGTCCAAGGAATTTAAGTGACATTGACTTCAATTCACGAATTGTTTTTTTTGGTAATTCATAAGAAAATTTGATATTATCGTATACTAAAGTCTGTTCATCAGAAAAAAATAATCCTAACAGAAATTCAGACCCTTTACGCAACATGTTATTGTTAAAATACGCTATTAGATATTTATATAATCTTTTTACATTCAAATAAATCTTTTTATCTATACAACAAAATTGAATTCAAGTAAATTTATTATAATGTGGCTGAATAATTGTGTTAATTCATTCAGATCTAATGAAAAAGATTATAGATGATATTTTAAATTAAAATCTAATTAAGAAATAATAAATACTATTATTTTAATGGTTTTTTTAGTTTTGAAATGATAAAAAGATGTATTAGTAATCAAATTCATTAACAATTTCATAATGTTGTGAGAATTTATCATGTCTTAAAAGAACATCTCGAGCTTTTTGAGGAACATATGATTTTTCATATTCTTTCCCTGCAAACTCTTTTACAGAATTTAAATTATCAAATATCATTATAGTAATAAATTCAACTTCATTTTCTAAAGGACGTCTTAGAAGACTTATTTTTCTATATCCTTTTATGTTTCTGTTTTTGATGGATGGGAAAATTTCATTTCTCAGCAATTGCTCATAAGTATCCGCATTTTCAAATGAGGTCCAACCATGCCAGATTCTTGCTATCATTTTTATGAACGATTTAATTATTAATATTAAAAATTAATATGTCTAAAATATATATTCATAATCTTTAAATGTAATTAACACACATCTCTTCGAAAAATAAGAAGGATAAGAACAAGAGATTTTAACTCTGATATACAAAAATTATTACAAATCTTTAAGTTGATTGAAAAAATCATCTTTTTTTTTCATTTTAGTTTTAAAATTTGAAGTTACTTTTTCATTTAAAGTCAAATTTAATGGTGGGTTATCATTCCCTTCACAGAATGGATAATCTTAATAATTAGTATCAAATTATTTATGATGAACCACTAAAGATAATCATTTGAAGGTTTCTTTGTATGAGAAAAAAAGTTCTTATAAACTTCAACTTTTATGTCAATAGTAATTTTTTAGAAAGAATTAATCTTTGAAAAATAAATCAGAAAGGGAGATAAAATTAATGCTTTATTAGAAAAGCATTTCTATAAAAACTATATATTATAAGAAAAACATCAATATCGTGCAAAAATGTAAAAGTATGATACTCCTTATATTAAAAGATTAATTAATTGAGAGGAAATATTTTGCCGAAAGTGAAAGTAAATGATATTAACATATATTATGAAATCCATGGAGAAGGATTTCCGCTCGTTATGATATTGGGAGCTGCTCAGAATATTTTTTGGTGGCATCATAACTTAATAAATAGGTTTTCAGAAAAATTTAAAGTAATACTTTTTGATAATCGAGGGTCAGGACGGACAGATAAGCCTAAAATCGATTATTCAATAAAATTATTCGTTGGTGACACGGTTGGATTAATGGATGCTTTAAAAATTGAAAAAGCACATGTATTTGGGCATTCTATGGGAGGAAATATCGCTCAAGAACTAGTATTTAATTACCCTGAGAAAGTTGGAAAACTTATATTGTGCAGTACAGATTGTGGATGTTCTAAAGCAGTAAAAGGTGATCAAGGCTCGTTGGTAGCAAGACAGTGGAATCAATATAAAATTTTTGAATTAGTTGATAGTATAATGGAAATCTTTTTTACAGAAGAATTTATTCAAAATAATCCTGAAGCAGTCAAAGATATTTATCAGAAAATTGTTAGAAACCCAATCCCGTTACATGCTTTCAGACGTCAATTTATGGCAAAATCGACACGAAACGCATGGAGGAAGTTAAAAGGAATTAGATCTCCTACTTTAATATTGCACGGTAAAGAAGATAGGGACATTCCACCCCAGAATGCAGATATCTTAGCTGATAGAATACCGGGATCAAAAAAGATAATCTTTGAAGGTTCTAGCCATGGTATACATCTTGATAATGTAGAAAAACTTACTCAAGTAATACTTGATTTTCTAACAAATTAATAGAAATTAATTGGTAATGGACAAAACAAAGAGATTAAAGATGGTCTAATCCAAGACTTTTCAATTTTTCAGCACTAGGCATACCAGTTTCAGGATCGAAAGTCCTATACTTATAATATGCTTCTTTTAACTGCTGGAAATTTGGAGATTTTCCTGCAGAACCACCATCTTCTAATGGCTTCAATAATATTTGTGGTAATCTATCGTCAGCAACAGTGAGACCCATTTTTAAATTGAACAAATGTTTTAGCATGTAAATCCTTTCACCAAAGATTTTCATGTCATCAACAGTAAACATTAATCCTGTTACGGCTTGTGTTATTTCAGCAATTATAGAAGGTGGAGGATATAAAAATCCGCATATTATCATGGAACCAGTAACAGCGCGCAAATCTTGCGCACGTGCACTAGCAATTGCCATATCTTCGTCATCCTTGTATCTATCCATGTCATTGATTCCAAATTCCTCTAAAGGGATTCCTTGGAGGATGTTATACATGTCGCACGAGCAATGGCAAGGACCTCTAGTCGTCCCAATACCGTATGCTATTGCCATTCCAAAATTAGATCGTAAATCATGATATGGAACTTCCATCCCGTAAACCGTGGCAATTTCATCTTGAGAAATGCCAAAATTCTTTCCTACTGCGTCTGAGCCTTCGGCTAATAAATTTCCAATCCCTTCTTTAAAAGCAATTTTCTTTATCATCTCAAGAGCGGGTTTCTCAACTCCCCATTTTGGTTCAAGACCATCAATATCATGTGATGTAATCTTGCCGTTGTTAAATAAATAATACACAAATGCAATCGTGCTCCCTGTGCTTATCGTATCAATTCCATAGGTATTACATAATTCATTAGCCCTAACTATAGACCCTAAATTATCGTTTAAAATTAATGACCCAAAGCTTACGATAGTTTCATATTCTGGACTCGCAACTTCTCTTTCTGTTTTATATTCTCCTTTTTTAATAACTGCTCTTTTTGCACATCCAATAGGACAAGCAAAGCACGGAAAACTTCCAGTATGAATCTGCTCGGAAGCTGTAGATCCCGAAATGTTCAATGAATTGTCCCAACTTCCCTGAGTCCAATATTTAATTGGCAATTCTCCTAGTACATTATATATATCCAAGCCACCTGCAGTCCCAAGATACCTAATAACGCTCGCTAAACTAGTCTTCTTAACATACTGATGCACTTTAGCTATTGCTACCTTAAGAACTTCAGGATCAGCTGCCTCAAAAGGCTTTTTTTTCCCTCTAATAGTGATTGCTTTCAACATTTTTGAGCCCATAACAGCACCCATTCCTGTCCTTCCTGCTGCTTTCTCTTCAGAACCTATCATGGCGTATTTAACTAAATTTTCACCCGCTTGACCAATTGCCGCAACTCGAGTTAAATTTGATTCCGCTTGTTCTTTTAAAATCTTGGAAGTTTTGAATATATCTTTTCCCCATAAATTCGAAGCATCTTTTATTTCAGCGTCATTCTCTGTGATTCTTAAATAAACAGGTTTATCTGAAGCACCCGTAATGATTATTCCATCAATACCCGCCTTTTTAATCTCGGGTGCAAGAAAACCACCACAATTCGATTCACCCCATATACCTGTATATGGGGATTTTGCACATACAGCAAATTTTCCACTTCCGGGAATATTTGATCCTAAGAATGGTCCAGTCATGAACATTAGTATATTATCGGGTGATAATGGGTCGGTATCTTTATCCAAGTGATCATATAAGTATCGACAAGCGTATCCCGTACCTCCAAGAAAATTTTTAGCAATTTCTTCGTTTAATGGTTCTTCAATTATTTCTTTATTACTAAGGTTAATTTTTAATAATTTTCCAATAAAGCCTTTCAATTCAAATTCACTTTGAATTTTTTAATATTTATAAATAAAATTAATATTTACATTCTTTTTAGTATTTATGACCTTTAGTTGAGGATGTTTTATGGCTAAGGGCATGAAGTTTTTATTCATCTGAATATAGTCTTTTCTTTTTAAAATATAAATTATTTTTAGTTACCAATATTTCTCAATTATAATTAGAGATTTTAATGTTCTTTGTTAATAATTTTAGGAAATTAAAATTTTTTATTAAACAAATAATGTTTAGGTGTGGGGATTGTTATTCTCCTTATCTACCAATATATATTACGACAAATAATAAATTAATACCTAACCAATTTCAAAGAATAATTAAATTATATAAGATCAAATTAAAATTATCATGAAAAAAAATCCTCTCATGTATAAATTAGGATTTAATCCTTCAGATAAAGTGGTAATATTTCACATTGATGACATGGGTTTCACATTCATCAAATGTCGCTTCTTTTAAGTGTTTGGATTTTGGAGTTGCAAGTTGTGGTTCTTTAATCGTTCCTGCTCCCTGGTTCTGGGAGGCTGCTGAAAAATGTCGAAAAAATCCCAAATATGACGTTGGTGTGCATTTAGCTCTAACATCTGAATATAATTTGTATAGATGGAGAGCATTGAGTGGTGTAGACACTAATTCTGGACTTTTAGATTCAGAATGTTCACTTTGGCGAATTTCTGAAGAGGTAATGCAAATATATCCGTAAAAGCAGCAGAAGATGAAATGCATACGCAAATCCAGACAGTATTGAATGTAGGTGTAAATATAACACTTATAGATTCCCACATGGGTACCGTAATGTCACCAAAATTCATTCCAACATATTTGAAGTAGCTCGAGAATTTAAAGTTGTTCCTTTTTTACCTCGACTCTCCAAGGAAGAGCTTTTAGCAATAGGTAGAGGGGATATTGTTGATGTTTATGAGATTTTGTTTGCAAAGGTAGAAGAGAGTGGCTTACCTTTATTAGATCACGCAATTACAAATACTATGGGAGACACTCCTAATAAGGTAGAATATTACTGTAAGAAATTCTCGGAGATTCAACCAAGAATTACACATTTCTTATTTCATCCCGCAAAACTTAGTTTTGAATTAAAAGCGATTAATCCTGATTCTGCTCATTGGAGAAACCTTGATTATGAAGCTTTTACTAACCCGCGAATTAAAAAATGTGTAGAAAAATATGACCTAAAGATAATAGGGTATCGAGAAATACAAGAATCTATGAATTAATATTTTAGATTTTTTTGCTTATCTTTCTATGAATATCAAATATTTTTCAAGAATAGATTAATTTACACTAGAGAAGTTTTAAAGTGGGGTGTCATTCCCATATTTTTATCAAAAACTATTATTACAAATCCACGATTAAATATTATAATAATGTAAAGAACTCTATGAGAATGATTCATATCTATGGAGAAAAAGAAAGTTATTATCATTGGCGCTCTAGGGATGGATTTTCATGTCTTTAATACAGTCTTTAGAGACAATGAAGAATATGAAGTTGTAGCATTTACTATAGCTGGAGAGCAAAATATAGGCACTACTGATGAAGCTGAAAGGAAATTTCCTGCTATATTGGCAGGTAAATTGTATCCTAATGGAATTCCAATGGTCTCAGAGGATTTACTTGAAGATTATATAAAAAAATATGAAGTAGATGAAGTAGTTTTTGCATATTCTGATGTATCCCATGAGGAAGTTATGCATAAAGCTTCAAGAGCTCTTGCTGCAGGAGCTAATTATCGATTAATTTCGGGAAGATTTACTCAACTTAAAGCTAATAAACCTCTAATCGCAATCTGCGCAGTTAGAACGGGTTGTGGAAAAAGTCAAGTATCTCGAGCTACATATCGTTATTTAAAGAGCAAAGGATATAAAGTTGTAGCTATTCGTGAACCAATGCCTTATGGTAATTTAATTCAACAAAATGTTATGAGGTTTGAAAAATATGAAGATCTAGATACCTACGATTGTAGCATTGAGGAACGTGAAGAATATGAACCATATATTAATCAAGGATTAGTTATTTATTCTGGAATAGATTATGAAAAAATAGTCAGAGAGGCTGAAAAAGAAGCAGACGTAATTATTTTTGATGGCGGTAATAATGAAATTTCTTTCTATATTCCTGATTTGCTTTTTGTTGTTGTAGATCCTTTAAGACCGGGACATGAAAACAAATATCATCCTGGAGAGGTTAATGCTAAATATGCTGATGCTTTTGTAATAAATAAAATGAATAGTGCTAAACCCGAAGATGTAAAATTCGTAGAAAAAAATCTTAATGAATTAAATCCGAACGCAATAAAAATTTATACAAATTCAGTGGTTAAAGCAGAAGAACCTTTAAAACTAAAAGGGAAAAAGGTAGTATGTGTAGAAGATGGGCCTACCTTAACTCATGGAGGCATGTCAATTGGTGCTGCGTATGTTGCTGCTAAAAACGCAGAAGCAAAATGTGTTGATCCTAGAAAATATTTAGTAGGTTCGATAAAAGAAGTTTTCGAAGATTTTCCTCAAATTACACAGATCGTACCTGCTATGGGTTACACAGACTCACAAATAGAGGACTTAGAAAAAACACTTAATAATGTGAAAGCAGATCTAATCTTAAATGGAAGTCCTATTGACTTAACTAAATTGATCAAAACAAATAAACCAATTGTGAAAGTATCATATGATATTGAACCAATAGGAAGCCCTACCATTGAAGAAGTCCTTGATAATTTTATTAATAAGTTTTTAAAGAAATAGATATTTCTTTGAGATTATCCCATACCTAAAAATTAATTTTTGGGTGAAATAACATTAATTTATTTATTTTTTAACCTTCTTCAGGTAATGAATATAAAGCACGAGTCCTACTACGAACAATCCAATATCCATTGACAAAGCTCCAAACCAAGTGGTATAAACACCAAGTCCTATGTTTACAGTATCATCAAAGAAAAGTGGTGTTCCAATATCATTTAAACCAATGAAGGTCATTGGCCATCCGATGAAGTCTAAAATCCAGTGGCTAAAAACAACAAATCCTATAATCATGGTAATATTTAAGTTTACCTCTCTCCAATTTAATGATTTATATTCCTTATTCTGTTCCTTCTTTGAATTTAAGTACATTGTGATAAGAGCTGTTATTATCATAGCAATAATTGACCAAATAACTGACATAAAAAGCCCATGCGAGATCCATACTGCAGATATAAATATAAAAGATAAGATGTCAATGAACATAGCGCTTATTAATAAAGCCCAAAGGGGTATTTGAGGAAAAAATCGCTTTGCTGCCAATCCTATTCCAAAATGAGCTAAACCAGGCATATAATATGATTATTATAAATTATTTATAAAAGTTGCTTGTTCCAAAAATTATTTTTATATTCGAAGATTTATGGTTGTATAAAAAGAGAGATTAAAAATGGAAAAAACGAAAGTATTAATAGCCTACGGTACTCGCTATGGAGCGACCGCTGGTACTGCAGAAGAAATCGCTAAAATGCTTCAAGGTGAAGGATTTGAAGTAAAAGTTGTAAACCTTAAAGAAGGAAAGGTCAAAGATATCTCAGAATTCGAACTTGTTATTATTGGGAGTGGAATGCGAATTAATATGTGGACAAGTAAAGCGAAAGCATTTTTAAACAAATTTAGCAGTGAACTCAAGAAAAAGAAAGTTGCAATTTTTGTGTCTTCAGGAGGGCGTGCTCTCCTAGAATATAAAGGAGAACATGAGGAAATTGATAGAATGACTAAAAAATATCTTGAAGATAAAGCTTCTAAATATGATTTAAATCCAATCTCGATGACCATGTTTGGAGGTATCTGGGATTATAATCAAATGGGTAAATTTTCTAAAAAAGCCATGGATGAAGAAAGGGAAAATTTAATCCCTGCTGGATTTAAAGAAACAGAGCCTGGAGTTTACGATTCAAGAAACTGGGACGAAATTCGTAAATGGGCAAAAGATATAGCTAGTAAGATTTAAATCAACCCTTTTCGGACTAAAACAAATTAAGATCAATCTATATCTTTTTTTCAAATATTTAACTTAGATTTGTAAAAATAATATTTAATTCTAAAGTCTCATTAAAACATCCATAGTTTGAAAAGATGTTCCTATTTTAGTAATCATAACTAAATAGAGTGAAAATTTATGATTTTAGCAGAAAAGAAATATGAAATCCGAGATGTCCAAAAAGGTTATGCAAATCGAACATTATATATCAATCTTTCTAATAATGAGATTCTAATAAAGCCGGTTTCTGATGAAATGAAGGAAAAATTTGTAGGTGGAAAGGGTTTCGATTTATGGCTAATGTGGAATTCGCTTCCTAAAGACCGTATAGTGAAATGGAATGACCCTGAAAATGAAATTTGTATATCTTCAGGTCCATTAGGTGGGAGTATTTTTTATCCTGGGTCTGGGAAGTCAATTGTAACTTCTATTTCTCCTTTAACGGAAATAATTATCGATTCCAATGTTGGGGGGTATTTTGGCCCTTATCTTAAATTTTCTGGATTTGATGCTATTGAAATTCAAGGGAAAGCCAATAAAGAATTGATAATATATATCGATGGGATAGAAGGTTTAATTCAAATTGAAGAAGTTGAAGATTCTAAAGGATTATCTGAATATTCACATGAACTTACTCAACAACTAACAGAAAAATATGCTTCAGATGAAAATGAAAAACAACGTGTCTCTGTAGTAAGTTCTGGACCGGCTGCAAAAAATACTAAATGGGGAATGCTTAATTTCTCATGGTTTGTCCGTGGTCGTAATTGGGCTTCAGTCAAACAAGCAGGTCGAGGAGGAATTGGAACTGTCTTTAAAGATAAAAAAATAAAAGCACTTGTTTGTCGTTCTCCAAAAGTAACAATAAACTCGAATAGTCCCTCAGATTTAGAAGCAGCAAGAGAATTAGGGAAAGCTCATAGTCAAGAAATTATGAAACTTGATCCAAAGCAAAATGAAATGAGGAGAGTTGGGACAGGACATCTTCCAGATATAATGAATGTGACTGACCTTTTACCAACTGAGAATTTTCGTTTTGGAAGGCATAAAGAAATAAGTGGCAAAGATATCCCTTATAACCGTGAAGTCATGAGAAATATCTATTCTGGAAGAGAAGGTGCTGATGGTTGCTGGATTGGTTGTACGGTTAGCTGTTCTCACTATACTGAAGGTCATACTGTTTTAACAGGTCCTTTTAAAGGTAAGAGAGTTATTGTAGATGGACCTGAATATGAAACAATTGCAGGTTGCGGCTCTAATTGGGGAGTTTGGGATCTAAAATGGGTATTAGAAACAAATTTTTATTGTGATACCTATGGTTTAGACACTATATCTATTGGTACGGGTATTGCTTTTGTTATGGAATGTTATGAAGTGGGAATATTAAACAAAGAAATAACAGGTGGTCTTGAGCTCAATTTTGGGAATGCTGAAGCAACTTTAAATTTAATTCATCAAATGGCTAAGGGTGAAGGATTTGGTATGATAGTAGGTCAAGGAATCAAAGAAATGAAAAAATATTTTGCTGAGAATTATGGTGCCGACATTCAATTTTTATATGATATTGGTATGGAACATAAGGGTTTAGAATTTTCAGAATATATTACAAAGGAATCGCTAGCTCAACAAGGTGGATATGGATTAGCGCTTAAAGGTCCCCAACATGATGAAGCCTGGTTAATCTTTGAGGATGTAATACGTAATTCAATTCCTAGTTTTGAAGATAAAGCAAGAGCCCTTCGTTGGTTTCCATTATGGCGTACTTGGTTTAGTCTTAATGGGCTTTGCAAGCTTCCATGGAATGATATTCAGCCAGAATCTCAAGCTAATTACCCAATTAAGGATCCAAAGACAGGAGAATTAGTTCGAGCAAAAATTCCTGACCATGTTGAGTGGTATGCGAAATATTTTTCAGCAGTTACAGGAAGAAAATCCACTCCTGATGATCTAATTAAAATGTCGGAAAGAGTATACAATTTTCAGAGGATTTTCAATATTCGATTGGGAAAAGGGCTACGTACAGAAGACTCATTTTTGCCTTATAGAGCAATGGGACCTGTTACACAACTAGAATACGAAAGTCGTAAACAAAGATATGATGACCAACTTCAAAATTTAGGTATTGATATATCTGGTAAATCTACGGGTGAAAAGATAAAAATTCTTCGAAAGTATCGTGAAGCGCAATATCAAAAGCTTCAAGACGCTGTGTATAAAGAACGGGGATGGAGTCGAAATGGGTGCCCTACGATTGAAAAAATCAAAGAATTAGGCATTGATTATGAAGATGTCATAAAATTCATAAGAGTTAACCCATGATTTATCTTATTCTTAATAATTTAAAAGCAGATACAGTATGGAAGATATAAAAAAGCATCCAATTTTAGAGATACCAGAAATAAAAAGAATTAATTTTACCTTTGATGGAAATAATTTAGTTGGATTTGAAGGAATGGTTATATCTTCTGCACTTTTTATGAATAAAATTAAAGTATTTGGTCATCACGTAAAAGATAATAGTCCACAAGGTATTTTTTGTGCTAATGGGCAATGTGCTCAATGTAATGTTATAGTAGATAGTGTTCCAGTTAAAGCTTGTATGAAAACCCTTAAAGAGGGTATGATCATAGAAAGTTGTAATGGATTGCCAGAGTTACCTCCTGAAGATAATGCAGTAAGCGTAGGAGATTCTAAAATATTGGATACTGAAGTACTTGTAATTGGTGCTGGTCCAGCGGGATTATCAGCCACGAAAGTATTAGGAGAGAATAATATTGAAGTGGTCTTAATAGATGATAAAGCTGAACTTGGAGGAAAATTGGTTCTTCAGACTCATAAGTTTTTTGGTTCACAAGAAGATGTATATGCTGGAAAACGGGGAATTCATATTGCAGAAATTTTAGGAGAATCAGTAAATTCGTTTCCAAATGTTAAAGTTTGGTTAAATTCTGTATGCTTAGCCGTATTCAGCGATGGATTAGTTGGCATTTTAAAAGATAATGATAAGTATGCACTTATCAAACCTAAGTATTTGTTAATTGCAACTGGAGCACGTGAAAAAATGCTAGTTTTTCCCGGAAATACTTTACCAGGAGTATTTGGAGCTGGGGCTTTCCAAACACTAGTCAATCGAGATTTGATAAAAGCAGCAGATAAAATATTTATTGTGGGAGGTGGAAATGTAGGGCTTATTGCTGGATATCACGCAATACAAGCTGAAATAGAGGTTATCGGTTTAATTGAAGCATTACCTCAATGTGGTGGTTATAAAGTCCATGAAGATAAACTTAGAAGATTGGGTGTACCAATCTATACAAGTCATACAATCATTTCTGCTAATGGAGATAAATCTGTAGATTCTATAACAATTGCTCAAATTGATAAAGATTTTACTGTTATATCAGGAACAGAAAAAACTTTTGCCTGTGATACTATTCTTATTGCTGTTGGTTTAAATCCAGTTGATGAATTTTATCATAAAGCAAAAGAATTTGGATTTAAAGTTTGGGTTGCTGGTGATGCTCAAGAAATTGCAGAAGCATCTGCTGCTATTTTCACTGGAAGAATAGAAGCTTTAAAAATTCTTAAGGAAATTGGAATTGATATTTCAGAAGATATTAATAAATTGGAAAAATTCGCTGAAGTTATGAAGGCAAAGCCTCCTCAACCTATCGATATAGATATAAAATTTAAAGAAGAAGGAATTTATCCTGTTTTTTATTGCAATCAAGAAATTCCTTGTAACCCATGTACAACCGTATGTGAACAACAGCAAATTGAGACTATTGATGATCTAATCACTCAATTACCATATTTTAAAGGTGAACAAGACTGTATTGGATGTGGTAAGTGTGTTGCTGTTTGTCCTGGATTAGCTGTAGTATTGATTGATTATCGAAAAGATAAAGAGAATCCACTGGTAACTTTTCCGTTTGAACTTACAGAACAAAAGTTGGAAAAAGGACAAGAAATATTTGTTGTTAGTAATGATAAAGAATTAGGAAAATATATAATTCACAGAACTAGAATCCTAAAAGAGTTTCAAAAAACTCAATTAATTACCATAAAATTACCTTCTGAAGTAGCAAAAAAGGCAGTAGCAATTAAACTTTATAAAACTAAACTTATTGAACCAACAGATATATATCAAAAATCATTTACTGACGATGAAATTATAATTTGCAGATGTGAGCGGGTGTCAATAGGAGAAATTCGAAAATGGATACGTTCAGGAGTAAGAGATTTTAATGAGCTAAAAGCTTTAACTAAAGTAGGAATGGGAGCATGTGGAGGTAAAACTTGTACACCTTTAATTGAGAAAATATTTAGAGAAGAGGGAGTAAGTATTGATGAAATTACTCCTGGTACAAAAAGACCTTTATTTATTGAAGTTCCAATGGGTATATTTGCTAATGCTAGAGATGAGAAGGGGGATTTCTAAATGGCTGAATATGACGTTATTATCATCGGTGCTGGAAGTGTAGGAGTTCCAACTGCTTTAGCTACTGCAAATGAGGGGCTTAATACATTAGTTATTGATTCACTACCTTCAGTTGCCCAAGCGGATAATAAACATGCTATCGGAGGTATCAGAGCAACTCATTCACATAAAGGAAAGATTTGGCTATGCCAAAGATCAATTGAAATTTTTTCTACTTGGGAGGAAAAGTTTGGAGATGATATTTGGTGGTCTCCAGGAGGTTATGTATTTCTGGCTTATACTAAAGAACATGAAAATTTGTTAAAAGAAACAGTAAAAATTCAAAAACGTTATGGATTGAATATCAATTTTGAAGATCAAGAAAAAATCAAGGAATTAATACCAGGTATCAATGACAATGGTTTATTTGGAGGAACATTTAGTCCAGAAGATGGAAATGCATCGCCGTTATTGTCTTTACATTCCTTTTTTCGAAAATCAAAAGATTTAGGAGCAAGATATCGATTTAATGAAAAAGTTGTGGATATAATAAGAGAAAAAAACAAGGTAGTAGGTGTTAAAACTACCAAAGCTACATATAAAACCAGTTCTATTATTAATGCTGCTGGTGCTCATGCTAAGGAAATTGGCGCTATGATCGATCTTGAAATACCTGTAGTACCAGAATCACATGAAGCGGGTATTACAGAGCCTGTGAAAACTTTTTTTAAACCAATGATAGTAGACATTAGACCATGTATTGATGAAAAGTGTGGAGATTCAAAAAATTATTATTTTTATCAAAATAAAGAAGGAAAAATTATTTTCTGTTTAACTCCAAGTCCAAATATTTTAGGGATCGATCGTCGTGAAACAAGTTCATTTTTACCTCAAATCTCAAAAAGGATGATACAACTTCTACCACGTTTAAAGAATATAAAAGTAAGACGAACATGGCGTGGCTTATACCCTATGACTCCCGATGGCAATCCTATTGTTGGGAAAGTTAATGAAATTGAAGGATACATTAACGCGGTCGGTTTATGTGGCCAAGGATTTATGTTGGGACCGGGTTTAGGAGAACTTTTGAGCCGTCTTCTAACAGAAAAAATAACTTCACGAGACAAGGAGATTTTAGATAGTCTTTTATATTATCGTGATTTTGGCGCGGAAGAAGAATTGAAATAAAATTTTTGAAAAAATTTGCGTATCTGATTTATATCTAATCCTTCTTTTTACTATTTAACTATCATCAAAAATTCTAAGATGGTTAAAATGATTCGACATTTATTAAAAATCTCAGATTTCTCAAAGGAAGAGTGTGAAAAAGTTATTAATAAAGCAATTGAGGTAAAGAAAAATCCTAAAAAGTTTACTTCTACATTGGCAGGAGAGACTCTATTAATGTTATTTGAGAAGCCTTCTTTAAGAACACGCATTTCATTCGAAACAGGAATGCAACAATTAGGTGGACATGCTATTTTTTATTCCATTAAAGATTCACCACTAGGCCAAAAAGAAAATATTCACGATACTGCAAAAGTAGCTTCTCGCTTTGTTAATATAATAGCAGCGAGAGTTTTTAAGAGACAAGATATTAGAGAATTAGCTAAATACTCTGATGTCCCTGTTATAAACATGTTAGATGATTTTGCTCATCCTTGCCAAATGATTGGTGATTTTCAGACAATAAAAGAAAAAAAGGGAAAATTAAGCAATCTAAAAATGGCTTACTATGGAGATGCTCATAACAATGTAACCTATGATCTTATGAGAACTTGTGCTTTATTTGGTTTAGCAATGGATGTCGCTTGCCCAAATGGGCTTGATTATACTCCCGAACAAGAAGTTCTCGAAGAAGTTAAACAACTAGCAGAGTCATCTGGAGCAATTATCAATATTACTCATGATCCATTAGAAGCAGCGAAAGATGCAGATATAATCTACACCGATTCCTGGATGTCTTACGGAATTCCAAAAGAAAAGGAAGAGGAAAGGAAGTTAGCATTTAAACCATTTCAAGTAACTTCTCAAATTATGGAGAATGCTAAAAAAGATGCGATTTTTATGAATTGTTTACCTGCAATGCGAGGGTATGAACAAACAGCAGAAGTTATTGACGGTTCGCAATCAATTGTTTTCGATCAAGCGGAGAATAGGCTCCATGGACAAAAAGCAATAATGCTCTTTTTAAGAAATAAATTTTAGTTAATTAATTTGATAAAATTCTTAAAAAAATTAACTAAAAATTCCGCTTTTGATGGGTTACACATAGAATCATTTCATCTAATAACAATCTGGAATTACAAATTTAGAGATTCATTGAGATAAATTTTAAATAAGAAGATAGATATTATTATTTTTTCTATTAGTATTAATGGAGTAATAATAGAGTTTTTTCCTTGAAAACATTAATTGTAGCCCTTGGAGGGAATGCCTTAATAAAGTTTGGTGAAGAAGGCACTACGGAAGAGCAATTTAAAAATCTTAGAGTGCCAATTAGCCAAATTGCGGAATTAGCAAAGGAGTATAACATTGTAATAACGCATGGTAATGGGCCGCAAGTAGGAAATCTTTTACTTCAACAAGAAGCCACTGAATTTGTATCAAAAAGGCCTCTGCAAATACTAGTAGCAGAAACTCAAGGTCAGATTGGTTTTATGATCGAGAGTACATTAGATGAAGAGCTCATGAAAATAGGGCTCGATGAGGAAAAACTCTTTTTAACAATTTTAACCTATGTAAAGGTTGATCCTAAGGATCCTGCATTTAAAAATCCTACAAAACCAATTGGTCCAGCGTATCCTGTTCGTACAAAACCGGGACAAGTAAAAACAGCTAAAGGATGGCGTCGAGTTGTTCCTTCACCTAAACCAATAAAAATCTATCAATGGCGTGAAATTAAGAAATTAATGGAATTAGGAAGTTGGATTGTTATAGCCTGTGGAGGAGGGGGTATCCCGGTTATAAAAGAAGAAAAAAAACTGTATGGTGTTGAGGCGGTTATTGATAAGGATCTTGCTAGTTCTAAATTAGCAGAACAAATTGGAGCAGATATTTTACTAATTGCAACTGATGTAGAGAAGGTTGCTCTTAATTATGGATCTTCGGATCAAAAAGAATTAGAAAAACTAACTATATCTGAAGCAAAGAAATATTTAGAAGACGGTCAATTCCCAGCTGGGAGCATGGGTCCTAAGATCGAGGCGGTTATTAATTTTATGGAATCAGGGGGTGAAAAAGCTATAATCACTTCAATTGAAAAGATTAAAGATGCCCTTGAAGGAAAAGCTGGAACAGAAATATGTATGGATAAATAAAAATTACTGCTTGACAAACACTTTTTCAATTATTTTAAGAGCCCAATCAATTTCTTCTTTAGTTATAACCAAAGGTGGTGCAAATCTTATAGTTGTAGAATGGGTATCTTTCGCTAAAATCCCATTATCCTTGAGTTCTTCTACAATCTGGCGTGCATCTCCTTTAAACTCCACCGCTATCAATAACCCCTTGCCCCTTACTTCTTTTATTGGAATCCTTGTCTTCTTTTCAGCAATTTCGTGCAATCCTTTTTTAAAGTAGGCACCCATTTCTTTTGCCCGTTCAGCCAGGTTTTCTCGTAAGTGAATATCAATTGATTTCATACCAATTGCAGCAGCTAGTGGATTACCACCAAAAGTACTTCCGTGAGTTCCAGGCTTAATTACATCAGGCCCCATAATTTCTTTTGTAGAAACACACGCTGACACAGGATAAACACCTCCACCAAGAGCTTTACCTAATAACAACATATCAGGTTTCACATTCTCATGATCACATGCAAAAAATTCTCCTGTTCTACAAAAACCAGTTTGAATTTCATCCAGAATCATTAAGACATTATATTTTGTGCATATATCTCTAACCTTCTTTAAATATCCTTCTGGTGGGACTTTTACTCCGGCTTCTCCTTGTAATGGTTCAACTAAAAAGGCTGCTACTTTTTCAGGTCCTATTTCTAAAATAGTATTTTCCAGCTCTTCAGCATCTCCATAAGGAATAATTATGAATCCAGGAGTATATGGCCCAAAATTCCCATAATAACGTGCTGCTGCTATATCGGAACTAAAACCAACGATTGTGATAGTTCTTCCATGAAAATTATCTCTACACACTATTATTTTAGCTTTATTTTTTGGAATTTTTTTCTTTATATATCCCCAAGCTCTTGCTAATTTTAATCCCGTTGATACAGCTTCTGTTCCAGTATTCATAGGAATAGACATTATTCCCGATTTTTTTGGATCATTAATATGTGGTCCAACAACTTCTGCTAACATTTTTAAAAAAGGACCCATCATATTATTATGAAAAGCCCGAGAAGAGAGTGTAACTATATCAGCTTGTTCTTTTAGAGCAGCAACTATTTCTGGGTGACAATGACCTGTATTTTGGCTTGAATAAGCTGATAAACAATCTAAATACTTCTTTCCTTCGGGATCATACACCCAAACTCCCTTTGCTTTGGAAATAACTACTGGAATAGGGTGGTAATTGTGAGCACAATATTTAAGATCCATTTCAATAAAATCTTTTGAGCTCGGCATATAATTTCACGTATCTTTCATTTTAAAATTAAAAACAAGTTATTAATTGATTTTATACAAGAAACTTTTAATTTTTTTCCAAAATATTGATTAGGGAATATCGTGGGTAATTATAATATTAATGACTAATAAAATTTATTTTTACCATTTTATTCTACATCTAAGTTTGTATCACAATAAAATTAAAAATTCAATAAGAAGGTTATATGAGCAATAAATTATTGATTAATATAGTAATTGCCAATTTATTATGGAGTTTTATCCCAATTGTTGTATCAGGTCTAGTATTAGAAATTTCTATAATAATGATAATATTTCTTAGATTTTTAAGTGCGAGTATTATTTTATTTTTATTATCGTTCATTTTTGTAGCCTATAATAATAGACTAACTCAAAATAAAAAAATATCTCCAACAATTTTGATGAAAAATCTATTTCATCCGAATAGACGATTTTACTATATAAAAAACCTCTATTACTATTGGTTGTTAGGTTTTTTTGGAATAATTCTGCATATAATATTCTTTTTTTTAACCCTAAAAACCACATCCATAATTTTCACTATGATTGGATTTTTGCTAAGTATAATATTTATTGCTTTCTATGAGAAGGGAGTTAACTTTGAAAAGTTCGATATATTTAAAGTTCTTTACATAATTATGCTGATTTTTTCAATTATTATAATAATCTTTGTAAGTATTATCGGTAGTTCTTTAAATGAAAAACCAATTACCTTTAATGGTGTTTTATATTTATTAATTTTCAGTATAACACTTTCTTTTCTTTATATAAGTATAAATAGAGATGCATATTCAAAAAATGAAGCCCAATTGATAAGTAAAAATAAATATTATCAAATTCCGCGGCTTCTTATAAAAATAGGAGCATCCTTTTTTCTTGGAACTATCTCTATGATTCCGTTTGTGTTTGTAGTAGGTATTTTACCATTTCCAAATGAATTAAAGTATGAATCACTTAGATTTTTTGAACAATTCTCTAGTTTTTTTGTGATTTTGGGTCGATGGGAAATATTATTCTTATTAATTTTTTCCACTTTAATCCCCTATCTTCTTGTATTCATTACTAATACATTATGGAAATCAGAAAATTTAACATATAGTCAATGGAGTGGAATTTTAAATTTAATTGATCCTATGGGTTCCATTTTATTGTCAGTAATACTGGTAAGGGAATATTTCCCATTTGATTTATTAACTATACTAATATTTTTGCTCTTAGTTACAATAATGTTTCGATATGCCCACGAAGCTAAGAATTTAGTTAAGGCATACCTTTTAATAACTCTTAAAAAGGGAACTCTTAAACCTATAATTTT
This sequence comes from Candidatus Hermodarchaeota archaeon, assembly GCA_048885925.1. Classification (GTDB taxonomy): domain Archaea; phylum Asgardarchaeota; class Lokiarchaeia; order Sigyniarchaeales; family SOKP01; genus Loki-b32. The sequence continues at coordinate 19,871 of JBHLLG010000026.1, forward strand.
AAGAATTTTAAAATATTATGGAATTACAAAAGTTTCAGCTTTAATTGGAACATATGATTTATTAGTTGATGTAAAAACCAATTCAATTAGAGATTTATATTTTTTAGTTGATAAAATATTAAAACCTTTAGATCAAATAAAAAACGTAGAAATTATTTTTATTAATAAAATTGAAAAATTATCATTATAATTTGATAAAAGTGAGGATTTATGACTATAAAAGCGATAAGTTTATTCAAATTAGGCTTAAGTGTTATAAACACCGTTATTGAAGAACTAAAAAAGATCCCGCAAATTAAAAAAGTTATGTCTTTAACGGGAGATTACGATATATTAGCAGAGATTGAAGTAGAAACTCCCGAAGAACTATTTGATATCTTTGCTAATAAAGTTGACCTTATTCAAGGAATTATAAACTCTAATACACATATGGTTATGAGGGCTTGGGAAAAATAAGAATTTTTATCAATATTTTCAATTTAACTATTAACTTCAACTTTTTCTTCTTATATATTCTTTTATAAAAAAAGATGCAACAGATTCAGCATAAGTACCAGGACCAAATCCGGCATCAAATCCTAATTCTTTTGCTAATTCGTTACTTATTCTGGCACCACCACAGATAAGAATAATGTGCTCTCTTATCCCTTCTGCTTCTAGTAGATCCACTAGCTGAGTAAGATTCTTTACGTGAATATTTTTTTGCGTAACTGTTTGCGAAACAAGTAAAACATCAGCTTTTAGTTCTATTGCCTTTTTAATAAACTCTTCATTTGAAATTTGACTACCTAAGTTATATGCTTCGATCATTTCATATTGTTCAAGACCATAATGACCAGCGAAGCCCTTCATATTTATAATTGCATCGATTCCTACTGTATGAGCATCTGTCCCTGTTGATGCTCCAAGCACAACTAACTTACGCCCAATTTTATCCTTAATATAAGAATTAATATCTTCTTTTAACATAACATCTACTTCTACAGTTTCTATTCTAACTTTAGAATAGTCAATAGAATGAATTAGTTGCCCATAAATTACAAAATAAGTGAATCCTTTATCTAATGCAGTATGATAAACTACTTCTGGATCTTTTAATCCCATTTTTTTCGATATTTCTTTAGCTGCTATAACCGCTTTTTCATCATGTTCAATAGGAAGAGTAAAACTTAGCTGTACTTTACCGTCATTCATAGTATCTCCATATGGTTTAATTTTTGTTAAATCAAGAGTTTTATCAAAATTACCCTTCCCAATTGCATATTGATCTCCCCCCATTTTAATTCCCTCCTTTTTTAAGTTCATTAATCATAAGTTCTGTAAAAGGATTAAAATAGTCTTTATCTTTCTTAATTACCCCCTCCAATCCCTTGCCTCCATCTAATGGTCTTTTAATATTAGCAAAAATTCCTTTTTCTATTGTTTTAAATAATCCTTCTTTTTCTATTTCTTTTAATAAGTTAAAAGCTTTATTTAATACTTCATTAGCTCTTTTTTCCATTATTCCCCCTTCCTTAAATCTTACTTCTTCACTAATTGATCTCATATTATTGAAAATATAGCGAGCATTTTCTATTGATAATGCTCTATCTGACATAAATGGAGTATGTATAGCTTCTGTTAACATGCCAAGTAGATGAATTCGTTGATTCGTCATTATAGTAATTATATTAAACAATGCGTCTTGAATATGTCCTCTGAAAATATTTCCTGTCATATATTTCGTAGGTGGCATATATTTCAAAGGGGCATTTGGAAAAATTTCACGAGCCATTTGAGCCTGAGCAAGTTCATATAAAAATCCATTTTTCAAATCAGAATCCATTTCAAAAGCGTGTCCTAGTCCCATTTGTTCTTCTTTTAAGCCAGCGAGTAATGCAAATTGTTCATTTATAAATTCAGACGCTAATACAGTATGAGCTGCTTCATACGCATCTGCTGTAGTTAAATAATTATCTTCTCCTGTGTTAATGATTACTCCAGCATAAGCATTTATCATTCTTGAGAAGTATTGATCAATTATCGTTCTTTTCATGTTAATGTCACGAAATAAAATCCCATAAAGAGCATCGTTCAACATCATATCAAGTCTTTCAAAAGCACCCATTGCTGCAATTTCAGGCATACATAAACCGGAACAATAGTTAGTTAATCGAATATAACGCTCTAACTCTTCTCCAACCTCATCTAATGCTTTTCGCATTAATCTGAAATTTTCTTGAGTAGCATAAGTTCCACCAAATCCTTCTGTTGTTGGACCATATGGTACATAGTCAAGTAAACTTTGTACAGTGGATCTTATTACAGCAATAACATCTGCACCTTGTCTAGCTGCTGCTTGAGCTTGTATAATATCTTCATAAATATTTCCTGTAGCCACAATAACATATATTAATGGTCCCTCCTTATCACTATATTTATGAAGTAGCTCTTCTCTCTTTTTCTTATTCTGAGAGATTTTGATTAAAGTTTCTTGAGCCCTGACATTGATGGTCGCTTTAATTTCAGAAAAATCTTTTAATGGTAATTCTGCCAAATCAAGTTCATCTTTAGCGATTTTTTCAGCAATTACCTGAGGTGTAAGGTTTTTATGTAATATTGCATTGCCAATTTGAATTGCAGCACCCATTCCAAGAAGATTTTTCTTATGTATATGGTCTACAACAATATTAGGAAGAGGTACATCAAATTCATCCACACCGTCAATTCCCAATAATCTGCAAACAGTTCTTTCAATTGTTGTAGTAGTATGTTGATCTATAAATTTTTGAGTTGATAAAGCTATTCTTTTTGCGGTGTCCCTCGCTTTTTTTACAACTGAAAAGTCTAAATGTAACTTACTTTTCAGTTGCTTTTTTTCCTCGCTCACTTTTTTTCACTTTTTTTAGAAATATTTCTGAATTATTAAATCTCTTATTAAAATGAATTATTTATTTCCAAATCATAAACAGGGATATTAATATTTTTCTTTAATAAATTTAAAAAATTATTTTTATTAAATTCATATCCATAAGGTGAAGTTGGATTTATAGTAATGGCAATTACGTTTATAGGATTTAATACTTTTAAGATACCACCTTTTTTTTCGAATTTTTCCTTTATTTTGCTACTTAAAAATAGTTTTGTAGCATCTTCCGTTAAAATCGTAACGCCCTTATATTTTCCTGTAGATTTCATTATATCTTCTAGTAATTTATCTGTAATAGCACCTTTTATTACGATATATTTTGTACTTTTATCTAAATTTTCAATGATATTTTTAGCAGAATCTAATGATGTTTGGACATCTAATAATTTAATGGAATTTGTAGTATTAATAATTCCAATTTTTCTTTTTTTTAGTATTTTTTTTGCAATTTTTATGATTTCTTGATCTTCTTCAGCTTTTAAATTCAATAAATTAATTGTATGAACTGTTAAATCTATCACATTTTTCATATTTTCTGACACAGAAGCTCCAGTGGAAAGAATTGTAGCATCAGAAATAATGGGAGATGCAAAGGATCTCCTATCAAAGGCACCATCGATAAGAATTAAATCGCATCCTAGACTTTTTAATTCTAAACATATTTCGTGTAAGTGTTTATTTATTGATGGTCCTGCTAATTCAATAAAACCTTCGTCAAGTGCTTTTAATATCAGGATCTTACCTAAGGGGGTATTAAATTTTGTAGTTTTTAATATTTCCATTTTTACTTCGCTTACTTCAAAACTTTGTTTAGCAGTTGCTATAATTGTACCTTTTTTGATAAATATCCGGGGTTTTGGTAAATATGTAATTACATCATATTTTTCTCCGTCTCTTCCAATGGAGGTTAAACCAAGTTTATAATCTTTTACATTTTTTATTATATAGTTTAAAGTAGTAGTTTTACTTACGTTTTTGGCGAGACCTATTATTGAAATAATCTTGTATTTATTAATCATACTTAAGAAATGAGACATAAAATCCATTTTCTCGCCAAAAACTAATAGATTTTTTAATAATAACAGAAGTAAAGCTTAATTATTTAAACTTTAGAATTATTTAGTAAGCTTTTTCCTTCTTAATTTTCTCACTAAATCTTCAGGTTCTATAGTTACTTTTTGACCACTTAATAAGGCACTTACTCCAATTTGCTTCTCACAATCTTCGCAATGGCAATTTGGCACATAATCATCTGGTTCTTCATATGTTGTTATGACTCCTTCAAAATTTCTTAGTACAACACGAGTGTTTCCTTGAGAAATAGTATAACCTGGCATTACTGGAATTTTACCACCTCCACCAGGGGCATCAACTACAAAAGTAGGTACACATAGTCCTGAAGTGTGACCCCTCAATCCTTCAATAATCTCAATTCCCTGTGCTACGCTGGTTCTAAAATGCGCTAACCCAATAGAAAGATCGCATTGATAAATATAATAAGGTCTGACTCGAATCTTTACTAACCCTTGAACTAATTTTTTCATCACATGAATACAATCATTTACGCCTTTTAATAAAACAGATTGATTCCCAAGAGGTATTCCAACATCAGCTAACATTTCACAAGCTTTAGTAGAATCTTCAGTAATCTCATTTGGATGATTAAAATGGGTATTAAACCAAATAGGATGGTATTTTCTTAGCATCCCACATAACTCTGGAGTTATTCTTTGGGGATTTGTGACTGGAGCCCTAGAACCTATACGAATTATTTCTACATGGGGTATTTCCCTTAATTTTTTTAAAATATCTTCCATTTTTCTATCAGACATTAATAATGCATCACCTCCAGATAAAAGAACATCTCTAATAGAGGGAGTATTTTTGATATATTCAATACAAGCATCTAATTGCGATTGTGGTGGAGACATATCAAGATGTCCAGCAAATCTTCTCCTTGTACAATGTCTACAATACATTGAACATTTTTCTGATACTAAAAATAAAACTCTATCTGGATAACGATGTGTTAAACCTTCAACTGGAGAATCAATATCTTCGCTTAGTGGATCTTCTTGATCGCTACTACATCTAATTAATTCATGAATCGTAGGAATTGCTTGCTTTCTAATAGGATCATAAGGATCATTAGGATCGATTAATGATAAATAATAAGGAGTAATTGCCATCCTATACTCCTGCAATATTCTTGGATCATCTTCTTCTTCCATTAAAGTAATGTATTTCTTAAGTTCATCTAAAGTTGTTATTCTATTTTTGACCTGCCAGTGCCAATCATTCCAATCCTCATCACTAACCTGTCCAAATAATTCCTTTCGTCTGTTAACTTTCATTTTTTCTTTCTCTTTCTCTTTTTTTTAGATCTACAATTAATTAAACGTATTTGTCTTCAAATATTTTTCGCAATGTTTCTGATTCTCTTACTAAGTTTAAAGCAATTTGAGCATGATTTTTAGTGTAACCACAGCCAATTAGCATTTTAACATCTTTCCCAACTCCTTCCGCTCCTAATGCTGCTTTTGTAAAACTAGTTGCCATTGAGAAAAAATAGACTATTCCTTCATCCTTCACGGGCAATATGGTTGAAAGTTCAGTATTAGGAATATTAAGGCAGTTTATTGAGATATCCACTTCTTTTCCATTATTGATGTCTAAAACTTTACTTAAAATGTCAATAGGTTTTAAAACATCGGCTATTATCACTTCATCACAAAATTTTGTATTCCTTAAAAAATCTGCTCGTTCTTGATTTCTTGCCTGGCCAATAACTTTACCATCTTTCCCAGCCATCTTTTTAGCCATTAATGAGCACATCAATCCAGATTTACCAGTTGCACCTAAAATTAATACAGTATTTCCTGGTTTTACCAAATTTCGTACTTGCGCTGGAGCACCTGCTACGTCAAGAACGGCTAATGCTAATGTAGATTCCATATCAGTAGGAAGCTTAGCATATATCCCACTTTCAAAAAGGATTGCTTTTCCTTCAATTTCGACCCTGTCAATTTCGGGTTCTATATTTAATATTTTATCAATCCGAAGTGGTGTTAGAGAAAGTGAAACAAGTGTAGCAATTTTATCACCAACATTTACATCTGTTTTACCTTTTAGAACATCACCAATTTTTTCTACGGTTCCTATTAGCATTCCACCCGAACCAGTTACTGGATTTTGCATTTTTCCGCGTTCTTTTACAATCTCCAATATCTTATCTTTAACTTTCTCCATATTATCTTGAGCAGCTTCTCTAAGTTGGGTAAAACTAGCTGAATCAATATTTAAATAATCTACATCGATTAAGATTTCATTGTCATAAATAGTCATGTCATTTGAGATCTTTAAAGCCGACTGAGGTAAAGCTCCTTTCGGTTCAATAACTCTGTGTGCTCCATATCTATTTACTTGTTTCATGATTCAACTCAATCCTTTTCTTTTAATCTTAGTATTTTTCTTGCCTCATTTGGGTTAGCAATGTCTCTTCCTAATTCTTTTGATATTCTTACAACTTTTTCCACTAATTCACCATTAGATTTTGCTATAACTCCTTTAGATAAATAAAGATTATCTTCAAATCCAACTCTTACATGCCCTCCCATTATTATAGATAACGTGATCATTGGAAATTCGTATCTTCCAATCGCACCAACACTAAATGTGGAATTCTCAGGAATAGAATTTGTTAGAAAAAGCAAATCTCTTACTGATGCATTAATACCGCCTTTTACACCCAACATGAAATTAAAATGCATTGGATCTTTTATATACCCTCTTTCATGTAGTCGCAATGCAGTATCAATCATTCCCTTATCAAAGCATTCCAATTCATATTTTATTTTCCGATCATTCATTTCTTTCGCAAAATAAATTATAGTGTTTTCAGTATTGACAAAGATTTCATCTCCTCCAATCCAATTCATAGTACCACAATCTAATGTAGCTATTTCAGGGGGAGGTTCCAAATAGATAGGTTGAAGTCTTTCTTCATTAGTCATGCCTACAGCTCCTCCAGTAGAAGGCATGATAATTAGATTTGGACACCTTTTTTTAATTTCTTCTATACACATTTTAAATCTCTTCTTATCTTGAGTAGGAGTCCCATCATCTTCTCTTACATGTAAATGAATTATACTAGCTCCTGCTTTACATGCAATTTCCGCCTCTTTTCCTATTTCGTCAATTGTATAGGGCACGAATGGATTATTTTCTTTTGTTACTTCTGCTCCACATATAGCAGCAGTTATAATCAATTTTTCCATTGGTTTCACCTCACATTTTACAATAAAATTAAAAATACAAAAAAATTATAATAACTTTTTAGCTTCTTTTAAAGCTTCATTTATCATATCTGCAGCATAATCAATATCTTCACTGGAATGTCGATAACAAATATAACCATGATGGTAAGGTTGAAGAAATACTTTTCGTCGAATAAGTTGTCTATAGAATTCTTCTCTAAGTTTCCTATAGAGAAAATCTTTATCAGGAATAAATGTAATATAAGGCATCCAAGGTTCTCCAGAATAAATACAAGGAATACCACTCTCATCAATACTTTCTCTAACTTGCTTAGCAAAAATCATTCCTTTTTGGTTAATATTTTCTATAACTTTCTCACGCTCTAAAATTTCAATTGTTTTAAGAGCAGCGATTTGAGATAGACTATTGGGGAAAAAGGTTGAGCTCAAAAAAACTTTTTCTATTAAAACATCCATAAATTCAGCTTTACCTACAAGAGTGCTAATGGGATATCCATTTCCCATACCCTTACCAAATGCAGCAAGATCTGGAATAACACCAAACATTTTTTGAGCACCGCCCATATTTACCCTAAAACCAGTTCTTATTTCATCATATATTAATAAAGCATTATTTTCTGTAGATAACTCTCGAAGTCCTTTTAGAAATCCTAATTTGGGTCTTTCAACTTCTCGACCCCCTGGTGTATGTATCGGGTTAACTATAATTCCTGCAATTTCATCTTTATATTTCTTAAATAAATTTTCAACTTCTTCTAGATTATTAAATTCAAATTCATGAAAATCTTCATAAAGTTTCTTTGGTATCCCGGCTTCGATTCCATGTACTTCACTAAAGGCATCATACCAACCATGATATCCACAACTAAGAAACTTAATTTTTTTTGTAAATGCTCGTGCTACTCTAATAGCTGCTACTGTTGCATCAGTTCCCATTTTCATTAAAACTAATTTTTCACAGCATGGGATTAAGTCCTTTAGTTTGTTAGCTAGTATATTCTGGACTTGTTGAGTTAAAGACATACAGAATCCTTTATTGCGTACCTGTTCGATCACTGCATTATCTATTTCTTCTTCCCGATGCCCAATAATTATAGGTCCATAGGCACATAACATATCAATATATTCATTACCATCTACGTCAGTAACTTTCCCACCTCTCGCTGATTCAAAAAATATTGGATATTCTCCTTCAACGAAATTATATGGCCTACGAATACCTAAAATAGCTCCAGGGATTAAATTTAATGCCTCTTCATATAGTTTAAATGTATTACTAAGATTTAATTTATCAGTCAATTTCTCTCTCCATGTTTTGTAATATTATAGCATTTAATTATTAATCATAATTATTGAAGGTTTCTAAACGGAATCTCTTTCTTAATATCAAATTTTTTGAAGTACAAGAATAATTGTATTTTCACTTTTTATCTGAAATGAAAAATATTGCTCTAATTATATTCTATAATAAATTGATTTTTGTTTTGATAATATTTTGGGGTTATTAGTAAAGGGAAACCATTTGAAGTGGAAAAAAATGTCAAATAAATTGGTATGTAGTATATGCGGTTCAGAAAGATCAGTTCCTATTTGTTGTGAGAAATCAATGATGGTAAAAGGTGATTACTTACTGTGTTGTTGCTCAAAAGATTGTGGTTATCAACCTATTCCTGAATGTTGTGGAAAGAAAATGATGTATATTGAATAATAAAGGGAAATAAAAACTTTTTTAATAAACAAGATTTGCAATTATATCCTTAGCAACATCAGCTTGCTTTTTGCTCAATATTTTTCTTATCCTTAAATCATTGATAGCATCTTCAAGGCGTGTATCTAAATTCTTAATTTCCATTAGATTATTTTTATCGCCTTGACTTTCAACTAGTTCTATCATAGCATTGTCTTTATTCATTAAATCTCTTAATTTTTGTCTAAAACTCCCTTTAACTTTGGTGCTTACAATTTTTCCTCCATCTATTAATATTGGTAATACGGGGGCTCGTTCTGTTGTTCTATTTGTTGTGGGATCTAAAAAGAAAAATATGTATATTGGAATCCCTACTATTACATTCTTAGTCTTTATTTCAAGAGTATAATCATTGAAAAAATTCTGAACATTTGTCATTTCGGTATCGATTATATATTCAATATTATCTAGACAAGATTGCTTTTCTGTTTTTATTTTTGCTACTATATCTTCTGCAGATGTCAAATCACTGCTTAATTCACTGTGTTTTTGTTGAATTTGTTTCTCTACTTCTACTTTTTTACGCTCTAATTCTCTCACTTTTTGTTGTTTTGATTTTTCTAAATCAGAAACTTCTTTTTGTACATTTTTTCTTAATTGATATATTTCATTTTGATATCGAGAGATTGAATTTCCAAGGTCTTGATATTTTAAACTTATATCCTTTAACCCTTCTTCTACCAAAAATAAATCTCGATTATTAATTGCATTTTTCAAGCTATCAACACTGTGTTTTAATGTACTAAGTTCGTTGTTTAATTCTCCAGTCTTATCATTTATTTTGTATTTACCAACTTTAACCAATTCTTCTGGGGATTTTTCTATCTCGCGTTCCATTTCTTCCTGTAATTCTTTATTAAGTATTGAGAGTTGTTTCTCTTCTTCCCCGGTATCTACTTTTGTATCCCGAATTTTATCAACTTCCTTTCCTCCTTTTTCAATCCATCTCTCACATAATTTTATAATAGCATCTCCATAATTTTCAAGTAAATTTACATCTTTTTGCGAGACAAATTCAAAAATTTCAGGTACTATTTTTGCTTGATTTACACTCTTAGCTATCGGACCACCTTCCAATAAAAAATATGGTGTTGAGTGAGAACTTAAATCGTATTGATTTAAAAGAAAGTTTTGGAAATAATCAACCTCACTTGCATTAAATAAAGCTTCTTGTATTACAGTTCCTCTCTTAAAATTCTTAGATCTTCTTAAATAGGTACTATTATAATTTTGTAATGAATTAAAAAAAGATTCTGGATCTGCACCTTTAATAACATTTTCAGGTCTCGGAGGAGTTTGAGCAAACTTTCCCACACTTAACTTTTCTTGTTTATTCATAAGATAACTACAAACGCAAGCTCGAGTATCACTTAAAGGGATTAACCTCACTGGCCAAAAAGCGGTGGTTATTTTTGATAGTTTGCCTAACTTCTGAAATTTCTTACCATAAATTCCTACACATTCAATCAATCCCATCGCTATTTCGTTTAATAAAGCAGCTTGGCTTCGCGCGGGAGATATCTCACCCAAATTAATTAAAAAAGGTATAACATTGGTAACCATAATTACTTCACTTAAATTTTCTATATTATTTTTTAATGCCGATAGAATAATTAAATTTTACTTTTTAATCCTATTCAAAGTAAAGAATTTCTTTAAAGATTTAAATATATAGAGAAAAAGTAATTATACATTATTTTTAATTTCTTAATATTTTTAAAAATTAGAAAATATAGAATGGAGAGGGAAAAAGAATTTTTTATCAAGATTAGTATCTTTATTATTTGTATTATTTTAATGAGAAAAAAATGAAGTGAATTTTCAAAAATGATGGATAAATTTTTAGAAGGCAAAGGAGCTCTCATTACTGGAGGAGCTTCTGGTTTTGGAAAAGGAGTAGCTTTTGAATATGCAAAAAGAGGCGCAGACTTAGTTTTAGTTGATATAAATGAAGAAATGTTAGAAGAGACTTCAAAATTAATTGAAAATGAAACAAAACAAAAAGTTATTCCTATTATCTGTGATGTGTCTCAAGCCAATCAAGTTAAAGAAATGACAAAACAAACATTTGAAGAAATTGATAATATCTATGTTTTATTTAATAATGCTGGGATATGTCCTGGATATGGAAAAAATATACTTGCAGTGGCTGAAAAGACTTGGGATAAAACTATGGACGTGAATCTTAAGGGACAATGGCTAGTATCAAAATTTATTTGTCGTAATATGAGAAGACAAACCTTTGAGCCTTTAGCAGGAAAAATTATTCATATATCTTCAGATTTTGGAATGGCTGTTGAGACAACAGTTCCGGTCTATAGTATCAGTAAAGCAGCTGTTATTGCTTTGATGCAGGTATTTGCAAAAGAACTCGCTCCTAAAATAGCTGTTAACTCAATTTCCCCTGGTTATCATGCAACTAGATTTTATGGAAATAGCGAGAAAATAATGATCGATACAATGAAAATTGGAAATGTAAAAACTCCTTTAAATCGAATAGGCACTGTAGAAGATATTGTTAATGTCGCATTATTCTTAGCTTCACCTGCGTCTAACTTTATAACTGGGCACAATTTTGTAGTTGATGGAGGTATTGCTGATGTTGGAGTACCAGCAAATTATTTAAAAACAGATATTTAAATAAAATGTTTTATTATGGAAAAAGAAGAATTTTAGGAAAACTGAAGTTTTATATAGTTATTAGAATTTATTTATAATTTAACAAACAAAAATTGCTAATAAAGTGAATAAGATGTTAGATATTTTTATTGCTATTACTCAAATATTATGGGGATTTGGCATTATTGCTTTTTGGATATACTTTTTTCTCGTTGAGAACAAAAATCCAGAAAGAACAGAAGTATATCTTGTATTTGAAAAATCGTTCGTAGTACCTGATATATGTTGGATATCTAGTTGTTATTTTATTTCTGGCATTAGTTTAATCATGAATCAATCTATTTGGATCTTTTTCTCAATAGCGGGTGGCAGTGCAATGTTATTCCTGTTCCTCATGGATTTATCTTTCAATATACAACAGGGTAACTATAAAAAAGATAAGAGAAAAGAGAATTTGGGTGAGATAGTGATTAATATTCTGTGTGTAATATTCGGTCCTTTATACATGATATTGGGTTTTGTAAATCTCTAATTTTTTTTTTATTTCAATCTTTCAAGATTAATTGAAGCTAGTTTTTATAAAAAAAGACATCTAAATTTATATCTATAATCATAAAAAAAAATCAAAAAAATAGGAGGTTAAAGTAATGGCTAAAGTTAATGGAGCTCAATTAGTGGTACGTGCTTTAGATAATCAAGGTGTTAATGTTATTTTTACCCTTTGTGGAGATAATCGTTTGATCTATCATTATTGTCAGGATTCTTCATGTACTGAGACAGGAATAGACATTATTGATTTTAGACATGAACAAGCCACAGGACATGCTGCTATTGGATATTATCTTGCTACCGGTCAAGTAGGCGTATGTTCAGTCCAATCTGGACCCGGAATTACGAATTTATTCCCGTCAATTCCAATTGCATATGATGCAAGTATTCCCATTGTTGCTATTTGTTCAAGTACAGCTTTAATGGATTTTGAAAAGTTAGCTCAAAATGAAATCGATGTTGTTCCTTCTTTTCGCCCAGTTACAAAATGGAGCGGTTATTGCTATGAAACTGCTCGTATACCTGAGTATATTAATATGGCATTTAGAATTGCAGCAACTGGGCGACCTGGACCTGTCCTTTTACTCATTCCCTTTGATGTTTTAATAAAAGAATGTGACGATGAATTAGACATTATTCAAAGAGCTTTTATGCCCGTTCAGAAATTAAGGAGTTTTTATGGTCCTTATGGAAATAAAGAACTCATAATAGAAGCAACTGATTTACTTATGAAAGCAAAAAAACCATTAATAATAGCAGGAAGCGGAGTTGCTTTTTCAGATGCATGTTCAGAATTAAGGAAGTTTGCTGAATTGTTACAAATACCTGTTGGGTTGTGGGGTTTTGGATTAGGAGAGTTTCCACCAGATCATCCTCTTTATTTCGGACCAGCTAGTCCACTAGACGGTCCAGGAACCGCATTATTACAAAAAGTAGATGTAGCTTTAATACTGGGATCAAGAATTACTGAATTAATGAATTATGGTTATATGCCCTATTTTTCAGATGATGCAAAGCTTATACAAGTAGATATAAAAGCAGAAGAAATTGGTAGAAATCGTGCTATAGAAATACCAATTGTAGGTGATATAAAAGGGGTTCTTACTCAATTAATTGATGCTACAAAAGAAAAATTAGAAAAACGAAGAACAGAAACATTATGGGTAAAATCAATCCAAGAATATTTAAAAAAATTTGAAGAGCGCCTCGAGAAAGAAGGATCTTCGGACAAAATCCCAATTCAACCCCAAAGACTTGTAAAGGAAATTCGTGATTTCATGCCTAAAGATGGAATAATTATATTGGATGGTGGTGATACAACAATTTGGGGATTAACTTACTTAAGAGCTTATTTTTCAAAAGCCCTTTATTTCTCAGGGGGTTTAGGTATTCAACATCTAGGTGGAGGTGTTCCAATGGCTATTGCATCGAAATATGTTTATCCTGAAAAAAAAGTTTTAGTTTTGACTGGTGATGGTTCATTCTTATTTAATGGAAAAGAAATAGAGACTGCTCTTAGATTTAATTTACCAATTGTAGTTGTTATAAGCAATGATAGACTTTGGGGAATGGTTGCAAGGGGTCAAAAAATGTCTCATGGTAAGAAATTTTTTGGTTTAGGTACTTCTTTAAGTAATAAGACTCGCTATGATAAATATGCTGAAGCTTTTAATTGCTTTGGAGAATTGGTGACTGATCCTAATGGAATACGCCCAGCATTACAACGTGCTTTCGATTCAGGTATTCCTGCAGTGATAGATGTAAGAATCAATCCTAAGGTGAATACAGTTATGAATTATCTTGCAAGAGAAGGGTATAATCCAGATAGTTGGGAACGGATAGTCAAAAAGAAAGAAGAAATCATTCTTGAAATACCATCTAAACGAAATTGATTAATGAATTTCGAAAAAATTTTAATTTAATTTAAGAATATAATATTGTTATGAAAAAAATTGGGTTAATTGTAAATCCAATTGCAGGTATGGGTGGTGCAGTAGGACTTAAAGGAACTGATGGTGGTATCTATAAAGAAGCCATAAAAAGAGGTGCTACACCCATTACACCACAAAGAGTAAGTGAAACATTATCTTTAATAAAAAGAAAGGAATTGATATTTTTCCTTGTGGCACCTAGTAATATGGGAGCGGATTATATTAAAAACAAGGAATTTAACTTCGAAATTTTGGGACAGATTGGTGAAATTACAAACTCAGAAGATACTAAAAGAATTGCAATTGAAATGATTAGAAAGGGTATTGAATTGCTAATTTTTTGTGGTGGAGATGGAACAGCAAGGGATATATATGATGCGATTGGATTACAAATACCTGTAGTTGCAATTCCTGCTGGAGTAAAAATGTATAGCCCGATTTTTGCTCTAAATCCTCGAGCTGCAGCTCAAATTATTGATAAATTTGTTGAAGAAAAGATAGAAAACCAAGATAAAGAAGTATTAGATATTGATGAAGAACTAATCCGAAAAGATTTATTAGAAGCACGCTTATATGGATATTTAAAAGTACCAAAAGTATTTAACTTAATACAATCGGGAAAAACCGGTTCAAGTACAGGGAGAACTATCGAAGAGAACAAACAGGAAATTGCTCAATTCACTATTGAAAATATGGAAGATGATACCCTATATTTATTAGGGCCTGGTACAACCATAAAAGCTATTGCTGATAACTTAAATTTGCCAAAAACTCTTCTTGGTATTGATGGTATATATAATAAAAAAATTATTGGATCTGATTTGAATGAAAAAAGTATTCTTGAATTATTAAATAAATATGAAAAAGTAAAGATTATAATTTCTCCTTCTGGAGGGATTGGATTTATTTTTGGACGCGGATCACTTCAATTCACTCCAAAAATTATAAAAAAAATTGGAAAAGGAAATATTAAAATAGTAGCAACTAGTGAAAAAATGAGAGAATTAAGTTGCTTAAGAGTTGATACGGGAGATATTGAAGTAGATAACATGTTTAAAGGATTTATAAAAGTAATAATAGGTTATAAAGAGGAATTAGTTGTTAGTATTGAATGTTAAATCGGTTCAAAAGCATTTATCTTCTCAAGATGTCCTAGCATTTGAAGATATAACCTATCTCTTTTTTTAAGAATTTCTTGTTCACTACGTCCACCATAATCGTAAAAACCTATACCTGATTTAGCTCCTAAATGTCCCTTTTCTAGTTTTTCAGTAATAAAAGGAACTTCCATATCACGAGATTTGAATATATCATTTAATAGATCTAATCCCATAAAGTCTTGTGATTGAATTATACCTACGATTGGAAGCCTAATACCGAGAGAATATTTAATAGCTAAGTCAAGCTGTTCTGGAGTAACTAAGTCTCTTGTTATAAGTTCATACATACTTCCAGTAATCGCGCTTTGAATTTTATTTACAATATATAATGGCATAAATTTTTTCATTAATAAAGGTTTTTTACCAATTTTTTGTATTAGTTTAATTGAGAAATCTATGACTTCTTTTGACGTTTTCCGTCCAGGAGCAATTTCAACTAAGGGTATAATATGGGGTGGTGAATAATAATGGTGGGTAATCACTTGTTTAATCTT
>JBHLLG010000027.1:0-34563 GCA_048885925.1 Candidatus Hermodarchaeota archaeon
CTGGTTTTGAACATGCTATTGGAGATATTTTAATCACTCTAGATTCTGATGGACAACATAATCCTGAAGAAATTCCCCAATTAATTAAACCAATTATCAGAAATAAAGCGGATATTGTTATTGGTTCTCGATTTTTGGGTAACTGCCATTACAAAATGCCTTTATACGCTCGTGCTGGAGCTTATTTCGTAAATCTCTTTTTATGGTTATTATTCCTACAAAAAGTCTATGATAATCAATGTGGATTTAGAGCCTTTAAAAAAGATATAGTTAAAATATTTAAAAATATGAAACAAACTGGAATGGGATTCTCCACCGAGTTATTGTTTAAAGCAGCATATTTTAAATTAAAAGTAACTGAAATTCCAGTTTCCATAAATTCTAGGTCATTTGGAACGTCTTATGTAAATCTAATTAAGATTACAATATCAATTAGCTCATGTATTATGTTTTATATATTAAAAAAGTTAAAAGTAAACTTAAAAAGCTCACTTATCAAAAAATTTATTGATTTTTTTTATAAAAGATTTAGAATTGCTAAGATTTTTAATATTTAATTTTTAAGATATTCTTTTATTGATATTTATTTTAAAAATTTAGTTTTTTTGCACTGTAAATTTAAATTCCGTTTTTATAAATTATTGGACATTTGGACTTATTAAATTCATTTCTCAAAAAATTCTATTACTTAAAATAAAACTTTTATTTTTATCATTTTATTTCTACCAAAAAGTCAGGAAAATTACTTATAAAATCTTATGCTACGAATTTAGGACAATAAGTAACTCTTATTCTTTTTAAAGTAACAAATAGATTCTGTTCTAAAACATTATAACACTAAATATACATAATTGTAATTTAAAAAATCATTAAATTTATTATGTAAATAATAAAAATTGGAAAGGCAAAAACTTATTAGGCTAAAAATAGATCTTAATGCTAAATTTAAATATTATTAAAAAATCATTGAAAATTTATTAAAAAATTATGAAAACAGATCAAATGACTTCAGAAAGCATTGATAGTAGAAATGAACGGCTTTTGTCAAGTGAAATTTCTTCTATTACAAAGGGAAAAATAAATAATGATCCTCTTATTTCGGTAATAATCCCAGTATTTAATGAAGAAAATACAATAAAAAATGTTATAGAGAGAATTCCTAACCATCAAGAATACGAGATTATTATTGTTGATGATGGTTCGACGGATAATAGTATAAAAAATGTCCAAGAACTTCAAGAGAGAAAAGTTAAAATAGTAAAGCACACGAAAAATAAAGGTTATGGTGAAGCAGTGTTATCAGGTTTTAGACAAGCCACTGGTGATATAATTGTAACGTTGGATTCAGATGGTCAACATAATCCTGAGGAAATTCCCCAGCTGATAAAACCAATCATCAATAATAAAGCAGATATGGTTATTGGATCTAGATATTTGGGTAAATGTCATTATAAAATGCCTCTTTATGTAAAGGTTGGAGAATTTTTTGTACAATTATGTATGAGATTATTATTTCTCCAAAGAGTATATGATAATCAATGTGGATTTAGAGCTTTTAAAAAAGAAATGGAAAAAATATTTAGTAATATGCGGTATACAGATATGGGTTTTTCTACTGAAATGTTATTTAAAACTGCTTTTTATAAATTTAAGATTCTTGAAATTCCTGTTTCTGTAAATCCTCGTAAATATGGAACTTCTTATGTAAACCTTATAAGGATTACCAAATCAATCTCCTCCTGTATTATATTTTATATACTTAGAAAGTTCAAATTAAATATAAATCGCTTTTTTCTCAAGAAATTTGTCGATTACTTTTATAGAAGAATTAAATATAAGAGAATATTCCAATAATTTATTCTCTTAAATTTTAATAGAATTTCTATTTCAAGTAATTTTCTTAAACTATATATTTAATTTAAAATATGAAAGTAATATTAGTGAATGGAGGATAAAGTTTAATATTAGTGAAGATATAATGGAGCCCCATTCTCATTTAGATTACAAAATTTTCATTACTAGATTGGTTATAAAAAAAGAAATAGTAAAATAACATTTTCAATATGATTTTAAAATGTTCTTAGAAATTTTAATGTCTACATCTAATGAAAGACTAAACAACATTAATTTAGATTTATTACCAAAAATCAAAAATGTTAGATACATTATCTCTCATCAAATTTACGATGGGAAAAAGTATTTTTTCAAAAATGATAGAAAGGATATTTATTATAATTTAACTCACTCTAAGGGGCTCTCTATTAATAGAAATAATACTATCTCTTTAGCCTCTGGAGATATATGTTTAATCTCCGATGATGATGTTAATTATAAGAAAATTTATTTAAAACGAATTATCAGAGCTTTTAATAAAATTCCAGATGCGGATATTATCACCTTCAAAATAAATTCGAATTCATCTAATTCTAAATATAAAAAATATCCTAAAACCCCGATGTGGCACAATATTATCTCGAGTTTTAAAGTATCTTCAATAGAAATTGCTTTTAAATTAAAAAGTATTAAAAAAGCAAAATTATTTTTTGATACTAATTTTGGAATTGGCGCCAAATATATATTGGGAGAAGAAAATCTATTTTTAATAGATGCTTTAAATCATGGATTAAAAGTTCTTTATATGCCCTTTTATATTGTAAACCATGAGGAAAGAGATATCGATATACAAGAGAAATATACATGTGATAGAATAATTATTTTAGGAGCGTTATTATTTCGGATTTTTGGAATCTTTTCCTTCTTTTTTGATTTATGCTTAAGTATTGCCAAATATCGTGAATATAAATTATATCTCTCATTATCTAAATTTTTCTATTTTACTGTTAAAGGTAGTATTGAAGCACTAAAAACAATTTATAATGCTAAAAAAATAAGAATTACTAATTTTTTATCAATATTTCAAATATTTTTTAAAAGACTTATAAGATCATAAATTTAAAAAACAATAGGGTTATTGTAATTTATTAGAACAGTAATGGTTATTATAAATGTTAAAGAACCAATGGTAACAATCTTCACTCCAAATTACAATAAATCACAATTTATTTGTGAAACAATTGAAAGTATTCTCAATCAAAAATATTCAAATTTTGAATATATTATAATTGATGATTGTTCTACTGATAATAGTTGGGAGATAATTCAAAATTATGCTAAAGTTGATGAAAGAATTAAAATCTATCGAAATACAAAGAATTTGGGCATTGTAAAAACACGAAACAAAGGTTTCAAAAAAAGATCTTCAAAATCAAAATATTTTGCTATTATAGATAGTGATGATATTTCACTACCAGAAAGATTGAAAATACAAGTAGACTTTTTAGAACACAATCCAGATTACGGAATAGTAGGGAGTGATATATTAATCATTGACGCTAAATCCAAAATAATTGGTTTTAGAAAATATCCCTCAAAAGATACAGAAATAAGAAAACTGATCACAAGATTTAATCCTTTTGCGCAGTCAAGTATAATTATTAGAACTGAGATAATAGATCAAATTGGATTTTATGATGAAGCATGGAGTGTATGTCAAGATTATGATTATTGGTTAAGAGTTGGTATAAAGTGGAAATTGGCTAATCTCGATAAAGCTCTAATAAAATACAGAATAAATATAAATCAAATTAAATCCACCCAACTCAAAGAAACAATTAGAAATACATATTTTATCCAAAAAAAGGCTATAAACTTATATAACTATAAGGATCGGATTATTAATAAATTAATTAGAATTATAATTAGATTTTCTGTTTTATATCCAAAATTTCTATATTTTCTCTATAACCTCTCTATTAAAATTAATATTAAAAATTTTAAACTTATATAAAGAATTTTAAAAAGAAACTTCACAATATCTGGATTTAAATTCAGAGCTACTATTTTTACTTTAAAATTAAAGAAAATGCAGGAATTATTTAAATAATAAGAGACAAGAAATAAATTATAAAATCAAATTAGAATAAATGTAGTAAAATAATAAAATGGAAAAAGAAAGTAAAATAAACTATTTATTAATAATATTTAATCTCTTCCAAAATTATTTTTAGAGTTACATTTGAAGAAATATGCAATTAATTAAACCCAAAGAATTTTTCCGACATTTTCCAGTTAAAAAATTTGAAAATGTTCCAGGAGTTAGTCAATATGTAATTCCTATTTTTGGAAAAATCTTTTATGGGAGAATAAAAAGAATATTAAAGTTATTCATTAATCTAAAAAAAAATTGTTTTTCAGAAGTCTTGGATATTGGAGGGGGATGTGGTTTTTTTTCAGCTAATTTTAAAATAAATTTTCCTATGAGTAAAGTACATCTACTGGAAATTCTTAATAATAAAAAGGTTAGAATAGCTAAATATATTTTAAATAATAGATTTGATATATCCTTAGATTATTACTTCGGCTACAATATTCAAAAGAGAACTGATTTTCAGGATAATAAGTTTGATTTAATATTTGCCTTAGATGTTTTAGAACATATTCATAATATTGATTCTGGGATAAATGAGATTATAAGAATTTTAAAACCAGGAGGAATTCTATTTATTTCTGTCCCTATTGAAGGAAAATTACTTAAAATAATAAGATTAATCATCAGTAAATTTTTACCAATAAAAATAGATATACATTGGAGAGGTACTATTAAATCCGAAAATAAATTTTTTGACTATTTAAAAAATAATCAAAAACTAAAAATAATAATGAGAGAAAAATTCCCTTTTAGGACCCTTCCAGAAATTTTTTCTTATGATTCTTTTTATTTAGTTAGAAAACTATAACAATTACTTAAAAAATAAAATTGACTATCAAAATAAATTCACATACCTTAAAGAAATTATTAAGAATTAAGTAGTCCAGCGAGAAGAATTTAACATTTACATGGTAATAAAGACTGGATGATTGAAAAAATAAATAGAATTTTAATAAGAAATACTATGATAAATTCAAATTTACTCTACAATATTTTTAAATTTAATATTTAAATCAAAATTAATTACTTTAAAATCTATTTTACATTGATAGATGAAATTTTAACATAAATTCAATTAATCTACAAATTTCTTTATAAATAGTATGAGACGAAATATTTTTAAAAATAATAATGACAGTTTTCTTTATAAAAAGGTAAATTTTTTTATTCTTTTTAAATATTAATCCTAACAATGAATTCTGAAATTTATGTTATTTTTTTTATAAATGCAATTCTTCTTAACATAATCTTTATTTTATCAATTGCCTTTTTTGGATACGCAATTCTTTTTTTTATTGGAAGAAAGACGATAAAAGACTGGAATTTATCAATTTTAGAATATTGTTTTATATCATTCACTATTGGTTTATCAATTTATCTTGTGTGGTGCTATCTAGCTGATATATTTCATTTATTTAATTTTTATACAATTTATCTTCCTATAGTGATTATAGATGTAGTATTTATCCTCCTAAAAACTAAAAATTTTAAATTTAACAAATTCATTAAATCCTTTAAATTGATTTTAAAAAAACGTCAATTTGGGTTAAGCATTTTAATTATTGTTATTTTGCTTTTACTTATTAAAATATGGAATGCACTTTTTTTGAGAGCTTCTCTATTATCAAGGGATCCTTATTCATGGACTAGTAATGTTCTTTATCTTTTGGAACATTCACATTTAAATTATGATTGGCTCTCTAATGCCAGATACCCAGATGGTTTTGTTTTCTATAGTGCGGGAAATTTATTAATTTCTATGAATAAGACTATGGGATATTTTTTTATGAAATTCGGTGGTGTTCCAACCTTTTTTTTGTATATTATAATGATGTATATAATTTCAAGAAGGGTTTTTAAAAGAAAATATTTAACATATGTCTGTTTAATTCTTGTAATATCATATAATTACATAATCTATAGAAACCTTATTTTTCTTCCATCTAATCTCGTTAATTTACTTATCCTCGTATCTATTATGATTATTTTTACAGATATACCAAATTATTTTTTGGGATTTATTATCCCCACTGCTTACTTATTACATGCTTTAAGTGCTATATTCTTGATAACTGGTATATTTATTTTTTACATTGTCAAATTGGCAAGAAATATGAAAGATATAAAAACTATCACTAAAGATTTTCTAATTATTACATCAATTTCATTTCTTTTAATTACCCCTTTTCTTATAAACATTTATTTAACTAGAAATAAAAGTATTTTTTATCTTATTGAGGGATATCTTGAAGTATTTTCCCCTCTCTCTCTAAACAGTATAAAATTCAATAAATTCTTAATATTACTTTTTATACCGTATTTTAACCTCGATTTTGAAGGATTTACTTCATTTTTATTTCATAATACTATTGGGATATTTTTGTTTCTTTCAATTGGTGGACTTATTATAGAACCTAAAAAACAAGGAAGCAAATTTAATGATGGGTATATTTATATAAAAGTATGTTTTGTATTGCTCTTAATCATATTTAGTCTACCTTATCTATTCATTTTTTATGATGATTTTTTTATTTGGTCAAGTGAAAGAATTATTGAAACTTTTTCTCCTCAATTAATCTTAATATCTTGTCTTTTTTTAGAATGGATTATTGAAATTTTTAATAAAATATATCAAAGATCAAAATTAGAATATAAAAAACTTTCTAAAATAATTGAAGTAAATAAAAATACACTTAGTTATTTGAACCTTAAAAGATTATTCTTACTTCTATTATTTTTATTTCCATTCTCTGTTTATCTTATTAGTACTGATAAAAAATTTGAACACTATTACATTTATAATTCTTCACTTGTTGAAAATATTATCTATATTAATGATAATTTACCTCCAAACAGTAACATTATGGTTCATAATTTATATTATGATGATTTCGCTTATACAAAAAATGAACCTTATCAGTTATTATATAATTTTAATCTTTCTTATTATCAATATACACGAAATTACACTTACAACGATTTTTTCGATCTGTGTTCTGTAAATAATATTGAATATGTAGTTTTAAAGAAATCTAATTTCAATGTAACAATCTTTTTAATTAATTTTAATTCTAGCTTAAATTTCATGGAAATTTATCCAAATACTCCTGGAGACATATATCGACTTTATAAATTTTATAATGGTTAAATAGAAATATCATAATCTTAAATCGATATTTTATTAAAATTATGTCTGGTTACAAAAATATTTTAAAAAAAAATTTGTTTTTATTAGATCACCTTTCCTTTAAATATAAAAAAATTAAAACACAAGATACTCTAATAATTTCAGGCACTCCTAGATCAGGAACGACCTGGTTGATGGAAATTATTGAAAAACTACCAAAATACGCTTCTGTTTTTGAACCACTTAATCCAAAATGGTTTCCAGACGCCAAACTTTATGGATTTAATTCTAGGACATACGTACCTTTAAATACAGATTGGAAGAGAGGAGAAAAATATCTTCATAAAGTTTTTTCTGGAAAAATTATAAGTAAAAACCCCAATTATAATCCGGATCCTAAATTTATTATAAAACGTTTATTAAGCAATAAAATTGTTGTAAAATTCATTCGTGCAAACCGTTTATTGCCTTGGATACAAGAAAAATTTCAATTAAAGGGAATTATTCATATCATAAGACATCCATGTGCTACAATAAATTCACAGTTAGAGAAAAATTATTTTGGATATAATTATCTAACTAAAGATTTCACAGAGAAAATGCCTTCGAAAGAGGTTCTAATAAATGAAATTAGCCAAATTAAGAATTATAAATCCTTTTTTCTAAATATTGTTAAAAATTTTAAGCATAAAGAAGAAATTTTAGCTGCAATATGGTGTATTGACAATATTATTCCTTTAACTTCAATATACGTTAATAAATTATATATATTAACTTATGAATCATTAATTTCTGAAGGATTAAAGGAATTAAAAAAGCTTTATACTTTTTTTGGTGAAAAATTGAATAAAGCATCAATAAATCAACTTTTAATACCCAGTCGATTAACTAAAGGTGAAAATCCTAAAAAAGTCTTAAATCTTAATTATCAGATAAATAAATGGAAAACATCTTTAAACGAAAATCAAATTAATCGAATAATCGATGTGGTTCATGAATTTGGACTTGATTTCTATACAAGGGATATAATACCAAACAACAAAGCATTGCATAGTTTCATTGATAATAATTTCTATAATATATAATAAAATTAAATCTCAACATTAAAAAGCAATAAAGAAACTGAATTATTAATTTAAAACTCCTCTTCTTGCTAGAAAAAAGCTAATATTAATTAATATTGAACTTATAAAACAATAGGGAGCATATTTAAATAGTTTATAACATAGGAAGAGACTTTTTGATAATTTCTTATATTTTAGATAATAGAAAACGACATTTAATAACTGAATACTATAGATTTTTTTTGAGATTACCTTTCCATAAGAACTAATAAAATGCGAAAAATCTTTTAAAAATTTAAATTTTAATTTAAGATGATTTTTTAAGAAAAATGTAGAATTAGACGTTCCTTTAATGAATAAAGGCTCTTTTAATAATTTTATTTTCCCTTCCATACAAACTCTAAGGATAAATTCCCAATCTTGATGTCTTATATAAGATGGATTAAATCCACCAATAGACTTTACAATCTCTGACTTTAAAAATAATGAACTAGTTCCCCCTAATATAAATTTTTTATTTAAGGTTAATAACGCAAGAGATAAATCTTCTTCAATAAAACTTCTAACGACTTTTTTTGTTTCTATATTAATCCACCAAGAATAAAGTCCAACCCATTCTTCAGATAAAGAATCCATCAGTTTTACTGATTTCTCAATTTTATTTTTTAAAAATAAGTCATCATCATCTAAAAAAGCAATGTATTTACCTTTTGCTTCTTTTATTCCTGTATTTCTTGCAGCAGCGCCCCCTTTATTTCTCGTATGGTTTATTACTTTCACATAATCTTTTTTTGGAATGATCAAATCAATTTTATTTTCAGGATCATCATTCACAATAATTATTTCTATATTATTATATGTCTGCTTTAAAACGCTATTTAATGCACGCCTAAGTTCGTTAGGTCTTCCATAAGTAGGAATAATAACACTTACTAATGGGATATCCATTTTTTATTTTCTTAAATTTATGAGTATGAAAAAGAATATACATTTATAATTTTATTTTAATATTAAATCTATCTATTATCTCTGTTTATTTTTAGAATTAGATGTAATTACAAGAATTTTTGAATCAATTTAAATTTTCATTCACAATTTATAATTTCAATAATTTTACTTTTTAAATTAATTAATTGGAAAAAGTTTAATGAAAGTACTCTCGAAGTTAAACGTGTTACACTTACTTGAGTTTTCATTGCCTAAAATAGCTGGATACTCAATTAGAACTCATAATATACTTATTTTTCAAAAGAAACTTATTTCTCCAATAGCTCTTGTAGATCCGAATAATATTCGAGGTAAGAAACCATATATTTTAGACGGTATATCTTATTACAAATATCCTCCGTTTCTTGGGTATAATCTAATTAATAATTCAAAAATTTTACATTTATTAAAATTTTCTCAAGCATATAATATAATCTATAATTACTTAGTTGAAAATCAAAAAAAATTCATAAAGGATTTTGTTAATTCAAAGAAAATTGATTTAATTCATGCTCATTCTCCAAGTAAATCAGCAAAAATAGGATGTTATGTAGCTAAAAACAAAAAAATACCATTTATTTATGAAGTTCGAGGATTTATTGAAGATACTAAAGTAGGATTAGGAAAATGGACAGAAAAGTCTCTGAAGTATAGAAAGAGACGAAAAAAGGAAACTGAATTGATGAAAAGAGCTGATGCAGTAATTACTTTGGGAAAAGCAATGAAGAAAGAAATACAAAATAGAGGTATTAATGAGAATAAGATATTTATTGTTCCAAATGGAGTAGATACTCAAAAATTTGTTCCAGAACCTATTGATGAGAATTTAAAAATGAAGTTAAATCTACAACAAGTGAAACTAATCGGTTATGTTGGATCAATTAGAAAAATTGAGGGGCTTGAGATTTTATTGAAAGCTTTTTATTTTCTTGAAAAGAAGATCAAAAATATTAAAATTATAATTGTAGGACCTGTAAGACCAGAAACTTATCTTATATCTTTGAAATCTTATATAAGGAAATTGAAAATTGAAAATAATGTGATTTTTACTGGAAAAGTATCATACGAAGATATTAAAAAATATTATTCAATAATAGATGTTTTTGTGTTACCACGATTAGATACGAGAGTAAATAGAATAGTTACTCCTTTAAAACCTTTGGAGGTTATGGCATTGGGTAAATTATTATTGGCAAGTGATTTACCTGCGTTAAAGGAATTAGTCATTCCAAAAGTCACTGGGGATTTATTTGAACCTGAAAACTCAAAAATGTTGGCAAATAAATTAGAATATTATTTAAGAAATTTAGACAAAATAGATGAACTTAAAAATAATGCTAGAGAATGGGTTCTGAAAAATTTTGATTGGTCGGAGGTAGTCAAAAGATATATTCCTATCTATGAAGAATTGATAAAAAAATCTCAATACAGTTAATTTATTCTTAATATTTAATTCTATCGCCTAAAATTAATAAAGAGAAATTAATTTTTAAAGTTAATAATTTTTGATTATTTACCGTTTTATGTTTTAAATGCACACTCCTAAAAAGCAGATGTAATTTCGAGTAAATAAATGATAATAATAATCTTAGAAAATTTTTAGTAAAGCTATCGATTAAATTATTTATAAATTAACCAAATATATCTAAAATATTTTGATTCATAAAAATATAGCAAAGAAGCTATTTTCCATTTCCGTTATTATTATTTATTTCATGATTTTTGTCTTAATGCGAGATATTTTCATTGAAATAAATGAATGGGAAGTCTCAATTATTATGATATTAGGTTTTGCTTTATTTATATTATTTCTTTTTATTTTTCTTAATTCTACTTCAGATGAAGAAAAGAAAACATCTTTTCAAATACACATCTTTTCTGAAAATTCACTCAAATTATTTTTTTTATCGATTATAGTTATTTTCATTTTTATTCCTCCAATTATGCCTAATAATACAATAATAATTTGGGAGCTCATCCCTCCTTTAAATTATGTTAAAGCAATATTATTAACATTAAGTTTAGCTTTTTTACCAGGCTCCAATTTTTATTCAATCTTTTTCCAAAATGATGAAATCTCCAAAAGAATTAAGATTGAACCTTTTCTTATAAAAATCACATTATACCCTCTAATTTCTTTTAGTTTTATAGGAATTGTAGTACTAATTTATGATCAAATAGGATTAACTGGAGAATATATTGGAATTCTACTAGTTATAATAATTTTTCTAGTAAATTTGTTTGACATTTATTTACAAAAACGACGATTATGTTATTTTAAAATAAGAAAGATTAAATTAGAAATTTCAAAAAATACTTTTTTTATTCTTTTATTTGCTATTGCTGTTATGACTATTTCTGTTGGTTATCAGCTTGGGTGGAAATATCTTGTTTCTGGTGATCCCTGGGATAGTATTAAATATGCTAATCAAATTGGAGTTAATGGATCTAGCCCCATTTATATTAATTTTTATCCTAATTTTTGGGGATATATTTCTTATGGATTAAGTGTTTTAGCAGGAATTCCCTATATTAATATTAATACACTTCTTGCACCTTTTTGTTATTTATTCGTTACTTCCATTTATATCTTAATGAAATCTATATTATTCAATTTCAAAGAAAGTTATGCTGTTTTATCAACAATACTTATATTAATGTTTTCAAGTCTCTATATTGATAACCCAGTTTTTTCATTGAGTATGGGCAGCGAATTTTATTTTATCTATAAGAGTTATTCTTATTTCTTACTTTTCATTAGTTTAGCTTTATTTTTTATGTTTTTAAATGAGAAATCTAAAAAATATTATGAAATTAGGAAATTTTCAATTTTAAAAGAATTTAAATTCCTCGTATTAGGAGCTATTTTATTAATATTAAGTTTTATGACTTATATGTTTCCATTGTTAATAGGAATAGTTTTCCTCTTTTTATATTGTATCTTTTCAGAAAGAAGTAGAAAATTAGTTAATTTTAATCTATTTATATCATTTCTTTTGTTTGTCATTATTATTTATATAATTTTTGATATTTTGCTCCAATATTATTTAAGTTATATTATAATTAAGAATTTTTTCCATTTTTTCAAGTACGAACTGCTAATAACTATTAATGAAATTTTACCTCACCCACTAATTATATATACCATTTTATTAATTTTGTTTTTAAGTTTATTTTTTCTTAAATTCCTACTTTTTAAAATCTTAAAAAATAAAGAAAATCAAATGGTAGAAAGGAGTAAAAGATTAAAGATTGTTGGTAAATTAATCATAATAATTTTCATATTATTTTCATTTTTAGAACTTGTCGTTATTATTCTAGAGATCTTTATTTTAAATATTGATTTAAGTGATAAATCTTTCTTCTTTCTATATTTAGACTATTTTATATTAAATATTGGTTTTATTGGATTAACAGGATTATATTTTTCTTATTATTTCCTTAAGAAAGATGAGAATTTTTTTTTAACATTACTTTCATGGATTATTTTTTCTTTTTTGCTTGCTTACTCGCTAATTTTCATAGAGAATATAATGAATTTTCCTTTAGCTCCCGAAAAATTATCGGAACGAAGTTTATTTCTAATGGATTATTGGTTCGATAGAATCTGGATTTACTCAATCCCTAGTTTTTGTATCTTTGCTTCTATAGGACTAATAGAACTCTTGAAGAAATTTAAGAATACTAAAATTTATAGAAAGCATAAATTTCTAAGACCAATTCCTAGAAATGTAATTTTTTTAAGTTTTATCCTTTTTTCTTTTTCTGGAATTATTATTACAGGAATTAGGTATGGAAATACCAGATTTAGATATTCACCACCTGCAATAACTACTCTAAACTGGATTTCAGAAAATATTCCACTTCGTTCAGGTGTTTTGGTAGGAGACAATTTTTTTATGGGTGTTGGAGTAGATTCTATAACTTTTGTTAGACAGTTCTTCTTTGAAGACATTTTTAAAGCTGAATTTAATGAAACTCAATGTATCCAACAAATTGAGTATTTGAAAAGTGAGAGGATTCAATATATCTTAATTTCACAGTTCTTTATTTCATATTATTTAAATAAATCAGATTTCACTAATAATATCTTATTGCCTAAATTTTATAACATTACCTTCTTTAATATTACCTATAATTCTTATGGAGATTTATCAGTACATTATGCTCCATATTTTGATTAAATACTAATTAATTAATTTCATAAAAAGCTTAGCTATATAATTTTCGAAAATTTATTCTCTTAGACTTAATTTAATGAATTTTCTGGTCCAAAGGGGCGTAGTCGGGCAATTCTTCGTTCAATCCCGAATATATCTGACAAATTTTTGGGATAATATATGAGACTATTAATGGAAATTACAAAACTTACAATTACAAATTTTTCAATATTCTTATTTACAAATTCCAAAAGGAAGCAATTATTTGAATTTAAATCTAAATCATTTATCGATGAACGCTCTTCTTCATAGGTTTTTACATTGGCTAATATTTTATTATTTAAAGGATCTATAATTTTATAATTCCAATTTTTAAAATCTCCCACAGCGGTATATTGCTTGCTTTCTTTATCAATCTCAAGTTTAATTCTTGATGATCTCTTAAAGAATCTTTTCTTTTTTACTATTCCAACTATTTTTCCTGCTTTATCTTTTAAAATATACCTTCGATACAAAACATTATTATTTGGTATCAAAAAAATAAATTCCTTATTATTCAATTCTTGGAATTCTAATCTTTTATTTTGAGTAAACAAATTAGTTTTGATTTTACATATAATTTGACCAAATTCATTTATAATTTCTTCATTCCCAAAATCTTTAAATTGTTTTCTTAAAATAATATAGGTAAAATTAGTACTAACTTTACTTTTGATACCTTTATTAGAATTATTCATAGAAGTCCTATTCTTTTTAATATTTAATAAATTTTAATAATGAAAAGTTTTCAAGATAATTATATAAATTTAAAAACCAATTAATTTTAACTCAAGCACATTTAACTTCAAAATATTAATAATAACCCTATATATGAAAATTTTATTAATTAATCTACCAAGATTTCATGGATCTTCAGTTACTCGTGAGGGACGTTGTGAATTTGTGTGCAATTACCGTGTTGACACTCCAGCAACTTTATTGATTATAGCTTCAATATTACGAAACAAAAACCATCAAATTGATTTTATAGATGCTAATGCTCAAAATTTAAGTTATCCTTTTTTAAAAAAAATATTAATATATAAAAATCCTAATTGCTTAATTTTTACTTTTAATGCTTGGATAATCGATTTTGATTTAAAAATATGTGAGATTGTAAAGAAATTAAATCCTAATTGTATAACAATAGGATATTCTTGGTTTGCAAAGAATGCCTCAAAAGAAATATTATCCCGATATCCGTTTTTGGATATTCAAGTAATTGAAGATCCTTTTTCTGTCATTGAGAACCTAATAAATAAATTAGACAAAAAAGAAGATCTTAAAGGCTTAGAAGGAATCGCCTGTAGGGAGGTTAATAATATAATTTTAGTTAATAAAGAATTGAAAATGAAAAAGGATTTTAGAGAATTACCACTACCAGCATATGATTTAGTAAGTTCTTTTAAACCATACTATTTATATACTCCTTTAATAAGACCATATGCTTTGATTTACGCTGGTAGAGGATGTCCATATAGCTGCCTTTATTGTCCTGACGCTCACACGCCATATAGTGGACGATCTGAAGATGATATTTTTAAGGAATTAAAAGTTTTGAAAAAATTAGGAAATATAAAATATGTTTGGTTTTATGATCAAATATTTACAATCAACAGAAAACGGATAATTAAGTTATGTGCAAAATTGATCGAAGAAAATCTTGAAATTAAATGGTTCTGTGATTCCAGGGCAGATCTAGTTGATAAGAGTCTGTTGAAAATAATGAAAGCTGCAGGATGTATAGGGATTTCCTATGGTATAGAATCTGGTTCACAAAAAATTTTAAATAATATGAAAAAAGGGATTAAAATCACTCAAGCAGTAAAAGCATTAAAATGGACTAGAGAAGAGAAAATTCCTATCCAATTAAACTTAATACTCGGATATATTGGAGAAAGCAAAAAAACATTAAAAGAAACAGAAGATTTTGTAAAATTAATATTACCAGAAATTATGCAAATTTCTGTATTAATTGCGATGAATGGTACCGAATTCACAAATTTAGCAATTAAGAATAATTGGATAAGAAATGAATTAGATTGGCGAGATAAAATAACAGATATTGCATTGGATAACGATCTGTATAAGCCTTTTAAACTCAATCTAGAAAAGTATAAAAAAGATTTGTATAAAATCTTATTTCTAAATCCAAGATGGTGGATTAATAATATAAAAACATTAGTTAAGAATCGTCAATTGATTTTACCCATTTTTGGAATATTATTAAATAGGTCTAAATCAATCAAACTTTTTTAATTATCATAAGAATAAATAATTCAATTAATTAACTCAGAAGCATTGCATAATTAAAAATTATCCTCCTGATCTTTCATTTTTAAAAGTGATTCTTCAATCGTTAATGGCTTGATTTTTAATAATTGATTTGCCTTAGTAGAATCTAAACAACAACGCATCGGTCTTTTAGCTACTTGTTTGAACATATCACTGGTAACTGGTGTAATTAATTTTTTATTAAGATTAAAAACTTCAGCAATTTTGATTGTAAAGTCATACCGATTTATGCATTCTTTTCCAGTAGTATGAAATATTCCATTTATTTCTGAACCAGCAAGAGTTAATAAAAATTCAGCTAAATTATCTGCTAATGTAGGAGTGCTATATTGATCTGTGACAATTTTTATTGGTTCATCATTTCTTAATTTATTTAGTGCCCATATTACATAATTTTGTGATTTACCAGAACTAGAACTTTTTCCTTGAATTTCACCAGGATTCCACCCAAAAACAAGACTAGTTCTGGCTATCGCATAGTTAATTCCTAAATTGGAAATCTTTTCTTCTGCTTTAAGTTTAGAAATTCCATAATAACTTAAAGGATTCGTTTTGCTTTCTTCATTATAAATTTTATCAATTCCGTCAAATACATAATCTGTGGATATGTAGATAAATCGGGCATTAACTTCTTTACAAAGATTTGCTATATAAACAGTTGCTTCAACATTTACATTCCATGTTTCTTCACGATGAGTTTCACAATAATCAACATTATGTAAAGCAGAACAATCTATTATAATATTAGGTTTAATCTCCATTATTAGAGAATGAGTATCTTTCTTATCTGTTTTATTGAGTTGAAAAATTTCACAATCTTTAATAGATATTAAACGTTTATTGTAAGTACCATAGACCTTATAGAACCTTGTAGATAAATTGGCTAATTTGTAACCCGTAAGCCCACTTACACCAATAATTAATAACTTTTTCATAATTATATAGATTTTTTAAAAATTATAAATATTAAAACTTAATATAAAAGATCTACAATATTGATCTTTTTTAATAAAAACTTTGTTTCAAAAATAGTTTGATAAAAATGATAGATGGTATTATTATCAGAGATATTAGGAAATTTATTGATGAGAGGGGATTTTTCTCAGAACTTTTAAGAGATGATTGGAGAGATTTATTATTAGAGGATAAAATTGTACAATTCAATCTTTCTTATAGTTATCCTGACATAGTTCGGGCTTGGCATCGTCATTTAAAAGGGCAAATTGATTATTTCATTTGCGTAGTTGGTGCCATTAAGGTTTGCGCATACGATGATAGAGAAGATTCCCCAACATACGGTGAATTAGATGAAATTGTCTTAAATGAGGAACATCTTAGGGTAGCAAGAGTTCCAGGAATTCTTTGGCACGGATATAAAGCCATCGGTACAAAATCTATAAAAATGTTATACGGTGTGAATCAGCTCTATAATTATAGTGATCCCGATGAGGAAAGAAGAGATTGGAATGACAAAGCTGTAATTCCTAAGTCTATTAATGGAAAGATCAACGATCCGAGAGTCGGAAAACCTTGGGATTGGTATTATTCACCTAATAAGTAAATCTCAATTTTATAATACAAAAAACCTAAAAAACGAGAAATTAATATGAAAATTTTAGTTACTGGTGGATGTGGATTTGTAGGATGCTCAATAGTACCTCTACTTTTAGAAAATGGATATCAAGTTAAAATTTTAGACTTGCTATTATTTGGAGAAGAACCTATAGAATCCTTTAAGGATGATGTGGAAATTATAAAAGAAGATATAAGAAATTTCAATCCATCAATTTTAGATGATATTGACATTGTTATCCATTTAGCTGCACTTTCGCAACCAGATGAACTCAAACGAATACCACAAAACCTCTTTTATGAAATAAACCTTAACGGTTGTACCAGAGTAGCACATTATGCTAAGAAGGCTGGTGTTGAAAGATTCATATTTGCATCTACTTGTAGCGTATATGGTTATCAGAAAGAGGTAATATATGAAACTACAGAGCCGAAGCCATTAGAGGCTTACGGCGATTCTAAATTAAAAGCTGAGAAAGAACTTTTGAAACTAAGCGATAAAGATTTTTGTGTTACTATAATGAGGCCAGCTACTATGTATGGGCTTTCTCCAAAAATGCGTTTTGATTTAGTTGTAAACGGTATGACGTATGCATTATATAGCACAAAAGAAGTCAATGTTATGAAACCTGGAACACAATGGAGACCAAATATTCATGTTAGAGATGTGGGTCAAGCACTTAGAAAGATAATGGAAACTGATAAGGAACTTGTTGATAACGAGATTTTTAACATAGGTTCTAATGACCAGAATTATCAAATTCAAACTCTTGCGGAGGAATTGGCGAATATCGTCTTAGGTGAGTACAATCCAAAATGGTATGGACAGCCAGATACAAGATCTTATAAAGTTAATTTTGATAAATTGAGAGATACACTAGGTTTCAAACCAAATTACACGGTAACCAATGCAGCAACAGAAATTACTAAAGCGCTTGAGAGTGGGCAAATCGAAAAAACCGATAAAACGATTAATCTTAATTGGTATAAATATTTGATTGAAACAAATCAAATCTAATTTTTTTTTGGTTCTACTTTGAAAAACTAAAGAATAATTTGATTGAATATAATTGTAATGGTTATTGGAGGCGTGGGTTATGTTGGTGTTCATTTAATCCTACCACTTCTTGATAAAGGACATAAAGTAACATGCTTAGACTTTTAAACATTTAATCTTTTTCATTTATTCTCGTTCCTATATAATTAATTCATTTATTTTTCATATTTTCACTTTCAAAATTACAACACTTTAATAGCGTTTCAAAAGTTCCAGCATCAGACCAAAATCCCTTTACTATTTTTGCCATTGTTTTTCCTCTTTTAATATAATAATTATTAACATCTGTAATTTCTAATTCTCCTCTAGCTGAATAACCAATTTCAACAATAATCGTTTTAATTACATCAAAAATATCTTTATCATAAAAATAAAGTCCAGTTACACATAAATTTGTTTTAGGTTGTTTTGGTTTTTCTTCGATATTAATAATTTCCCCTCTTTTATTTAATTCTGCTACACCAAATCTTCCTGGATCAGAAACTTCTTTTAAAAATAAAAAACAGTTATATTCTCTACTATTCTCAAATTCTTTTACCTCATTACCAAATGTATTTTCGAATATATTATCACCTAAAATAACTGCCACTTTATGTCCTTTTACTATTTTTTTAGTTAAATACAAGGCTTCAGCTATACCTCTCGCTCCTTGTTGATAAACATAACTAAAATTAGCGTCAAATTCTGAACCATCACCTAAAAGTTTAATAAAATCACCAACACTTTCACCACCAAGTACTATTGTAATATCTTTTATACCAGAATTTGTAAGGGTTTTGATGACTTTATAAATCATAGGCTCATTATAAACAGGGAGGAGATGTTTATTAGTGACCTTTGTAAGTGGTGATAAACGTGTTCCGAAACCTCCAGCTAAAATTACACCCTTAATAATGATTCACATCCAAATTTTTAAATTATCTTTTTATCCGCAAAATAGTTTAAATTATGAAAAGATTTACATTTTATTTTATAATTCTATGTAATGGTTTGTTTTATTTAATGATAAGACTATTCTATTAATCTTAAAAACAATTCTTCAAGAGATATATCTTGCTCGCTTATTCTTAGAATTTTAAATTTAGATAAAAACTCAAATAAATTTGAATAATCTTCTCTTTTATGTAATCTAATAAGCAACCCTTTTTCATTTTCACTTACTTCCTTTATAAAATTTTGCTGCATTAATAACTTTTTTAATTCAGGTTTCTTATCTTTTATTTCGATATTAACTTTAACTTCTGATTCTGTAAGTGTTTTTACTTCACTTTTAGTACCAATTTTCAAGATTTTACCCGAATTAATAAAAGCAACACGCTCGCATAACTTTTCTACCACACCCATATCATGACTTGTTAAAAATATTGTTTTATCTAAATTTCGTATTTTTTCAATAATAAAACTCTTTGATTTTACATCTAAACCTAAGGTTGGTTCATCTAAAAATAAAATATCACGTTCTAATAATAAAGTTCTACATAATGCTAATTTCATTTTCATCCCACTTGAGAAATACTCAACATATTGATCAAGCCATTTAGTTAGACCAAATTCTTCCGCTATTTCCTGAATTTTTTTTTTATAATTTGGAATTTTATAAATTTTGCAGAAAAACTTTAAATTATCGTAACCAGTTATTCTGTGATAAAGCATTTCACCACCAAGCATAAGTCCAATCAAAGGTTTTACTTTTTTGGGTTGTGAAATTACATCATAACCGTTGATGGCTACAAAACCACTTGTAGGTTGTTTTATTGTAGTTAGAATTTCAATTAATGTAGTTTTACCCGCGCCATTAGGCCCCAATAATCCAAATATTTCCCCCTTATTAACTGTAAGATTTATATTATCTAAAGCTTTAAGAACCTTCCAAGGACGTTTTAGTTTATAATTTTTTGATAAATCCACTGCTTCGATTACTTTTTTCATTATAATCAATAACCTGTTATTCCATATTTTTTATAAACTAGATTGAAAAGAAATACGCCTATTAACGGTAAAATTATTGAAGTACCTATCAATATGATAAAGTGGAAAGGGTAATTTTCAATTGTAATTATTAAATTATCTTGAATCCAAGTTATTCGTAAAAAGTCAAAGATATAATAGAGAGGGTTTAAATTGATTATCCTTTGAATAAATTCTGGAAATATTTCAAAAGGATAAGTGATACAGCTAAACCAAAAAACGAAGAGTAATAAAAATGATAAAACATTCCATACATTTTCATTTGAAATAGCAAAAACTCCAAGAATTAATCCTATGCCACTAAAAATTAAGGCAATCAAAAAAAATATTGAAATAACAAAAATTATTGTAATTATTGAAATGGGCTCCCAAATCATGCCTAAAATAAAAAACAGAATAAAAGGAAAGGAAATTATTGCTAGATGAGAAAAAAAAATTCCAAATAAAAGGTTGAATCTATTAAAAGGTCCAATTATTAAAGCAGGAAGCGTTTTCCAATACTTTTCTCCAAGAAATTGGCTAGGGAATGTATTAACTATTCCTGAAATCAACATTATGTTATATGCAATAAATTGGTATAAGATAAAATTTTGATTGGTCCAAAAGCCTATATTAACTCTAAAATCAAAGATATTATACATTATAATAAGTGGTGTAAAAATCGCAATTATGTGATTTATATATGATAAAACTAATCCCAATTTATATCTTAATGATAATTTAATATTTTTTTCAGTTAAAGCTAAAATTTGTGATATATTTTCCTTTATGGTTTTTAATTTTATCATTTTATTAAACTCATCATTTATTTTAATATAATTTTTAATCTCTTTAACTTCTTTTTTCAAATAATTCCTTAATTAAGAGAATCAAATTATTTATAATTATGCTTTAACAACTTTTAATTTAATTATATTTTATAACGCCAATACCTGCCCAATTTTCACCATCGTTGCTTATAAATTCTTTATAATTGTATTTTTTCTTGAGTTCATTCCAAAGTTTGTAAACTCCACAATTTAGTTCAACAGAATGTTCTACTATATCATGGAATGCAATTAAGCCTTCTTTTTTAACAAATGGACAAAAATCTTCAAAATCTTGTTTTACTCCTTTATAAGTATGATCCCCATCAATAAATAATACATCTAATTTTTTTTTTTTTAAAATTTTTTTAACTTTTTTCTTTGCTATCGGTTTATGTGAATCAAGTCTTAAAAAATAAATCTTCTGATTTTTTAATTTGAATGATCTGTAAAAAGGAATTTTTATTGGTGAATAACTTCTTCCGGCACGAGCAGAAGGTAAGTCTATGGTAATTAAAATGGCGTCTTCACTTGCACATCTTGTTAAAAATGATAATGTTCCACCATCATATGTACCAATTTCAAGAATGATTTTAGGTTTAATTTTATAGTACAACTTCAGAAATTCAATTATCTCCTCTTTTTTTTGAAATAACTTAATACCAACTTTAAATTGTGATTTTTTATGAAGAGAATAAAAGAATGAATCTACAAGACTATAATAATCATCTAGAGTTGCACATTCCAATGAGAGTTTTTTAAATTTTAAACCTGCTTTAAATGAGATAAATTTTGCATATAGATTAAATATTTCAAACTGATCTATCAAAATATGACCAGATTTTCCTTCTAAGAATTTTCTAAACCACGCCACAAACATTTTGATTCAAATATTCCAAATATAGATTACTATTGACTATAAATTTTGATAAGATTTTAATTTTATTCAGTAAAATATGAAATTTAGATGCATATCTACATTTATCTAATTTATTTTCATTAGTCTAATCCATGTAATTAGAAAAATTTAAGAAATTTCAAACTCTTTTACGTTCAAGAAGAATTTTAGAGTAAAACTAATGTATTTTTATGGAAAAACTAATTTCTATAATAATAATAAATTATAATAATTATTCCTATACTTTTGAATGTTTGAAATCATTAAGAAATCAAACTTATAAAAATTTTGAAGTATTACTTGTTGATAATGGTTCAAAATATGACCTATTTCTGAAAATGAAAGAAAAATTAAATCAATTTAATAATATCTTAAACATAAAATTAATTCGAAATATTATAAATCTATATTTTGGAGCGGGAAATAATAAAGCAATAAAAGAAGCAAGAGGGGAATATATTTGTTTGTTAAATAATGATACAGAAGTTTTACCCGATTTTATTGAGAAAATGGTTGATTTTTTAGAGAAACATCCTGGTGCTGGTATGATATCACCAAAAATTAAATTATATCCACAAAAGCAATATATTTGGAATGCTGGTAACCATATTAATTTCAAAACTTCCATTGTTGCCACAAATCGAGGATATTTAGAATTTGATCCAAATGATTTAAAATATTCAGAAATAGAACTTAACGATTTTGCTGCGGGAACAGCACTTTTTATTAAAAAAAAATATCTTGAGAAAATTGGATTAATTGATGAAATTTATTTCATGTATTGGGAAGATCCTGATTGGAATTTCAGAGCAAAGGAGCTCGGATATGAAAGTTATTATGTTCCAACAACAATAGTATATCATAAAATCCCAGTAAATGAGAAAATAAGTACAAAAAGACAAATATTTAATGACTATTTCTTTAAAAGAAATAAACAAATTTTTGTATGGAAATTTGCATCAATAAAGGAATTAATTATTTTTTATTTTAAATTCTCTTTAGCCATCTTATCAGAATTTCTTAAAAGATTATGGTATCGAGCTTTTCCTATTTTAATTATAAATATTATTTCAATTTGGCATGGTTTTAGGATTGGTTTAAAGAGAAGAACCCATCGATCTTGTAGGAAATATCTTATTAAAGATTACTTCTATATTAAAAAGCTTCAAAAATTTTAATTTTATTTTTAAATTTCTTTTAAAGATCTCCCTACACATAAAATACTAGCAGTAGCTATCCAGGGGGAAATTCCCTCCATAATCCGAGAAATTAATTTCCCAACCTTATTTAATTCAAAATTAACACTATACCTTTTTCTTAAAAAAGGGAAATCAAGACCTAAACCTATAGCATGGTCTTTCGAATCAAAAAAGTCATGAGGTAGTGTTTCAATTACATTAAAGTTTGAATGGTTCAAGAACATATGCAACTCTTTAATAGTAAACCTATATTCTAAGAAATGATAATATTTCTTTCTTTTTTTCTTTTTTAATTTATTTCTATCAGTCTTTTTTAAAAGTTTAGGTTTTTCAAAAAAATCTTTTACTTTTGTAAATATATTATATGTTCTATTGATAATATTAAGAATAGGTTGAATAAAGATTTTTCTAACAATATTAACTGTTGGTGTGGATATAATAATTAATCCATTAGGCTTTAATACTCTGTATGCTTCTTTTAAAGCTAAAGTAGGACCTTCTTCAAAATGCTCAATTACTCCCATGGAAATATAAACATCAAAATAATTATCGGGGTACATGAGCTTTGTAATATTTCCTATCTCCACCTGAAGTAAATTATTAAATTCTTTTAACTTTTTAATGGTTAACTCATTATTATCAATACCTATAATATCATATCCCTTTTGATTAAGATAGATAACCCATTTTCCAAAACCACATCCTGCATCAAGAATTTTGTAGTTTTTATTTAAATATTTGAGAAAAATTACTCTTGGGGTTGTTTCTATTTTAATCGTACTTAAGTTTTGTTCAATAATTCCGTTAAACCAAACTCTATCTGATGAAATATATCTTGGATTATTATTAATGACAAAAAGTTTACGCATATATTTCAACTCGAGTTTTAAGATATATGATATTAAATTTTTACATTTTTCAAAGCTTTCTTAATTATAGATTTTTCTTTTTTAGTGAAGATTTTAGCCAAATTTTCTGGATTTCTTATGCTTTTTAGGTGTTGTTCTAAATGATTTTTCATATTATTATATTCTTCATGGTTTTCCGAAATTATATTAACTTGTTCATAGGGATCATTAATTAGATCATAAAATTCTTCAATTTTATCTTCATATTTAATATATTTGAAAAATTTAGATCGTGCAAAATAAATATTAAAAAATAATTTTGGAATTAAAGAAGGTTTAATATACCTTTTGAAAGTTTTTATTAGACTTAGCATTTCTTTTTTCGATTTTAAATGTTCTCCAAATATATATTTTGGAGTCATTCTATTGTTTATTTGATGTATTATCGACTTCTGAAGGTTTAAAGATTTATCTTCGTCATTAGGAAATCCTATTAAGTGAAGTATTGTGTAAAATAAATCTTTTAATTCAATCTGATCATCTATGATTTGGTGGTTTAATTTTGTATTATATATAATAAGTGGAACCTTTAATTGTGAATCAAATACGCTTTGATATACACCATGTCCATATAAATAATGATCAAGTTGGGAACAAAGATGTTCACCATGATCAGATGTAATAATTACATATGAATTGTCCAATATTCCTAATTTATTTAAAATTTGAATTAATTTTTCTATAATTAAATCACAGTAATAAACACATGAATCATAAAGCTTCTTAAATGCTTTAATTTGATTCTCATTTAAAAATTTGGATCTGAGATTAACTCTATTAAAATATATTCCTGGATTTAAGAGAAAATGCTTTAAAATTTTAATATCTTTAGAAGTAATATTAAAATAACTCAATACTTCTTTAATAGGGATATAAGGACTATGAGTTGCCATTATATTAAAAAACAGATAAAGTGGTTTTCCATCCAAGTGGTTATGTAAAATATCAATGTAGTTTTCTAAAATGTTTATTGTATTTTTATACTCGTATAAAAAACTTTTCCAAAAGATAGTCCTTATTATTCTCTTGTTAGTATTTTCAATTATTAGATTAATGATTTTCCATGAATCCAAAAAACGATCAGATTTTATTCGTTTAACTATAAATTTATTGAAAAGATTCAACAATAAATTCATAGGTTTTATTATTTTACTTTTACTCAAATTAAAATAAGATAAGCCATAATTATATAGAATTTTGTGAAATCCTCTAGTTATTCTGAAATATGTATTAACCCATGGATTTTCGCTATAACAGATTGTATAATATCCTTGATCTTTTAAAATTTCTGTTAATATAGGAACCCTTTCGCTTAATCTATCAAGATGTCTACCAGTTAGTTTAATTTGTGTAGGATATAACCCTGTAAACATAGATAAATGAGAAGGTAATGTCCATGTACTATTTGAAATACAATTTTTGAAATATAATGAGTTATTTAGTAATTTTTTAATATTTGGAGTTAATAATTTACCATCATGAGTGGCATTTATTTTATCTGCTCTTAACGAGTCTAATATAATGAGAATGATATTTGGAAGCGTCAGTTTAGAAAATCAACAAAATGACTCTTAAAATTTATTCTTTAATTTAATTTAACTTTTTTAAAAAAATTTTTGATTCTCTTAAATTACTTGTAATATAGTAAATTAATTTAAATTAGATATAATTCTTTTGATGTTATTTTAAATTTATAATCAACCGTCTAATTTGATTAAGAGTCTAAAAATTTAAAGAATAATTAAAAATTAGCCTTTATTGATTTGATATTAAAATAAACTCAATCAAAAAACTTTAAGTTTTTTCGAATTCTTTCAAATTCAAATACTATCTTACTATATCATTAACTTGTTATGGAAAAATTAGTTTCTGTAATAATAGTGAATTATAATAATTATCAATATACTATTGAATGCTTGAAATCATTAAGTATTCAAACTTATCAAAATTTTGAAGTTTTACTTGTTGATAATGGCTCGAAATTTAATTTATATATGAAGTTAAAAGAGGAATTAAATCAGTTTAGAAATTTATTAAACATAAATTTAATTAAAAATAATAAAAATCTCTATTTTGGAGCTGGTAATAATAAAGCTATCAAAATAGCTAATGGAGAATATATCTGCTTATTAAATAATGATGTAGTTGTAGAAAGAGATTTTTTAGAAAAAATGGTAGATTTTTTAGAAAAACATCCTGATGCTGGTATGATTACTCCAAAAATTAAATTCTATGAAAATAAACAAGTAATATGGAATGCAGGAGCTTTTATTAATTTTAGAACAACAAAAATAGTGAAAAATCGTGGATTTTTAGAATATGATCCGATGAATCAAAAATATAATGAAATTGAGACAATAGGATATGCACCAGGGACAGCATTATTCCTAAAAAAGAAAATAATTAAAGATATTGGATTAATTGATGAAATTTTCATGATGTATCATGAAGATCCAGATTGGAATTTAAGAGTGCAAATGAAAGGATACAAAAGTTATTATGTTCCAACTACAATTGTTTATCATAATGTTCCTATTGATATTAAAAAAAGAGGTTCTTTATTTTCTTATTACTTTTTCAAAAGAAATTCTCAAATAATAATCTGGAAACATGCGAAATTCCGAGATATTTTTATTTTTTATGTCTGGTATTCCTTTATGAATTTTCTTGAAACACTCTATTATTTTATTAAAAGGAAGAAAAAAATACATTTTGTACAATTTAATTCAATATGGCATGGTTTTAGAATAGGAATTAAAAGAAGAACAAATAGATCATGTAAAAAATATCTTCTTAATGATTATCATTATGCCCAATATATTCAAAAACTATAATCTATAAGGATTATTTAAAATTTGATGAATTTTAATTAATATAGATTAAATGATTTCAAAAAAAGTCTTTATTATACATACTTAAAAAGGTCAATTTTTATGGAAAGATTAGTATCTGTTATAATTTTAAATTATAATCAATATAGTTATACCTTAGATTGTTTAAGATCGTTAAAGAATCAAACTTACGGAAATTTTGAAGTTTTTATTTTAGATAACGGCTCCAAATATAAATTATATTTGGATTTTAAAAAGAAGCTTGATGAATTTAACTCTATTTTCAAAATTAAGTTAATTAGAAGTAATATTAATTTATATTTTGTTAGTGGTAGTAATAAAGCTATAAAATTGGTCAACGGAGATTATGTATGTCTATTAAATTACGATGCAATTGTTAATCGTGATTTTATTGAAAAAATGGTTGAATTTTTAGATACTCATCCAGACGCGGGAATGATTACTCCTAAGATTAAAATTTATAAAAACAAAAATTTTTTATGGAATACAGGAGCATTTCTTAATTTTAAGTCCGCTATTGTTATTGGTAATCGAGGTTATTTAGAATATGATCCACACGATCAAAAATATAATAAAATAGAAACTATAGCTTTTGCTCCAGGAACGGCAGTTTTTGTAAATAAGAAAGTAATAGACGAGATTGGTTTAATGGATGAAATTTTTTTTATGTATCATGAAGATCCTGATTGGAATTTACGAGCTCAGATGAAAGGATATATATCATACTATGTTCCGACGACAACAGTATATCACAATATTCCACGATTTATTAACGAGAAGAGAATGATTTTTAATCATCATCTCTTTACTAGAAATTCCCAAATACTAGTTTGGAAACACGCAAAATTCATTGATATTTTATTTTTTTATTATATTTTCTCTGTAATGAATTTAACAATAATACTTTTAAATTTCCTTACAAGAAAGTTTAAATCTATTATTATAAGGTTTAATTCTATTTGGCAAGGGTTTAGAATAGGTCTTAAGAGAAGAACAAATCGATCATGTAGGAAATATCTCATTTCTGATTTTTATTATATTAAAAAAAAGATCCAAACTTTTTGAAAATATATTTTATAGTTTCTAAATTGATTTATTTTATAATTAGAATTGTATAAATACAAAAAGTTTTTCAAAATAATCTAAAATTTTGGAAATTTTACTTTATTTCATGGATTTACTTCTTTTCTATTTGGTTTTTCTTTAAAATCTTTAAATTTTTACTATTTAAATTAAGAAACTAGCATTATTTAATGAAGAGAATTCCTATACCGAATCCGTCTTGATTCCAGTTTTCGACTATCTCCCGAAAGTTAAATTCATTTCGAATATTATTCCAGAAATTAGGTACATCACCAACTTTTTTATATGAACTAGAAACAATATCGTGAAAACATACCAATC
Organism: Candidatus Hermodarchaeota archaeon; assembly: GCA_048885925.1. Lineage (GTDB taxonomy): Archaea > Asgardarchaeota > Lokiarchaeia > Sigyniarchaeales > SOKP01 > Loki-b32. The sequence goes on from JBHLLG010000027.1 coordinate 28,325, forward strand.
CACCAGATTTGACTAAGGGCTTATACATTTCAAAATCTCGCTTTAAACCTTCATAACTATGATCTCCATCAATGAATAACACATCAATTTTTCTATCATTTAATACTTTTTTAATACTATTGAATGTAGAAAACTTATGAGAATCATCCCTTATTAATATAACTTTTTGTTTTTTTTTGGTAAAAATTTTAAAAAAGGAAGGGTTATTTGGAAATTTTCGCCCTCCTACAAATATTTCTGGTAAATCAACGGATATTAATAGCGCATCTGGAGCTGAAAATCTTGATAACAAAAAAAGTGTACCTCCCATTGCTGTCCCTATATCAAGAATTATTTTTGGTTTAATTGATTTGATTAATTTTAGATACTCAATCAATTCAAATCTATTCTGAAAACTAACTATGTGAATTTTATGAGTTAATGAAGAGGGAATATCAGAAAGAATAAAGTAAAACGATAAACCAATATCGACAATCTCTTCCATATTTTTCGCCTTGTGAATTAATCTCTTAAGCTCCCTTAATGCAAGGTTATTTGTAGTTTTTATTGCTAAATTTTTAAGGTTGTCTCCACTTAAAGAAAAAAATTTGTTTATACCATATCCTCCTCTGAGAACAATATGATAAAAGAGCAAGCTTCCAATTGATTTAGATGTTATATTTTTAAAAAAATGTGTTAAAAGTCTATCAATCAATTTTCTAAATTTTTCACTAAACATTTTGATATAAACTTTTAAAGAAATCTATTCAATATTTTTAATAATATTTTTATAACATTTAGATTCTGTAATTTCCCAAGTAAAATTGGATCTAAATTTTTTGATAAATTTTGATACGAAAGAAGTGTCCCTTCTTTTTTAGATTTTTCCCTTAATTTCTTTAAATATTCAATATTTAAAAGTAAATCAAGATATATTTTAATCCTTAATTTAAATTTTCTAATGAAAATCGAATGGAATAATAGACTTAATTCAATAATTATAATGAAGGGTACCAATTTTCGAAGTTTATCAACATTTTTTACCAAAACAATAAATCGGTTTCGCTCGAGGAAGAAATATTGAAAATCATTTAAAGTTTGATGACTCTTTTGATGAATCAAGAATGGATCATTTGTAGTAAATATTTTATATCCATTTCTTAATATTTTTAATGATAAATCTGTATCCTCATAATACATAAAAAAAGATTCATCAAAACCTCCCATTTTTAAAAAGAAATCTTTTTTTATAAATAAAGCACCACCTGAAAATCTTTGTGTTACCTTTACGATTTTATTTTTAGGTAATCTCTGTCCTAATTCAGGAGTATAAGAGAATCCAAGAAAGTGATTTTTTGCTCCAAAATAATGAATTCTCCCATTTTCAAAAATTAATGCTGGAGAGATTACAATTTCAAGATCCTTCTTAAAATTTCTATAAATTTTTTGTAACTTTATAAAAATATCCGAAGGGAAAATTACATCCTGATTTGTAATGAAAATGAATTTACCATTAGAAAGGTTTACACCAGAATTACATGCTTCAGCAAAACCTCTATTGACATTATTTTTGACCAGTTTTATATTAATATCTTTTTCATAAGATTTGATTATATCGATACTTGAATCTTTTGACATATTATCGACTATAACAAGTTCAATTTCATTCAAATTTTTTAATGATTTTATGGAATCAAGATTCTTATTAAGGAATTTTGCGCCGTTATATGAGGGGAATATAATTGAAATAGTAGGATTTTGAAATTGTATCACATCAGAAGTTTAATTGTATTAAAAAATTTTTATCATTTTTTAAAAATTTTTATGCTAAGATATATAAAATTAAAACAATTTGAAAATTAAATATTCGTAAAAGAAATTGATAGATTTTCATACTATTATGAAAAAAATCTTTATTAGCTTAAATAAATTGATTTTTAGATTAAGAATTAGAATTCAGTTAATTATTTTTATAATTTCTTTAATATCACTTTCTTTTTTATATTTAAAGTTGTTCAATATAGAAGAAATTTTTCATGATACTTTTATTTCACTCCCTTTAATTTTTCTGATATTATTTAGCTCAATCTTTTCAATATTATTTTTACCTTTTTATCCAATCTTTTTTTTAATAGTTAATAGTAAAAAATTCAATTTTAGAGAAAAAATTTCACTCACTATTGTATCTAACTTATCATTTTATATCTTAATAGGATTTATTGGTTCACTTTTCAATATTTTAATAACTTTCAATTACTTCCTTCTTATTTTGACTTTATCATATTTATCTATTATATTGGTTTTAGTTATTCAAGGATTAAAGAAAACATATAGAGAATTTCAATCACAACCAAAAAGTTTTAGGCATGATTCAGAATTTTATCAAAACTTCTCACTTTTAAATTATCTTAAAAAAAAAATCTCTCTAAATGGTTTTTTATTAGGAATTTTCATCATATTAGTATGCACGTTAAATATAATAAACACCAGATTTTTTGCGGGTACTGATCCGTGGTTACATATTTCCATTGTTAAATATATAACAGTAGTAAATCATATTCCTATGGAAGAATATTATGGAGCAATAGGATTGCATATATTTGGAGCAGTCATTCACTTTTTTTCTGGACTTGATTTACTCTTATTACCTAAATATTATTTATTTTATACGATTCCTGTATCATCCTTGATAATATATAATCTTCTAATGAGAATTTTTAAAAATAAAAATTTAGCTATTTTTGGAGTCTATTTATTAGTATCTTCATTTGGATTTTCTTTTTTTATGATGGTACAATTTTGGCCATCAGGTATAGCATTAATACAAGGATTAATTATCTTTTTTATTCTTTATGTGAGATTACAAGCTTTCATCAAGCAACAAACACCGAAAAATACAGATATTTTATCGAATATGACATCCACCTATCTACTTTTAACAATAATTTTCATTAGTTTAATTCTTACTCATTCATTAATAGCAATGATTTTGTTAATCTCTTATTTATGGATTTATTTAATCTATTTTGTTAAAAATTTTCGAAGAGGATTTGATTTTCTTTTATTGATGTTCTTTTTCTGCATTTTTTTTCTTTTTTATTATTTCAATATAGCAACAGGATATTTTCAAGTTTTTAATCCTTTTAGAATTTTATCATGGTATTATTTACTTTTTGGAGCTTTTGTTCTAATATTTATCGCAACTTTTTTATTACGGTATTATTTAAAATCATTGAATTTTAAAAATAAAATTTTCAATTTGATAATTATAGGGAAGGAAAAACGAATATATAAAAAAATGGAAGATAAATATATATTTCCACTAATTTTTGGAATGGGACTAATTCTTACAATAATTTTTAGTTACTTCAATCTAACTATATTTAAAATACATATATCATATATTTTTTTCTTTATAGATTCATTAATTCTCGCTTCGTTTGCTATATGGGGTTTAGTTATTTTTCAATATAAGCCAAGAGGAAAACCATTATTTTTTTGGGGAATAGCACTAGATTTCCTTTTATTAGTAATGTTTTTAATAGATGCGATGATTGGAATGACTACTTTTTTTTTAAGAGTATTTTATTTAACTTTAATAATCATGATAATAGGATTTGTATCGTATTTGTATAAAATAATAAAATTGAATTCATTTCAAAACAGAAAATTTAAATTATTTTTAATTTTCTTCGTAATTTTTTCAATATATACCTCTTATTTATTTGATTCAACTTCTAAAAATATTTTCTTTTTAAGAGAGCAAGAGGTCAAATCTATTCAGTGGTATTCCAACTATACTTCTAAAGAACAAGTTATTATTTCCAAATTCGGTTGGTATGCTATATTTATATATTTTGATTATCCTTTTGAAGATAAAAATAGAGATCTTGAATTAGAGGCAATAAATTATTTTTTAACTCTAGATGATCAATATATTCATCCGTCTTTACATATTTCTGAGGGAATAAATATATTAAAAGAATTGAAATCGACTTATAATACTGATGTGATTTTAATATTACCTAAAGAATATTACCTACCATTTAATTGGCAATTTTTTGATAGGCTTAGTTATGAAGAAATTGAAGCATATTATCATTTAGATTACTTAAATAGAATTTTCTCAGCTAAAGGAGAGAATGATGAAGAAACACCCTATTATTGGGTTATTTAAATACCTTTTAGCTTTATATAAAAAATAAGATAACAAGATATTAATTTAATTTACTTTTCAGAAGTTTTGTAAAGATTTTTAAGAAAAAAGTTTATTTCTTTATTATAAAGAGAAAGAAAGAAACCTTTAAATGTGGTTATAATGGATAAAAAGAGAATTTTAATAGAAGCTCAAAAAATAGCGAAAGAATTTTCCTTTTGGATGGTTTCGGGTAATATAGCTCATTTATACGGTTATGTTTATGAAAGGGAAGAAAAAAAATATGAAATAGAAATTAAATTTGATGAAAATTTTCCAAATAGTCCTCCAGAATTAGTATATCATAATGAAATTAAAGAATTATTAGGTGAATTCCAGTTAAATAGTTGTAATAATTGGACTGTGAATTCTTCTGTTATCGATATCATACATGAACTCAAAGCTAAAATTGAAGATAGGTTAGGATTAACAAAAGAAAATGCAAAAAAACAAATATTACCTATCCAAGAACAACAAGTAATTGATGATTCCTCCAAGGAACAATATATTACTCCCGATCTAAATGCATATCCTCCAGATTTTCAATATGATGAATATACTTCTACATCAGATTCCGCTAATGATTTATATTATGATGAAAAGACTTATGATAGTGCATCAGAACCTCTCGAGCCATCTTTAATCGAACAATCTGATCAGGAATCTAAAATATCAATTCAAGAAGATTATAGTGAAGATATAGAACAATTGAGTTTAGAAATTAATACTGAATTGGGTTTAATTCAACAAGAATATGCCTATGATCAACCAGATTCCAAGAGGGCTGTTATTAATGTATATATCACTATAACGCTCGCAAAAACATTTATTCTTTCAATAGATCTCATGAATTATCCTGAAAAACCAAAGATAGACTTTCCTAATGAGATCAAAAATTTACTTGGAGATCCTTACAAAACATTAGATACTTTGAGGAATTGGAATTTAAAAAAACCGATACATATAGTAGATATATTACATGAATTGGAAAAGAAACTGTTTTTCATTAAAGATATTGAAATCCAATTAAAAGAAATCTCGGGAGAATATCGATCTGAAAATGTTCCTTCCAGTTTAACAAAATTAAAAGTACATTTGCTAACTTATGGCTTTATGGAATATACAATGACAATAGATCTAGAGCCATACCCAAAGCAGCCAAATATTGAGTTATCTTCAGATTTACAGGAAATTATTAAAACTCAGATCATAGATTTAAACTCATATAAAAATTGGAGAGAGGAAGAATCAGAACCTATAGAAATTGTAAGAGAAATTTCTTGGTTAGTTGATAAGAATTCAAGAATTAATTTTGAGATTGATTTATTAAAAGATCACTATAAAAATATAAAATATGACCCATTAACAACAACTTTACGGGTAGAAATGAAAGGCAAAATGAAAACTGAGGATCTTATGTTTGACTTTCAAATTAATTTACCCTCAGATTATCCTATGAAAATGCCCCAAATAAAAGTAATAAATGAATTCGAAATTGAAGCCCATGAAAAAATAAAAAACGATTTACATACTTCTTTTGATGACTTTTTTAATGAATGGAACCCATTTAGCTATCTTATCGATTTGTTCAATTTAATTTCTAAAAAAATTTTCGAAGTTTCTGTAATAGCATGTGTTATTTGCCATAAAATTGAATGTCCAAGTTGTACTAAAAAAATCGCAGGAGAAAACAATTGTCACACAGAATGTCCCCATTGTAATAGAGCATATCATAATCACTGCTGGGAGCAAACTATTAAATCATTTGGCAAATGTGGGTTCTGTTTAAGGTAAAATTGAATTAAAATTTACTCTGAAAATATTTTAAATAAAATTTTTATTTTTGAAAAACGTTTAGTTTTACAAAAAAATTAAATTATCAGAAATCGATTTTGTTCAAGGTTTTTCTAACATGAAATAATGCCCAATTTAAAGATTGAATTCTCTTTTTAATGGCTTTCTTTATTTCTTAAATTGAAAGTTTACATATATAAGTTTTTAGGTGAATTAATTAAATTTTTTAATTTGACCTTCTTATATTATACATTCACATTTATGCTAGATG
>JBHLLG010000028.1:0-34521 GCA_048885925.1 Candidatus Hermodarchaeota archaeon
TTCTTGATGAGGGGAAGCTTTATTGAAAATAATTCCATAGCAGATAATAGAATACTACTTATTTGATATATTTTTTTCATTTTATAGATAAGCAATGAAAAAGATATATACAAAATTATTTGACTTTTTAGAAATCGGTGATGATTTTCCTACTATAATAGTAGGAGTCATTAATCTTAGCCCCGAATCATTTTATAAAGGATCTGTTTATGTGGAACCTGAAAAGATTAGAAATGCTGCTTCTGAAATGATAAGATATGGGGCTCAAATTCTTGATATTGGAGGACGTTCTACAGCTCCTTGGTCTGAAAAAATCACAATTGAGGATGAATTAAATCGAATGAAGATTGCTATGGAAAATGTTTGTAAAATCATTCCAGAGAATATAATAATATCTGTAGATACTCAGTATCGCGAAGTTGCAGAATTTGCATTTGATATTGCTGCTGGATTTAATAGAAAAATTATTATTAATGATGTAAGTTGTTTAAAAACAGATCCAACATTAGCAAATTTTGTTATTGACAAAGATCTTCCTTTAGTAATTATGGCTTCGAAAAAAGTTCCAGGAGATTTATGTACAATAGATGAAATTATTGAAGAATTTAATAATACTATTAAAATTCTGAAGAAAAAGGGGTATAATGAAAATAATATTATTTTAGATCCTGGGATAGGACACTGGATCCAGAAAAAGACTCACGTGTATGATTTAAAAATAATAGCAGACTTGCCAAAATTAAGAGAATTGAACAAACCAATCCTAGTGGCAATTTCAAGAAAATCATTCATTGGAACCACTTTAAATATCCCCGAACCTGAACAAAGATTAAATGGAACCCTTGCTGCTACTTCGATTGCTATTTATAACGGAGCCCATATTGTTCGAACTCATGATGTTACAAAACAATTGACTGAATTTGTAAAAATATCTGAAGCAATTCGTAGGACTTCCAAAAAAAATTAGAATAATTTTCTAATTGAAATTTCTAGCAATTCTATAACCATTTATAGAAAATCTCTCATTAGAAATACATTGAACATTCTAACCCCGATAATAGATCGAATAGAACGCTTTAATCGACAGCCATCGTAATATATAATAGCACTCAAATTGTTCGAACTAATGATGTTAATAGTCAGTTATTTAAATTTGTAAAAATGGCAGAGGAAATTCATATAAATCAATAAGTATAAAACTATAAATTTTAGAAAACTTAAACCCTCAGACCATGTTTAAACGAAATCTACAACATTCACTTCAATTATATCACTATACCAATAAAGTTGACCTTCTAATTCTTGGTATATTCCATTTGAAGTTACATTCTCTTTCCATTTAGGCCAATTTCGCAATTTAGCATATCTTGAAAAAATTTCACTTGCATAAGCGACTGAAGAACTATTGGAAAATGCATCAACTTTAGCACATACACGATAATATTTTTTACCTAAAGTGTCTAAGGGCAAGGTAGTCATAGTAAAATTCTCTCTATATAAACTAAATTTACTTGAGAGAGATACATTACTGATCGGGGAAAAACTATCTGGGACTGTGGAATTTGACCATTCAAGGACAGTTTCATTGACTTCTAAGCAACCAAGTACTTGCCAAGTAAATTTTAGACTTGATCCAATAAGTATTTGATCAGGAGGAGTCTCAACTAAGTTAATGTAAGGTGTTGCAAGTTCTGCGGCAACCAGAGCAAGGCGAATATTCTTAGGAACCCAACCATCATTTAAAGTTCCACCTAATTCAATATCTTCACTTTTAGATGAGTGATATGATAGTTCAACAATAAATGCAAGTTGCCCACCTGAAAAATATCCATCTGGATCTTGCGTAAAATTTCCCCCATATTCTACATGAGAAGCATAAGCCCAATCTCTCCAACTTCCATAAAGAGGTCCAGCATTATAGATTGGATAATTTCCACTTCCAAAAGATCCTGCTTGGTTACTCATTAAATTAGCGACACGGTTATAAGTTGCATGATCAGGGCTGATTTGAGCTTCCCGAAAGTAAATCCCCCAAGGACAATATATCCCATAAAACCCTTGATGCCAATCGATTGAAATGATAAATTGATGTTCTTCGCTCAAATCCCGAATGCACTTTGTTTCAATTTCTGAAAAAGGACCATCATGACCTATTTCAGGAGCATAGTCATAATCACGATTCAAGTCAAAGTGACGTCCATTGGTCCTACTTGGTGTTGATGCATACCTTCCATCTGGATTTAAACAAGGCACTATATAAATCTCCCTATTATTTACGAGAAAAGTAGCTCGTTCATTTTTGCCATAGTTATCAAGCAACCAATGCCCATACCAAAAAGCTGTTTCGACAGAAACGATTTCATTACCATGGTGAGAACCTATATATAGAACTTCGGGTTTATTAAAACCAGATGACTCATTTGTAATCCGTAAACACCAAATTTCATGACCTTTAACGGTCGGAGAATAACCAAATTTCGTGTTTAATGAAAATAATTCTGTTTGTTCGGGAAACGTTTCATTCAACTCTTTTAAATCCTTTAAAAGAACCGTGTATTTGTCATGGAAGTAATAGTTCCCCGTAAAATCCTTTAATTTTTCTGAGATAGGTTCCTTATCTGAAAAGTATAGAAAATAAATGATAAAACCACTTATAATAACACCGGGGATAATGATGAAAATAATCCCTATACGAGCTAATCTACCTTTATTAAATTTGTTTTCAAATTTTTTTTTAAAAAAACCCATGAATTCCAATAATCTGTTATGATAACATTGTAAATTAACTTTTACTTTCGAAGAATGAAAGATTCAAGAAAAATTTAGGAAAAAACTCATGTATATGATTTAAAGAGAATAGGAAATCTACATAAACTTAGAGAATTGAATAAACTAATATTAGTAGTTAGTTCAAGAAAATTATTTATCGGTACAATGTTAAATATCCCCGATCCCGAAAATAGAGTTAACGGAACACTTTCTGCAACTGCAATTGCTATTTTTAATGGCGCTCATATAGTTCGAACTCATGATGTGAATAATCAACTTTTGGAGATCGTGAAATCGGTTGAGGAGATTCGTAGAAACAAATGAAAGTCAATTTGATTGATTTGACAATTTCTTCCTCGTTACTAATTATAAAATGTTTTTAGCATCGAATGCAGTAATTGTATCGTTCATTGAAGGCTTTCCATGTTCTAGGAAACTTTCTTCTTTTAGATTTAATATTGAGTTCAATCGCACTGATTTTTCACCTTGATTACCACTTTCTTGATCTAAATCTTGAAATTTAATAATAATCTTCTTTAACTCCTTGTTATATATGTAAATTTCCGCTAAGTCGTCAATCATTCGGTATCACCTTTTTTTTCGCTGTTAAAACCGGTACATATATTTAAGTAGTTCTTCATCCAAATCATAGAATTCCTGTGGCGTGATCCCATGCAATAAAGCACAGTGTAATAATTTAATCCTTAATTCTTCTGATAACAATTTTGCTTTGTTATTTTCAATAACCTTTAAGAAACATTTAAACATCTCATTCACAGGAAAGTTAGGATCTCTAAACATGCCAAAATGACCTCCAAATGCAATTAACATATTTGAGATCAGTTCAATATCTTCCTTAGAAATATTATTATAACAATTAGGGCAAATAACTCCAAAATGAACCCCTTCTTCATAGAGACTGGCACCTTGACTAATTTCTTTATGGCAAATACCACATATATAACGTTTTAAGAGGCCTCCAATTCCTTCCTTTAATTCAAGACTACTTATCATTTTGATTCCTTTCTCCTTTTTCTTATTTTATTAATTATTAATATAACAGAGGTTAATAATTAGTTTATTAGTCTAAACTTTGTATAGACTATTGGATCTTCTATGGACTCAAATTGGATCATGCAACAAAAACATAATAAATTAAAGAAAAATAGATGTTAAAATAATTTTCAGGAAACATAAGCATTCAGTTTCTATAAATCTTGAATTGATCTCTTGATTTCTTCTCGATCTAACTCTAATTTTGTTTTTCCTCCTACATCTGCTTTAGATGGAGATTAAGTCTATATTCCACAACATAAATGCGGGTATAGTACGGATTGTTTAAAAAAAGGAATTATACCTTCATTAAGAAAATTAGAGAAGAAGCCTTTCTAGGCTATTTGTAATTTCCTTTTTTATATATTTTATAATAAAGAGATATCATTTTTCTCTTAAATCAGTAGAAGATTTTCGAGGAATTAACCTCATTTTAATCTTTTTTTATAATTTTCTTCTAAAAGAATGGTGGTCTTTTGCTGTCAGATCTCTATTTTTTTGAGCCAGATTTCTTAGAGCTTTAAGCCAAAGCTAAAATATTCTGGTCTGGTTTATAATTAGAGAGATTTCATCTTTCTGAATAACGAAGAAATGCAGATATATTTAAATTCAAGGATTTGCACTAGTTACTTAGTAAATTTGTAAATTATCACATAAAGTCATATTCATCTCGATTAATTTACCTTTACAAAAATTTTTTGTCTGAATTCTATGCCTGATAAGAATGGTTATGATGCAGAGGATATTAAAGTACTAAAGGGCCTTGAAGGCGTAAACTCAACTTTATAAATTATGGAGAATTTGCGCGTTTAGCGCTGAGTCGCCAGAGACTTAGGCCCGCAATGTATATTGGTGATCGAGGGAAGAAAGGACTCCATCATCTAATTTTTGAAGTTTTAGATAATTCTGTTGATGAAGCGATTGGCGGATTTGCAGATGAGATAAAAATAACTCTTTACAAAAATAATTCAGTTCAAATTTTTGATAACGGGCGAGGAATTCCTATTGACATTCATCCAGAATTTCAAAAACCAGCTCTTGAAGTAATTATGGAACATTTACATTCTGGAGGTAAGTTTGATAAAAAAAGCTATAAAATCTCAGGTGGATTACATGGAGTTGGTTTGTCTGTTGTAAATGCATTAACAGAATGGCTGGAAGTAGAAGTATGTCGTGATGGACTATGTTACATACAAAAATTTTCGAGAGGTAAAAAATCATCAGAGCCAATTGTAAAAGAAATTAATTCAAAGGAGACTTATACAAAAATACAATTTTATCCTGATAGCGAGATTTTTGAATTTGAACCAAATGAACAAATTTTTAATGCCCATACTATTAGTAATAGAACACGAGAGCTTGCCTTTCTTACTCCTCATACTCGATTTGAAATTCATAATAAATTTAATGATGAAAAAGAAGAATTTCATTATGAAGGGGGTCTTAAAGAATTTATTTCGTTTCTAAACAAGGATAAGCAACCACTCCATAATGATATTATTTATGTAAATGATTCAGCTCAAGATGATGATGGTTCAATTGTCTATGTTGAGTTAGGTATGCAATATAACCAAGGATATCAATCTAATATTCTAACTTATGCAAATACAATCAATACTCTTGAAGGGGGAGTACATCTAACTGGATTTAAATCAGCTTTAACTAGGGTTTTTAATTCTTATATTGAAAATTTCATGGAGAAAAAATATAAAGACCATGTTTTAAGTGGAAGCGATACAAGAGAAGGTTTGTCAGCAGTTATTTCAGTTAAACTCCCTGAACCTCAATTTGAAAGTCAAACTAAAATCAAGCTAGGAAATCCTGAGATCAGACAAATTGTAAGCCAAATTGTTACGGATAGATTAATGCAATATTTAGAAGAAAATCCGGATACCGCCAAAAAAATTATTTTAAAAAATATTAATGCAAAAATAGCTAGAGAAGCAGCTCAGAAGGCAAGAGCGTTAATACGGAGAAAATCTGCTTTAGATGGAGCTAGAATGCCGGGAAAATTAGCTGATTGCTCATCAAATGATCCAGAGAAAGTAGAACTTTTCATTGTAGAGGGTGATTCAGCAGGTGGTCCTGCAAAACAAGGGAGAGATAGAACTTATCAAGCTATTCTACCAATTAGAGGTAAAATTCTTAATGTTGAAAAAGCAAGGATAGATAAGGTTTTGCAAAACAATGAAATTCAGGCTATTATAAAAGCGCTTGGAGTAGGGTTCCAAGAGGCTAGTTCAACAAATGGAAATAATGTAGAATCTGAAGAAAACGGTGAGGAAATAGAAGAGACTTTTGATTTAAGTAAACTAAGGTATCATAAAGTTTTAATCATGTGTGATAGTGACATTGATGGAAGACACATTGAGACACTTTTACTTACATTTTTCTTTAGATATTTAAGACCCTTAATAGATGAGGGCCATCTATATATTGCAGTTGCACCTTTATATAAGTTATCTTATAAAAATAACAAGATCTACGTATACTCTGATAAGGAAAAAGAGGAAAAAATCAAAGAATTAAAAAATAAGTATAAAATAAAAAATATTGATTCAATCAAGGTTCAGCGTTATAAGGGTTTAGGGGAGATGAATGCAGATGAACTTTATGATACAACAATGAATCGAGAAACAAGAAGATTAAAACTAGTTACTTATGAAGACTATATTGAAAATGACTTACTTTTCAGCAAATTAATGGGTAAAGAAGTAAAGGCACGTAAGAAGTTTATTATCAGTAATTTTGATAAAGTTAGAATGTTAGATATTTAATTCAGACTTATTTAATTAATAAAATTTAAAATAAAAAAGTGGTCATATTGACTTCAGAGCAAATTGAAGAAATTTTACTATCAAAAGAGATGAAAAGCAATTATATTGACTATGCTATGAGTGTAGTCATTGGAAGAGCCATACCAGATGTTCGAGATGGTCTTAAACCAGTACACAGAAGAATCATTTATGCTATGGCAGAAAGTAATTGGAATTACAATAATGCACACGTCAAAAGTGCTAAAATTGTAGGACAAGTTTTAGGAATGTATCATCCTCATGGTGATATGGCGGTTTATAATTCCTTAGTTAGAATGGGACAAGATTTTTCCTTAAGATATCCTTTAATCCACCCACAAGGGAATTTTGGATCTATAGATGGAGATCCCCCCGCAGCATATAGATATACTGAAGCGAGATTATCACAAATCTCAAACGAATTAATTGAAGATATCGATAAGGAGACAGTAGATTTTCAACCCAATTTTGATAATAGTACTTCTGAACCTTTATATCTTCCTGCAAAGCTTCCGAATATTTTATTGAATGGTACTAAAGGAATTGCTGTAGGAATGGCAACTTCTATGGCACCCCATAATTTAACAGAAGTGTGTAATGGAATTATTGCTACTATAGATGATCCTGATATTTCAATAGAAGAATTAATGGAAATAATAAAAGGCCCTGATTTTCCAACAGGAGGTATTATTACCGATACTAATGGAATTTATAACGCTTATACTACAGGAAATGGAGCTATTAATCTTAGTGGGAGGATTGAAACTGAGACAAAAACCAAAAAAACTAGTCTTGTTATTACTGAAATCCCATATTTAATTAATAAAACAGACTTAATTGAATCTATTGCCAAACTAATAAAAGATGGAATACTTAAGGATGTCAGAGATTTACGTGATGAATCTGATAGAAAAGGAATGCGTATTGTGTTGGATTTATCTCAAAATGCTCAACCAGTTATAATAAAAAACATACTTTTTAAGAGAACTAGACTTCTAACAACATTTAATATAACTAATTTAGTTTTAGTTAATGAGGGTAGACAACCAAAAATTCTCAATTTAAAAGAAATAATTAATGAATATATTGAACATCGACTAATTATCATTTATAAGAGAACTGATTTTCTTCTCAAGAAGGCAAAAGAGCGTCTTCATAGGGTTGAGGGTCTTTTAATTGCATTAAAGGATATTGACAGAGTAATAGATATGATTAAAAATTCAAAAGATACAAATGAAGCAAAAATAAAGCTAATAGAAGCATATACATTAAGTGATATCCAGGTTCAATCTATATTGAGCATGCCTTTATCTCGATTAACAAGTTTAGAACATGAAAAATTAGTAGAAGAACAGAAGTTATTACAAGCCAATATTACAGAATATAATAAAATCTTAAAAGAAAAATCTGTTCGCTTAAACTTGATTAAAAATGATTTAACCGAATTAATCAAAAAGTATGGAGATAAACGAAAGACTGAAATTAAAATGGTTGAATATCAGGAAATAAAAGAAATCGAAAAGAAAGATTTGGTAAAAAAAGAAACAACGATAGTAATTTTTACCAAGAATCAATATATCAAGAGAATCTCATTAGAAGAGTATCAAGCTCAGAGACGTGGCGGTCGTGGAAAAAAAGGTATGACTATACGCGAAGAAGACTTTATTACAGATATTTTTGTTTGTTCTACTCATGACACAATATTAATATTTACATCAAAAGGAAGAGTTTATTCAATAAATTGTTATGATATTCCACAACAAACACGTACAGCTCGAGGAAAACCAATTGTTAATTTTGTACCTTTACAATCAGAGGAAAATATTTCAGCAATGTTACCAATTAACAATTTCAATACTAACGAAATGCTTATTATGACCACAAAAAAAGGAATTATCAAAAAGACTCCACTTAAGTTGTTTTCAAAATTTAGGAGTACAGGGGTTAGAGCTCAGAGAATTAGACCGGATGATGAATTAATAAGCGTTAAAAGGCTTTCAGATGAGCTTCAAGATATTTTTATTGCCACTAAATTAGGATATGCTGTAAGATTTGATGAAGTAGAATTAAGAGAGTTAGGACGCAATTCTATGGGTGTTAAAGGAGCAGAATTGAGAGAAAATGATGAAGTTATTGACTGTCTTCTAGTTTCAGATGATGATATAATATTAACTCTTACACAACATGCTTATGGTCAAAGGACATACGTTAAAGAGTACCGAAAGACTGGAAGAGGCGCCAAAGGAGTCCGAAATATCTCTTTGGATAAAGATAAAGATGATAGAGTGATTGCAGCAAAAATTGCGAAACATATGGATTTATTAATTGGAACAGAACAAGGACAAATGATAAGAGTTCCTGTTGATTCCATTCGAATCACCCATAGGACTGCCAAGGGAGTGAAAGTAATAAAACTTTATGAAAATGATTTTGTTGTCGCTATAGGAAAGTGTGAGCAAGAAACTTAAGATCAATTATTATTATTCTTAAAATATGGAATAAGACAAAGAAATACTAAATTAGCTTTACCTATATTATCTATTCCATGTTTTTCATTAGGGGGAATATAAACAAAATCTCCTTCAGATGCCATTTCAACTTCTTCTTTATCGTTATAGAATTTTCCTTTCCCTGATAAAATAAAAATTTCATGGTCTTCAGCATGATTATGCAATGGGACTTTTTGACCTGGTTTAACTTCAATTCTTCTCATTGCAAAATTATTTGCACCAACTTTTTCATCAATTAGCCACCTTATATTAATACCATCTACTTTGGTTCCATCTGCTAAAAAAGCTTCCTGTTCCTCAACTTCCTTATAATTCTTTTTTAACATAAGAAAAAAAAAAATCTTAGTCTATTAAACTTATATAATAATAAAAATAATTATTTAGATGATAATTAAATTAGATATTTGTAAACCAATATAATAAAACAAAATTGTATACAGGCTAGAGCATATGACAAAACAAATTGCTGTTGGATTTGATCATTCTCATAATAATAAGTTAACTATTGAAAATAATGCTTTTACTGATTTTGTTCAATTTTTTTTTGATTCTCACTTTAAATTGGGAAAAATTGAAGCAGGTTTAACGTATGAAAAATTAAATAAATATGATCTATTTATAATTGGGGTTCCATATCTTGGACCGGACTTTGATCCTGATGAAATTAACGATTTACTAGAATATGTTAAAAAGGGTGGGAGTATTCTTATAATAAATGATGGTGGTGGCGATTATGAAAATAAGAATAATTTATCAGAATTAAGTAAGAATTTTGGTATAAGATTTAATTCAGATCGGCTATTTGATAGCAAATTCTTCTCAAAAGAGAATTCTCATCCAATTATTCAAGATTTCAGGAGTCATTTTATTACCAGAGATATTTCTCAAATTATTCATTCCAATGGCTGTACTTTAACAATTGATAAATCTGTTGAAAATGATACAATTGATGTGATTACTATTGCCTATTCTTCTGAAAATACCTCCTGGCATAGTTATTTTAATGGAGATGAATGGCAAGACGAATCAAAGCAAAATCTACCAATCATCGCAGCAACTCACTTTAATTTAGGTAAAGTGATTAGTATAGGAAATTTGTCAATATTTTCAAGCTTAAATAAATCATATGGGATATTAGCAGCTGATAATTTCAAGTTAGTTTCAAATATAATTTCTTGGTTACTAAACAAAGCTGGTTCAAAAGAGGAACAAGCATTAAAACCCATATTAACATCCGTTGCTATTAACCAAGATCTATTTTATTGGATTAAAGATATGATCAATAAAGGAAAATGGAAAAATTTGGATGAACTAATTAATTTAGCTTTAAAAGAAACGAAAAATAGAATTAAAGAGACGGAAAAAAGTGATTAAAACAAGTAAAAGCCAACTATTGATCGGGCTGATTGGAGATACACATATACACTCTCAAACATTTGAGGTCTTACATCAAATAATAGATGATTTTAAAGAAAAACAAATTGATTACTTAATTCATGTAGGAGATTTTACAAGCCATAAAGTATATGAAAAATTTCAAGATATTTTTGGACATGAGAAGGTTATTGGAATTGTTGGGAATATGGATGATTCAAAAATATCGAAAGAATTACCTGAGAAGGTAGAAATAGATTTATATGGACATAAAACCTTTATAACTCATGGTGCAGGTGGACCAAACGACATTATCAAGCGCTTAAACAAAAGATTCGACTTATCCAAATACGATATTATAATTTTTGGTCATGCTCACCGACCTTACAATGAAAAATGGAAAGATGGAAAATTATATATTAGTCCAGGTACGCCAACAGACAAAAAATTTACTAATATTAACTCTTATGGATACTTAAAAATATCTCAAGAAAAAATTGAACCAAAAATAATTTATTTATAATATATCAAATGTTCCTCTCTTTTGTATTATTCTCCTTTAGTTCTAAGTCATATGGTGTTATCTTTAGCTAATGATAAATTGGTTTGCTCAGATAATTTCACTCTGAATATCTTAGATTTCAAAATAAAATATATATAAGTAAATTCTACAATTTCAGAAGCCTTTAAAAATATAAATAATTAAATTAAACTCAGAAATAACTAAAAATTAATTTCGAAAATTCCAGAAATTCAATTGTAAATCGAAAATAAATTAGGTGAAATAAATTAGAGAGAAAGAAAAATATTTTTGGATCATACCTCTAATAGTAGGTATAATTGCTTTGATATCTTTTTTTACTCCCGCAGCTTATTATGATGTCCTTGGACTAAAAGAATATTATTGGATGTGGGGATTATATCATGTTGATATTTCCGGTTACGGTACAGAGACATTATTAATGCCTTTTGAATCTCCCGGACGATACATGATTCCAATTTTCCTCTCAGGTATTATTAGTGCATTCATAATTTTTCTTTGCTCAATAATATCTATAATTTCAGCAAATAAGGTTAGACTGAATAAAAAAGATCCTAAAGCCACTAGTAATACATGGATTGGTTTAGGACTTCTATTAATAGTATCATCAATAATTTACATTATCGCTATAAATATCACTATGGGAGATTATATTGAATATGTCTTATCACAACTGCCTAATGGTTATATAGCACCCGATTTTTGGGATGTATACAATCCAGGATTTGGTATTATTGGTCCATTTTTAGGAGCTGCATTCTCTATTATTGGAGCAATTGCTATTAAAGTAGCCAAGCCAAAAGAAGAAATTAGTTTTCCAGCAGAAAAGAAAGAATTCGTTAAAGAAGCACCAACAGGTGAATCAATTACTCAATACAAATACTGCCCTGAATGTGGTCAAAAACTACTGTATAGCGAAAGTAAATTTTGTAGTTATTGTGGATTTGAACTTGAATCTTAAGATATTGTAAAAAGTAATATATTATTTAATCAATATTGAAGAAAAAAGGTGACTTAAGCACTTTCCATACTCTTTCCTGAAAGCTTCTTGTAATGGTTGAGAACTGCTTGACGCGCAGCATAGACAAAAGCTCTCTTTACATTGATTCCTTGGATTGCTATAGTCTCATATATTAATACATGATTTAATTTTGCGGTATCGAGTAATTGGCGTATCTTGGATATTTCTACAATGTCTTCTAAATCTCTCTTATTAGCGAGAACCACAGTTGGCACTTCTGGAGGCGCAAATGCTTCAGGAGGTATTAATTTATCCCCATAAAATCGTAGTAATTCTTTAAGGGACCATACATTCTCGGACCACTGATCTATCAAACTATCAAAAGTAAATATTACAGCATCTGTACCTTTGAGAACAGTTTGACGTTGGAATTTATGACGTCTCTGACCAGCGACAGTATAAACTTGGAATACTACGTTTGAAACCCTCGCAACAACACGGTCGAAGAAGAGTGTACGACCAGTTGGATCTTGTATCTGCTGCATGTCCCCTGTTGCTAACCCTTCCTTTTTATAGACCCAATCTAGTGCTGTGGTCTTTCCACCTAAACTCGGACCATAGAAACAGATCTTAAAAACAAGAGTCCCATCTCCTCGACGACTTGGCATTTATATCATTCTTTGCTTTTAAATTGTAAAAAATTAAACATTAAATCTTATAAAATCTATAATACTCTTTTAATATAAAAATTTGCAAAAGAAAAGTTTTGCTATTTTTAAGAATTGAAAGTATCATTCGTATATGTAATTACTACTAATATGTGAATATTATATATAAAAGAGTCTTTAAATACGATTTTACTTTTTTTGGTTTAATCCACTTTTCCATCTAATCTTATTCGAAAATGATATAAATGAATTATGTATAATTAATTTGTTAGAAATTAATGTTAAAAATGTGGTGAGTGAGAATTCCAATATTCAAGTATGATGATATTGAAATTAATTATATTATAGAAGGCGTAGGGGAGCCTCTTGTTTTAATCCAAGGCGCAAATTCAAGATTAGAGGCCTGGACTTATCAAATTGAATTTTTCAAGAATAAAATGACTATTATTGCTTTTGATAACCGAGGCGCTGGAAAAAGTTCTCGACCTGATTATCCGTATACAATGGACATGTTTGTTGAGGATACTAAAAGCCTTCTTGATCACTTAAACATTCTAGACACGATTCATCTCTGTGGAATAAGTCTGGGTGGAGAAATAGCACAAGCATTTGTTTTAAAGTATCCTGAAAGAGTGAAGACCTTAATTCTATTAACAACAGAACCAAATATAGATCCAATAAAATTTGATCAAACCATTAAAGTATATCATGAGATGGCCAAAATGAATTTTGACCAAAAATACCAATTAATTTTCCCGATATTGTATTCTAACGCCTTTAAAAGAAAAGTAAGAAGAGACAAAAAATTAGAAGAACAACTTAAAAAAGAAATGAATTTCATGTTTACAACTGAATATGCTCCTCAAGTAAAGGATTTAATTAACCAATTTAAAGCATTAGCTGAGTTCGACACGCGTAATTCCTTACATAAAATTACTCAACCTACGTTAATCATAGTAGGGTCTAAAGATGTGAGGAACCCCCCAGAGAGATCCAAATTAATACATGAAAAAATTCCGAACTCAAAATTAGAAATAATTGAAAATTTGAAGCATGGTTTAACAGTAGAGGCGCCAGAGATTGTAAATACTCTTATTTGGGATTTCATTAAAGAACATTTTAAATAATGATTAAACTATATACTAGTCACGTTTTTTATAAAGAAAACTGTTAAAATAATCATGTAATTTTCTTTTACAGAATATTAAAAAGTAAGTTTTATCATGTTATAATCAGTAAATTAAATTAAAAACTATAAATAGATAGTTCTGGTTTTTAAATTGAAATCATTGCTCGAATCATTTAATCTTTCCACTAATGCGATTAAAATTTATCTTGAAGTGTTTGGCAAATATCCACACACATTTGGAGAAATTAGAAGGATTTTACCTAAACTTCCAGAAGCAGAATTGGAGGAAATTCTTAATGAGTTAATCGGAAAAAAGTTGGTTTTAGAAATCTCTCCAAAATATTCAGACTTATTACCTCATTTTATTTTCATTCCTCCATTCGCAGCTATAGTGAATGATATTACAGATTTAGATAAAGTTTCTGAGGATGAAAACAGAGAGGAAGTAAAAATGAATCCTCAGCTTGTTAAATTTCAAGACAATCTATATAAGGATCTTGAAGATATTAGTCAAGATTTGATTGAAACACTTATTACTTTAGATGGTTCAAATCAAACAACCGAAATGTTAATAGAAGTTGAAAAAAATGTAAAAAAGTTTACCCAATTAATATTAAATGATATAATAGAGATGATCTCTCCACTTAAATTTCAAACGGTGATTGATGCGCGTGATGTCAATAAATTGGTTAACTCTATTAGCCAAAAAGTATCAGAATCAGAAGAAATTGTTAGTAATATGTTTTCTCAATTTCGGGATATTGTAAAAGAAATGGATTCACCAACCAAGTCCTCACAAGTGGAAGGTTTTAAAGCATTTATAAGAAAGTTAGGTGAATCTATTGACAAAAGAACAAATGAGTTATCTTTAGGAAAAGGCTCTATTCCCACAGAAAAAATTCAGCTAATACAAACATCATTAAATGAAATGCTTACAAATTTTATGACAATAAATAAGATTTCAATGGAAAAATTTTGGCATATCAACAACTATGAGAAGATAAAAGAATTGATTTCGATTTTATTTGACAAATGTACTGAAGAATTGACTATTGTTGTTCCAAATATTGAAGATTTCTTACCTCTAGAGAAGTTTAATTTAGATTATGAAGAGGATCTCAATCTAACGCAAACTGTAATACCTAGCAAAACAGAAAAAGCCACTTTAAAAAAACCCAAAAGCTCCAGACCTTTAATTTCTAAAAAACAAAAAAAAGAAATTACAGAAAAGTTTGAGAATACAGCAAAGAAAGTGGCAGAACTTAAAGGATATGAACTAAGTCATGATATTGCTGAACTTTTATCCTTAATTTCTGATATTAATCCAGAATCAGTAGTCATTGAAAGTGTACAAAGATGGCTGAATAGACTTTTAGTAATTAGAAAACTTCTAGATTCAAATACTCAATATTTACTTTTGGATTCGATTGAAAATTGGAAAAATGATTATTTAAATGTCAAGAAGAAGGAAGAACAAGCAGAAGATAAACTTATATCTGATGATATATCTTCGATAGAAAAAACTTCAAAAGATACATCAGAAGCTATAGGTTTAAGTGTAAAAATTATTTCATCAGAACCTCATAATAATAAACATGCAATTGCTTTTATGAAAAAAAACAATTTTGAGTATATGCAACTAAAAAAAAATAAAATTATTGCTATTTTAGGTGATGATTATTATTTAGTTTTTGGTATATTTCAAAGAATTAGAAATGAACCTTTTTATGAGATAGGTGCTTTCTTTACTACATATAAACCGTTAATTGAATTAATTCTGCCGTGGATTATGAAAATTAGGGAGGAGGGAAAGCCCCGAAGAGATATTGAAATTAATAGGGGATTTAATGAAATTATCGAAAATGTTAATGATTATACTGGAAGGAAAATTGCTAAAAGGTTAAAAAGATTATTAGATGTTGTTTTTGAACAAGATGGAATATCTCTTAATATTTTAGAACTTAAATTATTAATTAGTAAATTAGAGAAGGTTTATCTTCCATTAGATAATCAAATGAAGGATTATCTCATTAAGGAACTTAATAAGTTAAACAATGAATTTTCTGGCTTAGAGTTAATATTTCCACCCGAATTTAGACCACATATTTCACAAGAGGATGTTATAGACGAAATAAAAAAAGTAGTACCATTAGATCAAATTGAACTTGAACCTATTGATCCTGAAAAAATTAATAGTCTATTTGAAATTCTTATTGAAAAGATTGATGAGCTTAAGGGAGTGGAAATAAAAGAACAATTAGATAAAATTACAGAAGTAATGTTAAAACTTCAAGGATATTCAAAAATTCTTGATTGGAAAAATAGTTTAGGCGATGTTGATGATACATTAAAAGAACCATTTAAAGAAGAAATTAAGAAAGATCTTTTATTTTGGAAATTGGGATTAATTAAAAGGTTAACCTCGCCTAAAGAAGAATCTACTGAAACTCATGAAGATTTACCACAAAAAGATTTAATATTGGATACTCCTTCGTCAATTTTAGAAGAACAATATATTAGTCCTGGTTTAACCCAAGCTCAATTTCCAGAAGAAGAAATTTCCCTTATTGAAGATAATGCTAAAATTGATCCTGAAACAGAAATTAAAGAATTATTTAATAAGGTTCAAATAGAACTTAATGAATTAAGTGGAACGGAAATAAGCAAAATATTACAAAATATTGTTAATATAATTTTAGAAACTGAGGGTTACTCTATGGCCCTCAAGGGAATAAAAAACTGGGTAAGCAAGCTTCGTATGATTAGAGAACCACTTGAGAATGAAATCAAGGAGGATTTTGAATTGGATTTTTTAAAGTGGAAAGAAAAATACGAGTAAGGCTTTTTGTTTAATAAAATGGATTATGAAAATTACTATTTTCTTTTTGAAAAATTGTCTTTAATTCGATTTCTTTATCAATTAGACCTTCAATATTACATAAATATTCATATTCATCTTTTAAACATAATGTTATAGCTACTCCTTTTTTATTCATACGTGATGTACGTCCTATTCTATGTACATAATTATCAGGAAACTTTGGTACATCGTAATTTATAACATGAGAAATATTTTCTATATCAAGACCTCTAGCTGCTACATCAGTGGCTATAAGTAGATTTATTCCTTTAGTTCTAAATTCATTTAATATTTTCTCTCTCTGAAACTGAGTTAATCTCCCTGAAATGACGCCGACTCTAAATTTAAGATCTTTTTGATGTTTTAATCTCCCCTCTAGCCACGATGCTGTTTTCTTGGTATTTACAAAAACTAGTACATGTTTTGGATTTTCAATTCTTAAAACTTTTAAAAATGTATAATATTTATCTTCAAATCGGTCAATCAAATAATAATATTGCCGTGTGCTTCCTACTGTTAAACTATCTCTACTTAAATTTAAAAATTCAAATTTATTTTTAGTATATTTTTTAACGAGTTTCCTCATCTCATGATCCAAAGTTGCTGAAAATAACATAAATTGGTATTTTGTATGTATTTTACTTAGAATATATTTGACATCGGGAGCAAAACCCATATCCCACATGCGATCTCCTTCATCACAAATTACAAATCTAATATTACTGAAGTGTAGCTCTCTCCTTTTATAGAGATCAATAATTCTTCCTGGAGTTCCAACAATGATATTAACACCATTTTTTAATTTGTTAATTTGATTATTAATAGAAACACCACCATATATAGTCATCGACTTAACTTTCCCATTTCCTAGATCTTTGATTACTTTATTTGTTTGTTTCGCTAACTCTCGTGTTGGAGCTAAAATTAAAGCTTCATTATTTACATATTTTAATTGTTCAATAATAGGAAGTACGAAAGCTAAAGTTTTTCCGGAACCTGTTTTAGCTTGAGCCATTAAATGATGACCCTTTAAAATTAAAGGTATCGCTTTTTTTTGGACAAGAGTAGGATAAATTATATTCTGTTTTTTTAAAGCGAGAGAATTCTCTTCACTAATTCCTAAATTTTCAAAATTCAATTTTAATATTCACTAATAACTTTCTTTTTTACGCTCTTCTTCAATTAAGAAAATATTTTAATAAAGATAAAGTTTTTCATTTGAAAAAATCAGAGAGATTGAGATTTTTATTAGAGAACTATTTGATAATAATTTAGCAATTTTTTTTCAAATAAATTTATAAGGCGCATAATATATCTTTTGATTTTTAATCTTTCTTTAAGAACGAATCGTTAATTATTCATATAACTCAATCGAAAATTACTTGTTTGGCCAATTTCTCTAATTTCAACAACTTTTTAGATATAATTATTCGCACTTTTTTACTATTTATATTTGGGTTGTTAAAGAATAAATCTTGTACAATTGTTTGATAGTTTTTTCCTTTTTTAGCTAGTTCTTTATGCAATTCATTATTATTATCATAGGGTGGAATTGGGAACATAAAAGGTCTCTTATGAATATGTCTAGAACTTTTTACTAATTTTATATTTTTTGATAAAATTGGAGCATTTAAAATTGCCGATAGATAATTTGCTTCACTTTCCTCATTAGTAGAAAAATAATAATTTTCTGATCCTATGATAATCTTTTTTCTTTCATTATTGATAACTGCAGCTTTTAAATTAGATCCACTAGCATTATAGACTACAATAAACAATTTGTTATTTATTTGTTTTTTAAGCTTATTCCAATAATTTAAGTTATCAAAAAGGGTATCAATTTTACTTGTTCTTTTCTTATTTTTTATATAAAAATCATTCATTTCTTCATAGAACTTTAGCGCTTTAGGATATCTTTCTAAAAAATCCATATCGAAATCAAGTTGATCATTAATAGGTAGAAATACATTTCTTTTACGTTTAATTAAGAAGGGAATAAGATCAATGTTTAAGAATGTTTTAAATTGAAATTTCTGTTCAATTTCTTTATCTTTAAAATTAAATTGCCATTGTTTTTTTGCTCGAGTTAAAATGTCTTGATCTGAGGATACTACTAAATAATCATTTTTTTTTTGCTTTTTATTAAAAAAGACTAAGGTTCTTGGAACTAACGTTGCTCCTTGGAAAAATTTCTTTTTATACGGACTTGTTCCTAATTTATTTATGATTTCTAAGTCTTCTTTTGGCACCAAACGTTTGGCACCATCATTGCCGAGTCTTATACTCGAATAGAAAGTCTCTTCTTTTAATTCTAAACTGTCAGTAAATAATTTAGTTTTTATAGGGTATTTTTTTTGAATCTCTCTATTGTTATCTTTTCCTATGAATTCAGCTTTTAAACAAATATGGTTTATATTAAAGAAATAATTATTAGGGAAATCCCAAATTTCTATATTTTTGCTAAATAAAGAAAAAGTTCTAAATTTGTAACAATGATCTCCTGTTATAACACTTTTTGGCATAACAAAAAATATTGTTCCTTTCTTTTTTAAAAATTGTGAAGGAATTGAATAGAAGAAAACCATAGCCAATTCAATATGGGTGATATATTGACTGGGAGGTTTTATTTCTAAAATTTCTGATAATTCACGAATCTTTTTTTGATAATCCTTTTGATGCAGGTCTTTATATGTCAACCATGGAGGATTTCCAATTACTATATCAAAAGAATGATACATTTTATCAATATCAATATTAGATGTACCTTCATAAACCTTAGGGAATAAAGAATCAATTAAGTAATTATTAAAATTAGATAATTTGTAATTTTCAATATTAAAGTGTTCAATTAATAGCAAAAAAATGTTAATTCTTGCTGTTATAATAGCTAATGGATTAATATCAAACCCAAATACGTTTTCAATTGCTTTAGATTTTATTGTATCTGATTCTGAAGAATTCAAAATATTAATTATTATATTGACTAAGAAATTCCCAGTACCACATGAAGGATCTAATATTTTTAATCCTAATTTGTAAACTTCATCTATCATTTTTTCAGCTAAAATTGAAGGAGTAAAAAATTCTCCAATTTTGTGCCGGACATCCGAAATAAAAATCTCTTGATAAATCTTACTAAATAAATCTTGTTTTGCAAATTTTACATTATGAATTCTGTTGTAAATTTTTCTAAATAATTGTTTATTAAATCTTGTCCAAAAAAAATAGTCAAATTCGAAAATATTTTGTAAACTTTTTTTAGTGTATTCTTTATAAGCTTCTTCACAATTGAGATTATCAGGAGAAAATAGTTTGGAAATTATAATAACTTTTAAAATTTGTGTAAAATAAGTTTGTTTCAAAAAAAGTTCTGATCTAATTTCATATCCATAGATCTTAGTAAAGATTTCTCGCCATTCTAGAAAATATTTTCCATATAGGCTTTCCTGATTAGACTGGTCTTGTAGGAATGTTATTGATGATGAATAGATCTCAGATCCTAAACCAAATATTTCAGAAATCATTTGAGAGTCAATACAATCCCTATAAATTGCCATCTTTTCCCTTGTAAAGTTATTTATTTAATAAATTTTAAATAATCGGGTTTAGAAAAACAAAAATTCCTCTTTTTATAAAAATTGAAAATAAAAAAAGTATTACTTATTTTCTCATGAATGTAGGAAGCATTAAAGAAAAAATCTCAGCTATCGTTCTTAATTTTGATTTTTCTCGTATTGAGGTCACAATTAAAATTGATTTTGATAACTCTTCTCTATCTAAAGCCCCACCCGCATAAATAGCTTGGTCTGTGTTAAATAATAATAAAAATTTCACATTAGGATTATTTATCACACTAATTCCTTGAGTAAGTTTCAAATCATCATAAATTGGAATGTTTTTTTTAGGGAGATCACTCCTATCGTTGATAATTAATAGAACTGGAATTCCTCTTTCAACAACTCTTTTGAGTTCCTTAGCATAAAATTCATCAACTATAGGACTTACAACATTTAGTTGGTCTTTAGTTGAATTTATTAAATTTATTAAAAGATCATTAAGCGTATTTTTTCTTTCTGGATCTCCGGAGGAAACAATATCAACCATTCCCACTAATGACAAAATTTTATTTTCTAAATTGGTGATTTGTTCTTTAAGTCTTTTGTTTTCCACACGTAATTCTATAATTCTATCCGTTGAAATGAGACATCATCTTTTTTCAGTATTTATAATGTATACTTTAAATAATATTTATATTAATCTTTTTTATTTATTGTTATTTTCTTTTTGAAAATCTAAATTCAAGAACTAAGTTTATTCCAAGGTTTTCCAAACAGAAGATAACTGGAGATTGTCAGACTACTTCGTAAATCTATTCTCATCGTACCTGTTTCTAAATTTGATTCCTTAACTTGGTGCTCTATTGACGTTTCCATCTTATTTGCTATGCATTGTTGACGAGCCCTTAGAAGTGAAACTCCTTGACTATTATTATTAAATAAGTTTATAAATAAGTTCGATATAATTTGCTTTGTTTCATTATTAAAAATTGGATAATTTTTTGAAATGATACCCGTGATTTTATCATAATCAAATTGAGCAATGATTTGACCAAACGCCCCTAATGTATTCTTTAATTTTTTACCTTCAATGTCGTAAACTTGTGAATTAAAAAAGATTAAGGGTCGATTTTTTGAATTATTTTTACATAGAATATGATTAATCTCGTTAAATCTTAAAACTTGATTATCATTTGTAAGGAAAAAACTATTTTTTGGACTCAATTTGGAATAAAACACATTTCCTACAAATATAACAATTTGATAAATATCTGAAGATAAATTGGATAAAATATTTTCTCTTGTTGAATTAATTCCTATTAGTGTAGTCATCTTATCAATTTCACTTCTCTTATTAAAAAAATCTATAATATAATTTAATTCATCAACTCCAGCCTGAAAAGGATATATTAATTCCTTTTGCTTAGTTTTTTCATTCCATTCCAAAGGACTTGTGGAATTAATTGAATCTATTATCAAAGCACTATACTTTTTGGGTGTAGAATCACTTGAAGAATCTTCAAGATGCATTTTCTCAAAAGTGACACCTCTAAGTGAAAGTTCCCCGAGTTTGTATGCACTTGAATATTTTAGTAAGAAAAAATTATTATCATATGTCAGATCAAATGGAATAGTCATAGTGTCTAATACAAAATATATTTGAGGGATTAAATCCAAGCTTTCAATTTTGAATGATTTAAAGAAATCTCTTATTAATTTTGGGAGAAAAATATATAATAATTCCCCAAATTCTTTTAAGTTTAAGTCGAATTTACGATCTTCGGGTTCATAAAAAAGTTCATTATAGATTTCAATTAATTGAGTATCATTCCAATATTCATTATTAATAATTCCCTCAATTAATTCTTCATTAGCAGAAAGCATTTTATAGGAAATTTCACCATTAGATTTGATTCTTATAATTATTTGTTTTATAATAAATTCTTTGTGAAAGAGATATGTAGCATCACTTTGATCTTCAAATACGTAAATATTTTTTTTCAAAGGCTCAATCTCATTATTCAATTTTACGAGATTGGTTAATACTTTACTAAAATCTTTGTCTAAAAAAGGAATTATTCTTTCTGCCAATATATAATTTTGTTCTTCAAATAATGCTCTATAGAACATCATTCTCCAAAAATCTCGTTGTTCCAAAGAAAAAAACATAGACTTAAACTGCCATAGTATATTGCAGGTATAAAAATAATGAAAGATTTCTGCACTCATCTGAGGTAATTTTAGGTGATTATTTAATTTTTCTAAACATTGGAGTAAATATTTTTTTTCCTTCATATCAACAAAATTCTTACAAGCTTCAACCCACAGTTCAATTAAAATGTTGTCATAGGATAAATCTGATTTGTATATAAATAAATCTTCTAAAAAATCATAAATATCAAAAGCTATTTCAAATCTATTTCTGTGGACTGAAAAATCGATGAATTTTCGTATATAAGTTACCGCCTCTCCAAATGATTGGTATTCTTGGATTTTTGAAAAAATGTTTCGAATAATGATAGTTATCCAAGAATATTCACCAATATCATTTAAATAATAAATTAATTCTTCAAGGTCGACTAAAACTGTACTAAAACTTCTTTCATTTATAGAAATCCTAGTGATATTACTAAATTCGTTTTTTAAATAACCTGGAAGGCGATTTACCAAGATCTTATTGATTATTCTTACAAATTCAATTGAATCTTCCATTAATTTATATTTTAAACAAACATTTTCCAAGATCATATAAATGAATAAAGCGCGTTTGCTAGGTTCTAATTTAAATACAGTTTTTCCTAATATTTCCATACTTAGATGAAAATATTCAGAAGGTACAACTGATTTTCTTAAATATATTTGCAAGATTTGTAATTCTAAGATTTTTTGGGATTCATCTTTTTCATATAGTTTAGCAGAAAAGGAATTGATAAATTTAGTGATTCCAATTTGGGATAAGTCGTCCATTTTTACAAATTTTTGAAGGAGATTAGTATAAAAATTATTGAATAAATAGAAATCATCAAGATTCGACAAGAAAGAAAAAAATCTTTTATACGCATCAATATATTTGATTAAATCAGTATCAACTTTTCCTTCTACATGCTTTTTTAATGAATTTAAATACATCCACCATGAATTTGAAATAATCATAATTAACTGATGTTTCTTCTGAATATCAAGCCATTCACTCTTTTCTATTTCAAAAATTAGATTATCGAGTAATATTGAAGCCCATTTATGATTTCCAGCAAATAATAATTTTCTCGCTATTATAACCTTATTTTGAAAACTTGTTAAAAATTCTTGTCTTGAATCCAAACTAATAGACATATAAATACCTACGTTTATTATACCTAATTATCAATCTGATTTATATCTTCTGTACTATCATTTACATGATTATCCAATTTTGGATTTGTAATGAATATTTCTTCATTTAAATTGCCTTGTGCGTATAAAACTGAAGCTCCAATCCAACTAATATTTTCTCTTCCAGAGACAGCATAGATATTGATTTTTTCTTTTAATTTTTCAGAGAAGTGTTTGGAAATTTCAACCTTCAACTTTTTATCCAAACCGGGGATTAGACTACTTCCTCCAGCAAGAATAATGTTAGGTAATATATCTTCCCAATTCTCGCGGTCCCAAAATTTAATAACTTTCGCGATGGCTTCAGGCAATCCAATATAATCAATATGAATTAGTGAAGGAGTGAATAATGGTTCAACAAACATAAACCTCTCACTATTAATTTCTAAAGATGCTCCATCAGGTAAATCTATAATTCTATTGTATTTAGTTAAACCGTCTTTAATTTTCTTTATCTCTTCATCAATATTTAAAATACATAACGATAATTTCTCTTTAATTTCATTTGAAATCATATTATCTAAATATATAGTTTTTCCAGAGCCTTTCTTTGTTACAATCAAATTCAAAAGATAACTCGTCAAATCCTTACCGGATATAGGATAAGTATCTCTTGCCATCACATTAGAAAAACCATGCAAGAATGTAGTAATACTAGTATTCTTTTCTCCTATATCTATGACAGCTCCACTTGTTTTTCTTAATGTAGCTAATATTCCTTGACTTTCAGATAAAAATAATAAAGAAGGAAAGTCAAACACATTAAAAAAAATGTCTTTCAATTTATTTTTCTCTAATTCTGATATAAAAAATGGAGTTAATATGATAATTGGTTGTTTAAACAGATTCTGTTCTGAAATCTCCAATTGTTTATAATGATAATAAAAGAATTTCATGAAAATATTGTAATTATTTTCTTTTTTAAAATTATGAATTTTAAGTATATTGGCATATTTTAAAGCTTCATGGCCAAATAAATGACTTTCAACACTCTTTTCCGTAATAAACAATTCTTCGAGCCCATCAATCACCTCTGAAGTAAATATATAATCCGTGTTATCTACATAAATAGATGGAGCAATAATATCGGGAAAATCGTCACCCGCCCAACCTAATCGAAAATTTTTGTTTCCTATATCAATAATAAGTGGACGTAATTGATTTTTTTCTCGAATAGACATAGGGATTTCTTTTGATTCACGTAATTATTTTAATCAACAAAAATTTGATATAGATTAATTATGTGTAATGCTTCACTTCATGGATAAGATCATCAGTGAGTCGCTTTAATTGATATTCCTTAATTTGCAACTCCAATAGTCCTAAAACTCTCTTGAACTCCCCAGACATGGATTCAATATCAACTTCTGCGACTTTTTCGATTTCATCTCGCTTTATTTTAAATTGTTCTAGGTTATCCTGAATTTTTTCAAAAATATTATTAATTGATAAGACTAAATCTTCCGTATTTTTCTTCGTAATCTTCCGCATCTTCCTCAATATCGCTAGAATATTTGAAATTGACATTTCCCGACGATCATAATTCTCACTATAACTCGTTAATAAACCTTCAAAAAATTCAGTTAATTTAGCATAAATATTTTCTTTTTTAATAGGCGATAGATCTACTTTGGTGGAAGGAATTGGAGTTGTTTCAACTTTTGATGGTATTTCCTCGATCGAGGAAGTATCTACTGAAACGGGTTTGATTACTTTTTCTTCTACAGTAGAATCCACATTCTTTTTCTTAGTATCAGGAATTATTGGAGTTCTTGCCTTTTTTGTATCTCGAGTTTGTTCTGCTAAAGGAACATCTTCCAAAATATATGCTTCTGCAATTTTACTACGTGATTCTGGAGTTAACTGCGGAGTAATTTTAACATCTCCTTCTCTTTTCGGATGAACAAACCCTTGTCCTTCTGATACACCTTTTAACAGGGTTTGTAATGTAGTTTCTGTCTTTTTAGCAGAATGTAATGCTGAGTCTAAAGAATATTCTGGAATCTCCTCGACATCAGCTTCAGTTTCCTGTCCTTTCTTCTTCTTTTGACTTTTCTTCTTTTTTTCTTTTTTACCCATCCATTACACCTTTTAAATGATGTAAACTCTTGAAAATTATTTTAGAAGTTAATCTATTGGAGAAACTTCAACATCTATCGTTTCTCCTTTTTCGAACAAAAGATTTTTAAACATCTCAATATCTTCGGGACTTTCTGATATTGCCGTCCAAACTGCTGTTTTATCTTTTTCTACAATGACAGCCTCACTATATACTAAACTAAGACCTTGCTCTGCAAAAATATCAATTACTTTTGCCAACGCGCCTGGAATATCTTTCATTAAGACTTTAATTTTAATGAGATTACCCTCATCTCTTAATCCAATAGGAGTTATGCGGATCTCCTTTGTTTCTGAATCACTTACTAACATAAGTTGAGAATTTGTCGTTAATCCTAAATTTTTCCTTGTTACTAAAGGTAATACAATGCGCCCCCGATTATCAATTGTAATTATTTTTACATCTTTACCCATTTTTTAATTTCCTTTCAATGATAATTATTAAATTTATTAACAAAATTGTTATTTTTACTATTGTTTTACTGCTATAAATTTCTAACTATATTGTTTCTAAATAAATTTCTTATAATTATTATCAAAACTATACTTAATAACTTTAATGATATCATCATTCACTAAGATACCAAAAGATAATCATAAAATAAAGCAAGGATTAAAAAATAACAATATTCTTAACAATCCCAAATTTTGTAAAAATATTTTTAAAAAGAAATAAAAAGATTAAGTAATGGCTCTTTTAGTGCTTATTCTTTATGAGTTTTTAACTTAACTGTTAAGTCTCTGGCTCGTTTTGAATACCATATTAATAATTCTCCAGCATCATCAGGTTTAAAATATTCACCACCACATAATGCCGCTGCACGTGCCATTAGTGCATCATCAGGATTACCCAGACCAACTATATAAATTACAACATTAGGATTTCCAGAAAACTTCTTAATTTCATTAAAGAAAGCATCTCCATCTGTGGGAACACCATCAGTTAATAATACAATCATCGTAGGCTGGTCAGGATTCATCTTTTCAAATTCGTTCAAAACATTATGAGCTTGTACCATTGCTGATCCCATATTTGTTGCCTGTCCATAGGCATTTCCTATTCGATCGACAATCATACGAGCGGCATCTTCAAGAACACCTTTTTTACCGCTTGCAGAATCCATATAAAAACCACCTCCAAAAGGGAGGATTTGGGCTTCATCTGCAAAGCGAATTACTGAAACCTTCTCACCAAAACCTCTTCCTACTTTCTCACTTAAGAAGAGGACTGCTGCAAAAGCGGCAGATATTCTACGTGGAATATTAATACCATCTTTGAAATGTTTTAAGAACTCTTGAATTTCTCGAGATTCCATAGCTGCTTTAATTCCTTCAATAGCGGGAGCTATGTTAGTTACTAATACGTCCCTTGCCATCATAGATCTGCTTATATCAATTATTAGAATGGCATTAAAAGGAATTAAACCTACGGGACTTAACGATAAAGTTGTATTTGGACTAACCCTAGCAAAAATATCACCCGTTAAATCAGGAACAGTATCAAGAACCGAGCAGGCAATATTTACTGCTGACCATCGAAGTTTTATACCCTTGAAAATGATATAGTTCGAAATCCATCCTTTCATGGAAGCGACATTTTCTCGAGAAATACTTATAATTTCCCACATATTTTCCCCAGAAATTGGAGAAATCCCTAATGAAATACTTTGAAGTGGAATTATAGTTCTTTGATTTTTATATACTTTCACTTCAAAACTCCCAATACCAGAAGCTTCTAATATTTCACTATCAATAACTATTGTATTATCTGGGGTTGATTCATTGATTTCTACTTTTCCAGCACCCATAGCACCAGTAAGTTCATCTTCAAAAGCTACAATATCATCTGGTTTGATAGATAAGGTATACTGAGTTCTTGGGCTAACTAAAGCGTAACCCATTAAGTTTGGTTGAGAATGGACTTCCAGCATTAATTCTGAAGCCTGTTGTATGGGTGGTTCTGTGGAATATATTACAATTTGTTCTGCTTGAATGTTAGTGTCTTCATAAGTATCCATACTCATTTTAATTTCATTCATGTTTATATTCGCTTGGTCTATTCTTGCTGAACCCATAGATCTAGTTAATGGATCTTCCCATGCAATTAACATGCCTGGCCCAAGACCTAATTGTTGAATAATATTTGGATTTAATTGTATTCTTCCACCTTCTATATTATTATCTAAAGATGGTTTTAGAATTATACCATTCTTTTGGCTTTGTAGCATATTAACATCAATTTTATTTGGATAAGCTTCCACTGGAGTTATAGATTCTGCTGTGGGTTGTCCATAACTAGGTTTTGGTATTTCCATAGGAGGCGGTGGCCGGGTTGGTAGAGTTGATAATGATGGTTGAGGGGGTGGTTTCAATGATGGTTGAGGAGGTGGTTTCAATGATGGTTGAGGTATAGGTATAGGAGTAGTGATAGGTTGAGGTACAGGTGTAGGTCGGGGTGCAGGCATAGGTTGAGGTGCTGGAGGGGGTGAGGGTAAAGACGATAAAGTTGATTCTTTTGGTGTTGGAGCGGGACTAGGTTGTGGTGTTGGAACTTTTGGTACTTTCAATGTTGGTGCAATTTTTGCAGCATCACTAATCGAACGAACAGTTAATTCAACTCCCGAAAATTGCAAATCATCAAGTAGATTTTTCGCGAATTGACCAGCAAAATCTAATACGGTATTTGAAATTTCTACAGTTGATACTCTTTTTAAATTATTATCAACATTAATAATTTCTACTGACTCTCCACTTTTTAGACCTAATTTATCAGCATTAGATTGACAAATAATTACTTTATCTATTATTTCATTGTTTGCATCTACAAAGAGTTTAATCTCTGTCATAGTTATATAATATTATTTTATTAAGTTTTTTAATATAATGTAAGCTATTAAGCTTAAAATTTCTATCAAAAATTATCGAATTTTTTTATATTTAATATACTAATATCAGTATAAGATATTAATCTAGATTTAATAATATTATAAACATAAATACATAAATATTAAAATTTAACAATTTTATCGGATGTTCTTTATTGTAGAGAATCATTGGAAGGCAAATCTTAAAAAAAATTTTAAAAATTTTAATTCAATTTTAAGTCATTGGATAACGTTTATTAATTTCGCCTGCATAATAACGAAAAACTTTCACAACCTTCCCTAGGTCTGCAGTTTCTCGTGAGGCTCCCATTAAAAAGAATCTACCTGCAGCACTAAGAATTATAAATCCGTTATCCCCACGTAAAACAACTTCAAGCATATTTGTAAATCCAAGGGCGGCAATAGCATCAGTTCCTGATTGTACGACGACAGCACTTAAACTAGAAAATAAATCTGGATCTACACTATAACCTGGAATAGCAGAAAATGCTAAACGTAATCCTTCTCGTGTAACTAAAGCTAACGCCTCTAATTCTGAGTACTCTGTAATACTTCCTAAGAATTTTGATAAAGCGCCAGCTTCTTCTGGTGTTAAATCAGACATAATAAAGGTAAAAAATTATAATTAGACTAATATTAATTAAAAACTTTAACCTTAAAAATTTATATTTCTAGTTTTGTGAAATGAATCTCAATAATTATTAAGATTAAGAATAAAGGTTTAGATAATTAATTATTTATTAATTTCCTTCTAATTGTTCTTTAATTTGTTCCTTCAATAATTCTCTTTTAGTCTTTCCTACTACTGGTTTGGATGGAGCACCAGTACGTTTAAGAAACTCTATAGCCAAAATTTTACCATTTTCGCTTAAAAGTCGTGGTGAATAATCTGCCGCGAAAAATATACCTTCAGGAATCGCTCCTACTTTTGAGATTTCTTTTGTAACCTGTTTTTCCCCTAAAAATTGTTGTACTTTTTCAACCACTGAGTATGCTTGATTTCCAATAATAATTAATTCTCTCTCAAATCCAGCGGGTATTGCTATTTCTTCTAATTTTTGCATAATTTGTTTAAAATCTACTTCAGTTTTATCTTGCATAAGTTCAGCCATCGATTGTTCTCCCCTATATAAAGGCCCTACATTGGTTGTTGCACGATCCTTACTTCCTGCGATATTCATACCTTCCGCAGGTTCTGGAGCTCCAAAAATATTTTTTTCTCTTAATGGATGCACTGAAGAGGCAGAAATCTGTTCAGCTTTTATTTCTTTAGCAACTCCTGCTTCTGTTTTACCTCCAATCATTTTAATAAATTCAGGTTCTTCTTCACCTTCATCTAGAGGAACCACTGCATAATGCATACCAACTTGACCTCGAATTTCTTGGGATCTCTTAGCCCCAATGAATTTTGAGCGAACACTGCTTTTTAATCCCTTCCAAAGATAAACTTTTCTCACATCATCAGCAACAAGAACATAACACTCATCCGTTTTTAGCACATCCTTAATTGGACCTTCGCTTGTAATTTCAGTGGTTGTTCCATCTTGATTAATTAAGAAACACTGCATTTTAAAAAATTCCTCTAATTTTTATTAGAATCGATAAATATCCTTTAGTTTTTTTTGCACTTAAGTTCAAACTAAATTCTGAAACCTCAACTTAAGTTTTCACAATAACTAAGTTAATAATAATATAATATATTACGTATAAATAAATCTTTATTTTGTAATTTATTCTCATTTTAACATCGCAACAAACTGTGTTATTGTTTTACTAATTTTTAAATATTAAGAATATTTTTTATCGAATTATTTATATTATTAATCATATCTAACGTTGTAAAACGAATATTAATATTTTGTTTACAATATTCCCCTATTATTCCATTGAGAAAAGCTGCAGAGCATGCAGATTGAAAGAGTTCATTTTTTATTGCTATAAAAGAAATACATAAGCCAGCTAACATATCACCTGTCCCTCCTACACTCATTTCAGGGCAACCCGTTTTATTAATCTTTACAGCTTTCCCATTTGATATATAGTCATAGGGACCTTTAACAAGTAGATTTATATCCCACTTTTTTGCTAAATCAAATATTTTTTTACTACGTTCATCTATATTATAATATGGAGGTAAATCAACTCCCATCATAATTTTTAGCTCTCCTTCATGAGGTGTTAAAATAACAGGCAACCCTTTTATTAAGTCTAGATGATTTTTTACTAATTTTAAAGCATCAGCATCTAGGACAAATGATTTTCTAGATTGTTTCAAAATTTTTAGCAACTCAATCAGTAGGGCTTCACTTTCCTTTTCTAGTCCCAAACCTGGACCAATCAATATAGAGTCTGCCCATTTTATCAATTCAGTTAATTCATCTAAAGCATCTAAATTTAACCAGTTTCCCTTACTAGCCCTCACAATCATATTTGGAGAATAACTTCTAAGGGCATTAGCAATTACTTCTGGTACATAGGTTATTACTAAGTCAATTCCAAAATGAATTCCTGTTAAGGAAGCATAAGCTGGTGCTCCGGAATAGTTTTTTGAACCCCCGATAATTAAAACTTTTCCGAAATCCCCTTTATGAGCATCTTTTTTCCTTTTCTTTAGTGAAGCTATTAAATTTCCTTTACCAATAAAAAGACTCGCTTCAGGAGGAACTCCAATAGATTTGATTACTATTTCTTTTATATATTCATTATCATCCGACATTCCCTGTTTTATTCTATGAAATGTGATTACAAGATCTGCTTTTACCGCTTTATCTAATACTTCTCCGCTATTTGGGTTTAATCCTGAAGGAATATCAATCGCTACAACTTTAATTCTTTTTGATTCCTCCTCTTTTAAACTATTTATTAAATCTATTGCAGAGCTTATTGGTTCTCTAATTTTACCTTCAATTCCAGTTCCTAATAATCCGTCTATGATTACCTGATAAGACTTATCTTCTTGAATAATATGTCTTACTTTTCTCAAATCTGAGGAATCTTGAATAATCTCAATATTAATAGAATAATTTAGATTATTAAATATCACATTCCAATTTATTTGAGCCTCTTTAGTTCTTATTTTATCTGGTGTTCCTACTAAAATTACTAAAGATTTAACTCTTAAAGCAGATAGATGTCTTGCAACTACAAATCCATCTCCACCATTATTTCCAGTTCCACAAAAAATAACAGCTTTTGAGTTAGCATTAAGATAATCACGGTCTATAATTTCAGTTGCAAATGAATATCCCGCACATTCCATTAAATGACTTTTTGGGATTCCTAACCACTCGCTATTATTATCTAAAATTGCCATTTCTTCAGAAGTAATCTTTTCAGAATTAAGTATTTTCATAACAATTTAATTTAAGATTTAGACATAAAAAATCTTTTAGTTTCAGACTAATTTTTAATTGAAAAAAAATTTCATAAATCACCCTATATTGAAATTAAATTTTAATAAAAATAAGTTAATGATTCAAAAAAATGAATGAAAATCTAAAAATTTATAAGAATTATGGAAAGAAATTTGAGGAGTTTTTACGTCCATCATCATTTCCAATTGCCATTAAACTTGTAAAAAATGAATCAGACATTCCCTCTGAATATAAAAGGCCAAAATCAGATTTGAATATTCAAACATTTATATGTCAAACCTTTAAGATGGTTCGAAGTTATGGCTGGACCATGGCTATGACAGAAGAGGATTGTGTTTGTAAATTTGCACGAGGGATATATGGATGGGATCTTATTACAGAAGAATCGAAAAGTTTTGCTAATCAGTTCAGTGTTGGACTTTATGCTAAAGACCTAGAAACCGCAAAAAAATGGCAAGATAAAGTATATGTGCAAAAAGAAAAATACTCAGGTCTTATAATTTCACCATTAACAAGAACAAAAATTGAACCTGATGTTGTTCAAATTTATTGTAACCCTGCACAAGCAATGAGATTAATTCAAAGTTATCTTTATCATAAAGGTGGGGTTCTTAATTTCACATCTTCTGGAAGAGGAGCTTCTTGTCATGAAGGAGTTATTAAAACACTACAAACAGATGAACCTCAGCTAGTCATTCTAGGAAATGGTGATAGAGTTTGGGGAGG
Source organism: Candidatus Hermodarchaeota archaeon (assembly GCA_048885925.1). Taxonomy (GTDB): domain Archaea; phylum Asgardarchaeota; class Lokiarchaeia; order Sigyniarchaeales; family SOKP01; genus Loki-b32. The sequence continues at coordinate 32,693 of JBHLLG010000028.1, forward strand.
TGCCGAAGATTCAGAGGTAATGTTCTCGATTCCAAAAAGTAAATTAGAAATTGTAATAGATGGATTAGAAAAAACTCATAAAGCAGGTTTGAGATATCCAATACCAAAATATATGAATTATAATCCAGGATTCCAAACTTCTTTTGAAAAGAGAGCAAAAGAAAAAGCTGGAGGCACAATAGTTAAATAATAATTAAGTAAGGCGAAAATAAAAGTGGAAGATTCACTTTTTCACAAATTAGAATGGCCATATCCTTTAAAATGAGATGAGGAGAAAGAATTAAATACAGATATTTTAATTCTAGGAGGAGGTATCGCAGGTTGTTGGGCTGCAATTGCAGTGGCAAAAAGAGGTTTAAAAGCTATTATAGTTGAAAAAGAAGCTACAATCAGGAGTGGAGCAGGTGGATCAGGTTGCAATCATTGGGAATCTGCAGCTACTAATCCATGCTCAAAAGTTACCCCTGAAGAACTAACATTAGCAATGATTAAAGATCATAATGGATATAATAATGGGATTTCACATTATATCGAATGTAAAGAATTTTATGATAGGTTATTAGATATAGAAAAACTGGGTGGAAAAGTCAGAGATACCGAAGACAAATTTAAGGGTGCTTAATTTAGAGATGAAAAAACTAAATTTTTATTTGCTTATGACCATGAAAATAAATTTACATTACGAGTATGGGGAACGACTTTACTTGAAGATGAAAAAGTGCTTCATACAGCCCACATTGCCTTTGGGAATAATACAGATACAGATATGGATGGCGGGCAGAACAAATCAAAAATTCATAGAGATTTCTTATTCTATAAACCAACAATAAAGATTACTTATAAAGATGAATCAACAAAAATTTTAATGAAAAATGGAGAATTTAATTTTTGAATTATAATATTTTTTGTAATCATTATTATTTTCTACTTTATTAGATTATAAATTTTTATTAAAAGAAAAAAAAGAGATAACTAAAAATTCAAATTTACAATTCAGGCATCATCAAACCCACCATTGGCATGGCGTCTATTCCTGACAGAAAAGTCTCTATTGTGTACTTAAATCCTGGAATTTCAGAATAAGCTAATTGCATTTCAGAAATTCGTTTTATCATTTCTTCATATTTACCTTTTTTAACTTCAGTAACAGTAAAAACTTTGATTCCCTTTTTAGTAGCTCTGACTCCTAAAGGTACGAGATTTTTTTCTAAGGTTCTATCCATTGGATATTTCTTGGTTACTTCAATATATTTTTGTCCTGCCTCTTTCTCTTTCCCAAAAGGAATCCAACTTGTTATCATTATTAATACCATCCTTTTCACCCTTTGTTATATTTCTATTAATATTGTTTGGTTTTTTAAGCAAATAATAAATTTTAATACAACAATTTAAGGTTTTACAATTTAGGTATAATTAACAATTTTATTTCGAAGACATCATTCTAATTTTCATGAAACTTTTATAATTCTTTCACTTTCTCTAATTGATTACGCCTAAATTTATTACACTTCTATTTCTTTTGGCTAATTACCCTTCTATTAATTACTTGGGTATCTATTATCTTAAAATTTATTATTAATAACCTTTAAATAATCAAGTAAACTAATTATAGTTGAGTATAAAGTAATTAATTAAAGGGTGGAAAATATTAAGATGAAATCTTATAATTTTTGTCCAGAATGTGGAAAATCACTTGAGAATGATTCAAATATATGTCCCAATTGCGGATTTAAGATAATTTCTGAACTAAAGGAGCATGCTAGCACTATTAATGAGCAAATACGTAGAGAGCCTGTTTTGATTCCTAAAATTACTCAAAAAGCTAAACC
>JBHLLG010000029.1:0-33031 GCA_048885925.1 Candidatus Hermodarchaeota archaeon
GGACTAATTGAAGATAATACTTTAAAAATTAAAATATTGTTCAATATCGCATTAGCTTTAAAAAAGCAAGAAATAAAGTCTGAATTAGTTGTTGTATTTAATTTAATTATTGAAAAGATCTTAAATTTTCTCAATAAAGGTTATGAAAAGCGGAATTATAAAATATTAAAGGATATTTTATCAGCTTTTGCTGAAATTGAAGGTCCAGCAAAAGCTAATTCAATTATTGAAAGCTTAGCGATACCCAAAGTAAAAGAAAAGGTAACTAAAGACTTATTTAATAAAATTTATATGATGGTTGATGAAGTTCAAACAAAAATAGAATCTGAGTTAGTTTTCTCTCAATTCTTTGTATTAAATACATTTATTTCAAGTATTAATAATGATTTAAAGGAATTCAGTTTAAATGGTGGAAATGTAAGCAATAATATTCTTGCAAATGATTTCAAATTCACTACGGCATTTTTATCATTATTCAGTTTTGATTTTACTATTTTTCCCATATTAGATCGTGTTTATAACGATTTGAGATATTCATCAAACAAATCAATCGCCTATTATGTGTTTCCATCAAAAAAGAATTATAATATGGATGAATTAAGAATACTGAATACTTCTTTAAGACAATTCTTTAAAAATCTCAACACGACTTCAAGACAAGTATCAATTTTCAATTTAGACTTCATTCCTTATTTAGGAAAACCTACTGCTATTATTTCTCGTGAATCTGAATTAGATGATTCATTTTATTCGAAAATTAAAAAACTAGGAGATAGTATTAATCTTATCATAGACGACTCATTTTTCAAAGGTGGAAAAATCACTGATGATCTAAAACAAATATTTCCAGCAACAAAATATAGGATTATTAATTTAGTTCTCTCCTATGAATTCATCAATGATTATAACATCTTTAAATCATTTATTCAATCTTTACTATAAAAACAAGACAATAAACTTAAATTATAAAATTAGGATTTGTTATATATAGAGTAAGCTCAAAGAATATATTTTAAAATAATTAATGATCTAAATATATAAAAAGGGAAAACATCGATGGCAAAAGACAAAAAAAAGAAAAAGGAGAAGAAGAAAAAGAAAGCAGATAAACGGGATGATACACTCTCACAATTATACGGCAAGAAAGGTAAGGGTGCTGCGATTGCGGCTGTTTCCATAGGTCAAAGTATTGATAGATCCGCTGATAAACTATTTTTAGGAACTGATTATCGAGAGATTCTTATCCCAGAAAGATCATGGGCTGAAATGCTTTCGGATACTGAGTATTGGACTCCTTTACCATTTACACATGGTATTGAAATGGAACTAATTATAGCTGATGATAATGGTAATTATCCCCCTGGAGACGAAATGGTTTTTCGAATGAAAGAAATTGTAAAAGATGCAATTAAAATTATGGATGAGATCTTATATGAGGGGAGAAGTGATTTTCTGCCAGTACCAGACTATATTAGGCAAAAAGTCTTAGCTCGACCGTGGGGGCGAGATGATCTAGAAAAGGGATATGCAATGGATCTTAGATATCAATTGCCTAATGGCAATTACGTGGATATTGATACGTTTGCTAGAGATGGAAATGTTACAGCAATCACATATATTTTAGAGCTTGTAACCCCACCAGCAGAATATGTAGAGGAACTGGCATATTGGGCCTCAACTTTATTTCTATTAGCTAAAGCTACATTACCTAAAGACTTGCATATTATCGCTTCTGCTATAAATCCCGCAACAAGTGATTATATGCGAGGAGTTTCTCAAGCAGATCATAGTCATATTGGTAGCTTTGGATCAGAAATAGAAAAAATTCAAGCTTATTGTATGATACGAAACTTTATACCTCATATTATTGCACTCACATGTAATTCGCCTATATTAAACAATAAACCAACAGACGTTGTAAAAATAATAAATAACAGAATTACTGCACCTAATTGCGTAAGATCGTTAAGATTAAAATTTAACACCACAATGTTAAGTGGGAATGATCCAGAACATTATATTCCTTATTTAACTGATCTTAGTGAAAACTCTGTAAATTATTTTCTAAATATTGTCCAAAAGGCAAGTCTTGAAGATGGACGTTTCCAAGATGTCTTCCCCGTCACAGATTTTGGAACTATAGAGGTTAGAATTAGCGATGCACAGATATCAATTTGTCGCCGAATTGGAATTGCTCTTTTAATACAGACTCTATGCTATAAAGCGAGAAAATTGCTCCAACAAGGAGTTTGGGTTCCTGATGCGGGAAGTAACACTATAGCACCTAATCGTCAGAGTGCTATTGAACGTGGTTTAATTTCTTTATTTCGACCCGCTCCTGATCTTACTCGAGAAAAACTAGCTCAATACGATCCTGAGTTTGCAAAACAATATTTGGGACCCTCTGATCGGCCAATACGCTATATGATGCAAGCAGTTCAGAGAATGTTTTTCTATTTAAAGGATGAATTAAAAGAGTTAGGTTTTTTATATTCTCCATTTATGAAACCCATCTTACAATCTGTTTTTGGGAGTGTTTCTTATGCAGAGCCACCTATAACAGAAGCAGAATATCAACTTTCTCTTTATGATTATAAATTGAAAAACGGAGAAAACCCAAGCATTTTATATGATTTAATTTATTTTACCATTCAATATTGCCAGGATCCTTTAAATAACCCACTTACTGGGACTCTAACCCTTCCAAAAGAGATGAGAGAATAATTTCATTTGTTTACTTTTTACCTTTAGAAATTTAGTGAGGTAAAAATTAATAATAATATTTAAAGAGAAATGGTTGTTTAAATTCCCTCACCTTAAAATTAAGGTATAGAGCATTGTATATCCCAATATTATTAAGAAGTGAAGAGTAGCAAAAAGAGCACCATTTTTTAGCAAGCGTTTGTAATCTAAATTCACTACTTTATATTTTTTTGCTAAAGAGAGAGTGAGAAGATCACATGCTGAACCTTGTGGTAAAAAGTTACCCGCCATATTAACGCCACTAATGAAGGCGATTATAATTGGATTAGGGAAAAAGCCTTGTCCTATTACTGCTGAAAAAATCGGGAGTAAAATAATTGTTACGGGAGTACCCGCTAGAAAAGCTGATAAGAGAGAAGAAATGCTTAGTGTGATTAATACAGCAAGATAAATGTTATTGTTCATTAGATTAACCAAACTTGTGGAGATCATTTCTGAAAAACCAAATCTAGCTAAAGAATTTGAAAGAATGAACAATATTGCGAATAAAATGATGATTCTCCACGAGATATCATTCTTAAGATCCGAGAAGTGAATCTTGTTGGAATGAACAAGAAGTAGAATAGCTGCTGAAATGATAGCAACAAGAGCAGGTTCAAATCCTAAAAACATGATGATAAAAGTAGAAAGAATAATTATTGAAGTCAAAAAAAAGTACTTTTTATCCTCAATTACAATTCCTGGGTCGAGAAATGACATTAGTATCTGTTTGTTTCTTTCAGTAGGTTTTTCCTCTTTTTTTAATATGAAATAATCCATTAAGAAAATAGTTGATACTAAGGTAAGTATAAATAGAATGCCCATATTGGAAAGATATTCACCAAAACCCCATCCGAATTCCTTGGCGATAATTAAATTTTTTAAGCTGGAGATAGGTGTAAGTATTGCGCCGATATTTATCGTAATGGTCATTCCCATCATATAAGTACCAGCAGGTATTTCTAAAATTCGGCATGTCCTGTAGATCAACGGCATTAATATTAATGAAAGTGTTAAATCCTCGATAAAGGCAACTATGATGGCAGTAAACAGACATATCATATAGAAGAATAATCTATTATTCCCCTTCGTGATTCGGATTAACTTTATAGAAAGATATTCTAGAACACGGTCATTAGTTGCAAAATAGATGATAATCTGCATAGCAAATATGAAAATTAAAGTGTCAAAATTAATAAATTCAAGAATTTCTCCCTCTGTAACATCAAAAAGCATGACCATCGAAACAACTGCGATGGTTCCTATGATTAAAGCAATAGGGAAATAATCGAACTTATCTTGAGAAAAAAAAGCCATCAAAATGGCAAATAAAATCAAGACTACTATTATTGCTGATAAGTTCATTTAATTAACTGAAATGGTCTTTAAATTAAAAATTTTCTCTTAAATTAGGAAATTGAAAAAATTCTGGGAATAGAAATCTGATTATAATAGAAAAGTTTCAAAGTTTTTGATTTTAATTCGAGTGATATATAATTTAATATTTTTAGTTTTAATTTAATAAGACTCATTGTAAAGAAATTTAAGTCTTTTTTTTTTTTAATATTTTAAATAGCATAATTTGAAAATTATAATTAATTTAGAAAAAAGTATAAAGAACTATAATTTTCATTCAAAGCATTTCTTTGAAAAACTCAATTATAATATAAATAATAAAAGAAGAAAAAGGAGATATCAGTGTTAACTGCAACAATAGAACAAGGCGGAAAAAAAAAAGTAGAGCATATAATAATTATCGATGCTCATTCACATCTTGGTCAAGATGTGGATGGAGCAACCATGATGAATCCATTGGCTCCAGGAGTAGGGACATTTGATTTCTGGGGTAATGTTCAAGGAAGAATCAAAGCTGATTGGGAAAAAACAGGAGAACAATCGTTTTCAACTAGAATTAATGGACTATCTACAAAAATTTCATGGTCTTTTACTCCATTTCCTTTTACAGACAAATTGTATTCCGAGCTAGAGACATTAGGAAAGCGCCATTCAGACTTAAAAGAAAAATCCAAGTTTTATTCATTTGTCGATCAAGGCGTTTGTTTTCCATTCCAAGATGTATTTCGAGATAAGTATTCTGAAGCATTATATAGAGCTAGTAATATAAACATTTCACGTTTTACAACTAGATTTCCTTTTTCTATGAAATTAATAGGATATGGTCGTTGCGACCCCATGGAAGGTCAAAAAGCCATCAATGAAGTAAAATATATAAGAGAAAATTTAGGACTAAGAGGTTTGAAATTACACCCTCGATCAGAAGGATATATAGATAAGATGACCTCTGAAAAAGTAATAAATGTTCTTATTGAAGCTGCGAGTTATTCTATGCCGATCATTTTTGATACAAGAGGAAGAGGATCAATTTTAGAGATAGGTAAATTAATTACATCTGCTAGAAATATAATTCAATCTAATTTTCCGGATATTTTACCCCACTTTAAAGTTGTGATTGCTCATTTTGCTCAAGGAAATATTGATGATTATGAAGTATATAATACAATAGTTCAGCCCAATACATATGGGGATCTTTCGATGTTACATGGAGCAGGTGCAGGAAACTTTTTTGAAAGTTTTAGAAAATGGTTTCAGTCGAATAATAAGTTAAGGATGGATAACCGGACATGGTCGGAGTATCTCCTATTTGCTACGGATTATCCTTATTTTGGAGATGCTCATGCCCAAAAACTTCTTAAATATATTATTAATAAACAATTTTTTGATACGGGTGGAACGCTTGAAGATGTAAGAAATATACTCGGATTGAATCAAATAAAACTTTTACCTGAATATAGTGCATTTCAAAATCAGATAGCCTCAAGTTCGGTCCCAAGTATAATTATTTCTAATCCTTCATTTCATCAAGATAAAAGAAGTACATATGAAACCTCTATCATGGCTTTAGCAAGACTAATTGTAGAAAATAAAATTGATATTAAACGATTTTGTATACAATTCAAGGATTCATGGGATACTTTCAACGAAGATATTTTACTAACAATTGAATCTAATAATACTAAACAAGAAAGAAATTTATTATTAATGAATTTAGTGAAGGATCAAATAGTTCTCTTTGCCCCCTTACTCTCTGGAATGGAATGGAAAAAATTTGGTTATAATTATTTTAATCCTGAAGACCGTGCATTTTTTGCTTCTGTATTTAAGCAAAACTATTTAGCCACTGATCTTCTTAAGACTGTTGAGACCTTTTCACATATTTACAATTAAATCTTCAACCTTCAAAACTTCTATACAATACTTTTTTTATAGTAATTAATATTAAAGTGAAAAACAATATTCTAAATAAGGAAGTATATAAAATAGTTATTTTTTTAGGTTTATACCTTGCAAGGCATTGCTATTCTAAATCTTGATAAGAAATCAGAACTAACTATTGATATTGAGTATCCAGAAAATATCTGTGAAAATTTAGGCGTAACTGAATCAATGTTAACAACTGTTTTTGAAGAACATAAAAAGATACGGACAGGACCTAATTATCTTGAAATGCAGATCAAACGTGACCTTAGTGTAGCCAGTTTTTTTACTGGTCATACTTCTAAACACTTTATTGGAAAGGGTGACCACGTCATTACAGTCTTTTTATCTGATGAAGATATGCTTCCTAGAAATTTTGAAGGTCAAGTAAGAAGAATAGCTTTTGAATTACTACCTAAAAGAAAAGAAAAAAAGTTTAAAGACTTATTTACTAAATCCTATGAATTTTTAGAGAAAGGTGAGCTTGATGTATATTGGCAAGAAAGACAAGAATATCAGGAAGAAATTGGAGAGAAAAAAGAACGAATTAACGATCTTGCTCAAAAAGTATCGATGTTAGTATCTGATAGATCCGAACATCTTAGGAATGTTGAAGCTTTAAAAGTTGAAGTCTCAGAACTATATAAGAAGCTAGAAGGTTGGAGTTCCCAGATGGCTGATTTAAATGAATATAATGCTACATTAACCTCAAAAAATAGAGAATTATCAAGATTAGTAGATGTTCAAAAATTGGCATTAGAACAGAAAGATGAACGAATTAACAAATTAAAATCTACAATTAATGATAGAAAGGAAATTGAAAACGGTGCAGTAAAACTTCTTGATCAAATAAAACAGATTAAAAAGGAAAATGAACTGTTACATCAAGAAATAAACAACTTGAATGAAACAAATAAAAAATTGAAATTCGAAGAATTAAAAGCAAAAAGAGAAAGCGAATCAATCCCAGATTTAGAAAATGAAATAAAGCAATTAAAAAATAAGCTATTAGGCGCAACCAATGAAAAAGATAATATGAAACGAGAGATAATGGAATTAAAAAATGATATTGAACTAGTCCGTCAAGAGCGTGAAAAATATTATAAAATTATAAAGGAAAAAAATCTTCTTTAATTTATTTCATTATTAAAAAGACATTTTACCCTTTTTTAAAAAATTCAGCAAGAAAATCAAGATTCCACCTAAAGATTATACTTTTCCAAGACTGTAACTCTTTAGAAAAATCCTCTCTTTTTATTTGAGTTGGATCTTTACCCGCTTTTATCCTCTTTTTAACTAGATCGATTATCTCCTTAATATAATCACTTTCTAAGGCAAACTCCTTTTTAGAAGCTAAATTTCCATGCCCTGGTACAACAATTTCAAAATCAAGTGCCATTAATTCTTCAAGTATAGAAAGCCATCCTTCAGGGTCTCCCGATCCTAACCATGGATCGCGGTTTGCAAATAAAAGATCTCCAGCAAATAATAGTTTTTCATCAGGAAGATAAACTATAACATCCCCATCAGTATGAGCTTTCTTAAAAGTTCTTAAATGAACTAATTTATCCACCCCATATATAACACATCCTTTATTGAACGTAAGATTCGGCTCTCTAAGTGATTCTATTGTACGAATACCTTTTAAGTATCTAATATCATTTTTTATATCTAAAATTTTATACTCATCTTTTTCTGTTTTGAGTGATTCTTCCAATTCAGCTATTTTTTCAGGCTCAAAGTTTCTATACTCTTCAAATGATCTTTTACTCAAGTTTTTTATGTTTGCTAAAGTTCGATCTGAGGTGAATATTTGAGTTGATTTATCAAATATAGAGTTTCCAACAATGTGGTCCATGTGATAATGAGTTATCACGATAAAATTAGGCTCTTTTTGAGTATATTGCATTGATGCCAGTTTCAAATCTTCTGCAGCATTAGCATTTAAAGTTGTGTCAATAATAATTAAATAATCTCCAATATCTATGAATCCTGCATTTGAACCCATCATTGAATCTTCCTTAGAAATAGCACCATAAGCACTTTCTGAAAGCTTATACAGATCGAAAAATTCTGACTCGAAATCTAATTTTTTTATCAATGACATAAATTTACTGAAGTTATACCATTGATAAATTTTTTTGAATTTCTCTGAAAATTTTTTAAAATCAAGAATTTAGTTTCGACATTATGAATTTGAAGAATTAATCTTCTTTCTATGATTTAACTTTTAAGGATAAGAAATAATATATAAGATACATAAATTAAAATGAATTTATAAAAAAATCTTAAATCTCTTAATCAGGTGTAAGTTGGTCAAGATCTGATAAATCCAATCCACTGTCCATGACTTCCATAGTCTCTGAGAGAAATTCATCCAAAATTTCTTTCAATTCATCTCCTGATCGTTTTAGAATTAACCTAATCAACCCAATGTTGATATCTGGGTCAGAGATTAGGGTCAATACTCCTTTAGGCCCACACGAAGACGCAAAGATTTTACCGCCGCTGAATTCTGATGTAACAATTTCAAGATTACCTAATTCTAAATTCTTACCCTGCTCTTCTGATGCGCAAAATACAGCGCTTGCTATTGCACCAATCCCATCAACATCAGCAGGGAAATAAGAAAACTTCGAGACACTTGCGATTGTAAGTCCTGTTCTGTCAACCAAAATAACTTTTTTAATACCACTTTCACTCTTTATTATCTTGCTGAGAATATTATCGAAACTTTTAGTGTCAATACTTATTATTATACACCTTTTCAAGAAATTTGATATTTATTATAATTATATATTCTTCAATACTTAAAACTATTATAATTATTTGAATTTATAAAATTATCTTTTTAAAATCTTTCATGCGAATTATAGGAATTTGATTTTTTAAATCCAGATTTAAATGTTATGTATTAAAATCCTAATAATTTTAATGAAAGCTATTTTCCTTATATTAACAAAATGAAAAAATGAGTATATGTGAGATCAGAAGCGAAAATAGTGGAACAGCAGTTAGAAGTTCTCGAGGGAGATCGTAAAGAAGCAGTAATAGGAAAAAACGCAGACACAAGCAATTAATTCGGAATAAGGGAGTAATGAGGGTGTAATTTTATGAGAGATGATATTGAAAAGAGGTTACATAGAGTTATGATAAAATTAAAAAAAAAAGATATTGTTTGTCCTTATGCAAAAGAGTGTATAAGCTCCGAAAGTAGTAATAGATGTAATCAATTTTATAATAAATGTTCACGGTTTACAGATTTTGTTTCAAATTCAATATAAAGAAAGGGGTAATTAAAAATGGATTTGGGTTTAAAAAATAAAGTAGTATTAGTTTTAGCATCAAGTAAGGGATTGGGATTTGCTTGTGCAAAAGGATTTTATGAAGAGGGTGCTAATGTAATAATATGCAGCCATTCCGAGGAAAATTTAAAAATTGCCAAGCAAAAACTTGAATCATCAAAATCGGGCAGCTCCAATAATAGAGTCTTATCAATTTTCGCTGATTTAATGTATGAGAAAGATATAAAAAATCTTGTAGAAAAAACCATAGAAGAATTTAGCAGAATTGATATTTTAGTGCATAACGCTGGTGGTCCTCCTTCAGGACCAGTTGAGAAAATAACTCGGGAAGATTGGTCAAATTCGATTGATTTAAATCTTCTTTCTTTTATTCGGATAACTGAGCTAATACTTCCTGTCATGAAAAAACAAAATGGAGGGAGAATTATTGCCATCACTTCTGTTTCTGTAAAACAACCTTTGAATAATTTGGTATTGTCAAATACAACTCGTTTAGGAGTTGTAGGTTATGCTAAAACACTTGCAAATGAGTATGGCAAGTATAATATTTTAGTAAATGTTGTGTGTCCTGGACCAACTCTCACAGATCGCATGAAGGAATTAATCAATAAAACCGTACAAGACACAGGAAAATCACATAAAGATGTGGAGAAAACTTGGATGGATCCTATTCCAATGGGACGATTAGGAAAACCAGAAGAATTAGCCAACTTAGTTGTGTTTTTAGCTTCCAAAATGGCAGGATATATTACAGGAACCGTAATACAAGTAGATGGTGGATTTATAAAAAGCCCTTTTTAAGAGTAATATTTCTTTTCGATATCACGTAAATATTTAAGAATTTTAAATAAATAAATACAAATAAACATTTTTATATTCCGTATTTATATTAGAATCATAATCTATTATATCTAAAACCTATACTTAAACATAACAAATTTAAAAGTCAATATTTACCCAAAGAAGATGATTAAAAAATGAGGAAAAGTAGAAAGACAATTGGTTGTGTATTATTGTTAAGTATTGTTTTTTCACTGGGTTTGGAATTTTTTTCGTTAAAATTAATAAATAATTCTAATGAATCAATTAATGAAAAACAAATAAATAATTCTGCGCAAGAATCATATATAAGACAATGGATAGAAAATCCATATTTCACATCTACAGATAATTGGACATCAAGCAAAGGGTTATTAGGAGATCCTGACGATCTTGAAGCAAGTATAGATATTTCTGAGGAACAAGCTAATTTTCAGGTTATAGGTGAGAAAAGGACAAAAACAATTGATGATCCAATAAATATCGCCAATAGTGGTAATTGGGAAAAATTCAATAAAACAGAACCAGCAATAAATCCTGATACATGTATTATTGATAATAATGGTTTCTATGTGTCACATTCATGGCATGATGCTACAGCTGACCAGTTTGCCAGTGTATATTGGAAATATAATGTTAACATGGATGTAGATATGTCTGAATATGAAATAACGTCTGCATCTCTTATCGCAATAATGAATGCTACTGTGGATGATAATGTTGACACGCCTACAGATACTACTACAGAAACAAATAATGGAGAACAAAATATAAACCAACCAGGAATATATGATCATGCATTCTTTTATGTTGAAATTGCAGATTTAAATGTAGTTAATACCTATAAAATTGCTTATAATCAAACAAATGATTTAGGTCGTAATTCTCCTCCTTTATTAAATTATAATGATAAGCAAATTGAACCTTATGGAGATGAGCAAGATTTAATTTATTATTTAAGTAAGATTTTTGAAAACGATCCAGGTCATGATAACTTTACAATAATAGTGGGAATAGAAATTAATTGTGAAGATGATTATACAGGTCAAGATTATGATGATTGGACCACGCTTAGAATTAAGTCTATTAATTTGACTTTCACATATGAAAAAAAGATAGATAAATTATCCACTATATCATGGAATCAAGATGCAGATAAGCCAAATGATATAAGTAACGATACAGTCGTTGTTAATGAGGCTTTACTTGGATTTAAATATAAAATAAATGAAACTTGGCCTTATTCATCCCCAAATTCTGAAATCAGAATTAATATTAATAACAATAAACATTCAGAAACAATTAAATTAAGTTCTGCTACCACAACCTATCAAGATGCAAAATCAGGGGGATTTGACATGACTTATCTTATAGATGAAGATAAAAACATTAATCTTTCTATTCAAGTATACATCGCTGATGACTTTAAATTAAATCGTACTATTGAAATCTCTATTGATGATGTTTATCTTAATATTTCGTATACAATAATTTTTCCAGATTATCAAACCAATTTGCAATTATTTCTAAATGGTGAGGATAAGACACTTTCTCCTTCTATTACGATTCCCATTGGTCAAAATCTAACTATCACTGTAAAATATACTAATCAAACAGGTGACCATATATCAGGAGCAGAAATTCAATTAACTGGAGTAGGAATTATAAAGGATTTGAAAGAATTAGGAAATAATTATTCAGTTAGCATCAATACTACCCAAGAATTAAGTATAGGAACAAATTATTTAAATATTGAAGCTACAAAAACAAATTTTCAAACTAAGTTAATTAATCCAACGATCATCGTGAGAAAAATATATACAGAAGTCATTACAGTATCTGGAGAACCAACAATTGATATCGATGTGGGAGAAGATGTTCAATTAGAGATTATGTTAAATGATACAGATAATGATGAATTGATAAGGGGTGCTATAATCACTTATACTTGGGACTTAGATGCTGTTCCTAGGGTTTTAACAGAAAATAATGGAATATATGAAGGTGAGATTGAAAATCCACCAGAAGGTCTCTACACAATAAGAATTTCGGTATATGCTGGTGATAATTATGAATTTGAGGATTTTGAAATTACCTTAAATGTGGAAGCTTATGTTCCTAGCCCTCAACCTGATTTGGGTTGGGTAATATATATTCTAATTGGTGCAATCTTAGGTTTGGTTATAATCTTTACTCTATACCAAACACACTTTAAATATCCTCCGATGGTAAGGAAAATAAGAAAACTAAAGAAAAAAGTTCAAAAAACTAAAAAGACAAAACCTATCTTAGTGAAACAACGTGAAGAGATTGTTAAAGAAAGTATACAGAGTCAAACCCAATTTTTACATATCGATATACTACAGACTGGAGTATTTAAACAAAATGATAAATTATATCTAAAAAAAGAGGAAGAATCATAAATGGTACATGGTTTTATTATTACAGAATGGACTGAAGACAAGGGTTTAATTGTTAAACTGAGTTATCCAGAAGATCTTAAGATTGATTTAGACGATATGATGCGAATTTTTTATGCGCATATTACCGGTGCGGGAGCTGCAGGAAATGTTTTAGTACGATTAGAAAAAGCACGATCAAATGTTTGGAGCTACTTTACTGGTTTGGAATCTGATATGCCGCTAATGATAAATTTAATGTTAGAATTGGGAGAGGATCCTGAGATATTCGGTGAAACTGTATTAAATGAGGTTAATCAAGATGTAATTAATTACTTAAGACAAATGAGCACTAATGTATCGGAAAGTTATGAAATTGTAAAAACGATAAAGCTATATCTAAAAAACACATTAATTCTCTTAGATCGCTTAAAGAACTTATCAAAAGAGCAAAGGTTAGCACAAATTTATAGTAGTGAAAAAGCCCGGACTATATTGGAAGCTTTACAGGAAAGACCATTATTTAGAAGGGAACTGCAAGGGATTATAGAGGACAAATTACAAAAAATAATTCCAAATATCGAATATGTTTTGGATCCTTTTATCAAAACTGGTTTAATAATGCAAGATTGGGTTGAAGGTGATACAGATATAACCCTATTTCTTCTAACAGATTTTGTTATCTTTAGAAGTCCAGTAGCTAAATTAGTTGAGGATGCTAAGAAAAATATTCCAACTCAAGAAGTTGCAACTAAATATCTAGAAGAAGTTAATAATTTTTTCAAGGATTACAGGCGAAGCTTTGAGGATAATTTAAAGATTGCTCAAATTCTAATGAATCCAGATAACTATGATTATATTACATTATTCCGGGAAAGAGCATATCCATTAAATAAAATTCCTAAAGCTCCTGGAGAGAGTATAGATCAAGTTGGAAGTTTCTTGAAAGCACTAGAAAATGATAACATTATTAAGTTAATAAAAGATAGTAAAGATACTTTATGGGTATTCTTGTTAACAGATATTACTGTTCAAACCTTTTATCCTGAGTATTTAATTGAAAATATTCGAAAAGATCGTATGGAAGGAAAATTAAAAAAGGAAGTAGCAATAAAACATTTAGAGTTTCTCGAAAAAGCATATAAAAAGTAAAAAGGATGTGATGATTAATTTGTCAGGCAGGGAAGACTCAGCAACGAAGCAAGTTTTAGAACTAATTGGTCTAGCTCAAGATGAGGTTGATACATATTATAAAATAACAGGCAGAGGTCCTGTCATGATTGGTGAAATTGCTCTTCTTGCTAGTGTTCCTGAAGATCGAGCCGTAGAAATTGCAAATAATTTACATCAAAAAGGTCTTCTTAAACAAATTCCAGGAAAAACACCAATTTATGAGGCTTTACCTCCATATGCTGCTCTTGTCAGTCAAATCCATCAGTTCAAAGAAGCAATACAATCATTTCAAAAAATTGCACCCCAAAACATACAAGTAAAATTCGATTCCTTAGAGCAGCACTCTGCAAAGCTAAAAAAGTTGGATGACTATCGAACTTACCTACAAATAATGAAGGAAAAATTACCTGCTCAAATAAAGAGTCAATTTGACCGATTTGAAAATGAACTTGAACAGGTTAAAAGATTCCGAGATGTTAGAAGTTTTATAATAAACTTAAAGGAAATTGTTCCTGCTGATATAACTAGAGATTTTGAAGCTATGGCAACTCGATTAGATTCAGTGAAATCAGAGATTGCAACTAGATTCGAAAAGCAATTTAGAATAGGAGCACTGAGTAGTATGGCTGAAAAAATAGTTTCTAAAGTAATTGAAGAGCAATTTGCAGAAATTACGAAATCTTTCAGAGATAAATTTGTTCAAACTACACAGAATATGTTAGATCAAGTCACAAATCAATTGGGAAGCCTTACCAGTACTGCCGGAGAAATTAGCACTGATCTGGGGAGCGTTTTTGAGGATATAAAGTCAGGAATGGTAAATACATTAGAAGATTTAGAAAATAGAGTTTCAGGTGTCTACAATGATATCCTTACAGGAATCCAGGAATTAAAGGATCTCTTCAAAAAGGAAATATTTGAATCAATACAAGATGATATAATTTATAATATTATAAATCAGTTGACTAGTGCCGAGTTAACGATGAATGAATTTTGGGAGCGTTCGAAGAAAGCTTCATTATTAAGTTTTAAAGATGTTTGGTTTGTAAGAAGCGTTGAAGGAATGATGGCACAAATCAATGCATCTTTATCAAGAGTTAAAATGCGAGTTCATATTGTGGCTCCAAAATTACAAAATATTGATTTAATTGCATTAACAAAACTCCAAAAACATATTAATATTAGGATATCTACAAATTTCGATTTAAAAAATCCTGAAGATCAATCAAGGTTTAAACAATTAGAAGATTATTCCAATATGACTATAAGACATTATGGCAGAGAGAACTTATGGTCAATTAACAAAGATTTCGAAGAAGTAGTAGTATGTGTCGTATCGAAAAAAGAAGAGGGAGAAATTGAAATAGCTGGAATGGGTTCAGTATTAGAAGAGCATGTAAAATTATTTGCTGCTGTATTAGAGGATGTTTGGATTCAAAGCAAAAAATATGAACAGGTAGAGATTACTAAAGCAATAAAACAAGCTCCTACACCAAGTGTTGTACAATCTCAATTCCAAGAACCACAAATTCCATCAACATCAAAAGTTACTCCACAAATTCCTCCTAAACCTATTCCAACACCTTTAGAACCTCAAAGATCTCAGATATCACCTGAAAAATTTTCACCCGAGATTCAATCAACAACGAGAATAGGCTCAGATGCTTTTATTTCAACTCAATTTGATAATATATCAGGAAAAATTGATACCTTACCTGGTGAACATATTGCTCCACTTTTAGAAAGATTACAAGATGATATACTGGAGAAAAAAGGATTCAGTGCTGTTCTAAGGCAAATAAGAATGGCTATTGATTCTCTAAAAGGCAATAAGAATTTGCTAAATAACACTGAAAAAGAAGAATTGAGAAGTAAAATTAGTTTTTGGAGAAGTAAGTTAAATATCTAACTTTAAATTATTTTAATTTTTCTCCTTATTATTCGAAAATAAGATTTTTTAAACTTTTTTTAGGATATGAATTAATTTAAATCATATTTTTAAAAAAAATAATTCCCTTATTTTAATCAAAGATCTATGCTCGGGAAAAAAAGTTTGAGAGAATGAAAAATGAATAAGGATAATAGATATTCAATAGATTTGGAAATAAAATATAAACCCTTAGAGATTATTGATATTCCAAAAATAATAAAGAAATGTACCAAAAAATGGCAGAATGTTTCCCTGTGTAGTATTAATGATTCTGTTGTGAGATTAGCAGTTATTGAAGGAGAATTCCATTGGCATAAACATGAAAAAGAAGATGAATTCTTTTTTGTTATCGAAGGATTACTTATAATTGATTTGGAAGAAAAAATAATCGAGTTAAAAACTAAACAGGGTTTTACTGTTCCAAAAGGAATAATGCATAGAACAAGAGCCCCATCTCGCACATCAGTTTTAGTGATAGAAAAAAGCACTATTAAACCAACGGGAGATTGAAATCACTTCAAAATAACAATGGATTTGCAATGTTTAAGTATTTTTCAATAACTTCAAATATATCCTCTTTAGAACCAACATATCCAAAAATTTGGTGTTTTGCTTTCCCATGAGATGCTTTTTCAATTGTTTCAAATCTGTTTAATTGTAGCTCAATCTCTCCATAATTTAAAATTGGTTTTTCTGGTGATTCAGAATTATATGATTGAATAACACCTATCTCAGCATTAGGATGATCTCTAGCAACATCGAAACAATCATTTTGATATCTCGGAATATCATTAGAAAGTTTAACTAAAAATCCATATTCCTCGCTATCAGGCATTTTTAGCATATAACCTATTTTTGCGTGTCTTGAAAAATCGATATCTTCAGGTCTTATAGCCAACTTATAAATCTCATCAACATCGATCTTATAAGCAACGTAATTCTCTTCGATTTTCAAACGATTTTCCGGGATTTTACGAAAATAAGATATTGGCTTTGGATTCGATTTAGTTGGCACTAAAACAGTTCCCGGATTTTTTGGACCACCACTAATAATAGTAGCTAAACTCCATCCATTAATTTTAAGATTTGGTGTAAAAAAGATGCAATCATCCAAAAATTCTATTCCAATATGATTGATACCAGTAGAAAAAGGTTCTTTAATGAGTTTAAATTGTCTCGTAATTTCTCCTTGATATCCCTGCTTGGTTCTTTGATTTAATACAAAAATATTACTTGAAACAGTGCATGATGTATCTGAACTTGCTAAGATTTCGTAATTTGCGGGATCTAATGAAGTTGGACAATACCAATCCTTAAAATTCTCAGGATCTTTGTAAAAGAAATCTCGCTCAGGACTTATCCAATATCTATCCCCGCCAATTGCTCTGTTCCTTGTTTTTATTGTTCTATTAATTTTTGGATTTATCCATAATAGGCTATAGCAATCTTGTTTTGGAAAAATACCTAAAAGACGACCACCAAACTCTGAAATGATCGCAGATGCCTCTCCTAACTTTAAATCAATAAGATTAGTTAGGGTTCCAACCGTAGATTGTAAGATCTCTTTTGTAAAATAATTCATATTTAACAATAATAATCTGTACTACAGATTTAAAATTTTCAAAAAAAAATTATAAGACCCTTCTATATTAAATATTTTTCAAAACTTAGTTTCCTTATATTAAAAATTTATTTTTTTTTAAGCGAAAGATTTTTAAAATTCTAAATTAATCTAAAAAATTAACAAATTAGAGGTAGAAATATGCCCAAAATAAATCATTTTGAAATCAATGCTGATGATCCTAAAAGAGCAAAAACCTTTTATGAAAATGTTTTTAATTGGAAAATTGAAAAATGGGAGGGTCCACTCGAATACTGGCTTATTAAAGCTGGCGACGATGATGAACCTGGTATTAATGGGGGATTACAAAAAAGGGAGAATAAGGAGGACTCTATAACTACTTATATTGGTGTGAAATCTGTTGATGAGACAATTAAAAAAATAAAACAAAGTGGTGGAAAAATTGTCAAACCTAAAACTCCCATTCCTAGTGTAGGATATTATGCAATTTTTAAAGATACAGAAGATAATAGGTTAGATATCATGGAAGAAGATGAAAATGCAAAATAAAATTTATAGACAACTATTTTTTTTTATTCAATTTCAAAAGTTAGCAAGGTTCTAATTTTATACCACAGCATTCACACAAGTTTTCGAGATTTTCAATATAGTTTAACATTGAATTGTACCATTTATCTAATAACTTCTTAAATTCTCTTTTTATTGAATCTATGTTTTTTGCATTATAGATATAAAGATATCCCTGTTTTTTGTCATTTTCTGTCTTATGAGTTTTATTATAATCTTTCATTGATATTGATTTTCGTTTAATGAGTTTTAATCTTAACAAGCTTTTAACAGCTTTTTGAATTGAGCTCCTATCCATTTCAATTTTTTCAGTTAACTGAGATGTGGTTAAATCTTGATTTTTTAAAAGAACACAAAAAATTTTAGATTCTATTTCATTCAAACCGAGGATGCATTTAAATAATTCTTGACTTGAATATGATTCTTTTTTCTCTAAGATATTGTTTATCTTCCCAAAACCTTTTAGTTGTTTATCTATTATTTCCAATTATATACACCTTATAATTATTAAATAATTAAAGAAAAAAAGAAAGTAAGTAATACTTTATTCATTTAGCTTTTCTAAAAGTTGCTTCATTCCATCATAATTCATAGCACCAATAACTTTATTTAAAACTTCACCATTTTTTATAAACAAAGTTGTAGGAATGCCAGTTATTCCATATTTCATTGCTGGAACGCTGTTTTCATCAACATTGACCTTGGCAAAAATAAAATCCTCTTGAAATTCTTCTTGAAGCCTCTTAAAAATTGGTGCAAAAAACATACAAGGACCACACCAAACTGCCCAAAAATCAATGATTATTACCTTATCTGGAAAATTCTTTAATAGATTATTAAAATCCTCAGCAGTGTTTAGTTCAACTATGCTTTTCGGCATCGGTTGTTGGTTTATTAAAGCTTCAGCTTTTTTCATTCTCAGCACTTCTAACTCTTTATCTGTTTCGTTCATTTGTTTTTCACTTGTGAAATTTTTTTTCACAACTTTTTAATTATAATATATTTAATACAGTATTTAAAAGTGATTGTAGTGCGAGAAAGTTCACTACTTTCCTAATTATTTTCAGTTATATTTTCAAGTAATAGAACAACAGATTGAAATGGGGTATTAAAATAAATAAGAGAAAAAAATCCTAGAAGTAATAATTAACTTCTAGGACAATGATATGGAAAAGAAAAGATGATAAAATAAATTTATCACTGTGATGGTGAAAAAAACACTAATGAATTGTTTCTCAGATTATTATTTAGCTTTTCTATCTAAATTATGGATAAATTAAAAAACGAAAATCTTCTATTTAAATATTTTTTGAAATTGTTTTAGGAAATTCATTTTTTCCACATATCAAAATATTATGTAGTTCTTGATCATTCCAAATTTTCAATATATTGAAAAAAATAAGTCTTATTTTGACATTCCAACATATCAAGATTTTGTGATTTTTTAGGAGAACTAAGCTGTCTCAAATGCAATTTTCATAAATCCCTTTATAATAGGAAAAAAAATGTCTAATTAATCAAGTATCCTAGAAGTATAAACTTCTAGGATAATGATATGGAAAAGAAAAGATGATAAATTAGTCTATGACCATGATAGTTCAATATCTCGGAATTTATAATTCACTATTCTTTAATATCAAATTTTGATTGCTCCTCTAATTCCACTTGCCAAAATTCGTCCTTTTCACATTTTTTACAAATTGCTACTGAATTAGTAAAATCTAATTTCATTACATTCCCACATTTTATACATTTTATCTTTATCTTGCTTATCTCTTACACACCCTTCTCGATTTTTTTTTCGTCAACAAATAAGAATAAAAAATTTTCCTCCAAACCTCTATTACGCTTTAAGCTTAAATCTCGTCTTCTGAAGGAGAGCATTCGCTGAAATTCTAAATCTCTGTTATATTTATGAGCATTTTCGATTATCTCTTCTAAGATTTTTTCTTTAATTCTATTCTCATTAATATCAATTCCATCAAATATTTGAATTTCAGAACACTTTTCAATAAAATTTTTTAATAATTCATCCGATAAAACATCAGACCTTTCTCTTATAGCATTATTAATTATGTCCTCCAATTTTTGATAATATTCTCTCTTACAAAATTGACAAAGCATGCATTTTGAACTACGATTTTTAAATATATTGAGTATAATTAATCCAGTAATTAATTTGAAATTTTGAATTAAAATATCAATTTCTTGGTCTTTTTTCTTAGAATCTTTAATATATTGTTGAATATGTTTTTCTGCATCTAGATATAACTTAGAAAAAAATCTAGCTCTTGCAAAATATACGGGTACTATACAAAAAATTCGAAGAAACCAAAAAGAACTAATGCCTAGAGGAGGATTCTCAGAAAAAATATAATAAACTATTCGCCCCTCCCGCTCCTTATATAAAGTAGATTCTTTTTCCAAAATATTTAAATATGTTGATATTGTAGAGCGAGCAACATCTTTAAAATATCGTTCATATTCTTCCTCAACATCTGCAGTAGTTACTTTTTCCTGTCCATCTAGATAAAACTTTAATATTATGCCTAATATACGATTTTCATGAAGAAGTCCTGTCTTTACCTGTTGTTCTTCCGCCTCATCCTCTCTAAATTGATATAAATAAGATAGTTCAGGAGCAAAATCTCGAATAACTTCATCCATTAACCTAAGTTCTGGATCTGATATCTCAAATTTTTCTATTTTAGGTCTTACGATCATTTCCTTTTCCATATCTATTTTTTCTAACATCTTAAAAAAACTCAGTCAAATAGTCTCTATTATCAAGTATTATTAGATATTCAATTCCATTTATAGATTTATACTTCGCACTTCGAATAAAGTTCGGACTTCAGTCTGAAGTATAAAATTTAAATAATAAAAACGAATTATATATACAAAAGCAAAAAAATAGGTTTTATTATGAGTAGATCAAAGGGAATAATGTATCCTCCAGGAGATATATTGAATCCCACTTTAGGGAAAACTGATTATAGTTATATTATCCTTTGGATGCTTAATAATAACGAATATTGTGAGTGGTCTGACTTTGTTGTAGAGATTAGTGAATCAACGTTATCAAGTCATTTGCGAAAATTAATGAATAAAAATTTCGTCAAAAAGCCAGAAAGAAATAAATATAAAATTACTAAGCAAGGAACTGAACGATTCAATGAATTAACCTATAGTATGAGTACAGGAAAAAGACGTTTGGTCTATCCTCCAAGAACTATTCTTAATAAGCGGAATTACGATCATTGGATACTGTGGATGTTATATAATAATTATTCTTGTAAATGGATTGATTTAAAACAAAAACCACTTTCTATTAATCAATCTGCCTTATCTAATAATATA
Organism: Candidatus Hermodarchaeota archaeon; assembly: GCA_048885925.1. Classification (GTDB taxonomy): domain Archaea; phylum Asgardarchaeota; class Lokiarchaeia; order Sigyniarchaeales; family SOKP01; genus Loki-b32. The sequence goes on from JBHLLG010000029.1 coordinate 21,154, forward strand.
AATTCATTAATAGAAGAAGGTTATATCGTTAGAGAAAATAAAGAATATATAATAACTCCATTAGGTACATCACATTATTTTACAATTTTAAAACAATATGATCTAGACCGTCAATCGATTCTAGAACAACAAAGTAAAAGAGTCGAGGAAATTACAGAAAAAACATCTGAATTTTTCAATAGGTATAATATTAAGAATCAAGAGTTAAAATTTCGATATATTAATTATGTTCTAACATTAGATTACTCAAAAGTAGAATCCACGTTAAGAAATGAGGATGATTTCAATAAAATTTTATTATTCCTTGCAATTAATCATCCAGATCAATATTCAAATTATACATCTCCTGAAAAATTTTCCCAAAATTATAGTATTGATATTACGACACTTAATTATTATATTAAAGAGATTGTGGATAACCAATTTTTCAAGATAAAATTCTTTAAGATTGAAGAGGAAACTGGACAAGATTATTATTTTCAAAAAAATGAACCACTTGAGAAAATCCTTAATGCCATTGTTGAAAAATATATTACAAAATTCACCTATCTAAATAAATTTCAAGATAATCCTTCTCTAAACATTGAATTCTTACTAGATAAGATTTTGAAAGATATATGTGGTTATTTGTTTGATGTAAAATTTGAAATACCATTAAAGAACTTTTTACCTGAATATATAAAATATTTAGCTTATAATATAGGAACTGAGAAATCCTTAATTGATAGCGAGGCAAAATTAGAAGGTTTTGTATGGCAAAACATTTTTGAAGAGTTTTTGACATTTCAACCGTCTTCAACACCTACAGAGACTGGTAAAATAGATGAATCTGCTTATACCCTTGATAAATCAATTTTCAGCATTTTGGATATTTTTTATACTTCAAAGTTAAAGTTTTTACAAACAGATGAAATACAAGAGATTTATGGGCTTAAAAGTGTTGAAATTTTTGATGATATTTATGAACTATTGTATAATTATAAAGTGCAAAAAGCAAGGGAACTATATGAGAAGAATAAGGAAGAACTCAATGAATTACATAAACTAATTTTAAAAGATCTCCTTAATACTATAGAATATAATTTTAAAGAATCAATTAATATTACCAACAAAATTATTAAAAAGTATCCAGAAGATGTTATAGGATATTTATTCCAATCAATTACATACTTTCTAATGGATGATTATGAAAATTCATTAAATATTGTCGAAAAGGGATTAAAAGAAGCGCCAAATATTCTTTTATTTTGTCAAAAAGCTCAATTATTTATAAAAATGCGTAGAGCAGAGGAAATCATCAGTGATCTTGATGAAAGTTTATCTAAGCATCCTAATAATATTCCTTTATTACGGACAAAGTATATATTTTTTATTAATCACTGGATTGCACATAAAAAAAGTTCTGAAAACATTTCTAATCCCATTAATTCTGCAATTAAATTGAAACCAACAGATCAAGAGCTATTATTACTTAAAAGTCTATCTTATGTCTGGATGAATAAATACCAAGAGGCAAAAAAATTCATAATAAATAAAATTAATTTAAGTATCTTAAAAAAAAATCCTAGAATTGATACAAGTGCATTATTTATTTTGGCATTTTCTTATCTTGCACGAGGGAAATATAAAAAAGTTTTGAAAATAATAAATCAACTCTATGAATTCTATCCAGATCATCCAATATCAATCATTACAAAATCCATATTTCAAGGATATAACTTGATTTATAAATTTGGATTTGATCAATCTAATATTAATACATTTTTAGAATTGATGGAAGCTATACTCTCTCTTGAACCACTAAAATATAATAAAGTTCAGTATCTCATTTTAAAAGCAATTATATTACATGGAATACAACAATACGATATTGCTATTGACTCACTTAATACTGCAATTGAATTAATACCGGATCTAAATTATCTTTATCTTAGAAAAATTTTGTTTTTAACTGCGATAAATCGAGATTCTGAGGCTTTAAAATTGATTGAAGAATTAAATCTAAAAATTCCTCAATTAAAATTCAATCTTGGTCAATTAAAAACATGTATTCTTGTTAAACAGAAAAATTATGAGGATGCTTTAAAGACCACCAATGATTTACTCAAGATATTCATTGATAAGATGGAAATTATAAATAATAAAGCTATAATTTTAGCATATTTAAATAAAAAAGAAGAAGCTTTAGAGGCTGCGGAACATTTAATCCAGCTTAATCCAAATTGGAGTAATTCCTATGATAGTTATGGCATCATTCATATGTTTTTTGAACAATATGAACAAGCAATAGAGAAATTTGAAGAGGCTATAAGAATTGATCCAGCAAGTGATTTTGTTTTCCAGACATGGTTAAACTTAGGTCTTTGTTATAAAAAACTTAAAAAGTATGATAAAGCACTGGAATCTTTTGAGAAAGGGAAATTACTTACAGAAAGAATGATCCCAAATTTAAGAGAATTCTATTTTAATGAAGCTTTTAATGAAGCAGAAAAAAATCTTTCAGAAATAAAAATAATAATAGAAAAATTGAAAAAAGGGGATCATCAACACTCGGAAAAATGATCTAAATGGATTACCAATTCATAGAAACAGTTACTCTTGATTTTGACTTGGGGAAATTATTATCAGTTGATTTCAGCTTAAATTTTGGTAGTTCATGTACAGTTAGTCTAACTGAAAAAGTGATGGATGAAATAATAGATTATATTCAAAATGAAGGAGCTCCAGATTTTATATGGTTTAAGAGAATAAAAACCTCATTTAAGCATGCAAAATGTAAAGAAATTGTTAAACAAATTAAAATGGTTTATCCAAATCAAAAAATTGGTATCTACTTAAATTGTGCACTTTTTCAAGATGTAAAAATTAGAAAAGATTTTTATAAGTATGATTTAGTTGCGATAAATTTGAATACAGTTGATCCTTTAAATTTCTCAAAGATTAATCAATGCGCTGATTCTGTAGATTCAGAAAAAATTTTAGCAGGAATTAAAGAATTCAGAACAAAATTCAATGGTAATTTTGGGATTTACTCCTTATTCTTACACGGGATAAATGATAGTAGTGAAAATCTGGAATCTTTAAAGATGTTTTTATTAAAAACAATACCAGATCATTTTTCTATTAGTACTTATACTTTAAATGGATTTGAACCTATTTCAAAAGAATTTAAGAATAAAGTTAAAGAGACTTTCAGATACCTCCCATTTAAGGTATATTATAGGTTTTAAAATAACATGAGTAATAAGAATTAATTATTATATTTACTTTATAATTAAAAAAAAAATAAATTTATTCTATAGAATCAGCAATTTGTACAACTTCAGGGATTTCTATAATTTCCTCTTCTTTCTTCTTTTCAGCTTCCGCTTCTGCCATCTTTTCGCGATCAATTATTTCAAGGTGTCTAATTTTTGTGAAAAACCATACAAAAAGCGGAAATATTATGCCTAATATAGCGCATGTAAGGAATAAATTAATTATCCCGAATATTTCTGCTATTGGACCAGCAATAAGTGCTCCAATCGGAGCAATTGCCATAGAAATCATATGATCAATCGACATTATACGTCCAACTTTATCCTTCGAAACAACTGTTTGCAGGATTGCTAAATATGTTGAGACTGTGATTGGAAACAATACTGCTCCTGGAAAAAGTGAAATCATCATAAGAATAAAATTCCCTTTAGGAGCTAAAATCGCAGGTATTTGTCCAAGAAAGAATAACGATGCTCCAATTACATTTATCTTGATCTTATGTTTCCATGTTTTCTTAATTGACATTACAATAGCACCAGTTATATTTCCTAGTTGCATTGCCATCATTAATAGTGCCAAGTTGAAAGCGGAGCCGTCATGTGTATATCTAATGAAATATGGAGTTAAAACAGCCCATGGTCTATGAATAAAGTTCCATACCATCGCAAATAAAATCATCGCAAGCAAACCAGGGATCAATTTAATTGTTAATAATCCTGTTTTGAAGTCTTTAAACATCGATTTTTTGACAGCTTCTTCAGTTGTCTGGTAGACTTTGGGAATTTTAATAATCAATAATGGGATAAGTGCAATCAGGAAAGTTATTCCGTCGATAAGGAAAATTTGGGTTATTGGAAAAATTGCTAAAAGTGTCGCTGCAATCATTGGACCTAATGCATAAATTAATCCATTAAACAAAAAATTTATCCCATTAATCCTACTTAGGTGTTCTTTTGGAACCATAGTTGGTATAAGTGATAACACTGTGGGATATTGAAATGCAAATAACCCTGCCCTAAATGTATTCATTCCTAAAACAAACCAAATACTTTGAAAATCCACTAAAAAAAACACAAATAATAAAGTTGTTGACATCGCTTGCAATGTATCTGAAATTACTATTATCACTTTTTTATTCCATCTATCTGCAATAACTCCTGAGAATGGTGTTACAATAATCTGTGGAAGAAACATCAAAAAGGTTGAAATTGAAAGATAAACTGCACTACCAGTCTCTATAGTAATCCACCATGTTATAACAAAATTAACTATCAACGATCCTAACATAGAAAACTGTTGCCCAAATAAAAAATACAGATAATGTCTAAAGCTTGTTTTCGTCACATTTGTTTCCATTTTAACTTACTTCTTGAATATAAATTTTTCATTATTCTATACTAATCACTATTTTTATTTATAGATTAATTAGATGAACTTAAAATAAACTCTGAACTTAATTCTGAACTATCACTTAAATTTATTCTACAATTTTTACACTTAATTGAAATTCAAAAATATGAAATAAAATAACTTCACTATAAATCAAACTAAGGATGAAATTCAAGTTTGGATAATCATCTTTTATTATATAAGAAATCATAATTAATTATTCAATATTTTTAAGTTTTGGGTGATCCTCAGGTTCAATGTGCCAAAATTCGTGCTTTTCACATTTCTTACAAATTGCTACTGAATTAGAGAAATCTAACTTCATTACATTACCGCATTTTATACATTGTATCTTTAATTTACCCATTTTCGCATATTCCTCTAATTTTAATTAAAAAATAAAAAAAAATTACCTAAAGAAACTGCTATAATTTAGATTATAACTTGCCGTATCATTCCTAATTATAATGATTCTTTTTCTGTTTTTATTCATCTTTTCAACCTTCCTTTTTCATTTTTATATGTTTTTATATATTAATAAATTGCATAAACCCTATATACTGATTTCTGCTTAACACGATTTATGGGAATTAAATCTCGATGATAAATTCCGTTATATTTAGAGATTAATCTTGAGATGTTATTACTAAGTTTCTTTTCTTCTAATGGTTCCTCTAATCTTTGAATATCTCCCCTTTCAACATCGCTTAAACATTTTTTGATAACTTCTTCTACATCAACACAATTTTTTCTTACATCCTTATTTATTACTGCTTGAGCCATTATTTAAACCTCTTTTTTTATTGTTTTGATATTTTTTTTTCTTAAGTTTTTATAATCAAAAAAAACATTTATAGTTTCTATTACAAAACTTCGCAAGTAGTTTGTAGTCCAATAGAAGTTCATAGTACAGAGTGAACCAGAACATTTATAAATTAGAAAACTTAATCATATATTGTTAAAACTTTGGTGTTTACTAATGAGTGGAACACATGAAATAAACTACCCCTCTGAAGAAATTCAAACCCAGTTATTAGGTGAAAAACAAAATACTGAACATCTTATTTTATGGATGCTTAAAAATAATGAAGCAGTAGGATGGTCGAATTTTATGGAGGAACCAATTGGTATTCCTCAATCTACGTTATCGAATTATATGGCAACTCTCATAACTAATGGATTTGTAAAGAAACCGAAAAGGGGAATTTATGAAATAACTGTAGAGGGAGAAAAAAGATTTAATGAATTATCTCGATCACAGGAAACTAAAAGAAAATTAAGTTATCCGCCTGATACTATTATTGGAGGGCGTAATTATGATGATATAATTCTTTGGATGGCATATAATAATAATTATCTAAAATGGGCAGATTTCATTGATAGTGATAGTCCAGTATTCATTAATCAATCATCATTATCAAAAAATATTAAATTATTAGTAAGTAAAGGTTCAATAAAAAAAGACGACCAGACGAAAGAATATCAAATTACCCAAAAAGGTAAAACTGAATACTCAAAGATGTTAAAACAATACAATTTAGACAGACAATCTATTTTGGATGAAGAAGCCAAGAGAATCGAGGAGATTACAAAAAAAACAATTGCATTTTTTGAAAAATATAAAATAAAAGACGGAGATGTTAAATTTCGATTTTTAAATAACATTTTAAAGTTACCTTTCGCAAATTTGAAAGGTTCTTTAGATTCAGAGGAAGAATTTAACAAGATATTGTTATTTTTATCAATGAATCATCCAAATCAATTTCCTGATTACATTCCACCTGAGCAATTTTCCAAAAAATATTTTATTAATTTATTAGATCTTAAATTTAATATTCGTCAAATTATTGAAAAAGAGGCCTATACGACAAAATTTTTTAGGTTAAAGGCTGGGGAGAACATAGTTTATTATTTTCAAGCAAATGAGAAAATAGAGAAAGTTCTTAGTGCGATAACTGAGGATCATATAACAAAATTTACCTATTTAAATAAATTATATGTCAATACTCCAAAAGGAGCTCCAAAATTAAGTTTAAATTCTACTGTTAATGCAATTTTAGAGGAGATATGTGATAATTTATTTCATGAGGGATTAAAAGAACCATTAAGAGAGTTTTTACCTGAATATATAAAGAATTTAGCTTATAAAATAGAATCTGAAAGAAAGTTATTAGATACATTGGATAAGTTGGAGGGAGTTGCCTGGAGGGATATTCCTGAAGTATTTCAATCCTATAGTACACAGCAAGATTTAATAGAACAAGCTCAATTCAAATATTACATCGATTATTCAATACTAAAAGTATTAAGTCTATTTTCTTCTCCTAAAATTGAAAAGAAATTCGAAGAAGCAAAATATTTAATGAAACATAAGGATTTCGATAATGTATTAGAAAAATTAAATTCTGATATCGAATCAGAACCAAACAACTTAAACTTATTATTCTTAAAAGTAATTTTTTTAATTTTATCAAACAGACATCAAGAAGCAATTCGATTTCTGAAAGAAGAGCTAAAAAGCTATTCGAATAAAAACGATGAGAAATTTGTAATTCCTTATAATTTTATATTATTATACATCAATTTAGTATTAGCTGAATTTAATAAAGCTTTAAAAATCAGTAAAAAATTATCTGATGAGTATCCAGATCATCCGTTATCCTATATTTCAAAAGCTTTAATATTTGGATATAAAATTATCTATCAACTTGATTTAGGAAATATAAGAATAGATCAAGTATTGGTTGATATTGATCAAGCCATTTCTTTAGATTCAAATAAAGGTAATAAAGCGAAATATTATCACTTTAAGAGTTTTGTTTTACATCAAATAAAGAAATATGATGAAGCGCTTGAAGCGATTGAAACTGCTATTGAGTTAGATCCTAAAGATCTTCATTTACATTTTATGAAATACAATATTTTATATGATTATGAAAAAATAGATAAAGCTTTAGAACTGGTAGATCAAGCTATAAAAGAGTTTCCTAAATATGAAATTAAATTATCCATACATAAAGCATTTCTTTATAAAAAGAATAACAACTTTAAAGAAGGATTAAAAATAATAAATGATTTACTTGAAAAATACCCTCATGAGGTAGATCTCTTAAATAATAAGTTATACTGGCATTTATATCTTCAAGAAAAAAATGAAGCAATTGAAACAGGAAAACTACTCACTACTTTAGAGCCTGATGATGGAAATTTTCATGATTCATATGCTGAAGCTTTAATGGAATTTGGTGAGTACGATGAAGCGATTAAAGAGATACAAAAAGCCTTAGAACTTGAACCATATGGTTGGTTTACTTATAATTCATATCTTACGGTAGCAAAATGTTATAAGGAGATCGGGGAATATAATTTCGTACGAGAAGCTTTAGATAAAGGAGAAGGGGCGATAAACACATGTTTTTGTGGAATAGAAAAAAGAAGAGAATGGAAAGACAAAAAATTAAAACTTTTAAACGAATTAGAAAATTTAGAGAGAACAATTTAATTAGATTCTTTCTAGTTAATATTTAATTTAACTTTTTTTAAATTTGAGTGTTTAAATTATTGAACTGTTTTAATAATAAATTCATAGTTCAATAAAACTTCATAGATTTAATCTATTTATAGAAATAATAATTTTAAAATATTAAAATTAGAGATTTTTCTAAAAAGATAATGTGATATAAGATGAAAAATGATGACAAAATAATTATGACCTATAATCGAAACGCAAAGATAACTTATAAAATTCATGATATTATCACTTTATGTTTAACAGCACTAGAATCTTTTTTAAAAAATGTTTATAATGAAATATCAAATTCAATTTCCGCTATATTTGAATTTTTGAATGAATTATATCGAAAGAATGAAAATTATAATGTTTCAATTGAGTCTGATTATGAAATCCTAAATCAACATCCTAAATTATTGAAAGCTTGTATCAATTATATTTTAACTCTGTTAGATTTTAAAATGTATAGTCAAAATGCTCTTAATGACGAAATTGAAATTGAAGTTATAAACCTTATTCATACTTTCACTCATTTTGAATATTCTTTTGTTAGTTCTTTATTTAAATTAATGACTCAAGAAGAAGCTATTAAATATTATAAAAATTTTGTGGATGAATTAACTCAATCAAGAAGAGATCCGAAGAAAGATCTGAATAATTTACATGATCTTGCCAATAATTTTAAAGATTTTTCAGAAAGATGGCATGATTTAGAGGCTATTCTTGAAATTATTAATGAAGAAAAGTTGATTTTTAAAGTAAAAAAATGTAGATGGGCTGAAAATTTGAAAGATTTTGGATCTGAAATTGGTTATGCAATGATGTGTCATCAAGATTTTGAAAGAGCTAAAAACTTTAACCCGAACTTTCTCCTAACTAGAAACCATACATTAATGCAAGGTAATGATTATTGCGATTTCTGTTATCATGACACGCGAAAAAATAAAGATTTATCTCATCCTTCAGAAAAAGAATTTAAGGACTTAGGTTAATCTTTTTGATATATAATATGGATGGAATATATTATGAAAGAAATTTTATGTTTTTTATATGATGGATTTGTTGATTTTGAGATGGCTCTTACTTGTTCGCCAATAAATGGAAATGAAAATTATAAATTAACCTATATTGCGTATGACAAAAAACCGATTAGAAGTTCTAGTGGATTAACAATTTTACCAGATAAAAAAGTTTCTGAGATCACTGACTTAAATCCAATTGAAGGTCTAATAATTCCTGGAGGAATTATAAGAATTCTTAACCCAGAACTTAAACATCTAATTAAAAAATTAAATGATGAAAAAAAATTACTTGCAGCCATTTGTGCTGGACCAGAATTTCTAGCAAAAAGTGGTGTATTAAAGGGGAAAAAATACACTACCTCAGAAGAACCACAAAATTACAAAGAAAAAAATGAAGAGGACCCGTTTCCAAGAGATACGTATATTGATACAAGGATAATTCAAGATGGTAATATCATTACAGCTAAAGGTCATGCATTCATAGATTTTTCTCTTGAAATTTGGGATTGGTTTGATCTTTTTACTTCTGAAGAAGAAAAAGAAGAAGATAAAAAATTACTTACTCCGATTTAAATACCTAAAAAAAAATTTTATAATACTAATAAATTAAGATTATTCTTTTTTATAGCCTACTTTTATCGTCATTGATATCGTTTCATCAAAGACTTGTCCTTCTACTTCGCATTTAAACGGCATCTCTTCAGAGGTAAATAATTCCGTGAAATAGCCAAACCAATAATTACCATAGCGCTTATTTTGACGATGTCTAAATAATATATGAAACAAATCCTCTGTTTCCTTTTTGACATCAATTGTATGAAAGTAATTCGCAACGACCCATACTTTTTGAATTGTTTTTATAATATCTTCAACAGAAAGATTTTTAAGGGGTTTAGCCTCATTATACCATAGAATTAAATCAATAGCTACATTTTTACGCCATGGCTTTTGCAAACTATCTTCTGGGGATTCTGCTGCATGGATTAATTGATTAAAGGTCGTTTTTCCAATCAACATCATTTTCATCTCGTCTCTTGCACGTACCCAGAGATCTCTATCCAGATTTTTCTGATCTCCATAATACTTAATTGCTCGTTCTATAAAAGAAATTTCAGTCTCATCTTCTTTCATATATTTTTTAATGAACCCTTGAACTTCAGGTGAGATTGAATTAAAATCATCATACAATTTTATAGCATTTCTTACTAAATCTGATATGGTTGTTCCATGTTCTTTATATTTATCTATTAAACTACGTGTTTCATCGGAAACTTTGATATATACCGGTTTGTCTTTTAGTTCATATTCTTTTAACTCATCTTCCTCGGTCTCATTATTCTTATCATTAGAATTTTCATTGGCTTTTGCCATTAAAATCATCCACTATATTCTTATTTTTTATAATCTATCAAGAATATATATCTTTATATAATTATATATAACCAACAAAATATTTATCTCTTCTGTTTTTAAAAAATAAATATATATATTCATATATATCTCTCTATAGTTTTTATTTAGGTTTTAAAGCTATATTCTTCGGTTTTGTAATTGATCATAACATTTAAATATATTGTTATATACATGTATATAGAAAATAAAAAAAAATATAAAATAATATAAAAAAATATAAGAGTTTTAAAAAAATGGCTTGGATACCAATTGTTGCTGGCTCTAGGAGAAGAAATTCACGTAGATCTAGCGCTGGAAGTGTATGTGTCGCCTTCATTTTTTCTTTAGTAGTACTTGGTGTATTATTTTCATTCTTTTTTGGATCTTTTGGTACTAATAGATTCGGCTTTACTCCACTTATCTTCTTCAATGGATTTATTATATTTATTGTGATTTTGATTTTTATAAGTACAATTTCAATGTCAATAAGTGAAACAAATAAAAAACCAAAAAGAGAGGATTTGAGAACATACCAACCTTTAGAACAATATCAACAAATAAATCCCTATAAAATACGTGATCCAATTCAAAAACAATCTGATGAATTAATTAATGAGGAATTACCTAGAGAAATTCCTGTGATTAACTATTGTAAATATTGTGGGGCGAAAATTGACAGGGATGCAATATTTTGTCATTTATGTGGTACTAAATTATAATTTTTAAATTGTTTAAAATTATAGATTTTTATTTATTGGAACTAATAAAAAAGAGGGTATAGTTTAGAATTACAATGCAAAAAAGAATTTTCAGTAAAAGTTATGCAATTCAGTGGAAGAAAAAAGATAGCATGGCGATCTTTTTAATTTTTTTTGGTGGTTTAATATTAGCATTTATAAGTTCAACTTATAAAGAATTTTATAATATCTTTTTTAGTATGTGTGTTGGATTGTTTTTTGGTGGGATAATATTATCAATAATTTCAACATTTCTTGCTCAAATGGAATCTGGAATTACCGGAACTGGTGAATTAGACGCTGATGTTGATGTGGATGTAGACACTGATGTCGATATGGATATTGATGCTGATGTTGATGTAGATGTTGATGTTGATATAGATGCTGATGTTGATGTAGATACTGATGTTGATGTAGATGTTGATGTTGATATAGATGCTGATGTTGATGTAGATGCTGATGTTGATGTAGATGCTGATGTTGATGTAGATACTGATGTTGATGTAGATACTGATGTTGATTTTGACGCTGAAACAGAGATAGATACTGGAATTGCTACTACAATTACT
>JBHLLG010000030.1:0-32917 GCA_048885925.1 Candidatus Hermodarchaeota archaeon
ACTTAAACCCCATTCAATTAGACTCCCTACTTTAAAAGTATCTTCTAATTTCCATTCATTTAATTCTAAATTCAAAATATGAAATTCAAGAGGTGGATGTTCTTTAGCTTTTTCAATTCCTGCATTCACACCCTTTACGTAAGAAAGTAATCCTTGATAGATTTCATTATTAGGATCTTTTGCAAAACTTTCAGCATTTTTTTTAGCAATTCGATGTAGTCCAATTATTCTATAATGTTTATCCCTATCAAGTGTAGCCTTTCCAACTAGTTCTGAAAGTGTGCCAGAAGATACTTTTCTGAGAAATTCTAATTGCCATAATCTATGAGACGCATGAACATATCCCTGAGCGAAATAGGCATCATTTTGGGATTTTGCATAAATATGGGGGATTCCCCATTTGTCCCATAAAAGTTCAACTTCTTCTTTTAATCCTTTTAACTTTTCAGTTCCAGAAACGGGAGGAAAAGCATTTTTCGCCACATTTAGAAATTTTTCCATTTTTAACTCTTCTCAGATTATATATTATTAAATATGAATATACTATGAATTAAAAGGAATTACTATTAGAAAAGGAATATAAAAATTAGATTTTAAAACATTTATATTGAAATTTTTTTAATTTAAGTTAAAAAAAAGAGAAGATTTGTTAATTATTTGAATAATTTAAGGAAAATAACTGAAATCTTATAACATCTTAAATAGTTGGCGTAATGCCATAGACATGATGTATTGTTGTATTTGCCGGCTTCCACCGACTATCTCTTGAATTCTAGAAATATTTACATAATCTTGCATTTGAGTATTATCTGATAAACCAGCCCCGCCCATTAGGTTGGCTGCTTCGTAGCAAATTTCTTTGGAGAGACTAGTACAATGATATTTAAATTGACTTGCCGATGCAACCATTGCTCTGGAAATGTTTGTAGGAATTTTTCCCTCAAACTTTTCCATTTTCTTATCATACTCTTCACAGAATTTCAGCAATCCGATTGTTAGATTCGTTGTTTTTGCCCATAAATCAGTTAAGAGGAATCCAACTCCTTGGAACTTCAGTATTTCTTGATCAAATTGTTTTCTCATGTTGGCATAAATCGCTGCATGAGATACTGCACCCCAACATTGAGAAATAGCCCCAAAAGCTATTCCTATTCGCTCGGGAACCAATCCTTCAAAGAGGTGTTCTCTTCCCTTACCAATGCCTCCCAAAACATATTCTTTCGGAACTCTGAGATTTTCAAACCACTCATGTCCCAGATACAATTTTGGAACCCAGGGTATATTCACTCGTTCACATTTCCATCCTTCCCAATTGGTATTGATAAGAAACTGTGCCATTAAATTGCCATTATTTTTCTCTGCAGTGGCATAAGCAACTGCCCATTTGGATTTTGGTGCATTGGTATTATATACTTTTTCACCATTCAGTAGAAAGCTCCCATCCTCCTGCTCTTCACAGGTACTGAGTTGATGAACAGCATCTGAACCACGTTCTGGTTCTGTGATACAAATACATCCTGCTGCTTTACCTGTAACAAGATCCTTTAGAGCTTCTAATCGTTCAGAGACATTATCATGATGTTCATAGATAGGATTAATAGCTAAAACTGTTGCGCCACTCCCCATCGCAAATTGAGTATCAAACATATCGATAGAAAGATATCGAAGAAAGTCTGCTACAATACCATAATAATTATAACTAACATCAATCATATCAAAATTATGTGCTCTTGTAATATAACCTTCAGCTCCAAAATCGGGAATCCAATCGTAGACATCTTCATCGGAACCATGAGTTATGCCATTCTTTTTTTCATATCTCATACAAAATTTTTGGACTGATTTAAGAAAATTGAATTGCTCTGGTGACAAAATTGGCATGAGATTATTGTTTAAGAAAGAATATCTGTTCCTCAAGCTCAGTTTATCTAAAATCTCATCATTAATTACTTGGTCTATATATCTTGACATTTTTTTACCCCTAAATTTGTGATTATACTATTTTGAGATTAATAATTATACTAAGGAAAGTGCTAATTAACTTTTTAATTTTTGTATATGGGATTAATGATATTAAAAATTAGATTGTTATTTTTTACAAAATTTTAGTTTAATAATTTAATATATTAATTTCTGTATTCTATTTGAAAGTCTTTTTGAGATAATTAACGCTGTTTCAAATGGACAATTACTCTTAAATTGAATAACAGAGATGAAATGATCATCTATTCCTACTAAAGAAAGTACTCCAAATTTTTCTAACGAGATAAGTTCATTTACTTTATAATTACCCGAAATGAATCTTCCCTCAAGAAGTCTAATTATTTCAGAAAGTATATTAGGCTCTAAAGAAGAAACGATTACTCTTCCTGTTTGAGTTAAGAGAGCTGAAGAAACCACAAATGAAGAAAAGGTATGTAATTCATTAAACACATTTAACAATTCTTTTTGAATTTCTATTGATACTAGTTGGCTATGGTTTTCCATGATTTCATCGATATTCTTCTCAAATTCAAAATATTTCGAAATTTCTCCATTAAACTTGTGAGCAAGCAAAGCTAGATCGAACTTACTAATGAATTGTTTTTTAATTTCCTTCAATTGGTTTCGGATCTCAACTAGGTTATCTGTTCTATCACTAAAGAGAGCAAATAACAATTCATCCTGTCCAATCTTTTCAATTTCAAATATAAATCTAAAAAGCCCAACTTCAATTTCAGATAATTCTTCGGTTTTTAATGTCTGTTTTACAAATGAAAAAATCGCACTTAAGAAACTACTTGTTAATTTGATGTTAAAAATATCTTCATACGTTTTATAGAAGATTAACTCACCAGTATTTCCTTTCATTATGAAGATATTTTTTATCATTTTATAAAGATAATATTTAGTTGGTTTTTCACATAACGATTTTATATCTCTAATAAAAGTTTATCTATAAAAATTCTTTTATTAATAAAGTTCTTATAGAAGACGCCACGAAAATTCGATAAAAACGCGTTAATCTTTAATAATCAAATTATTTGAGTTTACACATTCAAGTTAATAACAGATTACTGGATTATAAAAATAGATAAGTTAAAAATTTAATACGATTTGTCGTTAGAATCCATTGAATTTTGCCCATTCGTCTTCCTCGTCAAGTTCCTCCTCATCATCTACGTATTCTTCAACGTCTTCAGCTTTATATCCTTCTGAAATCTCTTCTTCGAATTCTTCAAGCTCATCTTCAAAAGTTATAGCTTTTTCTAAATCTGTAATAGCTCCACCAGATACTTTAATTTCTGGAACAATTGCTTCTACTGGTTGCTTCTTTTCGACTAATTTTAAATAATCTCCATGGATTTTGATAGTTATTGGAGTTTCTTCTTGTAGAAGTCTCACAACTACTTCTTCACTCGAACTTGTATCGTGAGGCATACGCATTACAATTGCTCGTGAACCTTCAAATACTCCACTTATTATTTCAACAGTATCACCCTCTTCTAAGTATTCTGTCACACTTCTTGGTAATAAGACATGCTTCAATTCAGTTAATTTAATATTTTGTACAATTCTTCCTTTAATATGTGGAATCCCTTGAACCGCTATCTGTACATCGCGCTTTTGAGGAGCCTCAAAAAAGACATAACCTGGAAGCAAAGGAGAAACGAGCATAGCTCGTATATCAGGAATCACATCTAAGATCTTGAATCTATAAAATATTTGTTTTAAAATGTTACTTTCTTGATTAATTGTAGTCCTTACAGCAAATAGAGTTGTTAATTCTTCTTTATCTTCAATTTCATCTTTACTAATGATTGTTTTTATTTCCTCTTCTTGATCGACCATTTATTTCACGAATCCTACTTGAATTTGGGTATTATTAAATTATTTTTTGGAAAATAAGTATAATTTTATTATAGAATACAAAATTAAAAAATTTTGTCTTTTTATTACACTTTGAATAAGAATCCTTATTCGTACTAAAATTAAAATTAAGTTTAATAATCTAATATATTTTTAACTCTAGAGGGGAATATTATTAATATCTAGTAGTTCGGGTATTTTGTTATTCCTTTCAAGCCAGGAAATCTCATGTTTCATATATCTCCATGTTATTTCACATTTTCCCAGTTTATCATCGGTTTCTGTTTCCCATTCCCATGGGTTCACTATTACTAAATCAGCTAGCCTTATCCATACTCTTTTCTTTATTTTTCCCCGTATTCTTCCTATTCTATGTTTCCCATCCTCGCAGAAAACTTCCATTCGGTCATTTCCAAAAATACCTACAATCCGTCCAAACATTTCTCCTAATTTTCTATTAGGGAATTTTACACGTGTAACTACAGGTTCTTCTTGAGGACCTCCTCTCTTTTTCCTTTTTCCTTTTTTTTTAGCCATCTTGTTTTAACTCTATTCTATTAATATTAAATCTTATCCTCGGGCTTATAATCACCCTTTATGAACACAATTTTGATAGGTTTATTAGAATCATTCCGAATATTATGCATTTCTTTTGGCTCACATAAAAAAACAGTTCCTTGGGGTGCTTTATATTCCTTGTCATTAATTATCATAATACCATCCCCTTCCATAAAATAGAAAGTTTCATCAACTATATTATGACCATGCGCTGTATCACCCATTAATTCACCAGGTTTAAGTAAAATAACGCCCCAATCTATAGAAGGCCCTCTCATAAGATATTTCACACCAGATTCTCCACCTCTATATTCAAAATCATTCTCATGAACTTTTTTAATTATAAGTCACCTTTGTCTAAATTGATATAAAACAAATTATCTAGAGTAAATTATAAATCTTACCTATTATAAACAGATTCATAGTATTTCTATTTAAAATCAATCATTTTTAGTGTAATAAATTTCACAATTTCATGAAAATTAATTGGTGAATCTCATGATTCCTGCTTTTAATTTTGCTAGCATTCCACATATAATTTTTGGAGCTGGAAAACTAAATGAGCTATATGAAACTATTCCAAAATTTGGAAAGAATGTTCTTTTTATCATTGGAGGGAAATCACTTAAACAATCAGGTAAATGGGATGAAATTATCTCTACCTTAGAAAACAAATCTTTTCATTATTTAAATATATCCATTTCAGGAGAACCCTCACCATTTTTTATCGATAAATCTGCTATGGAATTTCGAAAAGAAAATATAGATTTAGTTATAGGTATTGGAGGGGGTAGTGTTATTGATACAGGCAAAGCGATATCAGCAATGATACCAAAACAAGATTCAATTAAAAATTACCTTGAAGGAGTTGGAACTAAAGTCCATGATGGAAAAAAAATTCCCTATATTGCAGTTCCTACAACATCTGGAACTGGAAGTGAAGCAACTAAAAACGCTGTCATCAGTGAAATAGGTCCTGATGGTTATAAAAAATCTTTACGTCATGATAATCTTATCCCAAATATTGCGATTATTGATCCTGAGCTTATGATTTCTTGTCCATCATCAATTTCAGCTGCTTGTGGAATGGATGCTTTTACGCAACTACTTGAAGCATATGTTTCTCCAAAAGGAAGCCTAATGACAGATTCATTAGCATATAGTGGGATGAAATTTATAAGCGAAAATCTTCTATTAGTATGTTCAACTGGTGCAGCTGATGTGATGATTCGAGCAGCAATGGCCTATGGGGCTTTAATGTCAGGAATAGCCCTTGCAAATGCAGGCCTAGGAATTGTTCATGGATTAGCCTCTGCAATTGGAGGATTTTATAAAATTCCTCATGGTGTAGTATGTGGTACTCTACTTTCTGAAGCTACTAAAATGAATATTCAAATGTTGAAAAAACAAGGAAGTGCAAGTAGACAAGCATTAAAAAAATATGCTCAGATAGGAGCTTTATTATCTGGTAACGAATATGTGGAACAAAATAAAATAACTGAATATTGCACGAAACTAGTAGAAGTCTTAGAAAGATGGACGACAGAATTAGAAATTGATTTTTTAGGAAAATATGGTATTATCGAAAAAGATATTGATAAAATTGTGGATTATTCGCAATTAAAAAACAATCCAGTTAATTTAAATAAAGAAAACATCAAAACTATACTGATGAATAGATTGTAATTTTGTATATTAAAACTACAATCTTTTTATAATTTTTTAATAAGCTCTTTTGCTAACAACTCAAATGCCAAGTTAACATTATCACCTGTCTTCGAAGAAATCTTAAGATAATCACAAAACCCATATTGTTCTACAAATTTTTCAGCAAAAGTATCATCAACAGTAATCTTTTCTTCTAAATCTAATTTTGTTCCTAAGAATATAATGGGAATTGCAGGATTGCTTTGTCTACAAATATTAACCCATTGTTCTATATTATTTAAGCTTGATACTCGAGTAAGATCAAAAAGTAATAATGCGCCTCTTGCTCCAATAGCATAATTTTTTAAAAGAAATCTGAAATGTTCCTGCCCTCCAAAGTCCCAAACTTGAAGTAAAATTTTTTTTCCTTCTATTTTAAGTTCTTTGAGGAAAAATTCCACTCCGATAGTTAAGCGAGTGTCAGCAAGAAAAACACCTTCTATGTATCTGTGTAGAAGAGTTGTTTTTCCAACGCCACCCTCTCCACACGTAATTATTTTAAATAATATCGGCTTGGAACTCTGTCTTCTAAACATTATTACTCTCTCCGATGCTATTTGGATTCAAAAACCACTTTTTACTTATTATAAATAGAGATTCTCAAATTAAAATTATATTCTAAAATATAGTATTCATTTTATAGTTTTATTAATATTTTTTAAGCTCTTTCTATAGATAAATATTTTCTCTGTCTAAGAAAAATCGTACTGATGTGCTGCTTTATCGCCTTTTTACGTAATTCCGAATCATTTGTCGCAAGGAATACATTATTACCCTTACTTTTTAAATTTATTAGTTCTTTTAATAAAAATTCGTCTGTACTCTCATGAGGACTTTTTATATCCTTTAAAAACTCTATATTGTAACTTTCTTTATTATTCTCGAGATAAATCAATCCTGATTCAAGGAATCTTATAAATTTAGAGGTCTTGTTTTCTTTTCTTCTTTTATTTTCAAGTTCATCTAAAATTTGCTGGAATATTATAAATTTAAGCCTTCCATCAATATTTGATCTAATCTCATTAAAGTAATCTATCTTAAATTGAAAAGGGAGTAAAATGAAATTAGAATCTATAACTATTATGTTTTCAGTGGATTTCAATACGATTGGCGCTCTAATATCTTTTTTGTTAAAATTTCAAACGCTCTTATAACATTTTCACCCGTTTTTGAAGAGATTTTAAGAAAATCAATTAAATTAAATTCATTTAGAAATGATATTGCATAATCGTCATCAACCATAATCTCATCTTCTAAGTCTAATTTGGTCCCTAAAAATAGGATGGGAAGATTTGGATCTCCTTTCCGTACAATATTGACCCATTGCTGCAAATTTTCTAAAGTGGTGATTCTTGTTAGATCAAACATCAATAGAGCGCCTTTAGCACCTAACACATAACTTTCAAGTAAGAATCGAAACCTCTCCTGCCCACCGAAATCCCAGAGCTGTAATGTACATTGTTTAGAATCAACTTCTGTCTCTTTTAAAAAAAACTCGACCCCTATGGTCATCTTTGTTTCAGCTGAGAACTTTCCCTCCACATAACGATGAAGGAGTGTAGTTTTTCCCACTCCACCCTCTCCTGCGGTTAATATCTTTAATATGAATTTTTGTGGCATTTTTTTAATCTCTTTCTAATTTTTGGGCGAATCAAGTTAAATATTAATTCTTTGGAGCGTTTTTTTAAAGATAAGTAAATTTTTATGTTATAATAATAATCATAAAACCTATTAATATTCTTTTTTGAAACGACAATTTGAAATTATTTGAATTGAATAATTATTTTTTCTTTATGTTTTTTATCAAAATTATATCATTAAAAATGAATTTGAAAATAAATTTTATTAATCTCGGTATAATAATTACTACAAATCTTTTACACAAAAATTGATGGATAACACATTAAGTGATTTATTATGAAAATGAAAAAGAAAGTGCCGACTGAAGAAGAATTAAAAAAAATGAAAGTAAAATCTTGGGGAACATGGAGTAAAGAAGTGAGTAAATTTGATTGGTCTTATGATGATACTGAGACATGTTATATTTTAGATGGAGAAGTGGAAGTTACAGATTCGGATACTGGGGAAAAAATTGAGTTTAAAAAAGGTGATCTGGTACAATTTGAAAAAGGCTTAAAATGTGAGTGGAACGTGAAAAAGCCAGTTCGCAAGCATTTTAATTTTAAATTGGATTTTGGAGAGATCGATTAATTCAGTTTTTTTCTTTTTTTTTCTTAATTAATTATATTGCATTTAATAGAACTAACTAGAGACAATTAAAATTCAATGTTATAAAAACCTTTGTTGTTCCTTATGTTCTTTTACAGAGATTTCTCTTTCATTAAGCCTATTAAGCTTTACCAATGTGTCCTTTATTGCCTTAATCTCAGCTCTAGTAATAATTTTGTAATTTTTTAAGTTATCAAGAATTTCTTTTTCACTATAGCCTTTATTATAAAATTCTTTGAACTTTTCAATAGTATCAGCATGATAAAAAATATATTGTTTCTCAACAAAGGTAATTAACCACTTTTTTTTCTCTTGATCTTGTGATAATTCAAATAAGTGGTTTTGGATCTTTTCCAAAGGTTTCCTAAACTTTTTTGCGATTAATTCATCTTCTAATTTGTAGAATTTCTTTAAAAATTTATTGAATTTTCTTTTAAAAAGCAATCCCGGAATATATGATAAAAAAAACAAGACTAATGTGATTCCCGTCATCCAAAGTGCTGCTGGTATATTAAAAAACGCAATAATTACAATAATTGCGACAAGAAATAGAAACCAACTTCTACCTATAGTTTTTATTAGTACAATATATTTTTTTGGCAAGATTACACTCAAAGACTAATTTAATGTTAATTAAGGATATAATTAATAATTTAAAAACTTAATTTTAGAGGAATCTAAAAATTTTAGAAAAGTATAACCACATAAACAAGCGTGACCGGGTATTTTCCTTGTAAGCCATGACCGTAAGCAAACTTACAGTTTATAGTTTCCCATAGATCGCAACTACAGTACTATCTACAACGCACACAAGTTTAACTTCCGGGTTCGGATGGTTCCAGCGCAGTAGCGAATTGCTACTAAATTATGTGGTTATAAACGCTAAACATAACCATTATATAAGGTCGGTTATTTTATAAGAAAATACCTACTTATATGGTTATAAGTAAATAGGAATAGTAAAAGCTAATAATTAAACTTTTCCATAAAGAACTGTAAATTCAAAAGGATAGTATAGAAGGGCTTTCGCACGTGATATTTCAATTAATAATTAGAAATTCGCAATGGTATTATTTTGTGATTAACGCTCTTATAACGGTTATTGGAAGATTACTTGACATTCTAAGCACAAGATATGTTACAAAAGAATTAAAATTAGAAACTAATAAAATAGCAAGACGTATTGGTTGGAAAGGAATGATATTATTGCAAATTCCAATTATTGTACTTGGTTCTTTAGATTTTTATTTCAGCTTCTTTATATTCTGGTGGAGTATTTTTCTATTTGCAAATAATATAGAAGGAAGTTGGTATATAAAAGAAGTTGGAGAAGATGAGTATCAAAAAGAAGTTAAACATAGATTGGAGAAGTCAAAAATATGGAAAATTATATTTAGTGAATTATCTTCTGTAATAAAATTTACATTAGCAGGAATTTTTATTCTTCTTTTTTTATTTATAATCAAAGATATTTTAGCTGTTTTTTTAATAGCGTTAGCTCTAATTATCCAAGGTATATTTGGCACTATTAGTTCTATAACATATCTATTAGAATTGAGGAAAAATAAATTAAAAAAAGGATAGGTTTAAATTTTATTACATCAATTTTTCTTTTTTTTCTAAAATACGCGAATACTTCTGCAAACCTTTGAATAGAACGAAAAAAGAAATTCCTGCTATACCTATAATTAAATAAACTAGTACAGGAAAAATGTAATCAATCATTGGTTTAGGAATCGAAAAACTGAAAGCAGAATTATAAAAAACATTTGTATTATTAGCATAATCTCGTCCAACAATGAAATAAGAGTAAAATCCTGGAGCTAATCTATCAATGCTGAACGTAAATATATCATCATTTTCATCAAATTCATTTGATAATTCATAATATGAATAATCAGTAGAACTATTTCGAGATAGAATCAAGTATATAGATTCTATTCCTGATTGATTATCTTTAATTTTAATAGTGAAAGCAATTTTGTCTGATGTAGAGGGTTTTGTAGGAGTGAGTTCTATTCCAAGTAATTCGGGTTTATTATTATCTGGATATATCTGAAAGTTAAAATAGGATGGTTTTAAATTATGACCTGTTATGGTAACATTATAAACTTCATTTTCTTGAGCAGGCACTCTAAATGACGCAATGCCATTTTTATTAGCATAAGTTGTATAATACTTTCCATCTGAAGTTTGAAAGTGCACTCTAGCATAGGGAACAGCCTCACTTTGATTATCCAAAATAGGTACTGAAATTAATTGACCTTCATAGAAGGTCTTTGTAAAGGGGTCAGTACCATCAATTGGTTTGTCTGTATAAATATCAACTTCAGGGTCACCAAGAAGATTATATGTCAAAACATTCTTACGTTCCCATTCCTTATTCATTGTATAAGAAGTTGAGAATATATCACTATTCATATAAGCTATTTTCGAGTCATATAATGCTTTTCCCTGCTGATACTTTTTCTCTTCAAAAAATTCTTTCCAGAATAATTTAGCGTTTGCTCTATTTAAATATTTCAATTCATTATCTTCCTGAAAATACCATGTTGCTCTCAATCCTCCTATATAACCTATAGCACCAGCATTAGGTCTCTTTATTAGAATTTCTCCGATACTATTATCATTCATATCATATGGAGAGGTAGTACAAGCATCTCCATAAAATAAAGAGGGCATATTTATATTATTCGAAGAAGACGCATCACTAGAATCATAAATGGAACCACTAATACCTACAGAAACTATACGTGTTGGTTCTCCATGACCTGCAAAAATTATAGTTGAATAACCCAAATCAAAATTCGTGTCAAAATTTGTACTATCAAGAACAGCTTCTGAATTCGGAGGATCTGGAGAGATTGGAGTGAAGCTATCTGTAGTTTTATATAAATGGGTGAATATCATTTCATCCTTTACATAATTATTCCAAATATATTCTGTTAATCTCGCTTCATCTTCATCAGTTGTATCCGGATATCCATAATAAGATGATATTGCTCCTGCTAATAACATTCTATTCATCCAGTTTCCGACATATGGATCCTTTTCATATTTCAACGTTTTATTAACCATTTCCTCCAATTCATTGATATTACCTGCGGGAAATCTACCCACATAAACATCAGGATTCCATGTAATCTCATCTATTCCATAAGTATTATAGATTGATGATTCTCCCCATATATTATCGCCATCATTATCCCAAGATCCTGTTAAATCTGCATAGTAAAAATCTGTTGGCTTGTAATAATCATTAAAACTTAAATATTCCGAATTTCCGGGTATAAGAAGAACATCTGGATTATAAACATATCTAATCGGGATTAAATTATTCTCAGCATCCCCTACTAGTAGAATCCACTGAATATTTTCTGTTTGATCATAAGATTTTATCATGTTTCTAATCTTTTCAGGATCATCCCTCCCAGAGTATAAAGAGAAATTACTTAGAATAATAGTCTTAACTCCCTTTTCATTTTTCCAATCCATCAACGGTTTCATTGTTTCGATAAAATCTGTTTTATTAGGTGTAATAATTAACATTTCAATTTTATGCTCATACCAGAGTTCATTTAATGAGTCATAATTTATTTCAGGTATGAATGATAGATTGAAATCAGAATATCCCATGTGAGCTGGATAATTTTCTAAGGGATTAAATTTCTTTAACTGATTTATTGAATTATTTAATGTTAGAGTTATAATTGGGAACATAACTAACAATATAAAAAAAAAGACTTTGATTTTCTTAGAGGAGAACGATACCATTCTAATGTCACTAATAAATTATTATTAATTATATAATTATTTTTAGAAATAATAATATAAAAATAAGTATCTATCTATTATAACAATAAACTCTGAGTTTTTATGCCACTTAGATTTAATATATGTCCCCATTGTAACGAAAAAATTGTGTTTAATATTGAGATGAAAGATATCGATTCTAGTCAATATCCGGCTCCAGTTTATATAAAATGTAAAAGTTGTAAAAAAATATCAACTTTTTATGTAGATAGTCTATTGCGAGTATCTTATACAGAGCTTGATAAAAAATCCGGTGGTATAAAAACAATTGAAACAAAGTAACAAGTTTTATTGCTAATTTTTTTCAAAGTATCCAATATATTGATTAATTTAATAAAAAATATTTTCTTACTTTTTCTTAGGAATAGTTTATTCAGCTGGTATAATACCTTAAAATTTAACTATCATGTCATATAATTTGGAAGATATTAGTGGCATTGGAAAATCTACTGCCGAAAGGATGAAAGCGGCTGGGATAGATTCTGTTGAGAAATTAGCCAAAATTAAACTTGAAGATTTAATAGAGTTAAAAATTAAAGGTATAGGGAAAGGATCAGCTGAAAAATATATCTCCAATGCTAAAGAATTGCTTGAACAACCGATCTCTCAACATGAAAGCAAATCTCAAGTAATAGATATTCCCGAAGTTGAATTAAAACTAAAAGCAAAACCTTCAATCAAAGTAGAGCCCTCCAATATTAAAGAATTAATTAAGCAACAAGCAGAATGCAATATTGGGTTAGTAGGGCACGTAGACCACGGAAAAACTACATTAGTTAAGGCTTTAACAGGAGATTGGACTGATAGGCATTCAGAAGAGCAGGAAAGAGGTATTTCAATTAAATTAGGATATTCTAACGCTACTATCTTATATTGTCCAAATTGTGATGAGTATGTAACAGATTATTTAGCAGAGCAATTAAGAAAAAAAGGAGATCCTCGCTACTCATGTCCAAATTGTAAGGGAAATTTGATATTTAGAAG
The DNA here is from genome assembly GCA_048885925.1 of Candidatus Hermodarchaeota archaeon. Classification (GTDB taxonomy): domain Archaea; phylum Asgardarchaeota; class Lokiarchaeia; order Sigyniarchaeales; family SOKP01; genus Loki-b32. Next base: position 13,141 of record JBHLLG010000030.1, read on the forward strand.
AAATATTTCATTTGTTGATGCACCTGGTCATGAAATTTTAATGGCTACAATGTTAAGCGGGGCATCATTGATGGATGGAGCTTGTCTTTTAATTGCGGCTGATGAAGAGTGTCCTCAACCACAAACCAGGGAACATCTAGAAGCTCTGCATATTGCAGGGATATCTAATATTATTATTATCCAAAATAAAATTGATGCCGTCTCGCGAGAACAAGCTATAGAGAACTACAAGGAAATAAAATTATTTATTAAAGACACAATTGCAGAAAATGCTCCAATTATACCGATTTCAGCAGTATTTGGAGCGAACATAGGATTGGTTTTGAGAGCATTTGAAGAAATTATTCCATCTCCCGAATTTAGTGAAGGTAATTTCCAATTTTTAATCGCAAGATCCTTTGATGTTAATAGACCGGGTAAAGAAATTGAACATCTAAAGGGTGGGGTTATAGGGGGTTCTGTTTTAAAGGGAAAAATTAGTGTTGGAGAAGAGATTGAAATTCGTCCAGGTATAAGAGTAAAAGAAGATTATATACCACTAAGATCTATGGTTGTAAGTATTAGTCAAGGGAGCAATCTATTAGATACTGCAAAACCTGGTGGACTTATTGGCTTAGGAACAAAATTAGATCCCGCTTTAACAAAAGGGGATCATTTAATAGGCCATTTAGTTGGTAAGCCAGGTACTTTACCAGATATTCTAAATGAGGTAGAATTAAAAGTAAATCTTTTAGAACGCGTTGTTGGTTCTGAACAAATGTTAAGAGTCCATAATCTTAAACACAATGAAAAATTACTATTAGTAGTTGGTACAGAAAAAACAGGAGGAACTGTGACAAAACTTTTGAAAGATAGCGTCATATTAAAACTAAATCCTCCCATTTGTCCACCAGAGGATTTCATCTATGCGATCTCTAGAATTATAAATAGGCGTTATCGTTTAATTGGATATGGAGAAATTGTTAATCATCGTTAATATTTAAGAAGAATAAGACAAAAATATTTCTCTTATCTTTCCTTTAACAAGTTTTAATGAAGGATTTACACCTTGAAATAAATTTTGTAATGCCTGAATTACTTCTTTTTCATTATTATAATCACTTGATTTTGTAAAACTTTGTTTAGTTTCATATAATATCAACGTGTTAGAAACTTTTGCTAAAAAATGGAGCACAATTTCCTGATTTAAATTTCTAGTTAAATTAAACTCGTTTTTAACATCCTTAATTTCATAAAATATCTCATTCATTATTTTCCTATCATCTAGAAAGGTAATGAAATCATCAATATTATCACAAAAAATAACAATCAATATAGTTTATCGAGTTTTTTTACTTTTTAAATAAATTATTAATCCAACGAGTAAAATAATTCCATTAATAAGACTAAAAATTAATATCCAGAGAGGATAATGTGGGTAATTTGTTTGAATATAATTAATGTCTTTAAATGTACTTACAATTGATTCCTTAAGAAACAATCCATTTTTATAAATTCTAATTGTATAATTTCCATGAGGAATCTCATTCAATGTTGTCTCTCCATTTTCATTTGTATTTTCAGCGGGTATTGGCTGAGCACGATCTTTTGATATGTAAGTTCCATATCGTTGGCCAAAATAATAAAATTCTATTTTAGCTCCAACTATAGGCATCTTTATTATATCAGTTATTACAATTTTTAATTTCTGATCAGCGATATATTGAATTGTAAAAGGGCATGTCTCTCCTAAGATTAAATATGGAATAGTCGTATTTAAACCATATAATCCTGTTTCAGTACTATTCAATTCAGAATATAAAATCTCTCTTTCAAATAAAGAATATATGTCAATAACTTGATCAAAATATACAGTTTGTTCATAGAGTGATATATATTTCAAATATATATGTTGAGGTCCATCAATTAATGAGGGAAAATAAATTCTTTCGTGTATATTTCTTTCAGCTATTAATCTGTCTATTGCCCAAGTTTCTTCAAGAGGGTTAACGAATTCAATCGTGAAATTTGTACTAAAACCTAAAAAAAAGGTATTCTCATTACCAGAGAATTTATCGTCTAAAAAGATATCAATTGTTTTATTTAAGTTTAAATGATCAATAATATTAACTAATTCATTATTTAATTCAAGAATGTGATTACTGAGTAAATCTTTATCAGGTAAATTAACTGTAAAGGAAATATATATATTATCAGCAAAAACTTCCTCTAAAATTGACTGATTATATTTTTGACCTTTTAACACAAAAGAATAATCAAAATTAACTGTAAAATTTTGTACCCTATTTTCAATTACTAAATTGATTTCAGGATCTTGACTTAATTCCCATTCATCTATAATTAATTCATATTCCCAAATAAGATACATAGTGAAATTTGATGCAACCCCATTCCCAAAATAATCTTTAAAACTAAAAACAATAAAATCATTATTATCAATATCATAATCGGTTTCAATGTTTAGTTCAGAAATCGTACCATTATTGACAAAAAAGCTTGATAAATTGCATGAAAATAGACGAGTATGATAAATCAAGTATCCCTCTGTTGAACCATCATGTTCAACAAAAATACTTTCATTTAATTTTACTTTAATTTTATTATTATCTTCAACATTTTCATTCAAATTATCTATTACAGCATTTTCCATGGTTTCTATAAAGGTAAAATTAAGTCGCGTTATATTCAAAGCACCGGAAGATATATAAGTCCAAATATTTGGATAAGTTGTATTATACACGAAGAAACCCATCTCTAATTCACTAAAATCAATATCATTAATGATTATATTTCCGAGACCGTGTTTTTCTTCATCTATTATAGGATTGTAATCATCCTTAGTGAAATCATGTAACTTTAAGTCGAATTCATTAATTTTAAAGGTGGAATCAAATTTAACACTTGTTAAAATTATAGGAATTATTATAAGGAAAAATATTAAAATCAATCCTAAAGTCCTAATTTTAACAACAGAATATCTCTGATTTTTCTTAAACATTATCAATAGTTTTAATTATTGAAGTATTTAGAACAGAAAATTAAAAATAAATTAAATAATTTTTCTATAGATTTTCAGTTTCATTTAATTTCCCTTCTAAAATATATACAAAAACGGAATATTTATAATTCTTAAATTTATTAGGGATTTATTAGATTTAAGAATATGATTAAAATATTTTAAGTCCGTATTTCGAGAAATATTTTATAAAATAATAATTAATCTCTTATCTATTGAATTGGTTTTATCCGGAATATTTCAAACGATATGATATAAATGCCTAATAAACCAGATAAAATAAAGTTTTTAGAAGTATTTAGCAATGCAGTTGACCAATTCATTGATCACTCTTTTTCCCATGTTATAAATATTTCTCATAACGATGCTGATGGAATTAGTTGTTTGCATATAATCCAGAATTTATTACATAAGATGCATATAAACTATGATTACTTCATATACAATAGATCAGTTTCTTGGGAAAATTATTTAAATGGTATTTTATCCAATAGGCAAACTGATAAAAATGCTTTTATTTTTACTGATGTTGGTTCTAATTTAAAAGAAATAATACCAATTATTAACGATAGAAAAGAAGTGTTTTTTATCTTAGATCATCATGAAGTAGAATCTGATTTACATTCTGAAGAATTTCCTGAAAATTTATTTTTTATAAATCCAACCCTCTATGGATTTGACGGACTAGATCACATTGCTGGAGCAACATTGACATATATGTTTGCAAAACGAGTAAAACCCTCAATTATAAGGCAGGGATGGTTAACTGTTTTAGGAATTGCTGGAGATTCGTTAAAACCAATGGATAAGCTTCAATCTTTTAATAGAGAAATATATGAAGAATTAATTGAAGAAGAACTCATTGAAGATAAAGAGGGCTTAATTCTTTTTGGGGCTATGCATGAATCAATTAAAAATAGTTTGAAATTTAGTATATTACCTTTTATTAAAGGGATCGGAGGAGAATCAGATGATAAAATCAATAAGTTTCTAAATAAATTAAAAATTAACCCAAAAACTAGAATATGTGATTTAAGTAATTCCGAAATCCAATTAATTCAAAAAGAAGCTAATTTTGATAGTTTTGGCCATTATGCTCAACTAACTCACAAAACGGGTTTACTAAAATTAGCTTTTGAACATGCTCTGCTATTAAATATATTATGTTTTAAAAATATAAGTGCGGCAATTTCTATGATTCAATTAAAATCTATAACGCGATACGCTAAAGACATTTATTTTGAATATATTGATAATCTAGTTAGAAATTTACGAACAATATCTATTGAATCCCCTCAATATGAAACTGAAAAAGCAATATTTTTGGAAGTAAAAGGAAAAATACCACCCAGTAATTGGTCTGATACTGCAAGTTTTAGTACAGTAAATTATTTATTCGATCAGAATAAAATTTTGTTTTTAGGTGGACCTGAAAAAAAATCAGGCACAATTAAATTAAGTATTAGATGTTCTAGAAAGTATCTCAAGAATAATAAAACAAATGGAGTAAATGCAATAATTTCTAAAATTAAAAAAGAATTAGGAGGTGTGGGGGGAGGTCACAAGTTAGCTGGCGGTATAAGGCTGTCAAAACCCTCCTATAATTTATTAAAAGAAAAAGTTGATGAATTTATATAATATTTAAGGTCGATATAATTTTTTAGACTAATGAAATTTCTAGAAAAACTTTCAAACAAGAAATATCTAATTAAATTACATGTTAAACCAAATTCAAAATCTCAAAAAATAATAGAAAATGATGAGTTTTTAACAATATCTTTACTCTCAAAGCCCTGTCAAAATAGAGCAAATAAAGAATTAATAAATCTTCTAAGAAATAAATTAAAGTTATCATCAAGTCAAATTCAGATAATCTCTGGATCAAAAAGCTCAAAAAAACTAGTTAAAATAACTTTTTTGGAAAGAATTGAAGAAAGAGATTTAATAAGAAAGCTGCTTAATGATTTAAATTTAAATTAGCTCCCAATTTTCTTCATTTTTCCACATTTCAAGCATGTTATAAAATGGGTCATTCCCTCATCAGCTCTCCTTGTTTGCCTTGTTTCAAGGTTAGCTTTTGTATATCCACATCGAGGACATTTAAAATCTTTAATGGAACTTCTCAAATTTTCTTCTTTCCAATCTATTACTTCAACTAGATTTGTAACTTCATTTCTTATTGAATGTTCAATTTTAGTTGTTAATTTATAAGCCTCAGATTTTTCTTCATTAAATGTTTTCATTGCTCCACACCTACATTTGAATATCTTTTTCCCATTTAAGTTTGATGGTAGCATCATACTTCCGCATTCATCACAGAATTCCATTATCTATTAACCCCTAACAGATTTTATAAAATTAATTTTCTAAAATATTATAAATAATCCATACCAAAAAATTTTTTTAAATTTAAAATCTTAAACCTAAGGCTAATCCACAAAATATTACTCCCGAAATTAGATCAGCGGTTGTACCAGGATTTAATTTACCTTTTTTTTCTTGAAGTTCATTATCTAATTCAAATGCTAACCTTAATCCTTTTTCCGATGCAATACCCTTGTTCTTTAATATTATTGATGCTCTTTTTGAAACGTATAATGCGGCTTCTATTCCGGATTTTCTAATAATAAGACTATCAGGATTTAATGATAATAATTTAAGATATGTATTAACAGTAGCTATGTTTATATCTTTATATTCTCTAAAGACTTTAAGAAAGAATGGCAATCCTTCATTCAAAATAATAGAAAAGCATGAAGAGTATTCTAAACTTATTAAATCATATTCTTTTGAAAGTTCAAATACTTTTTTTAAATTTATATTATCGCTAATAATTTCTTCAATTGAATTTTCATCATTGATGTCATACTTTTCAATCTTACCTAAACCGCCTGGATTACATAATTTAATTGCCCTATATAAATTTAAAGTGTCATTTACAGAGGAGTTTTCTATTATTTTACTCAAGAAATATTTAAGATCGTTAATCTTATATTGATGTTCCTTTAAACAGATAGTAACTGCTGCCGCTAGTGGTGCTAATATTAATATATGTCCTAGCAATACATTACCTCCATATTGCCATTTTGTCATTTCTTCAGCTGCATTCTTAAAAAAAAGCCCTAATTCAATTGATTTGTAATCATCATTACTTTTAAATGATTTTTGGTATATTTCCTCGCAAAACAATCTAAAACTTGGTTGAATAGCTATAATTCCGACTAGATAATGTTCAAATCTCGTTTTTTCAAAATTTTTCATTCGATGAACATTTCCTGGTTTAGGATAACCAGCTAACTCCAATAAACTAGCTAAACTTATACATCGTATTAAATCATCCACAGATTTAATTGATATATTAAAATTAGTTTCTTCTAAAGACACATCTAAAATAACTTACTAAATTATATAATTTTATTGCAAAAGCAAAAGAATTAATAATAACTTAATTCTACCAATTTCTTTTCTTTTAACATATATCCTTTACTATCAACAGTTTGATAAGAAATTGGCCTGAAATTATTACTTAAATTGTTCTTATGGAGAAATTTTTTAATTCTAAGCTTTAATGTTCTTTTAGATAATTTAATTGGCATTTCTACATTGATATCATTTCCATTACGATTAAGTTTTATTTGAGGTAGTGCTTCAGATAAGAATCTAATAAGATCGAGAACATGTTGTTCGCTTTTAAAACTTAAATCCTTAACGTTTATTGTAAAAGCTTTATTTATTTCACTCATTTGCTACACTTATAATAGGAATACTATCTTTTTTTAATATAATTAAAAATATTATTAATTTTTTATGATTTTAATATCATAATTCAATTTTTATAGTTTTTTTAGGCAAAGTTCTTTAGAATCTACAGAATTTAGAATAAAATAAGTAAATGGTGGTATAAATTGGTGGATTATGTAGATTTGGATTATAAACCAAGCGAAAATGATCTAATCGCAATGTATTATGTAGAAATTTCTCCCGAATGCAAAAGTCTAGAGCAAGCATCTGAAGAAATAGCAAAAGAAAGTTCAATCGGTACATGGACAGAAATCGCAACTTTATCGGCAGAAATAGCTAAAAAACTTAAACCCTCAACATTTTTTATTGATTCAGAAAGTAAGATCATAAAAATTGCTTATACAAAAGATCTTTTTGAATTAAACAATTTACCACAGATATTAAGTGCTGTAGCAGGGAATATTTATGGAATGAAAGTATTAAAGTCGTTAAGACTACTAGATGTAAGTTTTCCCAAGGATATTGTCAAAGTATATAAGGGCCCTAAATATGGAATAGAAGGAATTAGGAAATTAACTGGAGTAAGAGATAGACCCCTTCTTGGTACAATTGTAAAACCAAAAGTAGGGTTAAATGAAGTAGAACATGCAAAAGTATGTGGAGATGCTTGGATTGGCGGATTAGATATAGTTAAAGATGATGAAAATCTTACAAGTATGACTTTTAACAAGTTTGAGAAAAGAATCAATGAAACTTTAAAAGTTCGGGACAAAGTGGAAAATCAAACTGGAGAACGAAAGTTTTACATGCCAAATATAACAGCGCCTCTTAGTATTATGAAAAATCGTGCAGATTATGTGGCTAAAAATGGAGGAGAATATGTAATGGTTGATATTATTACAATAGGATTCTCGGCATTACAAGAGATTAGAGAATATCTTGAAGATAAAGAATTAGTAATTCATGCTCACAGAGCGATGCATGCAGCAATTACTCGAAATAAAAGACATGGAATGACTATGTTAATATTAGCTAAATTAATGAGATTAATTGGTATGGATCAATTACACACAGGAACTATTGTTGGAAAAATGGAAGGAGGAAAACAAGACGTTTTACAAATAAATGAATTAATGACAAATTCAAAAGTTATTGGTGACAATAAATCAATTCTTACCCAAGATTGGGGAATAATTAAACCAGTTTTGCCTGTTGCTTCAGGAGGACTGAGCCCACTACATGTTCCAGAATTAATTAAGATATTAGATAAAAATATGGTATTTCAATTTGGTGGAGGTTGTCATGGACATCCCGATGGAACTAAAGCTGGCGCAAAAGCAATTAGACAAGCAGTAGATGCCAGTTTACAGGGTTACGAATTACCAGAATATGCACAAAAGCATAATGAACTAGCAAAAGCTATTCAAAAATGGGGTAAAAATTAAATCATACCATTTCGGGATATAATTTTGAAAAATAATTAGTTACATGACTCGAAGCGAATATACCTGCTTCTGTAATTAAACCATCTATATACCTTCTACTTACTGTTTCAAATGCTGGATTTAAAATTTCAATTCCCTCTGGAGGGTTATTCCATATTTCTTGAGGATCTCTCATTTCAATAATTTCTAAAATTCCAAGATTAGTTTCAGGATTATATTTTAATAAAGGAGAGGCAACATAAAAAGGAACATGTTCTTCATGAGCTACTAATGCAAGTAGTCTTGATCCAATTTTGTTGATAATTGTTCCTTCAGAAGTTATGCTATCAGCTCCAATTAGAATTAAATCTACTTGAAAATGTCTTACAGCCCATCTCATTGCGCTATCAACAATATGAGTAACCTCAATTCCAGCATTCAATAGTTTTTTTGCAGTTTTCCTCCCTTGTAATCTTGGTTGAGTTTCAGTATTTATTACTCTAAAATTTTTTCCTTGTTTATTGGCTTCTAAAAGAATTGCTGCAACTAAAGATGAGTGGCAGTGTGTCATCACCACAAACTTTTTATCAGCATTAGGAATACGTCGAGCCCCAATTTCAGCAATTTTTTTCTTTGAATTTTGCAGCATGTCATAGTATTGGTCTTTGTATTTATCTATAATATCCGAGATATAATTTACATGACAATATTCCTTTTCTTGTTCTAATTTATTCATTATAAATTTCAAACCATTTTTCATAGCAGGTTCCGTTGGTCGTGTATCAATTAGGATATTTACTGCCTTGTAAAGAATTTCAATACAACTCACTATATTTTCACATTTTATTCTTTTAGCATAATTGCTTAAGAATTCAATGGCTTTAATGGCAATATTGGTGGCTCCCTGGATCTCTAAGGTTTTAATCTTTTGAGCATCATTTAATAATTCTTTCATGATATATTCACATTCCTTTTAGGGGGATTTTTGTTCCTCATCTAATTCATAATCTTCAGAATCTATTTCAACATAAAAACGTCCCATATATCCACAATTAGTGCATTCGTACATTTCAGGGGCAAGCCAACCTGAAACGTTTACAGCACTTCTTAGTTTCGGTTCCTTACATCTGGGGCAAATTCTAATATTTACCATTTTTAATATACGTAATTTTGAATACTAGAAGGTGGTTAATTATTTTATATTTAATAATAATAAATAACATTTACTCTCTCTCATTTTTAATTATGAATCATTTTTATAATAAATGAAATATAAAATTGATAAAACTATTATAACACAACCCTCAATAATATTATCGTGTTTATGAAAGACCTAGAGCTCCAGAGAAAAAGTTTACCAAATGAACCGGGAGTTTATTTATTTGTAGATAAAGAGGGCTCAATTATTTATGTAGGAAAAGCTATTAATCTAAAAAAGAGAGTAAATCAATATTTCCTAAAAACAAGTTATACTGATCCATATTACGAAGAAAAGATCAAAGATCTAGTAGCAAAAATCCATTCTATTGAATATATTATAACTGAAAACGAAAAAGAAGCCCTTATTCTAGAAAACATTCAAATTAAGAAATATTTACCTCGTTTTAATGTAATTATGAGGGATTCTAAGTCATATCCGTGGGTTTCAATTTTTTACTCTGAAGATTTCCCAAGAATCCGTGTACTTAGGAATCCTGAGAAATACTCCCAGGAGAACTTGTTTTTAGGACCATATACCGATAAAAAAGAAATTATTAGAATTTTAAGAGATCTAAGAAAAATTTTTCCTTATTGTTCTTGTAAAAAACCTATTCGAAAAAGAATGAGACCTTGCTTATACTATCAACTAAAACTATGTCCAGGACCATGTTTCTCAGATATTTCACGCGAAGAGTATCATGAGAATATTAAAAATATAGAATTATTTTTAAGAGGAGAAACCAATGAATTAATGAAACAGATCGAAAAAAAAATGAATAATGCTTCAAAAGATAAAAACTTCGAAAAAGCTGCTTTCTGGAGGGATAAATTGGAAGACATTAAACATGCAACAGATAGCCAGCATGTATTGATGAATCATGAGGCGAATAAGGATATTGTTGGATTTTTTAGTGATGAAAAATATATGGCAATGGTTATTATCCATATACGCGAAGGTAGAATTCTAAATACAAGTTCTTTTATATTTGATTTAAGAGAGAAATTAATACAAAAAGATGAGATTCTAAATTCAATTTTAGAGCAATACTACCAAGAATTTATATCGAAATTACCAGAAATTATTGTTATTCCCCTAATAAATGAAAGATTTAAAATATTTACAGCTTTTTTGAAAGACCTTAAAGATGACCTTGAAATAAGGGTTCCAAGTAACGAAAATGAAAGTAGTTTAATGAGGATAACCACTAAAAATGCCGCAGTTATTGTAGAACAAAAAGCACAAATTGAAGAAATTATGATGAATGATGAAAAATTCAGAGAAAAAATTCTAAAAGACATAAAAAAAATCTTGAAATTACCAAAATTGCCAAGAATTATTGAAGGGTTTGATATCTCAAATATAGAGGGTATTGATGCTACCGGTTCTATGGTTTACTTTCTTGATGGAAAACCTTATAATAAGAATTATAGGCATTTTAAAATTCGTTCTAAAACAACACCAGATGATGTTGCAATGATGAAAGAAATTTTAAGAAGAAGATATAAAATGCTTTTAGAAAGAAATTTAGAATTACCTGATTTAATTTTAGTTGATGGTGGAAAAGGGCAATTGAATGCAGGGATTTCAGTTTTAGAAGAATTAGGTCTTAATATTCCAATTATTGGATTGGCTAAAAAATATGAAGAGATATATATAGCTACTAAAAAAGAACCAGTTGTTCTTCCAAGAAATTCTTCTGTTTTGAAATTGTTTCAAAGAGTTCGCGATGAAGCTCATCGCTTTGCAGTTAGACTTCATAAAAAACAAAGAATACGACGTATGAAAGGTTCAATTTTAGATAATATTGAAGGAGTAGGGCCAGTTACAAGAAATAAATTACTCAATCATTTTGGAAGTATAGATAATATAAAGAACGCACCTTTAGAGGAGATTTCACAGATAATAGGAAAAAAATTAGCAGAAAAAGTGCTAAAAGAATTAAAAAAACATTCCTAATTTTATTTACTTTGACTTTAGGAGTGAAATATCAAAAAAAATATTTTTCATTTAATTCATTGGTTTTTTTTATGTATTATTTCAATTACATTAATTATCCCTTATGGTTAATCAACATATCTCTACTTTTTTAAAATATCGCCAGTCTGGAAATTGGAAAGATGAATCATGAAAAGCGTTAATTAGCTTATGATTAGTTTCATTAGTTCTGCTGTTGCTTCACAATAAACTCTTGCTAATGATTCTCTTTTGGCTTCACTTATAATTCTAATGACAGGCTCTGTATTCGAGGGATGAATAAGAACAAACCAATCTTTTCCTTGGCCAAATCTGAGATCATTATTTATCTGTTCTACATTTTCTCCTTCATTAATCAATTCTTTTTTCAATTTTTGGATAATTGAAACAATATCCATATTTCTAATATCGACTTTTATTCGATGGGAATAATATTTAGGTAATTTTGCTACTAATTGAGATATTTTTTCTCCTGATTTTACTAATATTTCAATAATTTTTGCTGCTGCGAATACTCCATCTCGGGTATTATTGAAATATGGAAACATAAAACCTCCACATGATCCTTCTCCACCAAAAACTAAGCTATTCTCAGACTGATCTAAAAGTAAATTGTCCATTTCTTCCATTAAGAATCTTTCTCCTACTGGAGTCCTTATGACTCTAGCATCGTATTTCTCAGCAATCGCTTCAAACCTTAATGAAGATGCTAAATTTGTTACAAAAGTTATTTCTTTCTCCTTCTTAGTTTTTAAATAATATTCCGCGATTAGTGCTAATCCTATGTCTTCTGGATAATAAACTCCACTTTCTCCAATAATCGCTAATCTATCTGCATCTGTGTCATGAGCAAATCCGATATCATATTTCCCTTGCCATACTTCCATTATTAGATCTGAGAGATTTTGCTTTATTGGCTCAATTTTCCGTGGGAAATCTTTATTTACAAGTAGTTCATCATTAATCACTTTTACCTCACATCCTAATTCATTTAAAACTTTAGGTGTTACTAATTTTCCAGCACCCGCACCAGGATCAACAACCACCCTAAGATTATTTTTATATTTAATTTCTTTATAATCAATATATTTCAATAAATCTCTAATATAATCTCTAACCGGATTCAAATTTTCAACATTTTGCTTTGAATTTGAGTTAATTTTGGAATAAGAGTTCAAATCAATGGTTTTAAAATAGTTTGAAATTATCTCTAAATCAAAATCGTTTAAAAATGTTTTTGATGACATTAATTTTAAGCCATTCCATTCTTGGGGATTATGTGAACCTGTAATAATGATTGCTCCAGGTATATTTAATTTCTTCTTTGCATAAATTATTACTGGGGTAGGACAGATTCCAAGATGTAATACTTTAAAATCTGATACACTTAATCCTTCAATTATAGCTTTTTCAATAAAATCTCCACTTGGTCTTGTGTCTCTGCCAATAATTATTTTCCTGTTTTTATTAATAAACCATAATCCATAAGCAATAGCGATTTTTTTAACGTTATTGAAATTTAAATCTTTATTGATTAAACCTCTTATTCCACTCAAGGTAAAGATCAAATTATTTATCTTCATGTTTATTCTATATTCTTTTTTAAGCAATCACATTATAGTTTTCTAATTTATATTTAACAAGTGCTAAAGCCCCTCTTAAACCAATCTCTTCTTCATATCTCGTTACCTTTATTTTCGGAGGATGATTAATTGTAAAGCTATTCGGAGCCTTTTGAAATTGTTCAATTAATGGAGGGATTATCAATTCTTTATCTTTCATCATTGCACCTCCGAAATAAATTGAAGTACAATCATAATAATTATTAATTAACCCAATTCCTACTTTTGAATAGAATATACAATCGTCCAAAACTTTTTTTGATAACTCATCACCAATTCTCGCTGCGTGAAATACTTCTTTAGCTGTGATTTTAGATATATCATTATCAACTATTTTAATCAATTTTTCTGCATTCAGCAATCCCTCCTTTATATAATCATTCGCTCTATTTTGCACTCCTGTTCCTGAACTAAATGCTTCCCAACACCCATATGCTCCGCAATTACATTTAAATTTACTTCTTGGTTCTACAATTCCATGTCCAATTTCTGCGGCATTTCCCTCTTTTCCTAGCAATAAATGACCATTACAAATTACTCCACCACCTATTCCTGTTGACATAGTAATATAGACTAGATTATCTTTTTCATCATCTTCTGCTTCAAAAAAATGAATACCCAATACTGCTCCATTACAATCATTAATAAAATATAAAGGAATCCCTGGAAATTTCTTTTCAATGGGATCTTTAAGAGGTATTACTCTGAATCCTAAATTTGAATTATTAAAAATCTCTCCTTTCTCCATATTTAAAGGACCTGCAGTAGCAATCCCTATTCCTAAAATTTGTTCATGGTTAATGTTGTTTTCATTCAACATTTCTGATAAAATTTGGCATACAGAATTGCTAATTGAATACTTGCTTTCTTTTAATGTCCTTTCTTTTCTTTTTTTTATATTTCTTTCAAGTAAGTCTAAAGTACAAATAGCAACTCTTACCCAGGTACCTCCAATATCAACCCCTACTATAAATTTTTCATCCACCTTTATCTCCAAATCAAATTTCCTGTATATTCCTTAACCTCTGAATAATTTATAGATTTCAAATATTACAAAATATTATTACAGAATTAAAAGTTTTTCTATGAATTAATAAATATTTATTTCAATTTTATCATCATTGATAACATCTTTAAAGATAGCAGCAATTTCTCTTTTCCTTTCATCATCTATTGAGAAAATAAAATATTCTGCTGGAATTCTGGCTGTTGAGTAAATTTGGATAATATCTGGTTTAATTTTGTTTAATGCATTAGCAATGCCAATGATATTTTTAGAATTATTATTTGATATAAAATCTTTTATGTATGAATTGTAAATTAAACACTGAATTGCTAGTTTATTTTCTTTTGGCATTTCCTGTTTCAATTTAGCTAATGAGTTAATAATTTTTTCAATATGGGGTGTTTCATTGTGTGGACGATTTGTTCTTTTGAAATCATCATCGTTTCCCGCATCCAACTTTGCCAATATTAATTCAAAATTCTTAACTCTCTCCCTTATTTCATCAAAAATTAATGTACTCGAATTTGTAAATAAAGTCAATTTTGGCATATTCATGTTCCAATTTAAACTCATTCGTACATCTACCACGATATTGAAATAATCTAATAAATTTTCATTTAAAGTTGGTTCTCCATTATAACCAAACGTAATAGAGTCTAAATGTGGAAAATATTTTAAAATTGATATTAATTCTTTTCTAAAATTTGTTGATGGTGGCAATTTTACTCTGTGAATAGGAGAAACTAAATTTTCTTTTTTTGTCAACCCAATTTCACAATAAACACAGTTATATGTACATAATTTATAATTAGCTAATACATTAATACCTAAAGAAAGTCCTAATCGCCTTGATTGAAATGGTCCATAAGTATACTGACGCATATTTTATTAAACGAATCCTAAATTATTATTCATAAAATTCTCAATCGCTTTATTTACTAACTTAGGTTTTTCTAACATTAGACTATGACCAGCCTTCTTTATTATACAAAGCTTTGAATTTCTTATTTTTTCATGAAAAAATTGAGAATATTTTATGGGAGTTAATTGATCAGCTTTTCCACAAATAATTAAACAAGGAACGCTAATCGAACTGGTTTTATCCAATGTATCAAACGCATCGCAAATTTTAAAATCATTATACGTTACTTCGGGATTTACTTGTGATGTTTCTAATATAGAGTTATCTATTATTTCTTTAGGAGTTTTTCTATAAAATGCAACAGTTGGTAAATAATTTAAATAATTTTGGTAATCAGGTTTTATTGAATTAAAAATGAATTGGCTCACACGCATCTTTGCTCCTGTTGCACATAAAATTAGGGCAGAAATTTCATCAGGATACCTAAAATAGTATTCTTGAGCTACAACTCCTCCCATAGAATGTCCACATAAAATTAAATCTTCGGGCTGTAAAGATTTCGCAAAATTTCTAACCACATTAATATATAACTCTAAGTTTAATTCTGGGAAAATATTAGATTTATTATGAGAAGGTAAATCAATTGCGATTATATTAAAGTCAACTTTTAAGTAGAATTGATGCTCCCATATATTTGAATTACCTCCCGCTCCATGGATGAAAATTAGTATTTTTTCAGAATTATTATCTTTAATCTGGTAAAAAATCTGTTTTCCGGAATATTCGAAGTATGGCATTTAAAACACCGTATATATAATTTATAATATACAGTAAAAAAAGATTATAATTTAGTTTTATCAAAATTATATATTATTTTTACAAACTTGATAAAAAAAATAGTGGATTTTTACATTATCTGTAATCACTTACTTAAATATTGTCTTTTATCCTTTCTTAAAAACCAATTTTAGAAATATGTAATAAAGAATTATATTAAATTTGCTTTTACTGGCTTATTTCCATTTTATTGAATGATCGAGCTCCGATAAGTATAAAAATTGCTCCAAAACAAGTCATGACGATAAGATCTAACCATATAGGGAAAAATGATACCCCAAGTAAAACTGCTCTAAATAAATCGACGCTATATGTGAAGGGATTACACATCATTGCAATCTGCATAAATAATGGGACAGTGTTGAACGCGAATAAGCTTCCTGAAATCCAAAACATGGGCATAATAATAAATGTTTGAATTAATCCGAATGATTGCATGTCATTTAACCGGGTACTGATTGTCAATCCCATTCCTACTATCCCAATACTCGCTAATAAGGCTACTGGTAAGACCAATATTACGCGCCATATTAAATTGAGATTATATCCAAAAGATCCAATTGCGATACTCAAAACTACCATAACTGTGACTTGTAATAGCGTTTGTAAAGCTATCCCCAAAGTTCTTCCTAACATTAGTGTTCTACGACTAACAGGAGCTACTAATAATTCCTTCATGAATCCAAACATCTTATCTCGAAAGATTGCCATACCTCCAAAGATTCCCGTAAACAAAATAACTATGGCTGCAATACCTGAAGCTGTAAAAGCTCTTGGATCAATTGATGTTCCATCAATGGTTATCGAGAAGGATGAGAATCCAGCACCAAATACTATTAAAAATAATAAGCCTTGGGCTAATGATGAAATAATTCTCGATTTACTTCTCCAGAATCCCATTAATTCCCTTTTTGCCAGTATCCAAATGGCACTATAATTTATTTTTGATTTTATAATATTTAAATCAGACATTTAAATTCACTTCCTTAATTGCCTCATTTGTATCATTTGTTTGATATTTTTTGTATGATTTGAAGATTCTTCTCGTATTCCACTCCCTACATAGTGGAGAAATACATCTTCTAACGTTGGTTGATGCATATTCACAGTTTTGATTTTCATATTGTTTTCATTAATTTTTTGAATAATCAAAGGAAGTTGTTGCCCACCACTTTCGCAGGAAATTGATATTGAAAGTTCAGAATCTTGGTCAAATTCTTCAAATTCTCCTTTTTTAATTTTTAACATTTCTTTTTTTATGTTATCTGGAACTTCTTCTAAAAGTGTATCATCAAACATTTCAGTAATTTTCTTTTTCATTGCTAATGGAGCATCTAAAAACATTTGAGTTGCCATCGGCATTCGCTTCCAAGCCATTATTAATTTTTTAGGGTCTGAAAGTACTTCTCTCATTCGTGCTTTTATCATTTCAGGATCGATATTAGGCATCCCTTTAGGGAGTTGAATATTAGGCAATAAATTTTTTTGACCTTCAGAAGATCCTATTGAAACATTTTTCACTCCTGAAATATTACGAATATGTCCTATAAGCTGTGGAAGTTCAAAATTCTCAACATCTTTTTCAAACTTGATATCAATAACATCCCCAGATAATTGTTTCTTAAGATTTTCAGATGTATCCATAGCAATTATTTTCCCATGATCCATAATACATATTCGATTCGCAAGCTCATCTGCCTCTTCCATATAATGTGTTGTTATTAGAATAGAAATATTCAAATCGCCTTTATTTAATTCTTTAATTTTTTCCCATATCTTTCTACGAGTCTGAGGATCTAATCCTAAAGTAGGTTCATCCAAAAATAAGACTCTAGGTTCATGAATTAATCCACGCGCAATTTCTAGACGCCTTTTCATTCCTCCAGAATAATTTTTTACGAATACATTTGCTTTATCTTCAAGATCCACTAATTTCAAGACTTCATTGATTTTAGCATGTCTTTCTCTTTTTGGCATCCCGTATAAAACACCATGTAATTCCAAATTTTCCCACCCTTTCATATCACCATCTAGGGATGGTTCTTGAAAAACAATTCCGATGCTTTTTCTAACTTTATCTGGATCTTTTGTAATATCATAATTATTAACAAATGCTTCGCCTTTTGTAGGTGTTAATAATGTTGCAAGCATACTAATGGTTGTTGTTTTACCTGCTCCATTTGGACCTAAAAGTGCTAGAATTTCTCCCTTTTTAATATTAAAACTAATATCGTCAACAGCTAGAACATTACCATCTTCATAAATTTTTGTAAGGTTCTTTACTTCTATTATATTCTCATTCATAATCTTACCTCTCTAAATTAATAAACACAAAAATATTTTTTCATTTTATTTCATAAATTTTCATGGTTGATTTCAAATTCTTTTGTTTTATAGGTTATAACATAATTAATTTAAAAATAAAAAAAAAGTAATTTATTCATTCTTACTCTGTCTTCGCTTATATAGCAGATATGCTAACCCTATAAAAATTGTTGAATAAATCAACATTCCTATAAGTGCTGCAATTTCTGTGGGAGTAATCCATTGTAAAAATGTTGCAAATTCTGTATGTCCATTATTTCCGAAGCCAGTAGGCATACTAATTTCTGCGTATCTGGGGTTAGGCATAGCCATACTCGCGGTAATAATACCTTCATAATAAGTGAGTAGGAAAAGTGGTTCGATTTCTACACCCGTAAAACTTAGAATCATGGTGATCATATTAAACACTATTAAAAGAAAAAGTATACTAACAATGATGCTTATAGCTGTACTTTTCATGATACTACTCATAAACGTTACAAATGTAAATATCATTAGTGTATATAATAGCGCCCATCCCAATGAACCCCATAATACAAGTGGTAATTCTTCATATTTTATGAAAGTCATTGTGCCAATTAAAAGATAATAAAAGCCAACACATATCGCATTTAGACCATATCGTGAAACTATCCTGCCTATTAGTAACCGTGTCTTGCTTATCTTAGGAAATATTAAATTACCAGTTTGTCTGTGAAAATCTTCAGCGATTATTGAACCAGCAAATCCAGCAGCGCTTAATATAATCATAAATCCGAACATACTGGTGTATGAATTAATATAATCAATAGGATCCTCTGGTAGGGGTACATCTTGTGCATATTGTAATTCCTGAACGACTAGGAATATAATGAAAATTCCAAGAAATACCAGAAGCATAAGAATAAAATTTTTGATATTTCTCTTTAACTCAAAAGTAACAGTATCATAAATTTGAGTAAAATTTCTCCTTAATCCAGCTTTCTGTTTTTCTATTAAGATTCCTTCAGTTACAATTTTTTCACTTTCTAATGTCATTATTTGTAGACACCTCCTATTTCATTTGTTTTAGTTAGTTCAATAAATAAACTCTCAAGGAGACCTGCTTTAGGTACAGAATATTCTAAGATTTCATAGCCATTATCAAGAAGTTTTTTTAGAATTTCAGTTTGATTCTTAGGATTCCCATTAAAGAAAACTTGGAATATTTTAGAATCGTTGTCATATTTAATCCAACTATCTTGTTCGGATATACCTGTTAAGGGAACAATAATTTTTTTTAATTGAGTGATAACTATATCCATATCTTTTTCTGGAGTATTTAATAACTCAAAATGGATAACACTTTTCATTGCTTTTCCTTCTAAATTATCTAATGTATCAAATGCAATTAATTTTCCATTATGAATTATTGCGATTCGATCTGCTACTTCACTGATTTCATACAGTAAATGACTACTAAGAAATACTGTCTTTCCTATTTTTTTTAAATTCATAATTAAATCTCGAACTTCTTTTCTTGCTGTGGGATCTAAGCCAGTTTGAGGCTCATCTAAAACAACTATATCTGGATCATGGATAATAGCAGAAGCAATACCAATTTTTTGTTTCATTCCTTTAGAAAAGGTTCCAATATTTTTATCTTTCCATTCTAACATTCCTATCATCTTTAAAACCGAATAAATTCTCTCATTAAGTTTTTTACGTGGATAACCTTTCAATTTTGCGAAATATTTCAAAATTTCTGTAGGAGTTACTTTTCCATAAAACGCTGGAATTTCAATAAGGAA
>JBHLLG010000031.1:0-31383 GCA_048885925.1 Candidatus Hermodarchaeota archaeon
AATTCATAATAAATTTTAGCAAGTTCAGAAATTCGGAATTGATCATTTTGTTGTAGAACTTGAGTTATATATCCTGCTAATCCTTGAGGATTATTAATCCACTGTAAAAAGCCTTCAACTTCTGCTTTAATATAGGGATCAATAGTAGGATGAGTTGGAGCAACTTGATAGGCTGTTGTTAGACCTGTTGAATTTTCAGATACTCCTTCAACTTTTCTTTGACTAGATAATTCAACATCAGTTTCAATAAATTTTGAATCTATACCTTTCTTTAACATTGCCGCAGCTCTTGCTACAGCGGGATAAGCCATATGGAACCACCCTTTCGCTTTCGGTCTAACATGAGCTAACATATATTTATCTCCATCCGGAGTTGCAGCACCAATGAGATGTCCTTTTTTCTGGCGATTAGTTCCTATAAAGCGTTCAGGTTCCATTTGAAGTATAGAATATCTTATATCATTCAATACAACAAATTGTGCAGATCCACTAGCCCAACCTGCCAAAACACCATTTATATCTTTTTTAACATCCCATTTACTAGTTGAATAAAGGATCTTACCTTTTTTATCAACAATTACTACATCCGTAGCATCTGGATAATGCTTTTGTAACTTATTCACAACTGATTTGAAGCTTGTCATATCACACTTTCCTTTTTTTAATTATCTTATTAATTTACTTTGAGATATTCTAATCCAATTATCTATTTCTCTGAGCAAATCCTTCTTTTCATTAAAACTTAATCCAACATTTGGTTCTGCTTTTTTATAAACATTAGAATATTTACTCATATCCCATAGGAAATTTGCATGCAAAATGCTTTTTTTAATATTGTCTCTAGCTATCTCAAAAGTTTTCCCAATTGATTGAATTTCATAATCTTCTTCAACAATTCTTCTCAACATTTTAAGAATCTCTAAGATATTAGCCGTGGGTATCACTGGAAGTGGTTTAAATGCTATAAATGGACGTTTCATAGTTCTCAATTCAAAATCTTCTTCTTTTTTCTTAAATTTTCCTACTATAGGTTTTTTTAATCCCTCAATTTCTTCAGGCTGGTATTTCACAGTTTCATTTGGAATAAAAGATTTCTCTAATTGTTCTTTGGATTGTCTTTGAAAATTAGTAGGCCATTCTATAAAAGAATCCATAAATAGTTCAGCAGAGATTAAGATTGATTCTTTTGGTTTTCTTTTTGAAACACTATTTTCTTGAAAACTACATGGCATTCCTCCCATTAAAGATTTAGCGGAGTTATCTATTATTGAAAAAAGATACATTGGATCATAATCTATTGAGGAATAAACATCTTTGAAATGTTCAATAGTTTTCTCAATATCCTGTAATTGGTTTGGATTAAATTGCTGATTTAAGATATTGTCTACTCCTAAAGAAATATTATTCAGACCTGCTGTAGCTTGCAAATAATTAGATTTTAAATTATAATCCATTAGACTTGAGATTAATATTTGATTATAGAAATCCCAATGAGTACTCAACAGCATATGTCCAGTTTTCTTAAATTGAAATGATTGAGGATTATGAATGGTTTCCATGAATTCAAGGAAGATATCTTTATAAGGTATGAATAAATTCCTCATTAGTGTTCCTTGAATGAATGTTTTTTTATTTTCTGTTTTATGGGAAAGATCTATAGGTAATTTAAATAAACTTTCATTCACAATTACATCTCTATCATTCTCTAATGTAATATTTTTTGCTGTAGCTAAATGATCATATACAAAATCAGATAAAATTAAACCAGTTAATTGACGATTATCAGTAATATATCTACCCGATTGTAGTTCAAATTTAACATAATAGTATCCTAATCCAAACAAATAATACAAGATTCCTTTTTCTGTTGATACTGCACATTCATTACCCACCAAAAAAATAACTAAATCTTGAGAGATCTTAAAAACGTGATGATTTACATATTTCCCTAATGTAGGGTAGCCAAGTAAATTTCCCCAACTAGGAATTACACAGAAGATATTATTATTTACTAGTTTTGTTTCTCTAATATTTACTGACATGATAAACGAAACATTATTGATCTGAGTTTTTGAAGAAAGTTAATTTAAGTTATAATAATTATGAACCTACTAATTTTTGAAATTTTATTATATTATAAAATTTATTTGTTCAATATTTTTTCTTTATCAAAATGTTTAAGATTCTTAATCCAATTCGTATAAATTCATTAATAAAATTTACTTATATAAGACTTTTTCTTTGTTTAAGTAGACCAAATAGGAACGATTTATAATTAGAATTTCTTCATTGAATCTAATTTTTTATGAAAAGCTTAAATATAAAAAAAAGTAAGTCTTTACTACATTGGAGATGTACCTTTTTCTCTTTACATTATATCAATAAATGAATTATATTTTACTAATTGATTTAATTACTCCAAAAGAGAGAAAAAAACTTAATGGAATCAGAAGAGATTTATAAACTTATAACTGAAAATGCAAATGATTTAATTAGAGTATTGAATGAGCAATTTCAAATTGAATTTATTAATGAAACAGCTCATCTAAAAACATTAGGATATTCAAAAGAAGATCTAATTGGACAAACTGCTATTTCTCTTAATAATCCCAAAGATTATAGTTCTGTTAGACGATTTATGAGGAAAATGATTAAAAGTGGAGAAGCTATTCATGAAATAAGAATTCGACATAAAAATGGTCATTATATATGGTTTGAAATAAAAGCCAAAATATTCAAAGATCAAAAAAATCAAACGAAATATCTCTTTGTATCAAGAGACATTACAGAACGTAATGAAACAGAAAAATTTTTAAAAGAATCTGAAGAAAAATTTAGAAAACTATTTGAAAAAGCAAATGATGGTATACTGCTTACAGAAGCCGAAACAGAGAAAATTCTTAACGGAAATAAAAAAATATGTCAGATGTTAGGATACTCTTTAGAAGAATTACAAAATATGCGTTATGCAGATCTACATCCAGAAGATAGTTTATCTTATATTGATTATCAGTTTAAGCATAATCTACAAGATAAAAGTTCTATCGCACGAGATATCCCAATGAAAAGAAAAGATGGTAGTATATTTTATTGCAATGTTAACAACTCTGAAATTGAATTAGGAGGAAAAAAATTTTTTATAGGTCTATTTAGAGATATAACTGAACGTAAAAAAGCTGAAGAAAAGTTAAGGGAATCTGAGACAAAATTTAGAAATATTGCAGAACAATCATTTATGGGGATTGTTATTGTCCAAGACGGGGAACTTAAGTATATGAATCAAGCAATGTCAAAAATTTCTGGATATCCAATTAATGAAATTTTAAATTGGTCTCAAAAAGACATGTTTAAGATGATCTATCATGAAGATTTACGTCAAGTATCAAATCGGCTCCAAAGTAATATAGAAAAGACTATGGGTCCTTTTTCATCTAATACTTTTAGAATAATTAATAAAAATGGTGAATTAAGGTGGCTTGAGGACTATACAACTCGAATAATTTATCAAGGAGCCCCAGCAAATTTAATTTCCATCATTGATATTACTGACAAAAAGGAAGCGGAAAGGCTTATACTTGAAGAAAATAAAAGATTATTAGAACTCCATGAACTAAGAAAAGATCTTATTACTAGAGTTTCTCATGAATTAAAAACACCTTTAACCTCTATTTATGGAACAATACAAATCCTTCTAAGGAATTTTGCTAATGAATTAAGTGAAGGGGTACAAAATCATCTACAGATTGGATATAGAGGTTGTCTTCGATTAAAACAATTAGTAGATAATTTATTAGATGTCTCAAGATTGGATGCAAAAAAGATCAAACTTGAATTAAAAAATGAAGATCTTATAGAATTTATAGAGGATTGTGTAAATGAAATGAACTATTTAGCTCGTACTCGTGGAATAGCAATTAAATCAGAATTACCACATAATATCTACTCTGAGATTGATAAACTTAGATTTAGGCAAGTGTTAACTAATATTATTTCAAATGCCATAAAAAATACTCCAAGAGGAGGTAATATTTGCATAAATTTAATAACTAATAATGATTATATCGATATTCAAGTAAAAGATACGGGAGTAGGCTTAACTCCAAAAGAGAAAACTCAATTATTTGAAAAATTTGGAAAAATCGAACGGTATGGAATGGATTTAGATGTAGATATTGAAGGATCGGGCATTGGTTTATACATTTCAAAAGAAATTACAGAATTACATGGTGGGAAAATCCTTGTTGAATCCGAGGGAAGGAATAAAGGATCTACATTCACTATTAGGTTATATAAAATTTAAAAAAATTAGTATGATATTTTTTCTAATTCTATTTAAGAAATTTATTATTTAAATCGAAATGGAATATATAACATGGCATTCCTATTCCTTTAAGAATAAAATTTGATTTCTGAGCAATTATTGAAAATACTATAAAATTAACTCCATGGATAGTGTAAAACAAGTTAATAAAATTATAATAGGTGTTATTAAAAATCCATATTTAGCAAATTCTTTATAGCTAATTTTTACTTCATTATCATAAAGAATTTTATGCCACATGATTCCGGCAAGGGCGCCAATTAGAGTGAGGTTAGCCCCTAAATTACTTCCTATAATTAATGCGAACATTGAACCCATTTTAGTTAACCCAACAACGTTAAAGGAATTGCTAAGAAGAATTTGTGTAAAAAGAATAGTCATAGGTTGGTTATTCATTATATTACAAGAAAGAGATGACAAGAAACCCATAATTAAGATTAAGGGAATTAAAGAAAGAGAAAATAAAGACATCGATCTAGCAAATAAATCAATCCATCCAGTTGATACTAATGCCTCTACTAAAATAAACATTCCAATTATAAAAGGAATTATTTTCCATGGTATTCTTTTTGCTGATTTTTCAAGAATAAAAAAATTGTTTAAATTTTTCTTTTTCATTAAAATATAATCGTGAATTAGATTATAACACAACATTATTATCGCAAAAAAGAAAGTTATTGCCCACAAAGATAAATTTAATAATTGAGCTATTGAAATCATAAAAAGACAAGAAATAAATAAGATTAAGCCAAAAGTAGCACCAAATCTGTCTTTAAGCGCTGTTCTTGGCTTAATATCAGGAGATTCAAATGATTTAGGAATTCTTTTTTTAAAAACGAGCAAAAGTAAAATCAAACAAGTAAATCCCCCTAATAAAGTTGGTAATAACATCCAAGCCGAATATTCTAAGAATGTTAACCCAAATGCTTCAGCTACTATAATATTAGTAGGATTTCCTATATAAAGGGTAAGACTCCAGATATTGGCTGCAAAAAATTGAGATATTAGATAAGGAATTGGATCTATTTTTGTATGTTTTGCAAAATAAATAATAATCGGTGTAATTGTTAAAATAACGATATCATTTGATGTGAATGTTGTAAGTATGCTACTAAATAAAAAGAAGAAAATAAAAAGTTTTATTCCAGAATTCCCTGCCCCTTTCGCCACCTTTAATGCCATATATTCAAAAAGACCAGTAAGATCTAACGATATACATATATATGCTAATGAAAAAAATAAAAGTATTATCGAAAATGGTTTAATTCTTTCTGTACCTAAAATTCCTCTACTTATAACCTCCAAATCAATCGAAAAAGTTAAAATTAATAAAAGGAGACCCAATAAAGGAGCTGTTGAATAGTCTATTCTTAAAAAAAATCGCTTTTTTTTCTTATCTGAAGATGTTATAAAGCTTATTAAAATTAAAACGATAACTAATAAAAAAATTGCAAGAGTAATAAGCGATCTGATAGACATTATTATAAAATGATAAGTTAATAATTATTATTTCTTAAAATGAGAATAAATCTTTTTGAATTTTTCTAGATTTTTTATTCTTATAAAACAATAAGTTAGAATTTAAAGCTCTAGAAATATATGGATTTTTTATGTTAAATAAACCAATAATTTTTACATTAAAGTAAAATAAAACTGATTTAAATGGAAGATAATATATCTAAAAAATCATATAGACATTTTTTTTACTTTTTGCTTGGACAAGAATTCTCAGTACTGGGTTCTTCAATTGTTTATTTCGTTATTAGCTGGTGGATCACTGTTGAGACCAATAATCCTATTTATCTCTCTTTTTCATCAGTTTTATACATTTTACCTCAGATTATCATTGCTCCTATTGCTGGGGTATTATCAGATAGATTGAATAGAAAATATATCATTATCTCCATAGATGCCGCTCAGGCAATTGTAACCTTTGGTCTTTTTCTTGTATTTTTTCTAAAGATCGCGAATATATGGTTAGTACTTTCAGTTAACACACTTCGCAGCATGCTTCAAGCATTTCATGTACCAACTTTTTATTCTATAGTACCATCAATGGTTCCAAAAGAGAGATTAAATAGAGTAAATGGAATAAATACACTATTTACTAGTCTAATTTACATGGTTGGACCAATTTTAGGTGGATCACTTTATGAAATTCTTCCAATTGAGCTAATTTTTATGATAGATATCATCACTTTTGTAATTGCTCTTATTCCTTTACTTTTTATTACAATCCCTTCAGTTAAAACAACCAAGACAGCTGAACATAAAACCTCTTTCTATGAAGATTTTATAACAGGATTAAGAACTGTAAAAGCTGTTCCTGGTCTTTTAAGCTTAATACTTTTAGCCATGCTAATTAACTTTATTATGAGACCATTTTCTGATTTAATGCCATATTATATTAAAAATGTACATAATGGTACTCCTCTCAATTTAGCATTTGTTACTGTTTCTATACCGGTAGCGAATATTACGGGAAGTATAATTAATACAATTAAAAAAAATTGGAAACATAAGGTATTTTTGATTATGTTCGGAACAATAATGATTTTTATAGGCTATTCGTTTTTAATTTTTACGCCCACAGGATTCTTTATTCTTCTGGGAATTGGGCTATTTATTCAAGGGATAGCTATGAATTTCATTCTAAATAATTATATGACAATCTTACAAAGTTGTGTTCCATCTGATAAAGTTGGGAGAATTATTTCTCTTGATCACTCATTAAGTTTTGTTATAATGCCAATTGGCTCATTAATAGGAGGACCACTAGCATTATTAATTGGAATTACTAATCTGTATCTTTTATGTGTTATTAGTGGGATCTCAATATCCAGCTTAATCTGGATCTTCAGTGACATTCATAAGCTTCACTATGTAGAAAAAGATGAAATTCAAATCAATGATCAATTAAAATGATTTAAAAGTTAATTTCATGATTTTAATCTATTTCTTTTTTATCATTTCAGTTAAAATTTCAAGTTCCTGCAAATTAAACGGTTTTTCAATAACTCCCTCGATATCATACTCTTCTACTTTTTTCATAGCGTCAGATCTAGGCACTGCGGTTAAGAAATAAATTAAAGCGTTATTAAATAATGGATTGGACTTAATTGAGATGATTAAATCGTAGCCTTTTTTATCTGGTAACAAAATATCTAATAAAATTATAGAGGGGATATTATTTTTTAAGATTTCTAGTCCCTCTTTGACATTTCGAGCATATTTATTTCTACAACCTTGAATTGTAAAAAATTCACTCAAAAAGGCAACTGTATCAAGGTCATCTTCAATTATTAAAAAATCTATTTCTTCATATTGCTCTCTCATAGAATCACCCTTTTTTATTCAATCGTATTGTAAAAATACTTCCTTGATTTCTCCCTTCCGATTCAACAAGAATCTCTCCTCCATGTAATTTCACTATTTCTTTTGAAATGTACAAACCCAATCCTGCACCTTCAATATCCACATCCAAATTCATTCCATACCGTTCAATTTTTCCAAATTTTTCAAATAATTGAGTTTTCTCTTTTGGAGTTAAGCCTACTCCCGTATCTTTTACCTGAATATCTAGATAATCTATTGTATCATTTAAATTTACAAAAACTTTCCCGCCAGGTGGAGTATTTTTTATCGCGTTTGAAATAATGTTCACAATAACTTGTGCAAACCTGTGCTTATCTATAATAAAAAAATATTCGGGAGGAAGGTCATCTATTATTGTTATTTCTCTGTTATTTGCTTGATACATTAATTCTTTTATACAATCTTGAATAATTAAGGCTAAATTTATATTGGAAGTTGTTATGTCAAGTTTTTTATTGTCCAATCTTGAAATATCAAGTAAATTATCGACAAGTTCTTTTAAGCGTTTTGCTCCTCTATGACTGATTTCTAAATAATTCCATATTTTTTCAATATTTTCATCTCTATTCGTACGTAATAGCATTTGAGAAGCACCATATATTGTTGTTAAAGGAGTTCTTAATTCATGTGATACTCGTGTTATTAGTTCTTTTCTTAATTTATTAAGTTCCTTTAATCTTCTATTCTCTTCTCTAACAATTTCCTCTACCTTTTTTAATTCTGTAATATCCATAACAAATGCTAAGTTAGCGGGTTTATCGTGATACATAATCGCCTTTGAAAAAAGATCGATCCATAAAATTTCTCCAGTTTTTTTTATTATCCTAAACTTAAAATCCTCTATATCTTGAATTAAGTTTTTTGTCTTTTCATCAATAATCTCTTGGAATCTATTCAAATCATCAGGATGAATAATCTTAAAAAAATCGGGAATCTTCCAATTTAATAACTCTTGAGTATTATAACCAAAAATTTTTGCTAATTGGGGATTCAGGTATTTTATATCAAAATCTTGCTCTATTACAGCGCCGATAAAAGATTGTTCCGAAATTACTCTGAACTTCTCTTCAGATTCTCTTAATTCTATATCAGCTTTTTTACGTTTTGTTATATCTCTTGAAATAACAATGACTTTTAGGTTTCCTTGATCATCAGAAAAGACTTTACTGGTATACTCTAACCATATATAATGCCCTTTTTTATGTCTCGCTCTTAATTCTTCTTTATCTATACCTTTTAATTCTTGAAAATTTGAAGTTGATATATCTCTCGAATTCACTATGTACTTTATATCTTCAGGGTGAATAATCTCAAATACATGCTTTCCAAGTAAATCTTTTTTAGAATACCCCAAAATAGTAAGGTAGGCAGGTTCATTTATATATTCATACTCATACTTATTATTTACCATTGCTATTAAATCGTTTGCGTTCTCTGAAATAAGCCTATATCTCTCTTCAGACTCTATTAGCCTTGTTCCTACTGTTACTAATTTTTCTTCTAAATAAATGAGTATAGGAAAAACAAAATAACAAGTACAAAAGAAAAACATACCCACAAAACTAAACTCCCACATACCTGGAAGATCAAAATTTGATAAGACTGTTGCGATAGCTGTTATAAAACCAGACGATAAAAATATAATTAAGGATGCATGTTTAGAAGATTTTTGTATAGAATAAAGATTAACAAGCATAATAATGGCTAGAAGAAGTAAGAATGAAAAGAATATTTGAATACTGAAAATTAAAATCGATGCGTAACTAATGTTTAATATGAGTCTATTGCTATCATTATTCTTTTTTTTATTAACTACTTTAAAGTATTCAAAAAAAATTGCAATTAAAAGGGTGAGATTACCGATAAGAAAAATTGCATTACCTAATAATCTATATGAGTAATTATATATCTGTAAATAAATAAACAAATAACCAATCGGTATCAGAATATAAGTTGGTAAATATATTATTAAATCTCTTCTCTTAAAATTTACAAACATAAAAATAATCGTACCAACAACCAAAAATATTGTAATTTGAAAATTTAAAATTGATTCATCAAGCATTTTATCAACCTTTTATCCTAATTATTAGTTATTATAAATAAATTATAGATCTTATATTTCCCTTTTTAATCTTCTCAGAATTGTATTTAATAAAAAAACAATTAAATAGTTGAAATAATAAAATAATTATTAATTTTTGCATAAAGTTAGATTTAAATATGCAAGAATTTTCTTTCTTTATAAGAATCTTAGATTCTTGCATAAAATTATTTAAAATATAAATTATATCTCGATAGTGTCAGAGAAAGAGATCAAATTAAAAATAGCAAAATGTAAGATTTGTGGAAAGGAGTTTAGCAAACACACGAGACCATGGGGTATGAGAACTACTTGTTCTAATGAGTGCAACCTTATTCGAATATCCAACATACAGAAAAAAGGAGAAGAAATAGGAAGAGCTACAAATAAATTAAAATTTTGTACTATTTGTCTGGTATTAACATTATTTCTTGTGATTTTTATTACAATTTTAGTTGTACCTCAAGTTATTTTTAAGAATCACTATTAAAAATTTTTTATAAGACACATGTAACTTTTATTACTAGAATCTGCTAATTTGCTTTAGATTAAAATACATATGTTCCAAATCACACTGATGACGTTTAATATGGAGGAATTAAGAATCGAAAAGCTGAAACAGAAAATTAAGAAGTTTAATGGATTGAGCAATTTCAAAAATGAATAGAAGTATAACTAATAATTAATTAAAATAATAAAATAAAGAGTTTAAAAAAATAGATTTTAAGTTTTTTCTAATTCCATCTGGGAAATTGCTTTTCCAGATCGAAATGGAATATCATCGAGAGACATTCCTGATTCATAATCGAATTTCTTTTTAAAAGCTTCGTTTAATGACTGAAAATAAAGAGAAAGTGGTAAATTCTGAGGACAATTATTATCACATGATCCACATTCAACGCACCTATCAGCATCATGGGCTATTCGGGTTAAATTATAAGTTACGTTATCAATGGTCTTATCTTTCTTTTTCTTTTTCAGAATACAATCTACACAATAACAAACAGGGCAAGCATTCACGCAAATTCCACAACCAGTACATTTAATCAATTCTGCAATCTTTTCTTCTTGTGAAAGATTTTCCCATTCTGCTAAATCTTTAGCTCTTTTTTCTTTTGCTTTTTCAATTATTTCATTATACTTGGCAATGTGTTCTTTTTTGACTTTATCAGGAAGTGATTTTTTACTAATTCCTGATTTTTCGAGGATATCACTTCCTTTTTCAGAATATATCTTTAAAATAATCTCATCTGAATCGATTGGAATTCCAAGATCACTAACTGTTAAATCAGCAATAACTGGAATTTTACGATAACATCTTAAACAGTTTTCTGCAACAGTGAGTTCAAGTTCTTTTATTTTTCCATCTTTCAATTTCACAATAAGACCCTTATCTCCAACTTTTTCTTTAACAATATTACTTGGATCGACATCTTTGATTGACCTCATTTCTCTTCCTGCTTTAGGAAGCATTCCTCTGTCTTCAATACCAATTATAAAAAGGTTATCAAGATTTACTTGTTTAATCTTTGCTAATTCTATCAATGCTCTTGTATCGCAGGGACGTGCGAGAAGTCCAACCTTTTCTTTCATTGCACCAGCTACAGATTTATGTAAGAATTTTGATGCTGAGTCTGTCCTAGCGTATCCAAATGCAATTAAGGGAGTTAATGGAAAATCCTTGATATCTTCTTCTTTTTCTGCTAATGATGGTTGAACAGTAAATCTATCTATATTCCCAGATTTTTTATCAACTCTTAATTCAGCACCTATTAATTTGTCAACAACTTTTTCTTTTAATAAGGTTCCCAAGATTTTTGAAAAATCTTCAATTTTTATCAGATATTCTGCCGTTGCTTCCATGTAATTCCAACTCAAAATATATATTTAATTTATTAATTTTTATTTAAATTTCCCAAATTTTTTAACCTAAACTTTTTAACAATTTTTATTAAATTAATTTATTAAAACCTCATTTATGTGTCATATGGTGCTCCCATTTCTTCAACTGAGCTCTCACTTTTTCAACTCAGTCTCATAAGTAAACACATTAAATTTTTTAAGCCTCAGCTTTTGCTTTAGCTTTTTCTTTAGGCGTGCTTTTTTTTGGACGTAAAGGGCTTGGACCCAATTTGCGAATAGTTTTATCTATTTCTATAGCCTCGTTTTGAAATTTCTGGCCTTCAGCAGCCGTGCAATAGATTATTTTAATTCTATCTGGATTGAGTCCAATAATTTTCAAAATTTCTTTAATGTATTCGACATTTCGATAAGCATGATAATTTCCAGTTTCATAATCACACTCTCCAGGATATCAAGCATTAATGACAACACCATCCGCACCTCTTCCAAATGCTCGCATGACTAAATCAGGTCCTACACGTCCAGAGCATGGTACCAAGACATTTCTAATACTATCAGGATATTGTGCTCGAATAGTCCCTGCCATATCGGCTGATCCATACCCTCATTTCCAGCATGCATATACAATAATTTTAATATCATTATTTTCTGCCATTTTACTAACCTCTCTACTCCTCCATAGGTAATAATTCATCTACTAATGCCATATATTGATCATCTCTAAAGTAGGTTAACTCAATTGCTTGTGAAGGACATATTGACGCACAAGTTCCACATCCCCGACATCTTATTAAGTCAACTACGATATTTCCTTTTTCATTTACTGAAATGGCTGTATATGGACAAGCATCTATACATTTATAACATTTAGCACAACGTTCATCTGATGGTGTTGCGCGGATTAATTCCATAGTATATTCACCTTTTCCCATTGGAATGCCAGCTACTGACGCTGCACCTCTAGCTTGGCTTACTGCTTTATCAATCTCCTTTTGTCCTTGAGCAGATCCACAGATATATATGCCAGGTACTTTTGTACTAATTGGATCAAGACGAGCATGATATTCTTTTAGAAAACCATCGGGACTTTTCTCCATGTTAAGTACTTTAGCAATTTGAATTGTACCTTGTGATGGTAAGGATGCTGGTGACAATACCACCATATGAAATTCCATAGTAACTATTGTATCAGTTCCAACTGGTTCAAATTGAACTTTTAAGTTTTTTGTTAATGGATCCTCTTCAATTTTACCCACTAAACCCTTAACAAAAATTATGCCAGCATCTCGAGACCTTCTATAATACTCTTCATAATCCTTCCCAGCACATCGCATATCTATGTATGTACAAAGAATTTGTGAATCAGGGTATTCAGATTTAATTAACTTGGAATTTTTGAGTGATAAATTGCAACAAATAACACTGCAATGAGCATTTTTATTAATATCTCGTGAACCAACACAGTTGATGAATAATACTTTTGTTGGGCGTTTACCATCCGAAGGTCGCTTTAAATGACCATATGTAGGACCATTAGGAGCAAGTATTCTTTCTAACTCTATTTGGTTAATAACATTGTCATAGATACCGTATCCATAGTCATCACCTTTATAGAGATCCCAACCTGTCGCAACTATTATTGTACCAACTTTCAGTTCTTCAATCTTATCTTTCTGACTAAAATCTATTGCTTCTTGTTCACATGCATCAACACATGCAAAACACTCTATGCATACTTTTCTCTCAAGTTGTGATACTGCAGGTACTGCTTGAGCAAAAGCAATATCAATGACTTTTCTTGCAGATAAGTGCTCATCAAAATAGTTACTTGTATAAACTGGACATACATCTCGACAGGTTCCACATCCTGTGCATTTTGTTTCATCGACAAATCTTGCTTTTCTTCTTACTTTGACATTGAAATTCCCAATATATCCATTTATTGCGTCAACTTCACTATAGGATAAGATTTCAATATTAGGATGTCGATTAGCTTCAAGCATTTTTGGTCCCAAAATTCATATTGAACAATCATCTGTTGGAAACGTTCTGTCAAGTTGAGACATGCGACCTCCAATAGTGGTATTCTTTTCTACTAAATATACTTTATAACCTGCATCTCCTAAATCAATCGCAGCTGATAATCCAGCAATACCTCCTCCAACTACTAGAGCCGTTGGTTCTACTGGAACAGTTTTTGTTGGTACATCTTCCAATAATCTTGATCTAGCAATCCCAGCTTTAATTAATTCGATAGCTTTTAGAGTAGCTTTTTCACGTACTTCTGGGGCTTGATGTACAAATGAACAATGTTCTCGAATGTTTACAAATTCTAAATATCTTGGTGGTAACCCCATTTCTTTTAATATTGCATGAAAAACGGGTTGATGAGTTTTTGGTGTACATGCTGCAACCAAAATTCTATCAAATTTCCTTTCTTCGTGTTTCTCTTTAATTTCAGTCGATCCACCCTCAGTACATAAAGACATGTATGGATAAGCCCAAACATTTTCCAATTTATTTATTTCTTCAACAATCTTTGGAATATCTAAGATACCTGCAATGTTAATACCTCAGTGACACACGAACACGCCTATTCTTTGTTGTTTTTCGCTATTATTTCCTTGGTCTGTTTTTCCAGACAAATAAATCACCTTTGTAAAGCCTAACCTCCTAAATTTTCTAGAGTATGTTTTCTCTTAGTTTCTTAGAGTATATCTAAGAAAGATATTATGATATTGTAAATAGTCTATATTATTAAAATTAAATTATTATAACAATTCAATTCTTTTTTAATAATATTGGATGACCTAACACTTGATATTTTATCCCAATATCTCAATTAATCGTCATCGGCGAATTTCATAAAAAAATTATTAAAAAATTATCATTTCCCATCATTTCTCATTGAAAATATATCATTTTCGATCAATATCTTATGAAAAGTAATAGTAACTACCCGTTTCTTAAAAAATCTACAAAATTAACCTTAAATCTCCTTTGACTCTCGGGTGGCTGTCCATTAATATCAGTCTCCATAATTTAGGGCATTATATCACAGGAAAATTAGTAGGAATTTACTTTCATGCTTGGGTTATCCGCGAAGCAATATTTCAATGGGCTTTAATTATTGAAAATAAATCTTTTTTGATGGCTACCTTCAGAAAAAGACAAATCCTTCACATTTTGGGTCCGATTTGTACTCTTGGTGTGCCTTGAGTAATATATTTAATAACTTTAAATCCGATTATGATTGGTATTGGGATTTATATGTTTGATGCATCTATACCAGTAATGATAAAAAAAAATGGGATTATGGTAGAATATTTAAAGAAAGACGATTGAAAAGGATGCAAAAAAATTAAAACTCTGACTTTTTTTATTTTTTAGATTTAATCTTATATCGATCCTTTTGGTTGAAATATGTAATATCAGCATATCCCTTGTAGATTTTTGCTGAATGCTTTACTTCCTTTGGAATAAAATACCTATCCCCTTTTTTAAATTGAAATTTTTTACCATCTATAGTTAAGTCGATTTTTCCCTCAAGAACAACGCCCCATTGACTTTCATGAGAATGTTCCTCAAGGATAATATCTTTTTCAAACATCATATATAAAATCTGGAAGCGTCCCCCCTGTGCTAAATATGCTTTAACACCCTCTAGTGAAATATCCGCTTCAGGTAACCCCAATATAGGTTCGGGAAATATTTCTGACATATTCCTTCAATTTTACTTACAATTTTATTAATTTTATAATTTAATTCTTATTTTTTTTCTTTTTTTATAATTTTAAGATCATTTCTTTATCGCCATCATTTTCTCTAAAACCATATTTTTCATATAACGGTCTTCCATATGGAGTTGCGTGGATAACTACGTCTTGTATTCCTTTTTTCTTTATTTCTTCTAATAATTTCTCAAGTAAAGCTGATCCAATACCCATTTTACGCCATTCAATTTTAGTATACATATTCATTATATAAGCAAACTTTCCAGTCATATTGATAAAATGTGGTGGCTTTTCTAGAAAAGATAAACCGCTTGTAGCGATAATTTCATTATCAGATTCTGCTAACCATGATACAAAATCATTGGATTTCATTTTTTCTAAGAAGAAATCTTTCAATAATTTTCGAAATATCTCCATTTCCATATTAGGTGGAGGATTTTGAATTTCTTTTAAAAATTTAATACGAAAATCTATTAATTTTTCTATATCATTAAGATTAGCTTTTCTTAATGTGTACATATAAAATCAAATCAAATTTTATTTAACTTCTTTATGGATTCTTATTCACGATAAGTTATATTTCTAATTTTTAATTCAATTTCTTTAATTCCTTCTGAGTCATTTATATTTACTGCTGCTGCAAGTATTATGTTATAATATTTTAAAACCGTATCTGAGTTAAAATCTCTTTCAAATACTTGACCATTTCTAAAAATAAGCAGTCTTAATGGCTCTATTCGATTCATATCTTTAGCTGCGGAGTAAGCTTTTATAAAATACTCTAATGACTTTTCATAATCTTTTTTCATGTAATAGACTACTCCAATGGCATAATAAGAAAATTGAAGAGAAAACTTAAAACCAATATCTTCCCTCAATTCTGCTGATTTCTTATGATATTTTAACGCTGTATCAAAATCATCTTGAATAGATTGATAAATGAAGGCTAAATGACGATAAAAATATGATTGTTCAAGTTTATAGTTTCCTTCTATTGCTAATTTTAATCCTTTTTGATAATATTGGAACGCCTTTTGCTTATCATTTTCATCAGAGTCTTTCTTATTTTCATAATAAAGCCCCAAATGAAAATAAGATTGTGTTAATCCTAACTTATCATCTATTTTACACCTTATAATCAATGCCTTTCGATAGTAGTTCAATGCTTCCTCAAAATTTCCCTCCAGAATTCCCTTCCGATAGATACAATAACCAATTTGATCAAAAGAATCTGCTAAAATATTTTTTGCATGGGTACACTCAACTAATCTTACAGCTTCCATTAGCATATGGATTTCATTATCGTAATTAAATTCTTTTAGAAACTTTTGATCTGCCATAATTTTGGCAAATTGGATTAAAAATCGTGCTTTATCAGATTTACTTAGTTCATCCAAATGAAAGAGATTTTTGATTGAATCGAATAAATTTATTGCTTCATCAAACTTTCCCTCAAAAAGGTATTTTTCAGAAATGCAAATTACATTTTCTATAAAATTTTTATAGAGTTCTTCAAGCATAAGCATATCTTTCACATATTTCTTCAATAGATTATGCTGAATTTAATATCAGTAGAAAGCTACCTTAAAATTAAATTACCTAATCTAAATTAAGTTGATCTAAATAAAAACAAGTCTAAATTTTATATATAGATTAATTCTATGAAGTTCGTTGAGAGTTTATAGTAAAATTGAACTATATAACTCTTTCATAATTATTAATCATTTTAATTTTTCATTTTGAATTCTTTTTGCTTCTAAATAATTTAAATAATCTAATTCCTTCTTTTCATGGATCTTAATTAATTCTTCTTTTTGAGATAACCATTCTGGGCCGTCTAAACGGTATAAAAGCATTGTAATTGCACCGATAATTAAAAATACTGCGGGTATTAGTGTAAATCCAATTAAAATTCCTAACTGAGCATAGTAATTTTGTACTTGAAGCTCCTCATCAAAACCAAAATTTGATATAGTTAATAAAAAAAGCCAATTAGCAATTGAAATTGCAGGTTTTGTAAGTAAAGCATTGATTCCTGAATAGGTTGTTTCTCTTCTTTTTCCTGTTCTTATTTCATCATAATCCACTATATCGGCTATAATTACTTGGTTTGTTAGCATATAACCAGAGAAACCGATCCCAATAAGAATAAATCCGATTAAAGCGGTTATTAGAGTCCACCCTATAAAAAATAATATCACAAAACTTAATCCCGCGAAAAAAATTGAAAAGATAAACATTTTTTTTGGCCCATATAATCCAATAAATTTATTATAAACTGTAAAAAAAACAAAAATTATAAGAAAAACTAACATCAAGGGAAGTGTAGCAAGAAATCCACTAATTAATAGAATATAATCAATATAATAGAATATTGCGGTAGTTAAAATTGTCTGTGCTAAGGTGAATGAAAAATTGGATACTTCAAAAATTAAAAAAGGTTTATTTTTGAAGGTTTCAACTATTCCCTCGCTTATAGGAAGTGTATCCTCCATTTGGGTATACTTATTTTCTTTCAAGTAAAAACTACTAACAAATAAAATTATAGCAGAAATAATCCCAACAAAGATCATCGCTATAAGAAAAATAAAATCAACTAAGGGAGATTCATTTTCAGTCAATAAAATGAGTGGTAATACAAAAGCAATCAATAAAGCAGTTGAATTTAATATATTACCATAAACCAATAGATTTGCTCTCTCTTTTGCGGTTATTGCCATTTCTGCTGGCAACGTAAAATTAATAAGACCTAATATTGTAAATATCGTGTCAAATGCAA
This sequence comes from Candidatus Hermodarchaeota archaeon, assembly GCA_048885925.1. Lineage (GTDB taxonomy): Archaea > Asgardarchaeota > Lokiarchaeia > Sigyniarchaeales > SOKP01 > Loki-b32. The sequence continues at coordinate 18,156 of JBHLLG010000031.1, forward strand.
AAAGAATAAATAATAAATTAAAAAAAAGAGCCACTTGATTAGTTATATCAACAAGAGGAAACCAACATAGTATAAATATTATACCATAAAGTGGAGCACCAAACCGTATATAGGGAATTCTCCTTCCATATTTTTCCGATTTAGTTCGATCTTCAATAAAGCCAAACAAAGGGTCATTGATTGCATTCCATACTGAAAATATCATCCAAGCAATTCCAATCAGTCCTGCACTCAACCCCAACTTTACATTATAGAAAAAAGTTATTGCTGAAAAAGCAATTTGAGAAGGTAAGCTGATACCTGCTCCAAGTCCGCCATAAGCTAGTTTAGATTTTAATGGCAATTTCTTGTTAGACATTATCTTATCAAATTGAATTTAGATTAATAGATATACTTAAAGTTATAGTTTTTACAATTGCTTAATAAAATCGATATTGAATATATTACAATTTGCTTATTATTTTCTAATCTATAATGAAAATAAAGAACTTAGGAAAAATTCAATTTACAAAGAAAATAATATTAAAAATAAAAATAAGTTTAAAAAGATAAGTTTAAGCTTCAGTTTCCTTCAATATTTCGCCAAAAAGCCTTTTCACAGCATCAATACGCTTCTCTTCACCAATCTGTTCTACATCCTTTAAGGATATGGCTTCTTTTGGACAAACATCGATACATGCAGGATATGGTTCACCCCTCTCAGGATTGATAAATTCTTCCTTCATAGTTTCGCAAAGATCGCAAATAAGGGCTTTTTGAGATTGTATATGTAGACTAAGCACACCGAAGTCGCACGCCCTTTACTGCAATTAAGAAAATAAGTCTCTTAATTTATACAGAAGGCGCATCCGTTGCACTTATCATCATCTACGATAATAGAGCCTGTTTTTTTATCTTGTTCTAAAGCTTTTTCAGGACAACTGCGAACACAAGGCGCATCCTCACACTTCTGGCATGCTAATGCGACATTTAAGATTGGTTCTATTCTTACTCTATGAATTCTTGTATTTATAGGATTGAATTCACCATCATGGACAAATGAACACACAGATTCACATGTTTCACATCCTGTACATAAATTTGGGTCGACAATGATAAATTGGTGGACTACGCCACCCCTCTTTTTAGTTCCAACTTTAGACATTTATTTTTTACCTCCAGTAGATTTTAATTTACCAATTACAAAATTCAAACCAAGATTCTTGAGAGTTTCATCAGTGGGAATTCCAGTCTTAAGATCCCATCCACGAGCTTCATAATATCCACTGAGTAGTTTCTGATATCCATCCTCTTTTAATGTAACTCCCTTAGTAGGTCCTTTTGTATGTGCTTCTTTGAAAAACCTTTCAGGGGGTTTATCATCATCTCTAGTCCATCCTTCTCTTATATTGAAGCATTTTGAGAGTGTAACAATAGCATCTCCTCGGTGTGCTATAAATTTATCAGTTACAGGGATTCCTGTTACTAATTCAAAAACTTTTGCCATTTCAGCATCGTTTTCATAAATACCACGTGTAAATTTACATACAATATAAGAATCAATAATAGCATAGATGTCTTCTAATTCTTTGATTGCCTTACCTCTCTCAACTGCTTTATCATAACCGAATCTATCAAAATTCCCTTTCGCATCAAGTCCATAAGAACCATTCCTTAAATGACACGCTCCGCGGATCGCCACACTCATTCCAACTGCGAATGAATTCATACCGTGTACATCAAAGGCAGGTAATTCTAATCCTTTAATATGCATACCATAATAACTGGCATTTTTTCTACCCATTTCTTCTAAACGTTTTCCCGCTTCTCTTGTACCATCTCCAAAAATCTTTCCTGCAAATCCTTTACCAAGGATCATCTCTTCTGTGAATTTTACTAGATTAACAGTCGATCCAAAAGGTAATTCATAACCAAGATCTTCTTTAGTAATGATCCCTTCTTCATAAAGCTCACAAGCCATGGCTGCTGTTACACCAGCACTTATAGCGTCAACGCCTAAATCATCCGTTAATGAGACACATTTAAACACGGTTGGCCAATCATAATTTCCACAAGCAGAACCAAAACTATAGCATAATTCTTGATCGATACTTGAATAAAGATTTGGCCAATCAGGATGATCTTTAGGTATTTTTGTAATGTGATCACAAGCTATCGAGCATTGAGAACATGCAACTTTCTTCACAACCCAATCTTGGTTTAGAGTGTCACCAGTAAAAGTTCCATCATCAACCTTATCCCATGTACCTTCACGATGATTAAAAGTAGGCATCATTCCAAGTTTATTATAACTGGTTATACCAGCAGGCGTACCTAAATCTCGGTATTTAGCAGTGGCAGGGCCATTTGCTACTTTTATCAGCTTTTTTGCTAATTCAAAAAATTCGACTGGTTTAGCTACACTTATGCCTTTAGTTCCTCTAAAGCATATCGCTTTAAGGTTCTTTGACCCCATAACAGCACCCATTCCAGTCCTTCCAGCTTGTCTATTACGATCATTGGTAATACATCCCATATGACCACCACGTTCTCCTCCCGGCCCAATAGCCATTATTCCAAGGCGGTGATCTTGAAATTCATCTCTAAGAATTTCTTCTGTTTCCCAACATCCTTTTCCCCATAATGTATCTTTACATGGAGTTAAATAATAGTCATCATCATCAACAACCATATAAACAGGCTCTAGAGCTTTACCTTTAACCACAATCATATTAATTCCAGCACGTCGTGCTTGAGCTGCAACTGATCCTGAAGAAATTGCCATCCCAAACATACCTGTTAAGGGAGACTTAGCGAAAACTCCATATTTACTGGAAGTAGGTAAGATTGTTCCAGGAAAAGGACCTTGTGCATAAACAAAAACATTATCAGGGCTTAAGGGATCTACACCAGCGGGACACTCGTCCCAAAGAACTTTAGCTGCGAAGCCATAACCTCCAATCCAATCTCGGCAGAACTCATTGGATAATGTACTTTTACTAATTTTACCATCTGTCAAATTAACGTCAAGTCGGACTTGTGTAAAACCTTTAACTTTATCAGGAACCGGTATTTCCTTAGTTTTACTCATAGTTTTCACAATTTTATTAAGTTTTTATATAATGATTTGATTGTAGATATAAAAAATAAATCATCAAAATTTTAAAGGTTACTTGTTAATTATGGAAATACTTTTCTTTAAAATGAGTAATCTCTTAGATTAGAAAAGTAATAATAAATGATTAGAATAGAATTTACAAAATTGTAAATGGATTATTTTAAGTCTTATTAATTAAAAAGATTAGTTGGAAAATCATTGTTTGACACTCAATCTAATTTTTTTTAAAGTTAAAACCATTTTAAATATCAACTATAGCAAATTTAATTTTAAATTTTTTATGCAAATAAAAGTTTTTGGTGATTTTTATTCCAGTAAGTATTATAGCAACTGTTCGTGTTAAAGAAGGTAAGATGGAAGAGGCAAAAAAAGTATTAAAACAGATAGTTCCTAAGATAAAAGATTCTGAGCCAGGTACATTGGAATATATTCCACATATAGTAAAACAAGATCCAAATGTTATTATTTTTTATGAAAAATATTCTGATAGCGATGCTCTGAAAGGGCATACAAAAAGTTTAGAGAAAAATATGGCAGCGTTTATGCCATTATTGGAACCTGGAATGGATATAAAATATCTCGAAGAAATCATATAAATTAAATTTCTTTTTTTTTTGTAGTTTATAAAAGTTCTAGATTATAAACTTTAAATTTCTGATGAGATAAAAATCTTAAAAAAAAAGAGTATCAAGTAAAATATTTAAATATCAAGAACGAAATTATTTCATTAAATTGTTTTCTACAGAAGAGGTAACGAAATATAATGGGAAAAAGAAGTATTGCTGTTGTTTTTCTAGGAATTTTTGCTATTGCAGCTCTGGGACTGAGTAGTTACATGTTTATAAAAAATGAACTATTGACTGTTAGTACTGATGTTGAAAGTGGTGTTCAAAATGTATGGTATACAGAAAGACTGACCGATATTTATTATGTAGAGACATCATTTACCGAAATTCCTAATCTAAATATTACCGCAACAAAAAGTGCTCAAGAAAAATTATATATATTATTTAGCGCAGATTGTGGAGTATATCTCAGTGGAACAGAAAATGTAAAAATTCAATTTAAGATAAATGGGGTAGTTTATCCCAATCCTTTCGTTGAAGTAGGAGGATCTTTTTCAGGGAATCTTTATTCTCCTATAACTTTACAATACTCAATAGTAACTGGCGCAGCAGGGACTTATACGATAGCTGTGGTTGCAATCTCCACAGACACAGGAAATTGGATAAAGGAAATGACCTTAACAGTATATTCTTATTTATAATTTTTATTTTTATTTTATTAAATTCTATATTTGGATTTGATATTTTAAATCATTTTCAAAAAATTATTTTAGAGACCTATAACATTTTTCCTTTATTTTTATTGTTTTTTAAGTTAAAAATTTTTTTAAAAATGATAAATAATAAATAAAAGTAAGACAGGAGAATATGCTGAATATGTGTTATATCATTTAGATTACAGTAAAAAGCGTAAGGACCTCTAAAACGCACTATGAGGTTAACCAATAGTGAAGATCAAATGTGGGAAATGTTTGATGAGGTTGTGAAAAGTAAGATGATTGGTACAAAAGGAGATTTAAAAAGGGGATGGAATGAGCAATCGATTATGGAATTACGAGAATTATAATATTGAATAGTTAATTTTTTTGGGGATATTAAATCATATTTATGAATTTTATGTGTCAATATATTTAGTTTCTATAATATTAAATTGAAGAATATATATTATTTCTAGATAATTTTCTTTTTAAATTGGAAATAGAAAATTAGAAAAAAAAATATCAGGTCTTAGTAATGAACAATAATTTTGTTTTTAATGAGGAAAAGATTTCAGATGATCCTACTTGCTATAAATGTAATTGCGGAAATTACTGCTCAATAGGAAAACCAAGTAAAGAATTAGAAAATTGCCCCATAAAAACAAGTCCTAAAATTCAGAAAAAAGCAATTGAACTATATGAGAAAGATGATTTCATTAAAAGATCAAATTTTGCCGCTACTGTTGCAAAAACTCAGGGAAGTGTACCTCGTCTAAGAAATATAATAGCATATGCAGAAGCAATGGGCTTTAAAAAACTTGGGATTGCTTTTTGTGGTGGTTTACAAACGGACACTAGAAAAGCAGTAGAAATTCTTCTTCATTATGGTTTTGAACTTAGTTCTGTATGCTGTCCTACTGGAATTAACAAAAAAATCAATGTAGAAATACCGGAAGAATTTTCAAGTTATTCTAAAAGGGGATGCAATTTTAATTATATCTCTTGTAATCCTGTAGCTCAAGCTTTATTATTGAATAAAGCCAAAACAGATATGAATATAATAATAGGGTTATGTGTAGGTCATGATGTCACATTCACACACTTGTCAAAAGCTCCAGTTATCACTTTAATAGCTAAAGATTGGTTTATTCCACATAATCCTTCAGAAACATTGAATTCTTTTTGTAAAGAAATTGGATTAAAATTTTAATAAAATTAAACTAAGAAGAGGAGTTTTCCAAGAAAGCTTACTAGATCTATGATTTGTATTTTGTTTTTCAATTCTTTATGTTCATTTACATAACAATTGAGATGAGCTATACATTTAGGGCACGCCGTAATTAAATATTCTGCACCTGTGTCGATGGCTTGTTTAATTTTCTTTTCTTGTAATAACTTTGAATCTTCGCTACATGAAATGTATGCTGAAACACCACAGCAATCGGCATCTTGGCTGTTATCTTCCATTTCGATTAATTCGACGGAGGGGATTAATTTTAACACTTCACGTGGAGCATCGAAAACATTACTCATTCTGCCAAGTCTACAGGGATCATGATAAGTTACTTTAATTTTATCAAAACCTGGAAAAGTTAAATTTTCCAATAATTTTTCTTTTAGAATATATTCTGTAATGTGATAAACCTCAAAAACGAACTCATCATTTCCCTCAAATACATTTTTATATTCATGTTTCCATGTATAATATCCTTCAGCACAGCTAAACACTAAAGTTTTGACTCCTGCTTCTTTAAAAAGTCTAACATTATATTTTGCTAATTTTTTGAAATTTTCGTAATCACCCTGCCAAAGGAGGTCATGTCCACAACACTTTTCATCTGCTAATACAACTGGGTTTATGTCGTTTTGATTTAAAAGACCAATCACACTTTTTGGGATTTCTAAGTAATTGAAAGCATTTTTTGATGCTTCAAATGGTTGTTCTCCATAATAACAAGTCATGACTCCTGAAGAATCGATTGAATCATTAAAATCATCAACCATTTGGTCGTAACTATTACAACAGTTACAGTTCATACATCTATTTGCTTCCTCAATTGCTTGTTCTTCTGTAAACCCAATCTCCATTTCTTCAAAGTTATTTAATCTTTCTTCACCAGGTACTAAATTGACTTTTTGTCGTATTTCTTCATTAATTTGTTTCTTAGGTATTGGAGATCGTTTTAAGTGATCTACATTTATACGTCCTTTTTTTAAATCGCGACCTCTAAGATATCGATCAATTGATTCTGCTGCTTCTCTTCCATGACCTATAGCAATTACTGCAACCATTTTTGGATTTGGAATAATGTCTCCTCCTGCAAATACTCCAGGAATGCTTGTTTCATAAGTAACATTATCAACTAAAATTTTACCTCGATCATGTTTTAGTTGATCTCCCATTGCCGCAATAATAGGCTCTAAATCTAAACCTTGACCAATGGCGATAACAATTTGATCAATAATAATTTTATATTCCGAACCTTCTACTTTATTCAAAGCTCTTCTCCCAGTTTTTGGATCTGGTTTTCCCCATTCAATTTTATAACAATTCAAAGCTAATTTTTTGTTGGGTTCTTTTGTTATATTTGCTGTAGACGTTTTAAAATGATATTGTATTAAGTTCCATTCGGCATCATGGATATCTTTTAGTACAAGTTGAAGATCATCTTCAGATAAAATGTCTACGAGATCAACCTTTGTTGCTCCTAATCTTATAGCCGTTTCTGCTACATCTATCGCAACAGCTCCTCCTCCAATGATACCAAATGTTTTTCCTTTAAACTCATCTTTGTTTTTGGGGAACTTATATTTACGTTCTAATAGGAAATCAAGGGCATTATTAACATTAGGTAAATCTTCTCCTTCAAGTCGCAATGTTCTTGGTACATATAATCCTGTTGCAAGAAAAATTGCTTTATAACCTTCTTTTTTGATGTCATCTAAAGTAAAATCAGGGCCAAGTGGTTTATTTAATACAATTTCTACACCCATTTTTTTTATAAATTCAATATCTCGTTCAAGTGCTTCATCTGACAATCTATATTGCGGTACACCATATCGTACCATTCCTCCTACCTTATTTCCTTTCTCAAAAATTGTTGGTTTATATCCTTTTAGAGCAAGAAAGTACGCTGCAGATAAACCAGCTGGTCCAGCTCCAATAATTGCTATTTTTTCTTTATTTTGCATAACTGGTTTTATTTTGCTTAAATTTGGATTATTAGCCTCCCAATCTGAGACGAATTTTTTTAAGACTCGGATTGCAAGTGGATCATCAATGAACTGTCGATTGCAATTTAGAGCACAATATTCTGTACAAATTCTCCCACAAAGAAAAGGTAACGGATTTTTTTCACGTATCAAATCAATTGCTTCTTGGAATTTTCCTTCGGCTATTAGAGAGACATACGCTTGGACATCAACTTCCGCTGGGCAAGCATGAGAACAGGGAGCTCTTCCTGTCATATAAGGAATACACCCCATAAAATATGCAACTTCTCCCTTCTCAGCTATTTTTAAATTAGTGCTATCTAAAAAACCAAGTTTATTTACAATTTTTATTTTATCATTAGCCATTAAATATGGTAAACTTGAATATTCTCTGTAATGATGACATTCAACCATGTCTTCTCTTAATGGTTCATATTCTAAAGAAAGAGAACGAAGATCTTTGATAATTTGAGTGAAGTTAACCCCAGTTTCTTCTTTAGTCATTGGGCAATAAACTGAACATAGTCCACATGTTAAACATTTCCAAATATTATTATTTTTTAAAGCTTCTTCAGGTGTTAAGAAAGTTAAATCATTAATTAAAAGTCTCGGGTCAAAAATACCAAGAAGGGCTGTTGGACACACGTTATCACAGCGATTACAATTGAAACAGTAATTTGCAGAAGCATTTACCTTTTTAAGCGTTTCTATTGAAGCTGGTGTCTTGATTTTATCTTCACTTACTTTATTCTCAATTTCCGTCATGCTATATCAATAATAGATCGGTTTTTTACAAATGATTAAAAAGATTGTTATAATTTGAATATATTTATTATATTTTTTTAATAAAAAATTACATTTAATTATTTTTTAGGATAGTATTAATTTGTAAGAGTAGAATTCTTCATTCTCCAAAACGCTATGATTTTGAAGGAGGGTAACATATTATTAGACAATAACTACAGTAATTATTTTCTAATATGCTATGAATACATTTTGAGCGATCAATATGTGTGATAACCCCATTCTCTTTTTCAATAGGATTCTCATAAACAGCACCTCCTTTGCAGCTTATTACGCAAGCACCACATTTTTCGCAGAATTCTATAAGTTTCCTAAAATCTTGCTCTTCAGTTTCTGGTATTTCAGCATCGGTAGTAATGATACTCCATCTTTGTCGGGGACCAAATTCAGGTGTAAGAATTAATCCATTTCTACCCATTATTCCTAAATTTGCTGCTACAACATGAGGTCCATAGAGAAGTTTTCCTCCAAAAGGATGATGTGCTTCACTTTTATATCCTTGTTCTTTTAGATATTCTGCTAAATCAATCGTAACATCACCTAATTCTTTATAGACTCTAAATGCTTCGATTTCACAAATAACTCCAGGTGCATTTTTGATTTTTTCCCATTTCATCTCCATTCCAAGAATAATCGCATTCTTTCCATACACTTCAAGACCTTTAAAAACAAAATTTTCATTAACAGGAGTATATCCTATAAGATTTACATCAAGCTCTTTAGCTTTTTTTTCAAAATCTTTCCAAAATGCTGGTGTTGTTGTTGTATTTTTATTATTTTCATTTCCATATTTTGTCTTCCTCGCTTGTTCAAAACCTTTAAATGTTCCTCTAAGATACTTGCTAAATAACTTGGCAGATTCACGATCGAACACATCTGTAGGTCCTAAACTCATATTGAATAATTCTTTAGGCACAATAAAGACAAGGTTTTCATTTTTTCCTATATATGTTGGTTTAATTCCTACTTTTGACATTTTTCCACTGCTTCTATTTAATACATTAAAATTTTTACTTAACTTCATATTGAAAACAATATAAACATGATGATTTTAAAGAGAATTTCATGCTATAATTATTACTTTTGTGTAAAAGAATTAGTGTTGTGATTATTTAAAATGGTTAACATTTAATCTTACTTTTTCTTCTTTGTAACACCAAAAATCCGTCGCCAATCTTTTAATAAAGGAAGACGTTCTGTTGCTTCTTCAATCCATGGAAGAGCTCCTTCCTTTCCCATCTCTCTAATCAAAAAGTCTTTTGATTCAATTACTTTCTTGTAGACTTCACGTTGTCTTTGTTCCCAATTTAATATTTCCTTATATATAATAATTTCAAAACCAGCTCCTTGAAGAATAGGTCGATAATCGGTCAAAGTGGTTGGTGTTTCCCAAGCAGTAAATACAAATAACGCATTTGGACGAAGAATTCTGGCAATTTCACTAAAACCTTTTGCCTTATCGTGTATATATGTTAGAGCATCAATACTGATCGCTGCATCATAATAGTTATTTGGAAAGGTAGTTGAAGAAATATTCATTACATAGAATTCACTTTTACTTTTTAAACCAAACTCTTTCATCCGTTTTGTCGCTAATTCAATAGCAACTTCTGAAATATCAATACCAACATAATTTGCATTTATTTCACGTGCTATCCACAATCCAGGTCCTGCTTTTCCACATCCTATGTCAAGAAAAGTTTCTCCAGGTTTGATCTTAAGATATTTAATAACATTTCGCAAATCAGTCATTGTAACAAAACTATCAATCTCTAATTCCTCTGGATAATCATTTCCATAAATCTTTTGGAAAATCTCTTGTATGACTTGACTTTTTTTTTGTTTATACCAAAAATTAGCTTTCTCTTTTTGTTTTAAGAGTTCAATATTTTTTTCACTCATTCTATTTTAACTTTAAAAATTCATTTGATATAAAATACGAAAATTTTTACTTTTATTTATATTAGATACAATGTAAAGATAATGGTTTTAAAGATAGATCCTCTTAATTATAATTGTCCTTTCTGTGGTAAAGAATTAGAATCACGATTTTCTAAATGTTTTAATATATATTGTCAAGGACAAAAGTTCAATGAAGGAAATATAGTAGTATTTAGGCTAAATCCCGATTTAGGGATAGGTAGAGTGATAAAAAAATTAGAAATACCAACATCAAAATCTTTGGATGAAGAAGATACTCTAATTCTTACTAAATATAAAGTCCTTTTCAAAAATAATGTCATTAAAATAATCCATCCACTTGATCTAGTTCATTATGTTTATGAACTTAATGAGAAAGTTATAACTAAACATGGAATAGGGTATATAAACACAAAAGATTTTCTTATCAAAGATGGATTGATATCCTATGAATTTTTAATGGAGAATGGCAAAATATCTCAAATTTATGAGCATGAAATTTATTCTAAATATGAAACGCCAATAAAAACTTTAATTTCAGAACAAAATTTTGACCCTCCAAAGAATTTTTTAATTAAATATTGGTCCAATTTATTTCATTCTTATTATAAATCATACCAAATCAAATGTATTGTCAATTCACGTTTAACATTAATGCCACATCAAATAAATGTGACTCATAGGTTAGCTGAAGAATATTTTCCAAGAATTATTTTAGCCGATGAAGTTGGGCTTGGTAAAACGATTGAAGCGGGAATTTATATTAAGGAGATGATTGCTAGGGATTTAGCAGAACGCATTTTAATTATTGTTCCTGCTTCTTTAGTAAAACAATGGCAGTTTGAAATGGAAAATAAGTTTAATATAAATTTCACCATATATGATGGAAAGAAAGTAAAAGAATTAAAAAATAAAGGTAATTATAAGTATCCAGACGTACTTCATAATCCGTTTTATTATGATAATTTAATTATTTGTTCACTTCAGTTTGCTCGAAATAAGAATTATACTAAATTATTATCAAGTATTTCATGGGATATTGTAGTGTTTGATGAGGCACACCATTTAAGACGATATCTGATTAATGCTATGACAGGAAACTACCGTGAGACACTTAATTTTGAATTAGCAAGAAATTTGAGTTTAAATTCAGAAAGTATGTTATTATTAACCGCTACTCCATTACAACTTCACTCATTTGAATTGTTTTCTTTAATTGAACTTATCCATCCAGAAATTTTTGAAAATTTTAGTGATTTTGAACATTTTAGAAAAAATATGCCATTTATCAATTTGCTAGTTACTAACTTGAATAATATTGATAAATTAAATAACTTTGAAGTCAAAAATACAATAAGGCTGCTTAAGGATTTAAATTATATAGACAGAAGTAAAAACGTAAACTTAATTCTTTCAGAACTAAAGAATAATTCTTTTAAATTGGAATTGTTAAAAAAAATTGAAGAAGACCACACACTATCTAAATTTTTAATTAGAAATCGTAAAAAAAATGTATTTTCTGAAGAATTATTGAACAAAAGAATCGTAAATACGATAATGGTAAATCCTACTAAGGAAGAATTGAATATATATAATGAGATCCGAATTTACTTAGCAAAAATTTATAATTCTTCTTTAAACAAAGAAAATACGGGGATTGGATTTATAATTACCACTTTGCAAAAATTATTGACTAGCTCAAAACAAGCCTTTTTAAAGAGCCTTGAGAGGAGATTAGATCAACTAGGTAGATATAAAGATATTTTTCTAGATACTAATATTATAAAAGTAGGAGACCCTGAATTTTATGAAATAGAATTAGAAGACCAGATCCTTGATAATGAAATTTTTGAGGCGGTAAATAACAATAAAATTGATGAAAAAAAAGAAGAAGCAAGTGATATCCTTAATCAAGAAAAGATTTTAAAAGAATATTATGATAAATTAAAAGCAATTCCTTACGATTCTAAATCAGCTAAATTAATTGAGTTGTTAGATGAAATTCATATACAAAACTCTAAAGAGAAATTAATAATTTTCACTCAATTTGTTGATACTTTAAAATACTTAAAATCTCTTATAGAGAACCATAATCCTAATTATAATGTTGAATTATTTTATGGGGGTTTAGATAAGCAACAAAAGGATGAATCAGTTGAAAGATTTAGATCTAGCAAGGAATTCTCAATCTTAATTTCGACTGAAATTGGTGGTGAAGGTAGAAATTTTCAATTCTGTCGTGTTCTAATCAACTATGATTTACCATGGAATCCAATGAAACTCGAGCAAAGAATAGGTCGATTGGATAGAATTGGTCAAGAATCAAAAGAAATTTATATCTATAATATTTTTATGGAGGGAACAGTTGAAACAGATATCATTCACGCTATAATAAAAAGAATAAATCTGTTCGAAGAGTCTATAGGGATTTTAGAACCCATTATTGGAAGAATTGAAAAAGATTTCAAAGGAGTGATTTTTGCTGAAGAAGATGGAAAAAAGAGAAAGGGATTAAATGAATTTTATCGCACACTTGATGAAGAAATAAAAAAAGCAAAAGAACTTGAGATGCAATTGGATGATCTCATGATTGATAAAAAGTCATTTCAGATGGAGGGATTAATCACATCTTTAGCATCATGCGTCGATGTAAAACTGACACATAATGAATTATATTTGCTTTTGAAGTTATTCTTTGATAATTATAATCATTTATATGGGACATTAGAAGTTCTTCAAGACCCTAAAGAAAAAATCTCTGCAGATTTTCACTTTCCTTCTAAAATTATTTTAAAAGATATTCTATTAAAAAATTCAAAATATCAATTTCAAAAGGAGTATTTAGGGACTTTTAACTTAGATCTTGCAAGAAAAAGAGAAGATATAGATTTCTTTGCATTAGGTCACCCATTAATTAACAATATTTTAGA
>JBHLLG010000032.1:0-31317 GCA_048885925.1 Candidatus Hermodarchaeota archaeon
TAAAATTTGTTATGTCATAATCTTCGTTTTTAGGACCCGTTACTCTTTTTATACTTTCAATCCATGAATAATGATGATATTTATTTACTCTTGAACTTAGGTCGCCAAAAAAAGAAGATTCTATAACGGGATAATTTTTAAAGACACTTTTTAATGATAAAACTCGTATCTTTGTTAATTCACCTGTTTTAAGATTATCCCATGCATCAGTTAATGTATAGACTGTAAAAAATTCAGCCATATAATACCAATAGAGCCAATTAATAAAAATGCATTTATAATTTTAATTAACAATATTTAAAATTGAGGTTCAACATTTTAATTTGTATGAATACAATTTGGGATATTAAAGCTGATGCTGTGGAAAAAGGAGATAATTTAAGAGAAGTTTCTCCTTTATATGATAAAACTGTAGTAGATGAAAATGGCTTTACTCACTATATATTCAGTAAGTTGATGTTTAATAATCCCTGGTATAATATGCCGAATGATGACTTGGAATTGTTTAAGAAGTTTTTAGATGGGGGGTCAAGAGCATATCCTTCTGATGGGAAAATTCCTTGTGATATTGTAGCAGGAGAAGCGAGGAAAGTTTTAAATCATATTGTCATATGTTCAGAAGATTCAAATAATCCTTTCTGTGTCAATGCTAAAAAAGCCTTAAAAAGCGGAACCAAAGAAATGATACGAGGTACTTTGAAACTATATTTGGGGAAATATACAACTAGAGATTGGAGAAGAAAACGTTTTACTGATGATATTGATTTTTGGTGTTTTGAAATTGGAGTTTTAGATCATGCTTTAAAAGAATGTGGATGGATAAAGAATAAAGATACTGGTGAGTATGAGAAACAAGTACAATGGACTAATCCCGATACAGGTGAGATAAGATATGAGGCACTTTGCGCTGCAAATAATTTAAATCAATTACTTGATTTTGGAGCAGGAAGTTATTTAGAAGGAACAAAACTTAGAGATATTTTTAATAAAAAGATAAAAAGAGGACATGATGTTGATCTCAGTGATATAATGAATGTAGCTTTATACAACGATGGTCTAATTAATAGTCATAAGGAAGAAATAAATGGAGCATGGATTTCTTTCGAAGCTGCAACTAATACTAGAAATTCTAGAACTACCTCAAATTTAATTACTTTATGTCGATATTCATTGGGTACAGCTGATTATTTAGAAAGAGTGAGTAATGTTATTAATAAGTACCATGAAAAAATCTTCGATATAAATGAGTATCCAAACGAAAGGATAGAAAAAGTTTGCAGAATCTCTGTTCATTGGATGAATTATTTAAAGAAAAACGGTTTTGATGATACTAGAAAGATGATATACGAGTTTTTAATAGAACAGATTGATGAAAAGCAGGTTCAGGCAAACAATCTTAGGAAATTTGTTGATCGTGTTTTGAAATTATTAAATTCGAAATATGAATATCTTAAGATTATATTTGAAATTGACCATTAATTGTAATATTAAAATCGCATTTTAATTTATCTTCATAATTTATAGGAAAAATATTTAAAAATAGATAAAGACAAATTTCTGTATGACAAAATTTAAGATAATCACTAAAAAAGATTGTTTTTTTTGTAATAAACTTAAGGATTGGTTATCAGATAAAGATGTAGATCATATTATATTAGATTATCAAGATCCCAAAGATTTTGATGATCCTATTATGGAAAATGAGACATTTAATGCATTATATTGTGATATGAGTGCATGTGTTGAAGGAGTACCCATAATCGTGAAAGATGATAAAGAATTTTATTATGCGGAGATTTGGGATTTGGTTCAAAATAAAATAATAGAAAAAAAGGCTAGAGAGATTTTTGAGATTTAACTAATCCATATTTTATTCTAATATAATACTTAAATCTATATAATAAATCGTGAAAGATGCGTTTCACGATTATTATTTTTGTAGATTTATTTACTAATAAAAAATTATTTAAATTGCTCATTCAAGTGAAGGAATTGTATATTCAATGATTTCTTCTTTTTCAGGTTTTTTTTCTTTTACAAAACGTTCCTTAGTTGTCCCATGGAGTAACCAAAATCCTAACATTGATAATAAAGATAGTATCCCAGCGAAATACCACACCCAATTCGCTCCAAGACGTTCCATAATTAATCCAGCGGCTAAAACTCCAAATAGATTTGGAATATTCCATTGGAACGCAAACACGGCCATATATCGCCCTCGCTTATCTTCAGGAGCAAAAGATGCAGCTGTACTTTGTCCAATAGGGAATACAATCATTTCTCCGACTGTGATAATAATCATAGCTATAAAAAACAGGTATACATCAGAAATAAAACCATACATACCAAAACCGATCATAAGAAAAATGGTTCCGAAAGCCATTATCTTCATGGGTGCATATTTTGAAATCTTCCTAGTTATCCAGAATTGAAATAATACCACCATAGCGGCATTCATACTTAACAACAAACCAAACGCTTGTGCTGGAAACCCATGAACATCCCGTAGGAAAACTGATAGAGTACTATTCATTTGCATATATACTAAAACTGTTATAGCAGCCACAGATACAAATAACATATATTTCCAATCTTTTATTACTTCTTTATATCCAATAATAGTTTTCATTACGGTTTCATCTCGATTTATATCTAACTTTTGAGGAATAGTTTCTGGAATAACAAGATACACAATAACAGCAGTAATTAAGCTACTTACAGCATCAGCAATAAATAATAACAAAAAGGATTGAGTCGCTACAAGTCCACCAAGAATTGGACCAATCACTGCTGAAAGATTAAAAGCTACTCGTAATATCCCAAATCCTTCTGCTTGTTTCTCCTTTGGGAGTAAATCTGCTACCATTGCTTGTCGAGCAGGACGTCCAAAATTTCCTATCAGACCTAAAAAACCAGCTAATATATAAAAAGTATTCAAATTATTAACTAATCCCATAAAGATACTTCCTATTCCACTTACAATTAAACCAATTAAGATCATCGCACGACGACCATATTTATCAGCTAAGGCTCCTCCAATCACTACACCAAACATATTCCCTATTGCTAAGATCGAGAAAAGGATCCCTACTTCGATCATCCCTACTCCAAAATGTTCGGTTATATATAAAGCGTAAAAAGGATATAATAAGAAACTTCCTAACATATCAATGAAAGTGGCGAGGGTTAGCACTTTAAATGCATTCGGATATTCCTTATATATATTTTTAGCTTTAGTGAACATAGTTAAATTAATTCTAAGGATATAATAATTATAATAAATACTCTATAAATTCGCTATAGACTGCGTAAGAAAATGAAATTTAAATATTTATAGTTTAAAATGTTGAACTATAATGGAACTTTGAATTAAAGAAAAAAAAGTAAACTAATAATATTAGATCAAATCTTTATTTTTAGTAAACCTATCTTTATTTACTCATAATATAAATCTTTTAGGGAAAATTGAAAATGTACGATTATTTAATAAGCGAAGAGAATAAAAAGTTTAGAGATGAAGTAAGACACCTTGTAAAAGATTCTGTTCAACCCTCACTTCTAAAGCAAATGGATAGGGATGAAATTCAATATCCTAGCGAATGGCTGCATGCATTAGCAAAACATAATCTCATCGGAATACGGTTTTCCAAGGAATTTGGTGGAAGAGGACTAAATTGGGAGAGTGAAGTCATTGCCCAAGAAGAGGTGGGTGTGTTGGGGAGCTCTCTTGCTTGTTTATTCTCCTTACCTAGTATATGTGGTGAAGCCTTGAATATTTTTGGGACGGAAGTACAGAAACAAGAATATCTCAGACCGATGTGTGAGGGAAAAAAATTCACTGCTGAAGCGCTAACCGAACCAAGAGGAGGGTCAGACTTCTTTGGTGCAACTTGTACTGCTGTTAAAGAAGAAGATTACTATATTTTGAATGGGGAGAAACGCTTTGTTGTAGGTGCTGAAGGCGCTGATTTCTTTTTAGTCTATGCGAAAACTAATTTAGAAGCAAATGCAGATCCTCATAAAGCTTTAAGTTTATTCATAGTGGACAGAACTGAAGGTGTTAGTACAGAATATATTTATGGTATACTTGGAACCAGAGGTGGTGGTGCTGGTAGAATTAAATTTGATAACGTTACAGTACCAAAGGAAAATGTTATTTTGGAGGAAGGTGCTGGTGGAAAAATATTTTATCAAATGATGGTTCCAGAGCGATTAACTACTGCTTCGGGTTTCATAGGTCTTGCTCGCGCTTGTTTAAGAATTGCTACAAAATATAGTGCCAAAAGAAAAGCTTTTGGACAAGTTATCAGGAATTTTCAAGGAGTTAGTTTTTTAGTTGCAGATAGCATAACTTTATTAGATGCAGCTCGAGCTATAGTGTATAATACTGCTAAAAGTATTGATGCTGGGGCACCTCCAGCACTTCAAAGAAGACTTGTTTCTGAATCAAAAAAATTTTCAACTAAAGCTTGTTGGAAAGTAATTAATAATGCAATGCAAATTATGGGAGGAATAGGGTATACAACTGTTTATCCAATCGAAAGGCTATTGCGAGATGCTCGAATAGGCGAAATTTGGACGGGAACAACAGAAATAATGAACTTAATAATCCAGCATGAATATTACAAGGAAATTTTAAGTGAGAAATGGCTTGGTCGGGATGTGGAGAAAGATGCCTTAGATGGAGATCAAGAGGAAGAGAAAAATTATGGATAAAAACTTAACCTCTTTATCTAACTTTTTCAAAAATATCTCATTTAGAGTTATGAATCAATTATTATTATTTTTTTTTGATTTTGCATATTATTTTAATAAGCAATGTACAAAATAAATTGTTAAGAATTTTTTTTACAAATTTCAAATTTTATAGATTAGTTTTTAGTAGTTTAAGACTATTATAATTGAGATAAATAAACTCTATGTTATTAATTTTTTTCCTTTCTAACAGACTAAAATTATCCATTTTATTTATGTATTTAGAGACTGTGTTAAAATGCATATTAAGAGCCTTAGAAATCTGATTCTTTGTACTGCCTTCTTCCTTTTTCTTTAAAAAGTTGATAATTCTTATACATTTATCTCTTGAAATGGTATGAAGAAGTAAATCATTTTCTTGCCTTAATGACGAATCAAAATATGAAGTATAAATACTCAATTTTTGTTGTCTGACTAAATTAAACTTAATCAGCATTGAAGCATGCCAATTTATCAAGTAAGTACTAAAACCCAATTTTCTTGCGATTTTATTTCTATGAACTCCTGGATTTTCTTTAATAAAATCATATATCTGTTTTCTGTTTGAATTTAGAAATATTTCATTTCTTGTCAGTGTTGATCCTTCCACAATGAGATACTTTTCTATTAGTGAATTTATCACTGCCTTTATTCCATTATGATTTAAACTACCATTAGTTTTATTATATCTTGATTTAACATATTCAATAGCTTTATCTTTGCTAAAAATCCTATTTGGTTTTAGAAATTCTCGGATTAATATAAAAATGTTTATCTCTTCTCCATTTATTTTGACACCCTCGATTTCTATGGATGGATCATCTTTAATTTTGTCACTCCTCGAAAGATTAGAATAAAATAGAGGGATAATGAAAGAGAGGGGTGCTCCAATAGAAAATGCTGTTGTAATAATGGAGTTATTATCAATGGGGAGGAGTTCACATATGGTATTAAACCTATATATTTCAATTGATCTATCATATATTATTTCATAAGAATTAGTTATGATTAAATCATTATTGGTTTGTATTTGATCTATTGTCAGAGCTTCATCTCTGAACCTTAGCCTATCCATTTTAAAATAGAGTAAATAAGAAAAAAGTGAAGTTAAAATCCCTATAAAAATTAAAAGGATAATAAATAATATTTTGCTTTTCTTCATTTGAATAAGTTTTAACTTGGATTAAATGAATAATAGGTTTTAATTGAAAATATCCAATTTAGTATTATAAACTTTATTGGTTCATTATTCACTTTTTTGATTGATGGTTTTAAATTGATGATTATATTTTCATTCTATATTAGTAATTTAAGATTATCTAAAATATGGCAAATCACTTTCTGAAAAAAATTTTCATTAAAAGTAAAAACAAAGTTGTTTTGAAACAAATTATTAGCATAGTCTTTTTCATTTCTTCTGGGTTTTTACCTTATAAAATTAATATTCATTTTAATACTTATGAAATTGGATTTAATTTGATTTCATTCTATTTAATATTAGTAACGATTCTATTTTCATTTTCTATTGTTTTTGTTTATTTTGAAATTTATTTGAATGCAATTTTGATTAGTTTTATTGGATGTTCAATAGCTGGAGTAAGATTAATAATGGATTTAGCCCCAATTTCGTCTCCTGAGTATTTAGGTATTGGATTTTATTTCGCTTATTTCTCATGGTTATGTTTTTGTATTATTAGCATATTTTTAGTTAAGCCTAGAATCAAATTACCACAGAGTAATCTCTATAAGACACTTAACGAAGATGAGATAAAAAATTTAACAGAATTAAAAAGATTATATTTATTTTCTTTAGTAGTATTTTATATCTTAACTTCTTTTCCTTTTGTGTTTGGATATTCATTTGGTGCATTTATTTACGAAACTGGATTTTATCTTTTTATTATAATAGGAGGAGGATGGATTGGGTTTGCATTGTTAGTGATTAGTTATATTTACCTTTACATCTTTCACATTCAGAAATCTGTAATAATTGGAATAATAGGAAATTTTATTATAGGTATTACCCTAATCGGGATATTTTTATCAGCAGAATTATCAAAAGGGTTATTAACTACCGCTTATTTAATGAGTATTATGTTTTGGATGATAATTTTTTATATAAATATTGCTCAATTAATCTTTTTAATCCGTAAATATGGATCTCCGAAAAGAGATTTAATAAAATTAAACTGGAATAAATCAGAAGTTAATCTACTAAAGTGGATTAATGTCTTTTATCTGATTTGCGCAATTGGATTCATCATCACAACTTTATTTCCATATTCACCATATTCACCAGCTTATGATTTGTCTAAAATCGGACTTTATTATTTATGGATGGGAGGATGGCAAGGGTTTTTTCTGATTAATCTTTCAATAATTTTCTTATATTTCTTGCAAATACGTACTGTGTATATTTTAGGATTATTTGGTTCAATTCTATTAGGGATTAACTTTATAATTTTACTTAATCTTATTTTTGTTGATGACCAACAAATATTTTTTATTAATTTTTATATATCAGTAAGTTTATTGACTATATTATTTTTAACAAACATTTTACTACTTCTTTTTCATATTAAATATAAAGGATTTTTCAGAATAGCAAAACATTATTAAATAATAATTTTGCATCAATTAAAATTAAATTCATAGTAAAAAAATGAAAAAAGCAGAAAAAAAAACTACATATCGGAAAATTTCATGGATTTTCTTTTTTATAATATTATTTAGCAGCGTTAGTATATGCCTATTATTTATACCTTATTCAGAAACTGAAGTTATTTCGGAAGGTGGAATTCTTGCTACAAAATATAACCTTTCTAGCGATAATTCATATGCTATATTTCCCATTGATTTTCCATGGAGATCAAACTCTCAAATAATTTTTCTAAACATAACTGTTACTGAGGGAAATATTTCTCTTCAGATAACCGATACAATTGCAATAGGAAATTTTCTTTCAGGTCAACCTTACGTCTCTTACTGGGAAATCATTAATACTACAGGCTTTACTATGGATATTCAAATATCTCCATCTGTTTATGGTCCTAGATATATTTTAATTTATGCTGAAACCAATACTTGGTTCACTATAGATTTAAAAATAAGTTATCTTAACTATGCTTCAACTTATGGATTCTTTTTTCTTGGTGTTGCTGTTATATTAATTTTTTATTATATATATCACAGAAATATATGGAAAATTCATAGTGAAGTAGAGGAGAAAAAGATGCTATAGATAATATGCCAGAAAAAAAAACTTTGGTAAAAATAATTAAAAAATAAAAAAATATTTTAAATTGTATATTTTTTCTGTTATTTAAATGATTCTATTACCCCTAGACTTGATTCTAATGGATTTCCTAAGCAAAAATGAATAGAATTTTTATGATCAATAAAGAAAGAACCAACTGTTCCCACTTCGAATGGGTCTCCTGTTGAAAATCTTCTTGAAATTAGTGTATCTGAGCAGATATTGAATAAATCATTAAAGTCTAGATTTCCATCTTGGCTGTAAGTGTAGCATAATTCAGAAACTCTATGATAACGTTCTATATATTTGGAGGGATAAATCATGAACATCTTGAATATTGTATTTTCATAGATATTGGCATCAAAAGTATAACTTCCCCTTACAATTCTCTCTATTGAGTAAGAATTAGGAATAGTTTCGATTGCTATCATCGTTTTTTTAGTTCTTATAATATAATTCCATCCTAATGTAAAGTCATTAGAAATAATAATATCTTTTGCATGTTTAATTAATCTTGCATTTTCCAATACAGTCCTATAAATAATTGATATTGGAATCCCTGAGCATCCATAATTAAAAACTTCTATTAGATTGGCAGAAATTGATAGCCCCCATTTATTTATTCCACCCATAGCCAACATACTACCCATTCTAAATGAGAATACTTTTTTGCCATTTATCTTAGTAAAAACCCATGATACAGTGGGCATCATTAAAAAGCTAATGTCAATTGTTTGTCCGAAAACTGTATTCTTTGCTGTATGAGATCCTATAGCGGTACAACCTCCAACTATTAATGGCGATTGTGGATAACCTGTTAGCATTGGAATAATTTTTCCATAATAGATATCCCAAAAACAATTTTGAGCTAATACGTCTAGAAAATCAACTGAAATTTCATAAATTTCTCCCATAAATGGAATATATACAGCATCAATAGCATCAGCTATTCCCTGCATTTCATTTAAATAGTCTTCTGGGATAAATCCACGATAATCTAATGTGTAATATAGGGCATGATCATAAGAAATTCCTATTTCTTGAACTTGAAGCATTATCATAAGTTTCATCCAAGCGATTTGAAAGGCTAGGTTTTGTCCTTCTAAAAATCCAAGAGTATAGTAATCATCCGCTTCTACATATAAATAGGGTTGATTGTTGGAATATCTCCATTCAGCATAATTGCCTTTAGTATTATCAAGTCTGCAAGCATTAGCAAATGAAATAGATACTGAACAAAAACTTATTCCCAAAATGAATAGTAATAAAACTGATTTGTTTTTTAATTTCATAATTCTTATACCTAATAAAATGGTTTGTAATACTATTTCTATATAAAGAAATTTAAATCCCACACTTTCTCTTTTTATAAGTTAAGAAAAATTTATGAATAAGTTATTCTAATAGCTCTATTTTTGAATAATCAACTGTAATAGTACTCTTTGTTTCAATTATATCTCCAATTATCGCTACTTTTTTATCTAAGTATTTATGCAATTCAGGATCGCTCTCCCACATATGATTTTTTTTCCTAACCAGTATTTCAGACCATCTAATTTTATAGTCATCAATTGGCTTAATAAAGTATTCTGGTCCTTCTGAACGTGTTCCCTTTCCTTTTATTATAGCGAAAAGAATTCCTTTTATCTCATCAATAGGTTAAATAATATAATATTTCAAAAAAAAATATCTATATTTATTTTTGTTTCGACAAATACCTTATTTTTACTAGTAAATCACGTAATTCCATTTTATCATTTTGTGGGGTAATATATTTCTTTTTTACTCCTTCTGAAAGTGGAACTGTCTCAATTTTATTTCCTTGGAGAGAAACCATATTTCCAAATTTACCTTCTAAGACTAATTTCATTGCTGCTAAGCCGAATCTTAAACCAAGAATTCTATCAAAAGAGTTAGGATGTCCAGCACGCATAGTATGTCCAAGTATTACACTACGGCATTCAAAATCTATATCATTTTTTTGAAATTCATTCTTTAAATCGTCTCTTAAATTTAATTCATCAACAATTATTTTAGACATACCTAAATTAGCTAATAAAGGATTTCCATATGTATCTTTAGGCAATTTATCAATTGTTTCTTTCGATATTGTCCTAAAATCTCGATTTAAAGATTCTAAACTTGGATATGCTCCCTCTGATACAGCAATTATATGATATTTATATCCTGCATTAACTCTTTTTATCAAAATATCTATCACATCCCTTTTTAAATCGAAAGGTGTTTCTGGAATTAAAATTATATCTGCTCCAGCAGAAATCCCGCTATACATTGTTAAAAATCCTGCATCTCTTCCCATGATTTCAACTACAAATACTCTTTGATGAGAATTTGCTGTAGTTGTTAAGTTATCCAGTGTATCCGAAGCTAATTGTACTGCACTCCAAAAACCAAAAGTATAATGTGTTCCTGCCAGGTCATTATCAATAGTTTTAGGGACACCAATTACTTTAGCATTAGCAAATTTAAACATAGAATTGGCAACTCCAAGAGTATCATCCCCTCCAATCGCTATTAGAGCATCAATTCCTAATTCTTCAAATTTTTTTGTTAATTCTTTTGCTTTTTCCTCCTTAGAGCTAACTCCTTTAAAAGGATTGGTTCTACTTGTATAGAGAATTGTCCCACCGATAGTATGTAAATCATCGTGCTCAGCAATTTTGAGAGGAAGAGTCTGATTCTTCAAAAATCCTTTCCAGCCTTTGAGGATTCCAACACATTCAACACCTACATCATATGCTTTAAGCATAATTCCATAAAGAACAGAATTTAAACCAGGACAGTCACCACCACCAGTAAGTATTCCAACCTTTTTTATTTGATTTCCCATGTTATTTCACAAATTCAGTTTAATCAGATTAATAGAAAATATTTTATAATAAAAAATTATGAATATTTCATATTTTAGATTTATTCTAAATCAATTTTATCAATTTTCGAAAAATTATATTTTGATTTATCTTGTGGGATTATATAACTACCACCCTGAGGATCGGTTATTTTAAGAGTGAATTTAAATCTCCCCTCTATTGCTTGGTTCAAATTGTATAGAAGTGCATCTATTTCACTTCTCTCTGGATCATTTTCTTCAAGATTATTTCTATAAATTGAAACTGCATTTTCAAATCTGAATAATATTCCTTGCACGTTTGTATAATAAAAATCTGCTCGTGGTCCTGGTTCAACAATTAAATCTAATTCTGGGATTTCTAATTTTCCTAATGGTGAACGATAGATCTTTGACTTTAGATCCTCTTCATCAGTTACTCTTAAAGTCATAATTCCAGGGCTCATGTTAGTAGTTAAAGGAATAATATCGTTTTTATGAAAGTTACATTTATTGCATTCAAATTTTAAAATAAGCATTTTATCTCCATCTGGGAGATCATAAACAGTTTTAAAAATATCGATTGTTCCTTCTTGACATG
The DNA here is from genome assembly GCA_048885925.1 of Candidatus Hermodarchaeota archaeon. Taxonomy (GTDB): domain Archaea; phylum Asgardarchaeota; class Lokiarchaeia; order Sigyniarchaeales; family SOKP01; genus Loki-b32. The sequence continues at coordinate 11,440 of JBHLLG010000032.1, forward strand.
AAGGACATTTAAAGGAAAATGCACTCTTACTCTTATCATTCTTACTTGACATTTTATTATTTCAAATTAAATTTGAATGATTATCTTTTTAAATTTCCAAAATCAAATTACAATAATAGTTTTCTGAAAATAAATTAATTGATATAACAATTATTATTATAAATTCTATACTATTGTTTCATATTGCAGTTATATCATTAAAATCAATAGAACTTTTATTTATTGTGCCTTTATTGGACATATTATAATCATTTGAAATAAAGTTAGGTTAGTTGAATAAGTTGTCAAATATCGAAAAAATTGTTGAAATATCAATGCATTGTAGAGGGGGTCAAACTTGTATTACCGCTAGCCAATTATTAGCTGAAATGGCATTTGAGGAAGGTTTCAAGGATACAATCGCAATTCCAATAATAGGAGCTGAACGAAGAGGTGCCCCAATACAAGCATTTACAAAAGTTTCTAAGAGTAAATCAATCAAAACCTATGATAGTGTTGTTAATCCAGATTATATACTTATGTTTGATATTTCTTTATTGGAGATCCCAACAATAAAAGCAACAATAAAGGAAGGAGTAAATCTTATAATAAATAGTCCAAATCCTATAGATACTAGTGGTCTGCCAAGAAATATAAAAATATTTATTGTTGATGCAACAGGAATTTGCATTAAGAGAAATTTTATGCATGCAAGTGGCCCCATTCTGAATATTCCCATGTTAGGGGCTTTTGGAAAGGTCACTGGATATTATAATCTTGAGACCATGGAAAAAGTGATTAAAAAGGAATTTGGAGAGGGTAGATTAGAAAAAAATATGAGCGTTGCAAAAGACGCTTATGAATCAGTAAGAGAGATGTATTAATGTCTGAATCAAAAAAATGGAAAAAAATTAATAAATCAGTTAAGGAACGTCCTAAAGTTCAAGAATATAAAAATTGGAAGGAATTATCACCTATACCAATTTCATTGCCGATTGATGGAAATATAGGTACAACTGGTGATTGGAGAACTTTTAGACCCACTATTAAAGAAGGATGTAATAAATGTGGGATATGCTGGATGTATTGTCCTGAGGGTGTAATTAAAAGGAGAGATGATGGTACCTTTGAAATAGATTTGCGTTACTGTAAAGGATGTGGGATATGTGCAAAAGAATGTCCAACAAATAATATAGAAATGGTAAGAGAGAGTGAAATAAAAGATGGTTGAAGCTAAAAAGGATTTTTTACAAAAAAGAGAAAATATCATAATAAAAGGAAATGAAGCGGCTGCTTATGCAGCTAAATCCGCACGAGTTCAAGTAATAAGTGCTTATCCTATAACACCACAAACAACAGTAGTTGAAAAATTATCTGAATTTGTAGATAATGGAGAAATGCCAGGTACTGAATATATAAAAATGGAATCAGAACATAGTGTTTTTGCTGCTGTTATTGGCGCAAGTAAGGCAGGAACTCGAACTTTCACAGCAACCTCTGGACAAGGCATTTTCTATGCTCATGAAATGATTCACTGGGCAGCAGGAGCCAGATTACCTATTGTTGTTGCAATTGCTTCACGAGGTCCAGCTCCACCATGGAATATTTGGGCTGATTTTACCGATGTATTAAGTCAGCGTGATACAGGGTGGATGAGTTCATTTTGTGCTACACATCAAGAAATATATGATGAAATTTTAATGTCTTATAAACTTTGTGAAGATTCTGATATTCTTTTACCCAAATTCGTAGCTTATGGTGGATTTATTCTTTCTCATACATCAAAACCAGTCATTATTGAAGATCAAGACCTTGTAGATCAGTTTTTACCACCATTACCAAGTGAGGAGGGTTGGCCACACATTTGGATGGATCCAAAAAGACCAATGATGTTCGGAAATCTTATTATGCCATCAAGTTTTTATTTAGAATTTAGATTAAAAATTCAAGAGGCATTTTTTAGAGCAAAGGAGAAAATTAAACATGTTGCTAAAGAATTTGAGACTGTTTTTGGTAGAAATTACGGGAATGGTTTAATTCAAGAGTATTATATGAATGACGCTGAAGTAGGGGTAATAATTTATGGAGATTTAGCATTACAAATGGAACAAGCAATAGACGATTTGAGAGAAGAAGGTTATAAAGTTGGAATGGTAAAACTTCGTCATTTTCGACCTTTTCCAACTGAAGATATTATTAAATCTGCTAAAAAAGTGAAAGTTCTTGGAGTTATAGATAGAGCTACAGCATTTGGTTCTCAAACGGGAGGACCGGTAAGTTGCGAAGTTAAAACTGCATTACACGAAACTAAAGGAACTGCTAAAATAATGCCACTTATTAATGGATTAGGGGGTCGGGAAGTTACACTTGAACAGCAAAAAAACCAATTAAAAGCATTGGTTAAGTTCAAAGAGACTGGAGAACTCCCAAAGGATGTAATTTATGGAACTTTATGGGATGGATTATTGGAGGTTGAATAAATAATATGGTTAAATTAAAAGAAGCATTAGAATCCTGCCAGGAGGAGTTTTTCCTTCCAGGAAATTCGTGTTGTGCCGGATGTGGATTAGAGCTTGCACTTAGATGGGCGATAAAAGCGTTAGGACCAAATACAGCTCTTGTTACACCCGCTTCTTGCTTAAATGTCGTGGTGGGTTTATGGCCTAAAACAGCACCAAATTTTCCATTTACAAATATGGCTTTTGCGGCAGGAGCTGCTGCTGCTACAGGTATGTCTGCGGCTTTTAAAGCTAAAGCATATAGATTTCCCGGAAAGGGATGGGACGAAATAACGACAATCACTTTTGCTGGTGATGGAGGTACTGCAGATATTGGAATTCAAGGTTTAAGTGGTGCTGCAGAAAGAAATTCAGACCAAATTTATGTCTGTTATGATAATGAAGCATATATGAACACAGGAATTCAGAGATCTTCAAGTACTCCGCATGGTGCGTGGACAAGCACAACCACAAAGGGAAAAGATCGGTTTAAGAAGAATCTTCCTGCAATTATAGCTGCTCATGATATTCCTTATGTAGCAACTTGTGCGATTAGTGAACCGCTAGATCTATATGATAAATTTAAAAAAGCTAAGTTAATTAAAGGTTGTAGGTATATCCATATTCTTGCTCCATGCCCACCCGGTTGGGGACTCGAAAGTTCAGAGTCAATAGAAGTATCAAAATTAGCGGTTAAAACAGGATCTTGGATTTTATATGAAGTTGAAAATGGAATTATGACGTTATCTAAAGCAAGTAGACCACTATTAGATCCCTCTAAGAGAATTCCACTTGTAGAATATCTTTCAAAGCAAAAACGATTTGCTAATATTTCAGAAAAGGATTTAATTGAACTCCAAGAATACTTAGAACATACTTGGAAACGATTGGAAGCAGATTTAAGTTGTCAAGACATGTATCCAAAATAACTTTATATGTTTTCTTCCTCATTTTTAATTAAGAGTTTTAAAGAGAAAAAGTGTTTAAATGGGTTTTTTAGTAAAACTTGCTGGAAAAGAAATTAAAGAAATCGAAATTTATTTGAAAATTGCAGTTGAAAATATAATTGAAGGAAAAGTAATCTCCTTTCCTACAGACTCAGTTTATGGAATTGGAGGGGATCCTCTAAATTTAGAGGTAATAAATAAAATCTATGAGATTAAATTTCGCGATAGATCAAAAGGTTTATTATTATTAGTTTCAGATTATGACGAAGCTAGTAAAATAGCTGAATTCAACGAAATTGCTAAAAAATTAGCTAAAAAATATTGGCCAGGACAATTAACTTTAATATTGAAAAGAAAAGAAAACTGTTTTATACCTTCAGAAGTCTCTGCTTTTCAAGATACAATAGGCTTACGAGTTCCCGAAAATGAAATTATACTAAACATTCTAAAACTTTTAAAATCAGAGGGACATTTTGGAGGGATTATAGGTACATCAGCTAATTACTCTGGTGAATCTCCTTCTATTTCTGGAGAAGAAGTGAGCAAAAAAATATTAAGTCCAATAGATTTAATTATTGATGGAGGTATATCAAAATCAAGGCTTCCTACTACTATTGTTGATTGTACCTCAGATGAAATAAAGTTTTTACGTATAGGGGAGATATCTGATGAAGAAATATTAGGATTTTTATCAAAATAAAAAGAGCTTTGCAAATGAAGAATTTTAATTTATTAATATCAACACCTCGATATAATGAAATGGAAGCAAAGTCGGAATTATGGTTTACATTATTAATCTGTGGTGATAAATATCCAATTATTTCAGGAATCCATTTTCCCGGGTTAATTACGGCTTTTACAAATTTAGATATAAAAAAAGTTATTTCTAATATTAAAAAAATCCTTCAAAAAAATCCGCAATATTTCCAATTTATTCTTAAAATTGTTCCTATTAATTTTATTTGTGAAACTGATGTTAAAGTTATAAAGTATATAATAGATAAGAATTATAGAAATTTCATTAAGAAAAAAGACACATTTAGAATTACACTAAAACGGAGGCATCACGAGAGTATAGAAAGATCTAATTTCATTGATAGCATCGCTAAAAACATCAAAAACAAAGTCAATCTTAATAATCCAGATAAAATTATACGAATTGAAATTTTAGGGAATATTTGTGGAATATCATTTTTAGAAAAAGGGGATATAATTAAAAATAATAATATAAAAATGTGAAAATAAGATTATCTTGTTTTTTCCACACTTAGAAGTGCCATTTTTTCACAAATAAGATCAAATAAAGCTGAAAATTTTAATGTTAAATTAAATTCAATTTTTTTCTTATCATTTCCGTAGGATCTTAAAACAGAATCAACTTGATTATCTAAAATCCCATAAAAATCTTTAATCAAATTATATTTAGTTAATGATTTGTGATCGATTGTTAATTTCTGTTCCTGAGCAAAAACAGCAGGATATAGATCATTCCAAACACTATTTATTATATCAAATGGTGAAACGATGCAAAGAGTTAATAAACTATTTTTTAAATCAAAAAATTCAATCCCAAAGGCTTGAATACTCTTATTAATTTGCCGATTAACTGCTAAATATAATAAAAATTCAATATTTTTTTTATTCGAAATATTTATTTTTTGTTTGAATGCTTTCTGAAGAAAATAAGATGCAATAAATATATGATCTTGACTTAGAATATACTTATCTTTAATAAATTGTATCATTAAATTTTCATTTTTATCTTGAATTCCATCAATAATATTGAAAAATTGAACTATAGCTTTTTCTTCATTATTTATATTATAATGATGTAAAAATTTTTCTAGATCTATTTTAACCTGTTCAATTCCGACAAAATAATTTAAATTTAAATCCTCAATATAAAATTCTTTTACAATCACACAGGGAGACTCCACATTAAGAATTCTGGCATGATACTGAATTGTATTCGTACAAAAATCAAAAAAGTCAAGAAAAATAATAAATAGATTGTGAAAATCCAATCTTTAAGGGAATATTTAATAATGTAATAATAGGATCGTTCTTTTCGACTTCCAAAACCTCTTGATTCTAGAGCTTCCGCAACGTTAAAGGCTCTTTTGATGGAACAAATTATTAGAGGTATTAAGAGAGGAAAAAGGTTTTTTATCTGATTTATAAGTCCTTTTTTTTGCATTTCATATCCTCTACTTTGTTGAGCATCTAGAATATTTTGAGCTTCAATTGCAATTGTTGGTACAAATCTAAATGCTAATGAGAAAGAAAAAGCAAATTCATAAGGTAATTTCATCGCAATCAAAGAAAGTGCTAAATCATTTGGATCAACTGTAAGAAAAAAAATTGAAAAAGCTGAAATCATGATACTTATTCTTAAAATCATTGCTATGGCAAATGACAAAGATATAAATAAGCTGTTTAAAATAATTATAAAAATTATTAAAAATGATATACTACGCATACTTTTAATCCATTGTTTACATAATTTTCCTAAAATAATCAAGGGGATTAAACTCATAAAAATAAGAAATAAGGGAACTATTTCTGTATATAACAGTGCACTAATAGTGTATATAATTGAAAAAAACAATTTTGCTCGTGGATCCAAATTATGCAAGAAGGAATCTTTTTTCATAAATTTAAAAGCATTTAAAAATTCTAATGACATTTATTAGGTTTCCTCCTATATGTTTGAAGTTTTTTGTTTTAGAAAATTCCTTAGGTAATTTATCATATCATTTTTAGAGACTATATTCTCCATTTCTAGAAATCCATTATTTTGTAATGCTATTTGAAATTGGGTGATTTGTGGTAAAATCAAGGAAGTTTGATTGATTAAAAAATGATTATTTAATACATCTTTAGCAAGTCCATCAGCAATTATTTGTCCATTTTTCATTAATATTATACGAGGTAAGAATTCATATGCAAACTCAACATTATGAGTAATGATAATAATTGTTTTTCCTTTTTTTCTTTCATTGGTAATTAAGTTTATAAAAAATTCAATTTCTTTTGCATCTTGACCTAAGGTTGGTTCATCAAAAATTAAAATTTCAGGATCTCTACAAATAATTGAAGCAACAGCTAGTTTTTTCGATTCTCCTCCTGACAAATTTAATGGAGATCGATTTTTGTATTTTTCAAGTTCAAATTCTTTTAAGATTAAATTTATTTTTGACTGAATTTCATCTTTATTTTGATAAATAGTTTTTAAAGAAAATTTGATTTCTTCCTCTACCGAATTAGCAAATAATTGATGAAAAGGATTTTGAAAAATTATTCCTACTTTTTTAGACAATGTTGCGATGGTTTTAGAATTAATATCTTCATTATCAATATAGATATTACCTTTGGTTGGTCGAATTAATCCATTCAAAGTTCGAATAAGACTAGTCTTACCAGCTCCATTTTTTCCCATTATTCCGACTAATTCTCCTTGATAAATATTCAAATTTATATTTCTTAAAGCTACTGTTTCATTTGGATAAGTATAACTAACTTCTCTAATCATAATCAAAGGTATTTCCTTAGACATTTTTATCACATACTATATTAATTAGGTTGTTAAAGATTTTACTGCCTCTTGAATGGAAGTAGGTATATTTTTATTAAACAATTTTTCTTTGTTAAGTTTTTTAAAGATTGAATAAATGATAGGTTTATTTAACCTTAAATTTTGAAAATTAACACCATTTATGACATTTTCACTAGATCCATACTCGATAATCGCTCCATTCTTCATTAAAATTATATGATCTGATAAAGGTAAAATTAAATCAAGTCGATGTTCACTAACCATAATAGTTATATTTTTGTCCTGTCTGATCTCCTGTAATAAACGGATTATTTTTCTTGCCATATAAGGATCTAATAAGGCAGTCGGCTCATCTAGTATTAAGATTTTAGGTCTTAGTACCAAGATAGACGCAATAGCAACTCTTTGTTGTTCTCCACCACTCAATTCAAAAGGTGCCTTATCTAAAATATGTTCAATTTCAGTTAAAGATGCACTCTCCATTATTCGGTTTGAAATTTCTTTAGGTGATATGCCTAAGTTTTCTAAACCAAAAGCAATTTCATGTTCTACATTCATTGAAATTAACTGATTTTCTGGATTTTGAAAGACTATTCCTACTTCTGTTGATAAATTGGCAATAGAAGTTTCAATAGTATCTTTTCCATTAACAATAATTTTCCCCTTATAAAAACCGGAATAGAATTGAGGAATCAAACCATTCATACATCTAATTAATGTGGTTTTTCCACTCCCAGTTTCTCCACATAATAAAATAAATGTATTATCCTCAATCTTTAAATTGATGTTATTTAAAGCATAATCATCATTTCCTTTATATCTATAATAAAAATTTATAAAATTTACTAAATCCATGATAAGGATTAATCTGTGTAGATCTTGTTTTTTATTAATTTATAATTACTTAAAATCTAAATTATAAATATTGTTTAATTTTCTCAATTATTTGTGTTATAATTAAATTACTTTCTTTATCGCTAGTAATAGAGGCAGCACCATCGTGTCCTCCACCATTTCCTTCGTATATCTCGGATATTTCTGCTAAGATTTTTCCTAAATGTAATCCAGTCTTTAAACAAAATCCTTTTTTGGCTCTTGTATTAATTCGATAATGATCTCCTTCTTTTGAGAGAACAATAGCAATATCAAATCCCAGCTTTATTAACATTGTTGCAACACTTGAACCAAAACTGCTAACATTTGTAATACCTATTAAATAATTTTTTTCGCGAATTAGGTTAACTCTTTGCATTCCCTTTATTCTCGCTATTTTTTCTGAAATATCTGTATCACTTTTAAGAAGATAAAAAACATCTTGAATGTCTATATCATCACACATCAATTTAACTACATTTTTAATACTTTTATTATTGGCATGCTTGAAAAAGCCTGTATCAGTTATTATTGCTGCAATAATTAGATTTTTTAATGGTATTGTTAAATGAGTGTTAGTGGATTCAAATAAATCTAATATTATTTCTGTTGTAGATGAATAGTTATCAAGAATAAAATTAAATGGATTTAAATTAGCTTCAGAGCTATCTAAAAAAAAATGATGATCTATAAAAATATAAGGTAGTTTTAAATGTGAAATATTTGTATTATTTTCTAATTTAACTTGATTTAAATTATTTGTATCTACTATTAAAAGGAGATCACATTTGGAACCATTAAAAGTTTTATCAAAATTAAGATAAAAATCGGGAAATTTTTCAGAAAACCTTTTTATATAATCTTTTGTAGGTTTTGAAAGTTCCGAAAAATATATTGAGATCTCTTGATTTTCAAGGATTTGATTTAAAAAATATTTCAAAGTAAAGCAGGAAGCTAAACCGTCAATATCCACTAAATCATGGGTTAAAATTGTTATTTTTTTATTTTCTAAAAAAGATAAAAAAGTTTCAAATTTAGATTTCAACATAAAAATATCAAATAATTTTATTTTTGAAATTCAGCTTCGAGAGATTTTCTTAATGTTTCAATCTGGTTTCGAACACGATCTTCTTTTTGCTTTAAAGTTTTTAACCGCATCTCATAAGTGACTTTTAAACTTTTTTTCTCATCTAATAACTTATTCTTTTCACTTTTAACTAAAATTCCTCCTATTGCTTTATAAACTGTGTCATCAGGATTTATTTTAGATAATTCCTCAATTGCTAATTCAGTATCCCTTAATGTACTCTCTATTTGTAATCTTTGAGTTGTTATAAATTCATAAGATTGCTGTAATTTATTTAGATTTATTAATTTGTTTCTTTGTTCTTCATTTAAATTTTCAAGATTTATTGACATAATTAATCAAATAAACGCGAGTTCTTTTATAATTTAATTTAGAATGTAAATAATTTATTTTTTTCTATGTATTATCAACTATTTTCAAGCTATTTGTTAAAACTTTCCCAAAACTTATAATTTCATTAATAGAAGCACGAAAAGAAGTAATATCATTACTTTTTATCTTAAAAATGAGAAAATTTTCATTTTTTTTTTCCATAGAGACTTTAGATCTTTTAGTTTGTAATTTTTTAAATTCTGGTAAAAAAGCATCGTAAGAAATATCTCTTAATTTAGAAGTAGTAAATTTTAGTTCTATTATTGAATTTATAGAAAAAGAATTAATTTGATTCATTATTCTTCTATGACATCTAATTCTCTTTGTTTTCGTTTTGCTATTCTGAAAGATTCTGATCCTCGAGGTGTTTCTATATAATATGCTCCTCCTGTAAAACGCGCATTACATTTTTTACAGTACCAAATGCCTGTTGATATTCGATATACAGTACCCTGTGATTCACATTTAGGACATTTAATATCTCCTTTCATCTTCTCTAAAATTGAACGAGTTCTTTTTCTCAATGTACTTCCATAGCGAGCCGCATAACGCCCTGTGATACCCACTTTCTTAGTTTTGCCCATTTTAATCTAAATTAGTATTGAATAGTTGATGTTATATAAAAACTATAATAAACTATAAATTTTTCTATATTAAAAGAAATTTATTCAATACTTCAGTTTTAAATTAGAAGTTCAAAAAGAGAGTTTTTATATTTCTCAAAATTACAAAATTAAATTATAATTTATTAAAATTAAGCTTTTAATTGAAAGTGTAAGAAATGATTAAAAAAAACTCCCTTATTGTTAATTTAAGAGTCATTAAGCAAAAAACTAAGGAAGTAGGAACAAAAGCTGCAAATCTTGGTGAACTCATCCAAAATAAATTTTATGTGCCTGATGGATTTGTTATAACCACTAGAGCATATGAGTTATTTCTCAAAAATAATAATCTTATGGGAGTTATTGAAAATCTACTAGAAAATCTTGAATACAATAATTTAGAATCATTAAACCAGTCTGTAGACAAGATTCAAAATATGATTATGAAAAGTGAGTTGCCAAGGGAATTAACAGATGAAATTAAAACAAGACACCAACAGTTTTCTTCATACGGTATAGCCATTAGATCCTCTGCTACTGCTGAAGATTTACCAAATGCGTCTTTTGCTGGTCAATACGATACTTATTTAAATGTAAGAGAAATTGACCAAATACTTTATTATATAAAACGATGCTATGCCTCATTATGGTCAAATCGAGCAATTATTTATCGATATAAAAATAAGATTCCACATAATCTAATTAAAATGGCGGTTATTATTCAGAAAATGGTTGATGCAAAATCTGCTGGCGTTTTATTTACAATAAATCCAATAACGTCTAATAATGATGAATTATTAATTGAATCTAATTTTGGGTTAGGAGAATCAATTGTTTCGGGAAAAATAAACCCAGATCAGTTTATTATAAAGAAAATTAAAAGAGGCTTACTGAAAATTATAAGTAGACTGATTGGAAAAAAAACAATAGCTGTTTTTCCAAAAAATATAAAGGATGAAGGTGGAATAACATATAATGAATTAAATGACGATTTAATTAATCAAACTTCCTTATCTGATGGTGAAATTCTCCAAATTGCAAAAATAGGTCTCCAAATAGTAAAAAGTTTTCATGGAATCCCTCAAGACATTGAATGGGCTTTTGATCAAAAGAATACAATTAATATATTACAAACTCGCCCAATTACAGCAATAAAAGCTGATCTCAAAACTCCTAAAATTTTGTGGACTAGAGGCTATTCAGATGACTATTGGAATGATAATGTTAGTCCATTATTTTTTGAACTTTTAGGGGATCAGATAACAAAAGTTGTAAATATAGAATTAAACGATATCATGGGTTATAAAAGAATGGACACTCAATTATTAAAATTATACAATGCTCATGTCTATTTTAATCTTAATGTAATAAAAAGAAAAATCGAAAATGAAATCCCAAAATTCATGAGAAATGAAGATATACTAAATTATTTTCCAGAAGGTTCAGGACCTTATGGGAAAAAAACAATGAAAGAACTTCCTTTTCACCTAATAAAACGGATAGTTGCAGAATTACGTATAATGCTTCATGATCCTAACGGATCCATGTCTAAAACTGCTGAAGCGTATGATAACTGGAATCAGATACAATTCGAACCTTATTGTAAGTTATTTGATAAGAAATTAGAGGTTATAAAAAAGACGAATAATTTAGCTGATTTATTGGACTTAGCTAAAGATTTAGATAAAATTATGATTGATCATTTTCGGTTAATTCGATATGGGATTCCTGTCCACAATATTGGCATGAACTTATTGATTCAATATCTACTTACTCGTTTTTTAGGTAAAGAGGCATGCTCAAGATTTTATCCTATTCTTGTTTCTGGCCTTAATCATAAATTAACAGAAACAAACGATCAAATTCATTATCTAGCCTCCCTTATTAATAAATCTAGCTATCTTAAGAACCTTATAAGTAATAATAAATCAGAAAATGTTTATAAAAAACTTTTAGAAGAAAAAGAACCTTCAATCAATAAATTTCTAAAAGTATTTGAACATTTTTTAGAAATTCATGGTGATCGTGGCTTTACTAGAGAAATTTATTACCCTAGATGGAGAGAACCACCAATGATAAATTTATTTGATATATTCAAATCATTAATAACAGATCAATGGCAGGAATTAGATATCAAAAAAGCCAAAAATTTACATAAAAGAGAGCTAATTGAAAAGATTGTTGAATCTAAAATTAGATCCCAACGTTTTGGACTACTAAAATGGAAATTCTTATATATAATTTTAAAAAATAGTCGAAAATATATCATATTTCGTGAAAACCAGAGATTTAATTTAGATAAATGGATTACAAGAAACAGGAACGTATATTTGGAAATTGGAATAATATTTAAAAAAAGAGGACTTATACCAGATGAAAACTTGATCTTCTTTTTTGGTAAAGAGGAAATAGAAAAATTAGCATTAAAAGAATATAATAAAGAAAAAATTGAAGAAATGTCAATTGAATTAGAAAAAAGATATAAACTTTTTCTACAACACGTAAATAAATTACCACCTAAATTTCTATTAGGATCTCGGGAATTTAATGATGTTTTAAAGAATAAAAAGGAAAATAAAATCTTCCGTGGTATCCCAGCTAGTCAAGGAATTATTACTGCACCTATAAGAGTCCTTGAGAATATTGATCTTATTTCTACTGTGCGATCAGGAGAGATTCTCGTAGTATCTCGAACAGATCCCGGTTGGACTCCTGTTTTTTCGAAAATAGCAGGGTTAATCACAGAGACTGGGGGAATTTTATCTCATGGTGCTGTTATTTCAAGAGAATATAGTATTCCTGCTGTTACAAATATAGTAAATGCTTGTCATATCTTCAAAACGGGTCAAATTATTAAAATTGATGGTTTCAATGGCATTGTTACTATACAGGAAAAAGTTAAGGTGAATAAAAATTGGAATCGATAACTCATCTGGATCTTAGTACAGACCATCCCGAATGGAATGAATCTTATTATTTTGTTTTTTATGACAAGGAAAATAATCTTGGAGGGATGACTAGATTAGGATTTAAGCCAAATAAACTAGAAGGAATGACTTTTTTCTTTCTATTTTTGCCAAATGGTTCAGCTGCGGGATATTTTAGAGAAAAAACTGTAAAGGATTACAATAAAACTCTGAAAGTAGGTGGAGTAAGTCATGTTTATCAAAATAATTCTAAATGGAAGTACCTATTTCAAGGGAAAATGATTTTTGTGAAAAATCCTGAAGATTTACCTAAAGTACGTGAAGAACCCGGATTAATTAGTACAACTAAAAAAGTATTAATAGACATCTCGTTTAATCCAATAAATGATACATATGAATATAGTGATTATATGACACCTGAATCATTAAAGATTGGAAAGAAAGCTGGTGATAAACATTGGGAACAAATAGGTATCTTATTTGGAAATATTCAAATAGGTAATGACAATTATGTAATAAAAGATGTACTAGGTCAAAGAGATCATACTTATGGAGTTAGAGATTGGACTAACGTAGGTAACTGGTTATACTATGTGGTATGGTTTGATAAAACTTTAGCAATTAATCCAGCAGCAATAATTACTGATGACGGAAGTATGTCTACAGGAGGATTCTTATTTAAAGATGGAGAAAATATCCCTTTAAGAACAATAGAAATAGTTGATCAAAGATATCGAAAAGATGGGGTGTTCCCAATAAGTTCAGAATTGAAAATTATAGATAAATTAAACAATAAACACATCTTGAAAGCAAAAGTTGGATCAATCATCCCAGTTCCTTTTATAGATAGTGAAGGTAATAGTTCAATATTGGTTCAGTCTATGGGGAAATTTGAATTGAATGGGAGAAAAGGTGGTTATGGATCATTTGAAACACTGCGAAAAGTTAAATAATAAAGATTTAATGAAATCAATAATCTTAAATAACGAAATAATGAAGAAAATTTTTTAAAAGACTGCTAAAAAATAAATTATTTAAATAATAAAAATTCTTGTTGAAAATTATTCCATTTTAGCTAAATATTGTTGAAAATTTAAGTCAGTTCTTAATTTATTACTAATTTCTAAAGATTTATTACCAAGCATTTTTATCTCGTCGATTGAAAAGGTCGCTGCTCCACTTTTTTGAATTGATGTAATTTTATCTTTGGTGGTTGATATTGAAATTTTACCATCGCAAACTAATTCTTCGGGTAAATTAGGATCTAAAAAAATAATATCATCAATTTTTCCATAAGTAGTGATCAAGGGTAATTCATTTACAATGTCTTTTCCGGTCAAGTACTTTCCAGTCCATTCAATCTCCCCTTTATCTTCATTCCAAATACCTTCAGGGATATGTGCTGACATTAATGATGTTAAAGCACTTACACCCCCTGCATCAATTAAATTACCAGAATAATTGATAACATACATATCTACAAAAAGTATATAGACAGCTTTATTTTCTTTGATACAAAGCTTATTGGTTTGAACACAATCTGCATGTCTGATTCCACGATCAACCACACGTGCTAATTCAATTGATTGCTCATCTGGAGGACCTCTTTCAAATAGTGGAGATGCTAATGGGAGTAATTCTGCCATAACAGTACATACACCTTCATCAGGAAGATCTGGAAAAGGCTCACCAACTTCATATTTTAAACCTGTTATTATCCTTGTATCTCCTAATAAAACGTCAGCGGAGCCTTCTGCTGAGGATATAATATCACTTTTAATATTGAACTCACGAAAATCCCACAAACCTCTTCCATCGAGTCTTTCTTCTTTTTTCAAATTTGAAATTATATAATCTTTTTCAATTTTTGATACAATTCGCTTAACATCCATCATTTTTATTGATCACCTTTATTATCTTTCTGAGTTTCTTCATGTAATTTTAAATATTTACTTTTTAAAGTCTGCAATTGAATTTGGTAAATTTCTTTCAATGCATCTTTTGCAATATCCAAAAATTCATTCATTTCATCTAAATTCATATCTCCATCAAATTGTAATAGTGATATTTCCTCGTTATACCACGTGATTGCGATAGGGAAATCTGCGTCTCCTGCTTTATCTTCAATTCCAGAGAGATCAATCACTTTCTTTCCATCAATTTTTCCTACAGCAATTGCTGAAACTAAACTTCTCATAGGAATCCCCGCATCTGCTAAAGCTAATGCTGCTACAGTAGTACTTGCACATCTTGTCCCTCCATCTGCATCCATAACATCAATAAAAACTTCAAAACTCGTACCGGGATAAAGTTCAAGAAAAAGAACAGGTTCTAAACAATCTGCTACAATCATAGAAATTTCTTTTTCACGACGCCCAGGAGCGGGTCTTTTTCTGTCAAAAACAGAAAATGTGGCCATTCTGTAAAAAACTCTTAAAATTCCCTTATCTGATTTTGCTAAATGGTGAGGATGAACCTCTCTTGGACCGTATACAGCAGCAAAAATTTTGTTATTTCCCCATTCAAGATACGCAGATCCATCTGCATTTTTTATGACACCAACTTCCATTTTAATAGGTCTTAACTCTTTTGTGTCTCGACCATCGAGTCTTTTTCCATCTTTACGAAATAAAATTTCAGGGTATTCATCTTTAATTATTAACGGCATTTATTTAATACCTCTTTTCTTTTTTTCATTTATTATATATTCTTGCATTCTATCTGTTAAACCAACAGTATGCGCTTCGGAAGCAATTTTATAAATAGATTCAATAAGTAACCTTTCATGAGCAATATCTTCACCTTTAAGCCAGATTCGTCCATTCTGCGTAACAAAAATATTACATTTTGTTAAATTTTTTAACATTTTTATCATTGAACCCTTCCTACCAATTACTCTTGGAATCTTGGGTGGATCTATCGTAATTACAATACCACCAATTTTTTTACCTAAGTATTTCCCAACAGTAGTTAATTCTGGTTTATTTAAGCGATCTGCTGAGAGAATTTTTACAATTAAAATATCCCCTATATCAAATTTTTCGGTACCCGCTTCTTCTCTATCACCACCGCCTCCTCTGAATCCTCTTAGCTTTGTTTTTTTAATTGTGTTCTTAGGTTTAAGTTGCCCATAGTCTTTAGCATTTATATCACATTTATATTTTACTGGATTTTTATCAACTACTAAAGCTATAACTTTATCTCCAGGGCGAGGAGTGTAAAAGCCTCTTAAAGGAATTACATTCACATAATTCTTTTTAATTTGTTTTAAGCCAATATTCAAAGAAATTATTTTATTTCTCTCTTTATTTAAGATTGTACCTCTTCCAGGTAAAAAGTTTTTTACATCTTCAGTTAAAACTTCTCCGGGAACAACAACTTCTCTAGATGTATCCTCATCTTCATCTTCGAAATCATCGAATTCCTCATCTATAGATTCCTCATCTTCTTCCATAATGTTACTCACCTTTAGTTTAATTAATACTTATTTTACTAACCTATACAAAAAATAATACAAATAGAGGATAATTAAAGATTTTTAGGTTATGATTTTAAAATTTTTGTTTGAACTCTTCCGTGGGTCAACTTATTTAATTTATCAAGTAATTCCATCTGTAATCCTGCAGGCAAATTTACAACTGCCACCCAGGAACCATCAGATTGCCACTCTTCTTTCTTAATTTGAGCATATTGAGCAACAATATTATAACCCTTAGCTGTAAAAGCTGTAGGGATTTTGATAGCCATTTCTACTTGCTCTATTCTAATAGGAATAATTGCTTGAATGCTTTTAACAATATCATCAACTTGTTCTTCGGCATTTCTCATTAAGTCTATTTTAACCTTGGCTTCTTCAATTGCCTTTTCTATTCTTTGATAAGGATGAGGTTTTTTGTTTTGTGGATTTATAGCATTTTTGCTTATGATAGTTATTATTTGTTTTAATTTCTTCTCTCTTTCTTCTTCTCTTTGGGTTTTTGTCCATTGTACTTCTCCTTCTAAAAGAATATGAGCAGCAATGATTGAGCCTTCTACAGTATTAAATACTGCTTCCATATCTCCATCTGTTGCTTTTTTACCTCTTCTTAAATCTTCAAATACTGTAAAACTCTCAAAAATGAGTTCTAAATCAACTTTTCGATCATTCATTAACTCTTCCACAGTCAATCGAGATTTTTCTTTACCTTCTTTTAATCGTTTATTAATTTCTTCTCGAATAAGTTTTTTAGCTTCCCATGCTTTTTCAGGATCCATTAACATTTCAAAGACCCTTCCTGCTTTTTCAATACGCCCAATGATGAAACCGCCCAAATCAATTCTTGCCCTATCAATCATACTAGAATTTCACAAAATAACTGATTGAATTATCTCGATTTTTGTACTTTTCAAACCTTTTGTCTTTCTGTTAAACGATAAATATAAAGGGATTTACCTTGATCTTATATATATGCTATTTAAGGAAGCTATAACATATTTAATAATTCTTCCTTTTCCTCCAAACTTAATAGCTTAAAAGTTTTATCCTCCTTTAATATAAAAGCTATATCACATGTATTTTTACTTAGATTATCACCCATCAATTCTTTTAATGTTCTTAAGGGTAATAATTTTAATTCTTCATCATTCATATCTTCTTTATAATGTTCCTCAAGGTAAGCTCTTGCTTCCGTGGCTCCAGAGCCAATAGCAAAAGCTTTATAACCCCAACTAGCGCCCGAAGGGTCCGTTAAATAAAGACTGGGGCCATTTGGGTCAATTCCAGCAATCAGAAACGACACTCCGAAAGGTCTTACTCCAGCATTCTGTGTAAAAACTTGTTTATATTCGCAAATATTTAGCGTACTGTCCTTTACAGAGATTTTTTCATCATAATTTAAAATATTTATTTGAGCTTGAACCCGGGCTCTGTCAATTAAGACGCGAGCATCAGCCGTAAGTCCTGCAATGGCCACCCCAATATGATCATCAATTTTAAAAATTTTTTCTGAACCAGTACCTTGTTCTTGAAGTTCAGAGCTTTTCTTTTCAACCGCAAACACTACAGAATTCTTATTCCTACACACAATTGCAGTTGTACCTCGTCGGACGGCTTCAATTGCATATTCAACCTGAAAAAGTCGACCTTCAGGTGAAAATTGGGTAATTGCCATATCATAACCTCTTCCTGCTTGCTGAAACATTCAGATCCACCTTAAAACTTTTTATTATTTATCTATTTATATTATTTTTTTATTTTTTTTTTACTTTAGTTAAAAAGTATTAATAAATAATCTAATAAATATTTTTTTTATATATTTTAAAAAAAGGATAAGAAAAAAGAATAGAAAGGGTTAATTTTAATTTATTCTGTATTTCAGCATTTTAAGACCATGCAACTTTATTTATAAAAATAGACCACTCTAATAATATCATACTTTCATCTCTAGTATGAGCTACTAGATAATCTCCTTCTCTTGTGATTGAACCAATAATATTACCTTTTCCAGCACCAATATTTTTTGCCGCTAATTGTATTTCATCATTTTTTAGTATTGCAAATCTAGAATTCTGAAATGTGATAGCAGGTTCTTTTGTTTTCCAAGCATTCAATAGTGCCTTAGCTTCGTCGGCGGTTAAAGAAAAATCACCGGATTTAAAAAGGATATTTCCTTTACTATCTAAGAGAAAAATCTCTTCTACTCCTTCAAATTCGTTAAGTTGGTTAACAAATTGATTAAATCTTTGTTCTTCCATAATTCTCAATCTTATGCAAAAATCTAATTTTTGTTTTATTGAAAGATAAAAATTTTGAAATATAAATCTATTTAGAACGATGGATTCTAACTGTTAAAAGTTAGGAAATTTATTTTATGATTAAGACATAATAATACTTATATGCGTTATTGATACTACCACTTAAGTGTTTTTGTATGGTACAAAAGTTAGTTTTATTTGATAAAATCTACAATATATCAAATCAAGGAAATAAAGAAGATATATATCTCAGATATTTAAAATATTTGAAAGAGCATGTCAAAGACTTTCCAAACACTACTATTAAGATTAAAAAGTTAAGAAAATTTGACAAAAGATTTGAAATAATTATTAATGGGCCTGAAGAAATATTTGTTTTTAATCTCCTAAAGAATGAGATTGGGACAGTCATTGATTTCAAGGATGTTAAAGTTAACAAAGAATACAGAGGCTCTCTTGTTGATGTAGGAAAAGTTGGTTTCGGATTGTATATTGATTGTGCGATATTAAATCCAAGAGCTGATGTCCTTGTAAATTTACATAGCTTACGTAAGGATTTATGCAATAATAACGAAAGATCTTTAAAGGAAATAATTGATGCTTATGATTTAATCGATAATTTTCCTATGTATGTTAAAGTTACTAAGATCGATCTAGAAAATAATAAACTTCAAGGTGAGTTAACACCAAGAACTTTAAATTTCTTTAAAAAAATCTTAGATGAAAATATTGAAGGTTTGTTCTTAAGTGGAGAGACTAAGGGCCAATTTAAAAAAGTAATAACTAAAAAAGGACATTTTCGAGACATTATTACTATAAAAAGATATGGATTTTTAGAGAATCTGGCTTTATTAAAAGAAGGAACAGACGCCCCCGGAATTATTTCAGCGATTGGTAGTGAATTAAGAAATTGTAAATTAAGTGCAATTAGACCCGAAAAAATAAACCAATTATTTAGCCAAAATTAATAAGTGGTGGGCCAGGAGAGGATTGAACTCCCGACCTTCGCGGTGTAAGCGCGACGTCATAACCACTAGACCACTGGCCCACTTATACGCCCAGGGTGGGATTTGAACCCACGGATCCATCGGACACCGGTTTAGCAGACCGGCGCTCTACCAGGCTAAGCGACCTGAGCTTTTTTACGCGACTTTTATATGTTACTTATAAAACTTACAATTTCAATATAAAGATTTAAAATTTTAATATTTTATTATAGGAGTTAAAAAAATAAAGGAAAAAGAAAAGCTTCAGATTCAAATTTAATATTATTCAGAGATTATCTCAAAAACCATCTTCTCAAT
>JBHLLG010000033.1:0-8310 GCA_048885925.1 Candidatus Hermodarchaeota archaeon
ATAATACCACGAAAAATAAAATTTTCTCTTGAAACTCCCTTTGTTGGTTTCAAATTTAAGACTTTCATGAAATTATACCCTAGGCATGTAGTTCTCATTAATGACGTTTTTCCCGCTCCCGCCGGTCCAAATAAGAGAATTTTCATTAAATGCAACCCGAATTTGATTTTATTTTTTCTTTATCTTCAATATAATTTTTATAATTTAATTTTTATTTAATTTTTTCTAATTAACAAAAGAATTTTTAGTTATGCTTAAAATTAATCTGATGACGATTCAATTAATATATCATTTTTAATTAATTTAAATTAAAAAAACAGATTATGAAATAAGTAAATGGAATGATATAAAAATGGAAAATTTCCTTTTGAAACATATAAGAAATGTTCCCAATTGGCCAAAACCAGGAATTCAATTTAAAGATATAACTACTCTATGTAAAGTTCATACAGCATTTAAAGAGTCATGTGATAAAATTATTAACAACTACAGAAATAAAGGAATTACTAAAGTTGTTGCTATTGAAGCTCGTGGATATGTATGGGGCGGAGTTTTAGCATATCAATTGGGAGCAGGGTTTGTATTAATAAGGAAACCTGGTAAATTACCATATAAAACTTTAAGTGAAACATATGAACTTGAATATGGGACCGATAGTATTGAGATGCACATTGATGCTATCGAAAAAGGCGATAAAGTTTTGCTTTTTGATGATTTACTAGCAACAGGTGGAACTTCTAAAGCAGCTTGCAATTTAATAGAAAAAGCTGGCGGTGAGATAATCGCAATAGCATTTATAATCGAATTAACAGGAAGCCTACATGGTAGAGATAAATTAGATGGTTATGATATTCTTTCATTAGTAGAAATTCCAGTCGAAGAATAAAAAATTCTTAAAATAATTTTGCTAATATTATTTTTCAAAATTATTATTTTTTATATTTTTTCTAATTCTGGTGGAATATAATTAAATGTATTAAAAAATCTTTTTCTTATCATATCAATATTAAAATTTTGAGTCTGAGCTCCACTTGTTTCAACAACAAATGATCCAATTATAGCCCCCAATCGACATGAATCTAATAGAGTCATATTTAAAGTTAAGCCTGTTAATATCCCTGCGCGGTATCCATCTCCAGCTCCAGTTGTATCTTTTATTGTATCTGGGATTGCTATAGGGATATTTAACCTAAATATCTTTCCTTTAGCATCTTTATAAATCAATTCGGAACCGTCAGATCCTTTTGTAACTATTATAGCTTTGACATATTCAAGAATTTTTTCTTCCGTCAATTCAGATTTTTCTTTTATTTTAATTATTTCATGGTTATTACCAATTAATATTTCTGCTTTCTTGATTATGTCTATTAGATTATTTCTTTTAAAAAGTGGAGTAACTTGTCCGGGATCAAATATAAATGGAATTTCTAAATCACTTAATTGAAATGCAAAATTAGACATAGCTTCTACACTCTGGGTTGAATTAATAGCGTAAATAAACTCTTCTGGATTCGAAATTTTTTCCTTTAAGTTAATGTCTTTACATCTGTCTAAGGCACCACCATGAAAAATAATCATTTGGTTAGATTTAATATCATTGACTATATAGCAGGCAGCAGTGAAAACATCATTATGTATATCAACTAGCAATTCTACGTTTTTAAATCGTTTTATATGATCTTTATATCCCAATCTCTCAAAATCGTTCCCCACAGAGCCAAATAACGAAACTTTGGCAACATTTAAAAGACCTAAGTTATAAGCGATATTTCCTGCCGTTCCTCCAAAGAATTGATAACGACTATCTGCTGTAACAGTACTTTGATATTCTTCCTTATCGTGATTGATAGATACGGCATTAATAAAACTCTCTCTAAAACTCATAATATAATCAAATGCTAATGACCCAAGAACAAGAATTTTATTTTTTACCATAAGACAATAAATTAAGTTTTAGAAATAAATTTTATAGTAATCAATCTTATGCTTAATATTCTAAAATTTAGTAAAAACAAGTAAATTCAATAACAAATAATTTATAAAATTTTAAATGTTATAATTTAAAAACTATATAAGTTGAAAAATATGGTAAAAATAGGAATAATTGGTGGCTCAGGTTTAGATAATCCTGACATTTTAAAAGATGCTAATGACATAGAGGTTAATACACCATATGGAAAACCTTCTTCTCATTTAAAGTTAGGAAAAATTTATGATGTTGAAGTAGTACTCATAGCAAGACATGGAAGAAAACATACTATTCCTCCATCGCAAGTGAACTATAGAGCCAATATACAAGCATTAAAAGATCAAGGGTGTTCTCATATTCTCGCCACAACTGCTTGTGGGAGTTTGAGAGAAAATATTGAGAGAGGAGATCTAGTTATTCTTAACCAATTTATTGATTTCACACGGCTCAGAAAATTATCTTTTTTTGAAGAATTTGCTCCTGGAGATATGAAACATACACCTATGGCAGATCCCTTTTCAGAGGAGTTAAGAAAAATCCTTATTGAAACATCAAAGGAACTGAATCTTAAATTTCATGAAACTGGAACAGTCGTTACCATTGAAGGTCCAAGATTTTCCACAAGAGCAGAATCAAATATGTTTCGAATATGGGGTGCTGATGTAATAAATATGAGTATCGCTCCTGAAGCAATTTTAGCAAATGAAGCAGAAATTCCATATGCAGCTGTAGCTATGTCTACGGATTATGATTGTTGGAAAATTGATGAAGCACCTGTAACTTGGGAAGAGATATTAGAAATATTTGGAAAAAATGTACATAATGTTATTCTTTTATTAACAAATGTCATAAAAAAAATGAAATGATACTTCTCTCTTCAGTTAAATATTTTTTTTAAAAATCTAAAACTTAAAAAATTCAAATCTATAAAAATTCCTTTGATCTTTTATTTTTATCTTTAATAAAATTGATATTTTCCGCTTACTTTTTTAAAATATAAATTTTCTTGATTTTCTTTTTAAAATTAAATTATGGTAAAGATTTCATTTCTGGGAAGTTGTAGAGAAATTGGACGTTCAGCTGTTCTAATTGAATCTAAAACAGGGGCCAAATGTATTTTAGATTATGGAATAGGATTTAATAATGGAGAGAGATTGCCATTAGACTCTAATTTTCAAAATTTGAAAGCAATTGCTTTAACTCATAGCCATATTGACCATTCAGGGGCTTTGCCCTTTATCTTTAAAACACATAGAGTGCCACTTTATACCAATCCTATTTCATTAGAGATAACTGAAGTTTTAATAAGAGATATGATAAAAGTCTCAAACTTTCCTTATCCTTTTGGTCTTAGAGAGTTAGAAACATTAAAACAATTTACTCATTTTCTTAAGAATAGAAATCGTCAAAAAATTGATAACAATTTTTTCATTACCTTTATTGATGCAGGACATATTCCCGGCAGCGTTTCAATTTTAGTAGAAGTTGACGATAAGCGTATTTTCTATTCAGGAGATATAAATACACAATCTACAAATTTAATTAATTCTGCAAGTTTGAGTGATATACCTCAAATTGATGCACTAATAATTGAGTCTACATATGCTTTAAGAGAACATCCACCACGAAAAGTACTTGAGCGGAAATTTGTAGAGAAAGTTATTGAAAAAACTGAAAATGGTGGAAGAGTTTTGATTCCTGCATTTGGTGTTGCTCGATCACAAGAAGCTTTACTTATACTAGAAAAATATAATTATCTAGGTAAAATTTACTTGGATGGCTTAGCTAGAAAAATCTCTACTATTTATTTAGATCATCCAGATTATCTTAAAGATTTTAAAGCTTTTAAAAAGGTATTAAAAAAAACTAAATTCATTAATAAGAAAAAAGATCGAATAGATGTAAATAAATCTAATGGAGTTATTATTTCTCCTTCTGGTATGCTTAAAGGAGGGGCAGCAATACATTATATAGAAACAATTTTAACGGATCCTGTATCTGCTATATATTTAGTTGGATACCAAGTAGAAGGAAGCCCTGGAAGAGGTCTATTAGATAATGGAATTTTTGAATTTAAAGATTCCAGAAAGAAAAAGAAGCATTTTAATAAATATCAAATTGAAGCTGAATGTGATTACGATTATTTTGATTTTTCTAGTCATGCTGATTGCCAAAACTTAAATGACTACATTGAAAATGTAGAATTTCGAGAAGAATCTAATAGGGATATATTTTGTGTTCATGGTGATAACAAATCAACCACAAGTTTCGCAAGTAACCTCGTGAAAAAAGGTTTCAATTCAGTTGCTCCTGAGATTGGAGAGGTTTATAAAATTTAGAGAAATCTGAAAGTCTCCATTATTTTTTTGTCTCTTTTAATTGTTTATGAATTATATCGTTACAATTTTCTAAAAATATATTTACTTTATTCAATGGAATCTTTGTACCTGCTGCAGGAGGATGCCCACCTCCTAATACATCAATATTTGATAATTTACAAGCATCTCTAATTGCCTCAGAAAGATTTATACCTTTATTAACAATTTTTTCATGGGCTCTTCCCGAGACTTTATAAACATTTTCATTTTCTCTTTGTGTCAAACCAAATATAGGTTTAGATATATCCACACTTTCAGGATTTTCAAAAATTAGCATTGAAGCTATAGTACCAATTATTTTTTCTGAAATAACATCCTCTCCAAAAAAGTACTGGATATATTCTTTTTGTTGAATTTTATTATTGTCAATTAACCAAGTTAGGCTGTTTAATAGTGCTTTCTTATAATTTTTATGTATCTCTTGAGATTGGTGATAAGCAATTTTTCTATCTCCCATTGCTATTGCGATTCCTAATGAAGCATTGTTAGACCTTCCACATGCATTAAGTAAATTTGAAAATTCTGTTGCATCATACAATTCTGAACCAATCTCCTCATTTTTTAATAAATACCTATTTATAATAAGTTTATCAATTATTTCATTCGGATCTATATCAAGTTTTACGGTTGCATACTCAATAATTGCAGATGATATCTTTTGTTTTTCATCTTGATTGAGATCAGATAGAGATCTTATATTTCCATTTGAATCCTCCATTAAAATACCTAAGGTTTGTAAAAATATAAGAGATCTATTTACATCATTACTCAACCCAGGTAAATTAATTTCTTTGGAATATGCAATAGCTTCATTTAATGGTTTTATCAAAGAAAAATTTAAATCGTTAATAACTTCAATATTGCCTGTATCTATCGCATCTTTTAAAATTAATGAATTTAAACCACTAAAAGTTTTATTTTGGCCTTGATTTTGAATATCACCTATCGCTCCAATGATTGCAATAGCTGATAAATCTCTGTTGCTGATATTTAAACTTCTAGCGAAAAAATAGCTCAATCCTGCTCCTGATACTTCTATACTTCCATCGAATCCAAAAAAATATGGATTAAGATGCCATTGATAGGTATTATTATGAATCTCCTTAATAAGATCAATATCTTTTTTACTAGATATTTTCTGAGGAAGATGGTGATCTAATATGATGAATGAATCGAATTTATTATTTATTATCAATTCCTTTTGGAGTTCTAAGAATTGACCACTCCCAAAATCTGAAAATATTAAAAAGCTCTCAGTTTCGTTTATATGATTCGATATTTTTGCGATTTCCTCCTTCTCTAATTGTCTTAAAACAGTAATTTGAAAAGGAATATTTTTGCGATATAAACATTTACCTAGAATTGCACCCGCACTTAATCCATCAGCATCTAAATGGGTATAAATATGAATAGATGATCTTTTCTGATTTATAAAATTAAGGAAATTATTTTTAACAATGTTTATAGCTTCAAATAATTGATCTAGGTTTTTTTGCGGATCAGTCATTTTATATGGTAGTAGATAATCATAAATTCCAAATTAATATTATATTATATTAAATTATCATAATAACAATAAATACTCAATTAAAAAAAAAATAATAAGGTGAAATTAAGTGCATCATGTAAAAATAAACGAGCTTGCTAAGTTTATTATCGAAAAAATTATCCAGAAAAAAAATTACTACAAGGCAACGGTTATAAATTTGGAAAATGGGGCATTAATACTTGATATGTCTAAATCAATTTGGACTGGGGGTAAATTAGTCGGTGAAATTTGTATGGGAGGTTTAGGGATAATAGATTTTGCTTCTTACAATTTAGATGGGCATTATTTACCAAGTGTTAATGTTTATACTTCGGAACCCATTATTTCATGCATGGCTTCTCAATTAGCAGGTTGGAGTGTAAAATTGAAAAAGGAAATAGAAAAAGATGGAGAATTGAAAAAAAAAGTAGTATTTCAATCTCTTGGATCTGGACCTGCTCGAGCTAAGAGTAAAGTTGAAGAAATTTTTAAAGAAATTGAATATACTGATGATTCAAATTGTGCTGTAATTGTTTTTGAAACTTCGAAATTACCGAATGAAGAAGTTATGGACATTATTGCTAAGAAATGTGGAGTTGAACCAAATAATACTTATGCTGTATGTGCTCCTACTGCTTGTTTAACAGGCTCCATTCAAGTAGCAGCTAGAATTGTAGAAACGGGGATCCATAAATTACATGAAATAAAATTTCCAATAGAGGTGATAAATGATGCTTTTGGAACTACTACAATTGCTCCTATTGCTAAAGACGATCTTGAGGCAATGGGGCGTACCAACGATTCTATAAGTGCTGCTGGTTTAACATATTATTCAATTAGTGTTGAACAAGAAAAAGAAAATGAATTATTTGAACTTCTTAAAAAGGCACCGGCGAATACATCTCCTAGTTATGGAAAACCTTTTATAGAAACATTTAAAGCAGCAAATTATAATTTTTATGATATTGATCCTGGATTGTTCGCTCCAGCAAAATATACTGTTACCAATACTAAAACTGGTAGAAGTATAACTGTTGGAAATGTAAATAATGAATTATTAAAAAAGTCTTATGGATTGAATTAAAAAAAATAAAAACTTCAATTATTTTTTTATATTTCAAAGTTTATTAAAAAATTACATGTTCATTAATTCTTCTTCACATTTGAGGATCTCATCATCAGAAATATCTCGATCAAATTTAATCTTTATTTCAATTCCCAGATATGTACATGCGAGTTTAGCTGCTGCAGCTACTTCTGCTTTTTTAAGAGTTATAGAATATTCATCTTGTTGAATTTGATCTTCTTGATATGAACTTTCTCGAAACTTATTTTCTTGAAGCCGGATAACTCTTTCATTTTTCATCTTATATAATAAGGAAGCCATTTTATTTGCAACTTTAAATGGTAATTGATTTTTTACAACTACTCGAATTATATTGTTTACATCGAAATAGTTTAAAGTTTCATACCTAGCACGTAGATAACTTTTAAGATTCTCAGAGTTTTTCTCACATTCTATCTCTGTCCAATCATGTATAGCAAGTTTTCTTCTGAAAAAAATTACTTCCCAATCGATATTTAGTTCTCTTAGGAAGTCAAATAAATAATTATCATTCGGATTTTTCGATTCTATAATGATGTAGAGTTGAAGACCGTAATATTTATGTTCTTGTTGAAGAAAAAATCCTCTTTGTTGCATAGAAGCAAGGATCAACACTTTTATTGAATAAATATTGTCTGATATATTTTTTTTTCCGCAATTAAGATAAACAATATTTCCTTCCTCACTAATATACTCACAATCGAGGAAACCTAAGATGCTTTCCTTGTTTTCTTTGATAAAATTCATTAAACCACTAAGAGTAGGTTTAACATCAAATTTAATCAAATCACTTTCTCCAATTGTAACATAATCATTAAAATTACTACCAATAGCTAATTTAATCGAATTTAATTTAAGCTCTTTATCAGTTCCAAAGATCTTCTGAAAAGATGAGTTTATAGGAAATACTTCATCTTCTAGAATTTTCAAATCAGCCATAGAACTTTCATATGGTTCTGGATCATTTAAAATTTTATTTAATATTGGAGCTTCCGATGCATCTACCTCAATTTCATAAGATTTTGCTAAATCCTTTCGAATAATAAAAAATGATCTCTTCTTTTTATTATAGATTGATATTGATCTATGATCATCTAAAACGGCTCTAAATTTTTCTATAAATTTATTTTCTGTTCTATCTGATTCAATTTTTCTACGTCGAATTTTTAATCAACTGATGGATATAAAATTTTAGTGCTTTTACTAATTAATCTATACAATTTTTATCTTAAATTCTTATCTAAAAAATATTATAAGGTTTTTTTTAAAAAATAATACACTTTAATTAGTAAGTAATTTATCTAAAACATGGTAAATTTCATTATTATAA
>JBHLLG010000033.1:8410-29065 GCA_048885925.1 Candidatus Hermodarchaeota archaeon
AAATTTCATTATTATAACCTTATTCTAAATCTTCCTCTAAAAAGTAATTCTCTCCTTTTTTAACATAAACAATTGTTGATCCAAAATTATTCCGTATTGTATATTTATTTCCTTGAACATCTAATACCTCAACAGAATAAGATAATCTTCTTTGTTTTAAGATTTCATCAATAATTTTTTTTTCCTCTTCTAGATCCATAACTTCAAATTATATATCAAAACAAAAAAATCTTGTTATTTTAATTCTTAATTAACACTCAATTATTAAAAGTTTAAAGGTCGATTTGTTTTTTCTTAAAATATGCAATTTTTAATATACTTGAAATTAACTAATTAGATTAGATTTCTTAAGAGCTATTTACTATTTTTGACCAACTTTCTAATACGAAAAAAAATAAAATAAGAATGCAATTAGAAATTTTCTTTAATATACTCCTTTTGGTAAAAATTCAATTTAAATTCAGCTAGGTAGTTATTTATTTTTGAATTTTGAAAAATTCTAATTATATTAAAAAATTTATTTGTAAAGATTAAATGGATTTAAATTTATATACTTAGAATAAGTTTCAATTTAAGAAATCAAATATAATAACTCTTAACATTAATTATTTTAATTTTATTGATTATTAACCTTATTAAAAAATTGATTTTTTTTTATTAAATATTATATATTTTTATATAAACATATGTTTAATTAAACATAAAAATACTGAAAACATAAATTTCTTCTAAAAAAATAGTCATTAGAATCTTATTTTCTAATTGATAGAATATGGTAAAACAGAAATTAGATATTGGATTTTTCACTGATATGTATTCACAAGTTAATGGTACTGCTATTGCTTGCCGAACTCTCGCTGAAGCTATTGCAAAATATACAGATCATAACGTTCATGTATTTGCACCAGGTATTCAAAAACCAAACAATATACCTAAGAATTTATACCTCCATAATTTTTTTGGTGCAAAAATCGCTCCTAAAACAGGTTTTGTCTTAAGTTTACCTTTACATAAATATTTTTTCTGTTCTCATGATTATTTAGATATAGCTCATATTCACACACATGCTAGTTTTGGTTCTATGGCAATTAACTGGGCTAAATATTTAGGGATCCCAATGGTAGGAACACATAATTCTCCACTCTCTTTTTATACAGCACAATATATTCCTATTTTTGGAAAATTACTTTCAAAAATGGATTGGGTTTGGCGATATGAGAGACATGTCTTAGATAAATATGATTTAGTTTCAGTTCCTACAAAATCAAAAAAAGAATTGCTTAGAAAACAAAGATTTAAAGAACCTATAGTTTGTTTAACTAATGGTATTTCAGATTTATATTTTACAGACATAAAAGAAAATGGTATACGAGAAAAATATGATCTAGATGATAAGAAAATTTTATTGTATGCTTCAAGGTTATCTCCTGAAAAGCATCAATTAAATGTAATTAAAACATTTAAAAAGATTCATAAAGAAGTATCTGATTCTCACCTTGTTCTTGTAGGAAGCGATGGTCCATCAGGCTCACATGTGAAGAAGTTAATAAAAAAGAAAAATTATAAAGATATTGTTTCTTACTTAGGGCGTGTTCCTTTCACAGATTTATTAAAGCTTTATAATATTGCGGATTTAGCTTGTTTATGGTCTTGGATTGAAGCAGAAGGATTAGTATTAATTGAAGCAATGGCGCAAGGAACTCCTTGTATAGGATCAAATGCAGTTGGAATTTCCAATGTAATTAGACATGGTAAAACAGGTTATTTAGCAAATAATTTGGATGATTTCAAGACTCGTGTTGTAGAATTACTCAAAGATGATGATTTACGGGAAGAAATGGGCCTTAATGCGAAAATGGTAGCAAAAAATTATCGAATTAGTAAAGTAGCGAAAACTTGGATAAAACTTTATAAATTTGCTATTAATGAGCTATACCCTCTAAGATATTACAAACAAGAGAGAAAAAGTCGAGTAGAGTTGGTTAAGAATTTTATAAAAAAATTACCTATAGTATCCTTTTAATAATAATTTTATTCTTTAAAAATTGTATTCTTCTTTAATATTTCTTAGTTTTTGCTTACATTCATTACAATAATTAAATGATTTTTCATCAATCTCTTTTACATCATTGGAAAATCTCATCACACATAATTTATTAAAGCAGTGGTTAGAGCCTATTATTAAATGACCAATTTCATGTATTATCTCTTTAATAACTCGTTGTTCAAAAAGATTATTATTCTCAGTTCTATGATAAAAATGTTCTTTTAATTTCAATGATGAAACTACACAACATCGATGTTTTAAGTGAGTTTCTCCAAATAAAAATATTATATTGTCATTACTACTTGAATATATGGGAAGGTCAGTTATTGCAATTATCATACCAAGATTTTCTTCTTTCCTTTTATTAATAAGGATTTGATAAAATTTATTAGTAGGATGAATTTTAATTTTACCAAAAGTTTTTTTCATTCCTTTATATTCTTTTTTCACACCTTTAGAGAATAACTCGAAAGAAAAATTATAGTAGCCAAGATTTCTTATATCAAAAAAGAAGGAATCATATACTTGATTTATATAGAATTTAATATTTTTAAAAAAAGATTTTTCAAAATCTCCAAAAAATAGAATTCCCAAGTGACAAGGTAAAATTAATTTTTCTGATATATCATCTGCTAATTCAAATTCTTCTATGTAAGAAATTCCTATTCGTGTAATCAATTTCTTCAGTTTTTCTTTATATTTTCGAATTTTCTGTTGATATTTTTGAAGTTTTGGCATTATTAGAGTATTGAAAGATCCATTTTATAATAATTTTCTTTCTTTTAAAAAAATTGAAAGAATAAGTTTAATTTCATTAGTCATATGTATTTAAGTAATTAATAATATTATTACTTAGAATATATAATTAATATATAACTAAATCAACAAGATTATGACAGATATCTTAGAAAATTCTGAGGAGACTAAATTAAACAAACCTAATTTTGAAATTTCTTCAGATCAATCGAAAAATGATAAAGAAGTAATTAAAAAAGATTTTATCCCCCATTTCTTTCCCACGTATAGAACAAGAAGAAAAATTTATCCAATTCCCATAGTTTTAGTAGTAATAGTAGCAGGATTTTTGGCATATTTGACTTACATTGAGGCTGGTATTAGATATGATGGAGGATATTTCTCAGAGCGAGAAATGGGAGCATTAGGTGGATTGTTAAATGGCTTGATTTACACAGCTTTAGCAGTAATCTCTGCCTTTATTATAATATTTATAATTAAGAAAAAAGGAATTGGTGTATTAATGTATATTTTTGGCTTTAGTTTTGCATTGATTGGATTTTTTCAAACATGGTTTTTTGGACAAATTATAATTGGTCTTTTGTTCTATAAATTCCCCTTTCTCTACTATACATTTTTTTTTGAATTGATTTTTCTTACAGGGATCTTTACCGTTATTATGATTTATCAATACTTTACTTCAAAATCAATAAAAACGAAAAATTTCATAGTTTTATATATTGGGCTACTCATTGGAGCATCAATGGGAGTACTAATGCCTCTGTGGACAACACTAGCAATCCTAATTGGGATATCTTGTTGGGATATTTTTGCGGTACTTTATAAACATGGACCTATTAAACAATTAATCGATATTGCTTCAATGTCAGGAAATGGAGATGTAATAGAAGAAGAATTAGTAAAGCAAAAAATTGCAGATGGAGAATTCGAATATGATACTTCTAAATTAGAGATTGGAATAGGTGATTTAGCATTTTATAGTATGCTAACATCTAGTGCTCTTGTTCAAACTAATAACTTACTTGTTATGATTTTTACTGCACTTGCAATATTGGTTGGAGTAGGCATTACAATTTCAGGATTAAAAAAAAATAAAATCCTGCCTGGTTTACCAATTTCAATTTTTCTTGGAATTGGAACTATGATTTTATCTTGGTATTTAATCTCAACTTTTTTAGTTTAATAAGAATTACATTTTTTATAGTAAAATATATTCTAATCGATTCTTATAATTAATATTACGATTATTAAATTTGAGGGTTAATTCGATGGAGGATATTAATAAAATAAAAAATATTACAGTTATTGGAGCTGGAACTATGGGGCATGAAATAGCGCAAGTTGCTTTAATGGGAGGATTCAAACATGTTATTTTAAATGATTTAAACAACGATATATTGGAAAAGGCATCCAATAAAATAAAAAACGGCTTAGAAAGATTAGAAGTTAAGGGAAAGTTGCGAGAAGGATTTACAGTAGAGTCCCTTATGAAAAATCTTGAAATACAACCAGATTTAAAGAAAGCTGTATCACATACAGATTTTGTATTTGAAGCGATTCCAGAAGTAATGAAATTGAAACAAAATCTTTTTGAGAAATTAGGTAAATTCGCATCAACACATACTATTTTAGCAACAAATACATCAACAATGAGTATAACTGAGATTGGTTCTAGATCTGGTAGATCTGACAGAGTGATTGGATGTCATTTTTTTACTCCAATTGTAGTACTTAGATTGATTGAAATTATAAAAGGAAAGGAAACATCAGAAAAGACTGTTGAAATAGCTAAAAAAGTTTGCCAAGAATTTCCTGCGCTTAAAGGGAAAAGAGTTTTACCTATTCTCGAAAGGGAAAGCCCCGGTTTTATAGTAAACAGATTAACAATAGGAACTAGTCTTTATTTAAATTGGCTTCTTGATTATGCTATGGAAAAAGGTATTCCACTAGAAAAAATTGATGCAGATGCAAAAGATTTAATGGAGATTGGACCGTATGCTAGATGGGACATTTTAGGTTTAGATGTTATATATAATGTTTTAAAGTATTTTGAGAAAATGGTCTCTCCAGATTTCTCTCCAGGACTTATATTATCAAAGTTGGTGAATGAAGGTCAATTAGGTAAAAAAACTGGTAAGGGTCTTTTTATTTGGAAAGAAGGGAAACCAGTAATTGATAAAAAAGAAAGAGCAGGACTTCTTGATCTTGAACTTTTGATGGCAATACAATTAAATGAAGGATGTAGACTTCTTCAAGAAAAAATTGTCTCTAATTATAAAATAATTGATGATACAATGTTAGCAGGAATGGCTTCTCCAGGACCATTTGGTCCCGGTAAAAAACAATATAGAAGGTGGTCTAAATTATTAGAAGAATTTGCTAAGAAATCAAATCTTAATTACTTAAAGCCCTGTAATTTAATGAAATCTGGGAAATTCATTCAAATGCGAAAGTAACAAGTTCTAAAGAGATTAAAGTTAATTATTTAAAATGAGAAAGATATTATAATTTAAAAGCTGAGTTTAATTAAAATATCTATGTCTGAAAAAGAAGATCATCTCAAAACTGGTTTTGAAAGAATAATGGATTATTTTAGTAATTCTCTTGAAATAAACCATCCAATCGCTATAGCAAAAATAGTAGAAGATACAAATTTCTCTTGGAGTTTTGTTAAAAAAACTTTAACTAAAATAAAAGAAGAATATGATGGTTTTCATTTTGAAAAGTCGGGAAACACATGGATTATTTGGAAAGATCGAGATCATTTAATAAAAAAACTTAACGATACCTGTTCTCGCTTATTAGAAGAACCAAAGAAAGAATGCTAGAAATTTTTCTATGTTTTGATTTCAATATCTTCTAAATAAAGTGATATAAAGATTTTGTTTATAAAATTATCGCTCTCCAATGCTTTAAACGTATGAACTCGCGTTTTATATTTAAAAACTTACTTTTTAAAGAAATTTGAATAATATGAGTATTCCTTTAGATTTTAAATTTAGAGTATTTACTTGTCCATTTAAGAATGCTTGTAATCTACCAAAAATACAATTCTTATATAAGATCCCAGAATGCAAGAATTGTACAGATTATGCGGAAAGGTTGCGAAAACTCAAGGAAAAGATTCTACATTAGAGTTAAAAAGCTCAAATTATAGAGCATCTCTTATTCTTAATCTCTAAAGTAGGAAATAATGATAAAAACTTCAATTCCTATTTAAAATATATGGTATAAACCTATTTCTTTAATAAATTCAATTTATTTTGAACATAATTAAGTAAGTGTAAAAGTTCTTCGGAATTACATCTATCTATTAAATCCAATAAATTTTCTACCCATGATTCTCTGCATTGTTCGCATTCAAAAATAAAATCAAGATTTATTTTTTTTTCTTTAATGCTTATTGATACCACCTGTTCTTTTAAATAACATAAGTAAGGAGTTAAATTAGAAATATATTCGACAGCGTATACTCACAATATCTTCTCTACTAATCGAATAGACATTGGTTTTGTATTTTTTTTTAAAATATTTTTGATTTAGTGATTTCCCTTCTAGAACTCGAAAATATAATCTATTATTATCAATCCATAAATGATCTACCATGATATTGATTTTATTCATTCTTCCGGTGCTATAAAGCTGAAATGCTAAGAACATTTCCAATTTAGACTCCATACTTATTTATATATATATGAATTTAAACTGCCGCTTTTAAAGAAAAAAAATTTCTATAAGGTCAAAACAATTTTAAAATTAACACTCAAGATTTTGGAACTCTATAAAAAACCTTTTTATTAGTGAAAAATTTCATTTAGTGTGAAATTTCACACACAGAAAAAATAATTTAAATGGTAAATATCAAATGAAGATTGAAAAATCAAGCCAAGATCTTGAAAATGAAGTAATTTATGCTGGTTTATGTATCCATTGTGGGAGTTGTAACGCATTCTGCCCACATATGGACTTTAATAAAAATACTGGAGAAGCTTATGTTGTAGATGAGTGTGCTGAAACTGTAGGTCTTTGTTATAATGCATGTCCGAGATCTTTCTTCCCAATTTCAGAAATCGAACAAAAACTTTTTGGAAAAACGCGTATTGATCTAGCTGCTGGAGTCTATAAAGATATAATTCAAGTAAAATCGAAAAATAAAGATGAAATTCTATATAATTTAGTAGTTGCGGCTTTTGATGCAGGAATTATCAAGCATATAGTTTTAAGTGAACCTAAAAGTAAAAAACCACCTGTAGCTTTTCCAATTGTTGTAGATAACGTAAAGGATGCGAAAAATTATATTCCAAAAGCTACAATGGATAATGCTGGACCATTAATAACGGGTATTGGACAAGCTTATAAAGAATACAAGCGTGACATCGGAATTATTGCAAATCCTTGTCATTTCCAAGGATTAGCGAAGATTTTAGTTTCTGACTTTAATACTGGCGCAGAAAGAACTTCCCTAAGAATTGCCTATGCATGTTCCTCAGGGGGTATGACAGGATGCAAATACTGCACTGACTTTTCAGGAGAATTTTCTGATATTTCTTATTCTCCATGGGGTGCTCCAAAAGATTCAGGTGAAGCGTTTTTAATAATTAGAACTGACATTGGTCAAAAGGTAGTTGATACTGCTGTAAAGAAAAAATTGATCGAAATTACAAATCCAAATCCAGATTTATCAGAGATGAAAAAATTTTTAAATAAAAAACGTAAAAAGAATTTCTTAACTCTTCTTGGCAAGGATCTTATTAAAGCAAAATATATTCATCTAAATGTAGATGACTTAAAAGACATTCTTGAAGATTAAAATTTGTAAGTTCTATTTCTTTTTATTTAATTTTTTTTAGTTCTTTAAAAGAAATCTACTCTTCTCTAAAATAGCTTAAACTCATATAAGTAATTCTTTTTTTTTCAAAATTGAGCGAGTTAATGTTTCAAATATGGTTTTATTATTTTCACCACTTTTTGAAGAAGTTTCAAAAAAGTGATTAATATTATATTTTTCTTTAAATTCTTCTGCATCTTCATATAAAACACCTCTTCTAAAGTCTGCTAAATCAAGTTTTTCTCCAACTAAGATAAATATTGGATCAATTGCATTTTTATTGACGATATCATACCATTCATGTAAAGAATTAAAACTCGTTCTGCGAGTTATATCATAACATAATAAACATCCTGTTGCGCCTCTAGAATAATTAGGTAAGAATAACCTAAAACGTCTCTCACCCGCAAAATCCCATATTTGGAGCCTTATGTCAAACTTTTTATCTATTTGTACATCATACGTCGCCAAATCTGTACCTATTGTAATCTTCATTGGTATAAATCGTCCAGTGATTAATCTCTGTACCATTGTGCTCTTACCTACCCCTCCATCTCCTACAACAACGATTTTAAATAATAATTTACGAAATGACATAATAAAGATCATTATTTTTTTGAGGGATTATTAATATTAATATAAGCGTCGTTTTTAATAAAATTTTATTCACTTTTCAATTGTTCTTTTATTTTATTATTCAATGCTTTAAGATTTTCAACTATTTTTATTTGTAAATTTTTTGGTAATGGTTCGATAATCATGTCTAATTTCTCTCTCTTAAAATTATTTATAATTTTATAATTAAAGAAGAAAAGAATTATTGTCAAGATAGGTGAAATAAAAAGAATACCATAAAAAAAGTAAGGCAGATGTATTAGTTGAGAACCTGGGAGATAGAGTTTTATCCCTAAACTTGGATTATTAGTCGTTAATACAAAAAAAATCAAATTAAGAGCGTTTAAGATTATAAAAACTAAAAAAGTGAGAAGAGAAATTTTCCTAAAATATTTAATTTTTAGAAAGGTAATGATATTTTTTATATCACCAAAGAATTGAGAATTATTTTTACTCCATATATCCTCTATTATAATTTCAATTTTTGTATACTTCCACAAATCAATAAAAATCCAAAAAAATCCAAATGTAAATGAAAAAATAATAAATCCACTCAAATATGGAATATAATTCGTTATTAAATGTGGATTATATAATGATTCAGCGCCTAGCCAAAATATTAAGATCAATTGAAATATAGAGGAAAAAAATAATCGATTTGCATTTATTCTTTCTAAACCTAAAGGGTTATAAATAATACTCCCATTTTCAAAAATAATTCTCCTTTTATTGGTGTTTAGAATTCTAAAAAAAATAGAAAATACAAATGTTATCAAAGGGAAATAAAAAAGGATTATATTACTCCATACTTGATTAATGACTAATAAAAATAGAAAAATGAATAAAAATAAATCTCGTATTAAACTCTCAGAGATTAAATTTTTTATTAATAGTTTTTGGTTTTTATTATTTTCTTCAGTCATTTTTTGATTAAAATTTGCGTAATAAATAAATTTTTACGAATTACATTAAAAACTTAATTATTAGAATCTATTCCTTCGACTCTTGATTAAAGCCTAAAATTTATATTAAGCATATAATTTTATTCCACTATATATTTTAAACACATTAATAACTAAAACCCATGTAGAAATTATGAATTCTGAACAAGTTGATATTAAAAAAACTCCCTTATACGATATTCATTTAACAAAGGGTGCCCGTATGATAAATTTTGCAGGGTATTTTATGCCTGTTCAGTATGAAAGTATTATAAAAGAACATTTAACTGTTCGATCTAGCGTTGGTATTTTTGACATTTCTCATATGGGGGAATTTCTACTTGAAGGGAAGGATGTTATTGAATTCCTTCAATATATCATGGTAAATGACTTAAATTTATTAGAACCTTCTAAAGGACAATATTCTTGCATGTGTTATGAAAATGGGACAGTTGTAGATGATCTTGTTTATTATGAAGAGAATCCAGAGCGCTTTAGAATGATTGTAAATGCTACAAATATCGAAAATGACTTAAAATGGTTAAATGAACATATAGGTAGATATAATGTTAAAATAACAAATCTATCAAGAAAAAGAGCTCGTATTGCATTTCAAGGTTTGAAGGCAGATGCATATCTTCAACCGATTGTAAATGTAGATCTCTCTAAAATTAATAGATTTTACTTTTCTCATTGTAATATAAAAAATTCTCCTGTCTTTCTCGCGAGAACAGGATATACTGGTGAAAAAGGTTTTGAAATATCAGTTGAAAATAGATATGCAGTAAATCTTTGGAATGATTTAATGGCTATTGGAGCAAGTCCAATTGGTTTAGGTGCAAGAGATTCATTAAGATTAGAAGCTTGTTATTCACTTTATGGTCATGAGATAAGTGATTCTATAACTCCTATTGAGGCAGGGCTTAGTTGGTTAGTAAAACCTAAGGAGGGAATAGATTATATCGGAAAAAAAATATTAATGAAGCAAAAAGCTGAAGGAACAGAGAGAAATTTAGTGGGTCTTAATTTAATAGACAAGGGGATTATTAGGGAAAATTATAAAATCTTTAAAAACCAAAAAGAAATTGGTTTTGTTACTTCTGGTGGATATTCACCTACACTTGAAAAAACTATAGGTTTAGGACTCGTGAAAAAAGAATATAAAGATGTTGGAACTGAAATTGAGATAGAAATTCGTAAAAAATACTTTAAAGGAGAAATAGTTTCTACACCTTTTTACCGTAATGTGTAATATGAATTATTTAACAGAAAACGAGGTGAAAATTATGGATTATGAGTTCAAACTTCCAAATGGATTAAAGTACAGCCCAACTCATGAATGGGTAAGAATCGAAGATACAATTGCTACAGTTGGGATTACTGATTATGCACAACATCAGTTAGGTGATATTGTGTTTGTAGAACTTCCTGAAGTCGGCATGATCTACGAAAAGGGAAGTAATGCAGCAGAAATAGAATCTGTAAAAGCCGTCGGAGATCTAATTATGCCTTTATCGGGAGAAATTATTGCAGTAAATAAAAAACTTTCTGAAAATCCTGAATTTGTAAATACTTCTCCATTTGGAGAAGGTTGGATACTAAAGATAAAATTTTCACATACAAGTGAAATAGATGAACTTTTATCCGCTGAAGAATACAAAGAATTAATCCAAAACAAAGAACTTTAATATTTTTTTCTTTATAGGTTAAATTTATTTTTAAAATAACAATTAAGTGAGTTTGTATATTATGGATTTTGTACCTCATGACAATAACACTATTAAAGAAATGTTAAATGTAATTGGTGTAAATCATCTAAAAGAGCTCTTCCAGGATATTCCTAGTGATTTAATTATTGAAGATCTCAATTTACCCTCTGGTTTATCTGAACCAGATCTTTTACGTCGATTAGAGAAAATTTCTCAAAAAAATAGATTATACTGCAATTCCTTTTTAGGAGCAGGTTGTTATTATCATTATATACCTTCTTTAGTTGATTTTGTAACTTCTAGATCAGAGTTCTATACTTCTTATACACCATATCAGGCTGAAGCTAGTCAAGGTTATTTACAAGCTATATATGAATATCAAACAATAATTTCTAGACTAACTCAGATGGATGTTGCTAATGCTAGCATGTATGATGGATCAACCGCACTTGCTGAAGCAGTAATTATGGCTACAGTTATTACAGGGAAAAGTGATGCATTAATTCTTAAGGGAATTCACCCTGAATATGAAGAAGTAGTTAGAACCTATTGTTGGGGTCAAAATGTTAACGTTGAAATTGCTTCTGAAGATAATTTAAGTGATAAATTAAATGAAGATCTAGCAGCAATCTTATTTCAAAGTCCAAATTTTTTTGGTGAAATTGAAGATATATCAAAATTAGTTAGTCATGTAAGAGAGAAGGCTCCCAATTGTTTAATTATTCAAAGTATGACTGATCCAACGTGTTTAGGTATTTTAAATCCCCCAGGACCAGCTGATATCGATATTTTTGTTGCTGAAGGTCAATCATTCGGTATAAGTCCTTCTTTCGGAGGTCCGGGCTTAGGAATTTTCACAGCTAAACAGAAATATCTAAGAAAAATGCCTGGAAGGTTGATTGGAAAAACAAAAGAAATTATAGGACAAAAAGAAGGGTTCATTTTAACTTTACAAGCACGTGAGCAACATATTCGTCGAGAAAAAGCAAGCTCTAATATTTGTACAAATCAAGCACTTTGTGCCTTAGCAGCATTAGTATATTTATTAACTATGGGAAGGACAGGGTTGAAAGAAATAGCAATTCAAAATATTCAGAAAACATATTATGTAAAAAGAGAACTTAGTAAAATTCCAGGTTATGAACTATTAAACAAAAAACCAACTTATAATGAATTTCTTGTAAAATGTTCTGATATTGATTCATTAATTAAGCAATGCAAACAACGTGATCTTTTGCCTCCACTAAAAATTTCAACTTATTATCCTGAGATGAAAAATATAGCATTAGTGTGTGTGACTGAAATGAATTCAAAAGATTCAATTGATAAATTTATTGAAGCAGCTCACACTGCTTCGAATAATAAAATAAAGTGATAAAAACGATGAGCTCTGAACCGTTACTAATTTTTCAAAAAAAAATCGAATCTGATCAAAGAAACTATATTCCTCGATTGGATATTGAGGAAATAACTCTCGATGAAATTTTACCAAAAAATTACCAGAGAAAAGACTTACCAATTCCAAATGTCCCAGAAGTTGAATTAATTCGTCATTTTATCAATTTAAGCCATAGAAATTATGGAGTAGACAGTGGAATTTATCCCTTAGGCTCATGTACAATGAAATATAATCCTAAAATAAATGAAGATATTGCAGGATTATCAAGTTTTACCAAAATTCACCCATTACAGGAAGAGAATGAAGGATGTTTAGAACTTCTTTACGATTTTTCAAAGATTTTGGGAGAAATTACTGGTATGGATGGATTTACTTTACAACCTGCAGCTGGAGCCCATGGAGAATTAGTAGGCTTATTATTAATGAAGAAATATTTTCAGAGTAAAGGTATTAAAAAGCAAAAAATAATTGTTCCAGATTCTGCGCATGGAACTAATCCAGCTTCCGCAAAAATGGCAGGATTTTCAATTATAGAATTGCAGTCAAATAAAGATGGAGAGATTCCATTAAATCAGATAGAGTTTGCCATGCAAGAAGGCGATGTTGCAGGTATCATGCTCACTAATCCTAATACTTTAGGAGTTTTTGACAGACAAATAAAGGAGATCACTCGCCTTGTACATCATAATGGAGGTTTATGTTATTATGACGGAGCAAATTTAAATCCAATGTTAGGAATTTGCCGTCCTCGGGATATGGGATTTGATATTGTCCATTTAAATTTACACAAGACATTTTCCACTCCTCATGGGGGGGGTGGACCTGGTTCAGGACCTATAGGTGTTGTAGATGAACTCATTCCTTTTCTACCTAAACCATGCTTGATTTTAACTGAGCAAGGTATTATTTGCCAATCCGAAAATGAAAACTCAATTGGAAGAATAAAGGCTTTTTGGGGAAATTTTGGAGTAATTATAAGAGCTTATGCTTATGTTCTTGCTTTAGGAGCTGAGGGATTAAAGAAAGTGGGTCAGATTGCTGTTTTAAATGCAAATTATTTGAGAGTACTTCTACAAAAAAATTATGATCTTCCTTATAAACGAATTTGTCAGCATGAATTTGTACTTTCAGATAGAGGAATGCCCAATAAAATCACTACAGAGGATATAGCAAAGCGAATTCTTGATTTTGGAATATATGCACCTACGATTTATTTTCCATTAGTAGTTTCTGGAGCATTAATGATAGAACCGACTGAAACTGAATCTAAAGAATCGTTAGATAATTTTGTAGAGGTAATGAATAAAATATATGAAGAAGCAAAAGAAAAACCTGAAATTCTAAAGAATGCTCCACTCAATACTCCTGTTAAAAGATTAGATGCAGTTTTAGCTGCGAGAAAACCTACTTTAAAAGAGTAAATTTGACACTTCTATACTAATAAATAAATTTTTATAGTCTAAGGCAATATAAATTCTAAAAAAGTATAAAATATATAATTTAGATTTTGGTGTTCAAAAATAAATTATTTATCTTTTTTCCCATACGAGCAATTCAGAAAAAATCAAGAAGAAATTATCAAGCAAATTGAACATAGTTCGAAATTTAAAAAAAATATTCTATTATTAGCTCCTAATGGAACAGGAAAGACTATTATCGCTCTTTGTGGGCTTTTCCCTTTAGCGTATGAAAAAAATCTAAAAATAATTTATATGTGCCGAACACATTCCCAAAATCGCAGAATAATCAAGGAATTAATCAAAATTTCTCAAAAAATAAATGAGGATAATCTTGGAATCAAACTTAACGGTATATCAATACGCGGTAGAAATGAGATGTGTTTAAACCAAACTTTATTATCTCTTAAATTAAATCCAAAGGAAGCAATGTCAGTATGTACAGATTTAAGAAAAAATCGAAATTGTATTTACTTTTTAAATTTGTTGAAAAAGAAAGGGCAAAATGAAAATCCCTTATCAATTGCGCCTGAATTATTTAATAGGCCTGTAGATGCTGAAGAACTCATTACTTACTGTAAAGAAAAAAAGTTTTGCCCTTACTTTTTGAGTAAATTCCTACTGGAAGCTATGAAAATTATTATTTGTAATTATCAATGGATTTTCAATCCCTTTATTCGTGAATCTTTTTTAGAATTTATTGGTCAAGAATTAAATGATTGTATATTAGTAATTGATGAATGTCATAACATCATTGACGTTGCAACAGAAGTAAATTCAGTAAAGATAACACCCTATTCCTTAAGGCTATGTTTAAAAGATTTAGAAATGTACAGATCTCCAATTCTTATGCAAAGTTTTGTTAAAATCTTAATAGATCAATTAAATAAAGAAAAAAAAAGGATTAGATCTGAGGAAAAGACCATACCTCCTGATTTATTTCTGGAATTAATATATAAAAAATTAGGATTTAACAATTTAAACAAGTTTAAGATTTTTATTGAAGAACTTCATGATTTTAGTGTATCAATCCATGAAGAAAGACTTGCCAATGGAGAAATTTCAAGAGATTATGTTGGTTCGTTAGCAGAATTCTGGCTGAAATGGTTAAAAACATACTTTTTAGAGAATTATTTCTTTTGTTACAGTTTAAAAGAATTTAATGAAAAATTGTCAATTTCTCTTGAAATTGTAGCACTAGATCCACGGGAAATTGCGATTCCTATCTTGAAAAAAGGTTATACCTGTTTAAATCTATCTGGAACTGTAAATGCATATGTATATAATAATCTTATGGGGCTAAACGAATGTGGGAAAACATATAAAGGAATAATCGCAGGTACACCATTTAGTAAAAAAAATATTAAGGCTGTTATAATTGAAGGAATAGATACTAAAAGAGACAATAGAAGACCAGATATGTTTAAAAAAATGATTAAAAAAATCGATGAAGTTCTGTATTGCACTCCTGAGAATGTTGGGATTTTTTGCGCATCCTATCAAATCCTTAAAGCACTCTTGGATAATGGAATAGAAACTATAACTATAAAGAATAAGAAAAAATTATTTATTGAAGAATCTGGTTTATCTGCCTCTGAAAATGCCTTATTAGTTGATGAATTCAAAAGTATGGCTTCGAATGGGGGTGCAGTTCTATTAGGAGTATGTGGGGG
Source organism: Candidatus Hermodarchaeota archaeon (assembly GCA_048885925.1). Taxonomy (GTDB): domain Archaea; phylum Asgardarchaeota; class Lokiarchaeia; order Sigyniarchaeales; family SOKP01; genus Loki-b32. The sequence goes on from JBHLLG010000033.1 coordinate 23,836, forward strand.
AAGAAATTCAGAAGGAGAAGATTATCCAGGTAATTTAATGAATTCTGTAATTATTGCGGGATTTCCATATCACTTACCCACTCCGAGAGTTGAAGCAAAAATTAAATACTATGATAAGGTTTTTAAAAAGCAAGGGTGGAATTTTGCATATCTCTATCCCGCCATTCAACGAGCTAATCAAGCATCAGGAAGACCTATTAGAAAGATTTCAGATAAAGGGGCAATAATTTTTATGGATAGCAGATTCAAAACAAAATATAAGTGGATTTCAGAATGGTTAAGAAATGAATTGGAAATAATTCCAGACAAGCCAAATGCAATAATTCAGAATCTTTCAACTTTTTGGAAAATGAAGTAAACTACTAATTTGGTTTAAACTTCACAAGTATAACGATTGTAGAAATTACTGGAAAAATAATCATTATCCACATAAAGGCATAATAGTCTGAATTAAAGAACAACAATAAACTGAAAAAAATGCCTCCAAAAAATCCTCCTGAAAAAAAACTTGAATTTGCATAACCTAAATATTTACCTTTATTTCTCGGATTCGTTTTTTTGGCAATATAGATTTGAGTAGCATTCCAAAATAGCGCAAAAGAAGCAGAAACCATAATTTGAGCAATAAAGAAGCCTAAAAAATCAGATGCTACCATATATCCAAGTATAGCTCCACTGCTTAAAATAAAACCGACTGTTAGGATATATTTTTCATTATTTTTTGAAATAAATTTACCAGTTAAAAGCATTAAAAAGAATTGAAGTAATGGATTAAATCCTAATAGAAAACCTATCTGTGTATTACTACTTAAATGTAGAGCCATTAAAACTGCTAAAATTGTAATTATTGGCCTAATTCCGAAATGTCGTGAAAAAAGGGCTATATAAATTGATTTTGAAATTGAAGGTTTGTCATCTTCCTTATTGAATTTATTAAGTTTCAATTTTTCATTATATTCATTATTATAATATTCTAATATCTCTTTTCTATTCTCTCTAATAAATAAAATAACTAAAATATTAAATATTGAAATGTATAATAAAAATAGAAATATCTTTGAAATCCCAAATATATCTATAAGAATTCCCCCAAGTTGAGAACCAAGAAACCAACCAAATACTGTAATAGCATTGTAATAAGTAACGAATTTAGGACTATTTTTTGTCAACTCTTGATAAAGAGTAAAATTTAACCTAAAACTAATACCAAAAATGCTATAAATTACTAAAAAAGTAGTTATCAATATCAAATTTTTTGATATCATTAGAGATAAATACATCAAACTCACACCGATTGCACCTAATAATATAAATAAATACCTATTCTGTATTTTATCTGAAAATTTTCCCAAAATCTGGGGTAAAAAAACTGCTGATAATGGATAAATTGTCGTAACTATTTGTACAACGGGACGATTAAATCCAATATCTAGCAGATAGCGGGGAAGATAATATATCAACGCCATAGCAGCAGTACTATAAATTAAAACCGAGATTAAAATAAGAAATACAGATCTTTTAGAAAGCATATATTATTTTACTCCTTACATTTTCAATGTTCGAAAGTTCTTTATCATTGTATATAATTCAATTAATTTCTTCGAGACAATACTCCATCTAAAATTATTTTCTACTCTTTTATAGCAGTTCTCTTTAATCTTATTGTAATATTTTGGATCTAGCAAGACTAATGATTCAAGGATTTTATCAGGAATCTGATTAACCAATTGAAAATTTTCAGTTTCATAAATGGCTTTCTTATCTTTTACTTTCTCAGAAATTTCCTTTAGTTTAAAAAGAGAGATTAATGCATCAGCAAATTGATGAGGATTATCTTTGTCAATCAATATGCCAGTACCTATTTCTGGAAAATTTCTGATATCTATTATAGATTCTTGAAATCCTCCCACCTTAGTAGCAATTATGGGTAACTTTACAGACATTGCTTCTAATGCGATAATACCAAAGGGTTCCCATCTAGATAAGGCACAATAAACATCCGAAGCAATATGAGCAAGATGAAAAATATCAGTAGCTACTCCAAAAACAATTCTTAAGTTTTTGGGATACCTTACTACATATTGAGCATAAGTCTTAATTTCATTCATACTATAATCAGTAGGCAAAATAAGAAATAAGAATTTTGCATTGGGGATTACTTTTATTACTATAGGAATTGCCTCAAGAATGGTTTCAAATCCTTTTTGGGGGGAGATTCTTCCAGTTGTTATCACTAATGGTCCAAATTCGTCAAAAGACTTAATATATCCATTTCTAACGAATTCATTTCCATTGGAGATTTCATTAATAACTGCTAATATTTTCTCTGATTGAATTAATGGACTCCTGTCTAAGTGAGATAACTTATAGGTTAACAAATATTTTTTCATATCTGATAAAGCCACAGATTTTTCGTGGGATATATGTAATACTTCTCTTATTTCTTGTTCATGATTTTTTAAAACTTGTTGAAAAATCTCTTCATAATCCCAATCACAGCCATCCCAAACGAAATTTGATTTAAATTCTATTAATCCCTTACCACAATTTGGAATTATATCTGACTTTAAATAGGATTGACTTACTGTTGTTACTAAATCACTTATAAACGCACCGATCTGTTCAACACTTGGAGGTTGATACTCTCCACTTATCTTTTTACAAATTGAAAATATTTCATCTGGAGTTAATTGCTTTATTCCTTCTTTTAAACGAACAGAAATAGGCGTTTGGTCAATTCCACACATGTAATAGAAATCAATTGCATATCGAGGCCAAGTTAATAAATGAATAGTGATAATTGAGGCTAGATCTAAACCATTTTTAGCTAATCTCTGCTTGATACCAATAAATGGTATAACCGCATGATAATCATGTATATGAATTATATCTGGTAATTGTTCTTTTTGGTTATCTATTAAATAATCAATATAACAACGCATCCCTATACTAAATAAGAAAATCTTCCCATTGAGAGTGTCTGGGTTATATACTATCTTATCATCAAGAAATCTATTAGTAAATGGACTTTCTCCATGTAATAATACAATATTCACATTATTAATTTTTGATTTATAAAATGATATACTAAATGTTGTCTCTGGTTCATTTATCCCAAATTGAAAAGGATTAATTTGCCCTACACAGTTAAATGGTAATTTCTCCCATTCAAGCTTTTTATCTAATCTTTCCATTTGACCATGTGAAGGCATAAAAACAGTTATATTATAATAATTAGCTAGATGTTTGGCTTGATTAGCAGGTACCTCTCCTAGGCCCCCTATCTTCACAATTCCAGCATATTCAAAAGTAAATATCCAAATGTTATCTTTTATATCGTTCAAGATATCTCAATCTTAATATAACGCCATTACCCGATTAAAACACAAAAATTGTGTACAACTTTAAATATAATTAAACCTAATTCGTTAAAAAAAGAATTTTATTAAAACTTAATTAAAATTGGATTTGTATGAATCAAATACGACAAAAAGTAAATTTTTTAATAAAGCAATAATGGTAATTGGTAATAAATTATGTACTAAAACACTTGTATAAGAAATAATTAAAAATAATATTGGTGATACATGAAATGGTAAATATAGAAATAATAAATACGGGTGCTCCTAAAGCAGGACCTTATAATCTTGGAATAAAAGCGGGAAATATGATTTTTATATCAGGACAGGTTCCCTCTCCAGAAGCAAAAGGAATAAAGGAGCAAACTAAAGCCGTTTTTGAAAAAATAAAAAATATATTAGATACAGCGGGAGCGAGTTTTTCAAATATAGTTAAAGTGAGTGTCTTCTTAAAAAATATGACTGACTTCAATGAAATGAATCAAGCTTATAAAGAATTTTTTGAAAAAAATGGTGTTACTGAGAAATTTCCAGCTAGAACTACAATCGAAGCAACTTGTCCAGTTTCATATGCCTTAATTGAAATTGATGCTATAGCAGTAATATAATCAATCTCTAACTCAATTTTATTCATAACCACTTTTCTTTATAAACTTATATTTTCTTCAGAAGTTACTTTAAATAGAGAATAATATTTTCACTTTTATTATCCACTAAAAATAAAGTGTGAACATTTTGGATAATTTAGAAGACGCAATTATGAATAAAATAGATGGAATGAAAGATGAAATAGTTCAATTTCTTCAAAAGCTGATTCAAATACCTTCTGAAGTACCACCAGGTAAGTATAAAGAAATCTCTAAATTTGTTGAATCTAAAATGAAGGAATTCAAAATAAATACGAAAGTTAAAAAAAAGAATGTTATTGGAGAAATTGGAAATGGAAATGGTCTATCTCTAATATTTAATGCCCATATGGATACAGCTGCCATAGATGATGGTTGGACGAAAGATCCGCATGGAGGAGAAATTGTTGAGAATAAAATTTATGGTCGTGGAGCTGCTGATGATAAAGCTTGCTTAGCAGCTGAAATTTTCGCTGCTAAGACTTTAATAGATCTAGGAATCAATTTAAATGGAAAATTAATAATAACTGCTGTAATTAATGAGGAAATTGGCGGTTTACTGGGTACCGAATATCTTGTAAAGGATGAAATAATAACTGGGGATGCGTGTTTACTAGGTGATGTATGTTGCGATTATCCAATTGCCTACCTTGGAGGAGAATTACAAATGAGTTTTATAACTAAAGGAATACGTCGCCAAGCTCAAGCTTATCCCGATTTACCTTTACCTCATCGCAATAAATATTCAGGAATAAATGCTATTGAAAAGATGGTAAAAATTATGAATTTCCTGATAGATTTACAGGAAGAATTCAAACAAATGGAAACCAAATATCCTATTCCTCCCGAGCTTCCATCGAAAATAAGTACAGTAAGTCTTACTATGATAAATGGAGGAAATTCATTTCTCACAATTCCAGATAAATGTCTTTTGCAATGCTCTATAAGTGTTATTCCAGAAATGGATTTGAATAGTATTAAGGTAAGAATTTTTAATTTTGTAGAATCTCTTAAAAAAGAAGATCCAAACTTAAATATTAATGCCCAAATAGGAGCTTTTATAAAACCTCATATACCAGAAACAAATACTACTTTTGCAACAGCAATAAAAAAATCATTCAAAAATGTATTCGGAGAAGAAAGAGATTTCAAGACATCTATACCAACAACTGATGCTCAAATTTTTAGAGAAAAAGGTATAGAGACTATTTTAATTGGACCTCTTAGGGGAGAAAATAATTATCA
>JBHLLG010000034.1:0-28897 GCA_048885925.1 Candidatus Hermodarchaeota archaeon
AATTTATCATCTGGGATTTTTTCAAGTATTTCAGCTGCAATGGTTTTTAAAATTTCCCGATATTTTGTAGGTTTCTCATCTCTTCGAAGTAAAAGGGCAACAACATAATTTTCTACTGATATAAAATCCTGTCCAACTCCCGAGAAAAAAGAAACTACTTTATTGTTCTTTAATGCGATACTAGCAAAGCCAGGTTTAAGAGATTGATAACGATGAGAGCTATAAACCTGTGTCAACAAATTATTTGTGATTTTTAATGTTTCCGGATAAAATCCTTCGTTAATAGGACCAATTTCGTTGTCCCAACGGATTACTAGTATACCTACAGGCATAATGTATTACCATTCATTTTATATGTTATTCGATGGTTACTTAAATTTATCTGTATACTTTACAGAATAATATTTTTGTTATTATTCTAATATCTTAATTTTATTTATTTCTTTTCATTTTTAATGGGTTGATATCTAACCATTAATACAATTATAATCTCTACCACCATTAAACCTAAGAAAAAATTTAAATTAAAATTATAACTTTGATTTATTGTCACCCTTAAAAGCTTAGAATCATTACTTTTAAAATTAAACATCTAATTTTTGCAATGGAGGGGTTACCGAGTATGGTCAAACGCCATTTTACACCAAAATGGGTCAAGACTATAGGTGCTGGACTTAAGATCCAGTGGCAAATTTTCTTTATCCCAATGAAAAGCCAAAAGGCCTTCGTGAGTTCAAATCTCACCCCCTCCACACTTTTTCCTACATTTATGATATGAATAACTATTAAGTGTTGAGCAAAATTATAAATAAAAAAAGTTACTTTGAATATACATAGAAATCGATGTAAAAGGTAGAGATTCCTATTTCAGAATATTTTTCTCTTGCATTGTCAATTGAGTATGTTCTGATAATTCATAAAGAATCACGAGAGATTATTTACTATCAAACGGCTGGTGATTTTGATCCCTATTTTCTTGATATATTTCGTAGTTCAGTTCAATATGAGCTCTTGGACTTACCATCTGAAGAAGGAGTTTTTGAACAGGCAACTCTCGAGGGTAAATATTTAATTGCTCGGTCTGGCAAAATGATTTGGGCTTCACTAATAACAAAAGAAATACCTATCATAATTTCGAGAGAAGTCTTAAATGCATTTTGTATTAGATTTGAAAAGTTATATAAACAGGAGCTTAGAGAGCTATATACTAAATTTGATGGAGATATTTCAATTTTTCAAAGCAAATCATTTTATAAAGTCAGTGTGGATATGATTGCCGATGATCAGTTTTATTTACAATATACTTTGCCTTATAAATTGGGATCTAAAAAAGGAAAAGAGTTATCAGATACATCAAAAAGTATTTATCAATTGGCTAAGGACATTAAACATCAAAATAAAGGCTTCTTATATCTTGAATCTTTATTTAATAAAGTAAAAAGTTCTCTGGAATTAGATAATATAGAAGCTGCTATTTTGATTTATGACCTTATTGAAAATGAAGTTTTTTTGCCAATTCCGTTAGAGAAATTAAAGAAAAAATTTGCTATTCCCTGATTACTAACTTATGAGGAGAAAAATGAAATAGTAATATTCAGTAAGTCATTGTTATTAACAATAAGATTTAAATGGAAAAAGAAACCTTTTATATTTTGGTAAGATGAAAACGCGCAAGAATAGTATTTATGTATTAGCAATCTCATTTCTACTATTATTGGGCAATAAAATATATATTAATGAAGTTTCTGCAAATCCATATGTCGCTTACGGTGCAACTGTTGGAGGTTTTTTTTTAGTAGAAAATAGTTCCTGTTCTATGCCCAATGCAAATGTTTTAATTGAAATTGATGCTACTAATCCTAGTAGTCATTTTAAACTGGATTTTATAGGTAATTATACAATATTGAATCCTAATGATAGCATGAATGTGACGATTATTGCTCCATTTTCATTACAAATGTTCAGTTCTGATTTTACGACTTTTGAACAAATTTGTTATGAATACAATCAAACATATTTAATATCAGGAATGTCTGGATTTTTTGCAGCCATAACACCCGAAATGCTTGGATTAAATACTTTTTGTACAATTAAAGTTAACAATACAGTTATCCCATATGAAGCTTTCGGTTATTGTCCCGACAAGCCTCATCCAACTATAAGATTCTATGCTTACTATCCTATAATATTAATATTTTGCAATATTACCCTCCCAAAAAATGGTACTTCAGTCTTGGAATATAGTTTTAATACTTATATAGCAACTCCATCACATCCTCCTTATGATGAGATACTTTTTATATATTATGTGGGAACATCTCGAACGTGGAATGGAAATATAACAGAAACAGTTGAATATAGGGTTAAAGGTGCACAACCAGATTATATTGATAGAGTTGATAATTGTTCAATCTCAAATGTTAAAGATGGAAATAGTTATTTATGGGAGTGGAATAATGAAAGAATTTATGAAGATTATGTTGCTCTAACCTATATTAATAATTTCAAAGATTATAATAAAGATGATTCAATTCCCTTTGGAAATTCTTTCTTGATATTTACTCTAATTGGAATAGCTCTAATGATCACTTTTCAGAAATTTAAATTAAATCTAAAAAGTTAAATTAGAGCATCTAAACAGATTATTTCTTATAGAAAAAGAATTTAAGCTAAGTAGACAATATTTTTACTAATCATATTCAATTAAAATAAAAAATAAGGAGAAAAAGAATTGAAGTTAACAGAGATTATTGGATTGGTAGAAAAATATGCTAAGCTTTTAGAAAAGGAAGGAGTTACTAGCGTAGAAGATCTTGTCCCACTTACAAATAATCAAATAAGACAATTAGCGAGAAAAATAGGTGTGTCAGTCAAAATTCTTGATACATGGCAAGAACATGCTGATTTGATGCGTATTAGTGGAGTAAATCCTCAAGTGGCAAATGCATTGAATCTTATAGGTATAGATTCTGTGAAGGAATTTGCTCAAAGAAACGCTAAAAGCACATTAGAAAAGTTAAAACTATTGAAAAAGGATCAACCAAAAATTCTTACAAAAGTTCCTTCTGAAAAAGATGTTGAAGGTTGGATTAATAGTGCTAAAAACCTTTCAGGTGCTCCAGAGAAAAAAACAGCAAAAAAACCAGAGGGAAAGAAAAAGGAACCAGAGCCTTCACCAATCACACCGATTGAATATGTACCTATTGAAGAATTTAAAGGAGATTATGGAAAATATGGTCCGGATTATTGGAATAATAAATGGGAAACAGCTCCTATTATATATACGGGAAGAGCCTTAAGGGCAGAAGTGTATAAAAAACAAATAGATGTTGATGTTAAAGTATTTATTAAGAAAAATGATGCGATATTATGGCATGTTGTTACTCAAGTTGGATTAAGAAAAGAAACTCCTAATGAAACTGCTTTTGCAATTCAAAATTTCGTTTGCAATTTTCTGAAGTATAAATATGATGATATAACTGCTGAAGTTCCAGAGTTTTGGTTATTCCCATTTGAGAGCATCCAATCTGAAATAGGAGATTGTGAGGATGGTGCAATACTAATAGCAAGCCTACTTATTAATGCCGGTATCCCAAGTTGGCGTGTAAAAGTGTGTGCAGCAGAGGTTATCGCCGATCCTATATTTGCCCCATCAGAATCGGAAGTAGGTGGTCATGCTTATTGTATATATCTCGCTGATCGACCCGATTCGGATAGAAAATTGGAATGGGTAATACTTGATTGGTGTTATCTTCAAGATCCTGAAGTTTCTATCGAAGAGAAACCACTTGCTAGAGATGGAGGGCAGGAGGGGGCATATAAAGATGTTCTTTTTACGTTTAATGATGAATTTAGTTGGGCTCAAACAGCTTTAGAGGTAAAAGAAGGAAGAATAAGTAAAAATCGAACAACTTCTAAAGATGAAGTTTTAGCACCTTTAGAGGATGTTTTACAACATCTAGCAAGTGATGAATTAATTAAGGTCTTCAAAAAATATGGTATTGAAATTGAAAAGTAAAACTACAAAACTATTTTTTTATATTTTTATTTATTTTCTATTTCTTCAAATAATGATTGACCACAATTAGGGCAAAATGCAACTTCTCTTCCAATTTCAGCTCCACAATTATTACACATTGTTTTAAACTCAAGGGTTGGAGGAATATTTTGCATTATATTTTTGAATGTCTCATTAAGAGCATTTTGAATTTCTTTAATTCTTTTACCCTGTTCTTCACTAGGAAATGAACGAATAAATATTGAAGACAGTTCTACTAAAAAATTTTCAACAAACTTTAGCTGATCATAGTAGTTTTTATTCACTTTATATTTTAAAAGTTCTTCTCCTGCTCCAGTTAAAGAATAAACTTTTTTTCTTGGACCTATTGGACTTTTTACCATTTTTCCCTCTAAAAAACCATCTTTTTCTAATTTTCTTAATATTGGATATATAGTGCCGGATTGAGCTTCCCAGGTACCAGCAAAACTTCTATTTAAATTCTTTATTAAGTCGTAACCAGAAAGTTGTTTAGTATTGAAAATAGTCTCAATAATAGTGAATTCAAGAGGAGTTAGCTTATTTTTGAGAAGATTATTAAAAATTTCTTCTTTAACCTTAGAACTTAATTCTTCAATATCATCTTCAAGATTTAAAAATTTACCTAACCACATTTTAAGATTATCCTATTCAATCTTTTTTTCCTTTTTCCTCATTTTTTCTAACTCTTTTTCAATAGCTCGCTCTTTTCTCGAACTATATTTTCCACTTTTTTCTACTTTTCCACTGAAATAAAGGATGTAGATTAATGTATGCAAGATAACAGCACTCCCCCAAAAAATAGCTGGAAAAATTACCCAATAAAACTGAGAGAAGGTTGTAAAATTAACTATAAAAAGAAAAAGCATAACGAAAATATAAGATACCAAATGATAAATAATTCCTCGCTTCGCCATAGGATAAATCCCTCTTGCATATAAGATGTATGATAAGGTGTGCATACTTAAACCAATTAACCATGAGAAGAATGGAAATATAATCCAATAGAAATCTGGTGTGAAGAGAATATTCATAATATAAAGTAAAATATTAACAACAAAAAAAACGGTCATATGAATTCTAACAGAAAATCTAAAACTCACTTTTTGAGATGCGATTTTTCTTAAACTTTCTTCTGAAAATCCTGAATTCTCACTCATTATTTTTACACTATTAACATAAATTTAGAATTAGATAATTTTATATTGCTTTTTTATAATTTACAATCATTTAAATATATCGAGATCTTCAAAATCAGCTACTTCATTAAAAATAATACTAATTATATTCGGAATAATAAAATCAATAAATATGATTAATAGTAGCAAAAAGTATAAATTAGTCATTTTTGTATTTAACCTAAATCTTACACTGATATTTATCCTAAAATAATAATGTCCACCTTAACAGAGTATCTGGAAAAGATCGAAGAATGGGATAAAAAAACATTTTTAACTATTTATAAGAGTGATTTTAGTAAGAAAACTAAAAAATTCGCAATTATTTATGGTTTTTTTGGTTCATTATACTTCTGGGGGCTTTTTTGGTTTGTATGGTTTATTTATGGATATATTACAAAAGATTATTATTTATTAGTGCTATTTACGGGAGGATTTGAACAGTCTTTAATTATTCATAGCATTATTCGTTATAAAGTAATAAAAAGAAATCGTCCATTCATTACACTTCAAAATGAAGGAGTTAGGAAGCATGATGATTTTATTAGGATTCCCTACTTAATGAAAGAATCAGAAAAACAATCTTTTCCTTCAGGACATGTGACTTTTTTATTATTTTTTGGATTTGTTTTCGCTTATTATTTTACTGAATATTTTTGGATTATTCTATCGGCGTTTATCATATTAGATATTATTATGGCGATTTCACGATTAATATTAGGTGTACATTTCCCTATTGATGTTATTTTTGGATTTATTTTTGCCACAATCTATGCATTTTTATATCTTGGGTTTACATATGTTTATTGGGTCAAATTTTATTACTGGTTAGGTGAAATATTATCACCTATAATACATTTTTGGTTATAGCCTATTTTGTTAAGTTCATTTCATTCTTTTTATTTTCATTTTTTAAAATACAAAAATTTTTTTCCCTTATTTTTTTTTATTAGTTAATACCATGCGTTTAACTTTTAAGTTTGAGAAAAAGCAGGTTATACCGTATTATCATAAATTTACTTCAGACTTTAATTCAGTAATATTTATTGTTATTTGGAATTCACTAGGTTTTTTTTTTATTGAATTTATAATAGCTTATTTAATTAAACAAGTTTTAAGTTATCCTGCTACAAGTTTAGGTTTGTTTTTTTCATCCCTTACATTTGGGGGTTTAATAAGTTCTTCTTTCATTGGTTATTTAACAGATCGTTTTTCTAAGCGAATTCTAGTAATGATTGGTTCTTTTGGTAGAGGTTTATCTTATTTTGGGCTATATCTCTCTATTATTTTAGAGTCTTTAACAGGAATGTACATTAGCGCATTTCTATTAGGATTCGGTGCCTACATTTTCTGGAATCCACTAGATTCTTTAATTTCTGACAAATCTTCAAAATATCATAGATCTTCTGCTTTTGGAAAGCGAAGATTTGCCTTAGGTATTGGGATGGTACTAGGGACAATTATAGGGTTCACAATCTTTAGTTTAGGAAACACATTTACCCCGCTTAATGACTTTATTATATATAGTGCAATTCCTTTATTTGGATTCGCAAATTTCTATGCCGGGATCCAATTTTCTAGAAAAGTAGATGAAAACAAGAAATTTGAATATACTATGATTGAAGGTAATCTTAATCAAAAGTTAATGCCAGAGTCAAATTCTGAAACAAAATTAACTAAAGTCTTATCTAATCGCATTTACTTTTTGGGAATTATTTTATTGTTTTCCGGACTTTTTTTAAGTGCTCTTAATGTTGGAGTATATAGACCCTATGTCCAACCTTACATAATTGAAAATGTTAATAGTAATCCTTCTATTGTCTCTTGGTTTTATTTGCCCACAGTATTAATTGGAGCGGTTATAGCCCCTAAATTGGGAACATTAGCAGATAAAGTTAATCCATATATAGCAATTTCCTGCGCAAGCTTTTTTGGAGGTATAGTTACATGGATGATTATTAACTCAGGAAATCTATGGGTTTTTGGTACATTACTTGTAATAGATCAGACCATTATGCTAACTACAGGCTTTGTAATGATAAATGTTCTAAGTCGTGTTTCAATTAGACATCGAGGAAAGATCTTTGGATTAATTACTTTTTTTGAATCAATTGGAATGATTATAGGTCCTTTCTTAGGAGGTATTATATGGGAAACAATTAGTCCACAAGCACCATTTATCATTTCAATTATTGTTGAGTGGTCTTTAATATCATTCTTCAGTATAGGAATATGGATTCTTAATCCTTATCTAGTTGAATCGATAGAGGATATAAAAAATAAATAAGAAAAGTTAAAAAATTACTTAATTATACAAATTAATACCAATCAATAAATTCATCAATTGAACGTCTTTCTCTTTCCTTTTCACGTGTTTTTTCTCTTGCTTCATCTACTATTCCGATAGCAATAACACCCATAAGTTCATACTTCTCATTAGAAAATTTGAAAATTTCGTTGACTTTCTCTTTTTTATTCAATATTTCCCCAATCCAAACAGCACCAAGTTCTTCAATATTATGAACCCCGAGGAGTATATTCTGCATGAAAGCTCCGATAGCTTGAACATCTTTTACTCTATCACAACCTCTCTCAAGATCTAAAAAAATAACCAAATTTACATAAGCATCCTCAATAATTCCACCATATTTGGTGAGTTCTGAGATCATTCTTTTAACAGTAGGATGGATTACTATACAAACATGCCAAGGCTGGCTATTATTTTCAGAAGGTGCCCATCTTGCGCAATCTAATATTCTTAGAATTGTATCTTTATCAATCTTTTTGTAAATAAAGCTTCGTATACTTTTTCTCTTCTTTATAAACTCAATAAAATCATTTTTAATTAAGTCCATAAAGAAAAACATTGGTAATTAATAATAAAAATCTTTGCTAAATCATGAAATCTTTAATGTAATATTTAGATATTCATCCCTATATTATTTTGATTTTTGATTAATACGAATTATTAATAGATTGATTATAAGAGGTTTTAAATATGGGTAAACTTTGGGGAAAAAAAGAGGATTATGACTTATTAGGTTCTCCACAGGAAACTATGGGATTTTCAAAAGAATATTCTTCATTACTTCAAAATTTTATAATAAGAAAATATGACTTTACTAATATCAACCAAATAGAAGATATAAAAAAACAATTATTGGGGAGAAAAATTTTAATCATGAATGCGAAAGAAATCCTTGAAAATGTTGATGTATCAGAATTAAAAAAGTGTATCGAAGATTTAAAGTCGTTTTTAAGAGAAAATGGAGGTAGTATGGGACGTTTAGGTGATCAATACTTAATTATGACGCCCAATTCGCATATTAAGATAGCTAATTGAGTTTATATTAAATAGATTAAACATTTCTTGATAAAGAACTAAAGTATTATACTTTCATTTCAGAGGTAGGGAGAAATAGAATGTTGACCCTTTATTTCTTCCTTCTGATTCAACCCAAATCTCACCACCATGCAATTCTACTATTTTTTTTGTAATATACAACCCTAATCCTGAACCTTCGACTCCAAGATCGATATTGAAATTGGAGCGATCTATTTTAGCAAATTGTTGAAATAATTGTTTCTTCTCCATTTCTGTAAAGCCAATTCCATTATCTTTTATTGAAACAATAATAAATTTATTTTTTATTTTAACCTGAATTTTAATTATTCTATTTGTAGGAGTATAAGTAATAACATTCCTCAATTAATTTATAAGAGTAGAATAAAAAATAATTTAGGATATATATAATTGGAACACTTATGGAGAAAGATAATTATAAATGGTGGCAAAAAACTGTTGTTTATCAAATTTATCCTCGCTCATTTAAAGATAGTAGGGGAAATGGTATTGGAGATCTCCTGGGTATTATTGAAAAATTAGACTATATTAAAGAATTAGGAGTAGGAACAATCTGGTTCAGTCCTTTTTTTGAATCTCCTCAACAAGATCATGGTTATGATATTTCTAATTTTCGCGAGATTGACCCAGTTTATGGAACTAAGAGAGATTTTGACAAATTGCTTAAAGAGATGCATGAGAGGGATCTAAAAATAGTCTTGGATCTTGTACTCAATCATACTTCAATTAAACATCCGTGGTTTATAGAGTCTGCTTCTGGGAGAGAGAATCCAAAACGAGATTGGTATGTGTGGCGTGATGGAAAAAAACCAGGAGGTAAAAAACCTCCTAATAACTGGAAAGCTATCCCAGGTGGTTCAGCATGGAAATATTATGAAAATACAGATCAATGGGTATATTTTCACTTTTTACCTTTCCAGCCAGATTTAAATTATAGAAATCCAGATGTTAAGGAAGAAATGTTCAATACCATGCGATTTTGGCTAGATAAAGGAATTGATGGTTTTAGGTTAGATATCTTACATACTATATATGAAGACCCTGAATTAAGAAACAACCCATTTTCTTGGATATTAACAGAATCTGATAAAAAGGCAGCATCATTACTTCAGCATCATAAATATGATACCAATCTTCCTGAAACCTTTGATTTTGTATTAGAATTACGAAATTTAATTGAAGAATATGAACCTGAAAGGTTTTTAGTTGGAGAAGTTTTTGGAGCTTTAGGAGAACTCAAAAAATATTATGGCTCAAAAAATAATGGCTTAAATATGATTTTCCTATTTGAGTTTACTTCTAAAGCATTATCATTTAATCCTAAACAAATTTCAAATACTATTTCTAAAATTGATAAAATCCTACCTTTTCCTTATACACCCACCTATGTTTTAGGTAATCATGACCGAGATAGATATATCTCACGTTTAAAAAATGATGTTAAAAAAGCAAAATTACTTGCTACTCTTCAACTAACCTTAAGAGGCGTACCATTCATATACTATGGGGAAGAAATTGGAATGTCTAATGTTAAATTTGATTTAAAAACAAGTGAAGATCCAATAGGACGCAAATTTTCTAAATTTCCTTTTCCTCAAATTACCAAATTAATTGGATTCCTTCCAACTAGAGATCGATGTAGAACACCTATGCAATGGAATGATGACCCAAATGCGGGCTTTTCCTCTAATTCTGACGTAAAAACATGGTTAAGAATTTCAGAAGATTATAAAAAAGTTAATGTGAGTAAAGAAAAAAAAAATCCAAGTTCTTTACTAAACTTCTATAAAATTTTATTAAAAATAAGGAAGGATAATATATTACTCCAAGAAGGGAAATTTGAACTTATTATATTAGGAAAATTAGGGAAGAAAGTTATAGCATATAAAAGAATTCATGAAAAACAAGAGATCTTCATTTATTTAAATTTTTCTGAAAAAGAAATTCTTTTAAAATCTCCTATACAGAAACCTGAATTAATTTGTTCTACTTATTCAAATAGAAGGGCTTTGAATATAGAAGCTTATACTAACAGCATAAAGTTGCTTCCACTTGAAGGAATTATATTCAAATAGTTATTTTTATCTTTTCTTCCTTTCTCTAAGAACTTCTATGAAACTTTCAATTTGATTAAGAACTTGAGTCTCTGACATTTTACGAGGGTCATTCATATCTGCAGTTATCACAAGCGAGGGAATATCTGCTTCCTCCATCAACTTTCTTTTTAAATCATACATACCACATGCGTTTGGACGGCATGAAAGATTATCATGCAATAATACTCCATCAACCTTCCATTCTCTTACAGTCTCTTTAAACATTTTAACACGAGTCTCTAAATCGTAGATATACCAAAAACTAAGAACTAAATCAGCCATAGATTCTATAGGATTCTCTAAAATGTCATTTTTTGTAATATTTGGATTAGTGTATTTAGTGAAAGCATATACATAGGGTTCATATACAATAATAGCATTCCATCTCTCTAGGTTTGAAAAGAATTTTAAATTATACCAGTAGGGTATACCTTCAAAAATTAATCGATAATCCTCTTGTTCTAATGCACCAACTCCATTATCAACACGTTCTTTTGCCTCTTTATACATACGTTTATATAATTTTATAGGAGATTTTAACCCTGTCATTGTAAATAGTGGAAAAAGACCTCCAAAGGTATCCCTAGTCGAAACAGGACAAGGAATATTTTTTCTTAACTCAAAAACATCTTGCCATACTTTTCCAAGTTCGTAAGAGTTAAGAGCTACTTCTTTACCTTTTTCTGGATCATATTCATGACCAGTAATTTCAGTAATAAATTCTAATAATTCCCAGAGTTGTTCAATAATATATTTCTTAAAATATTCCTTTTGTCTGTTAGTAGTATTACTTACTACGTGAGGTACATCTATAGTAAAATGTGGTACATTAAATCTTTCTGCTTGTACTTGAAACCAATTAACATGTGTATCACATATTACATCACTTGATAGCATAAAAGTGGGTTTTCTTGTCCCACCTACACTCATATCTGCATTACTTAATACAGCACCAACGTTTGTTTTGAAATATGAGCATAGGTCATAGGAATATCCTTCTTCTTCTGCTAATTCTATAAAATTTTGAGATTTTTTCAAAGCAGCCGAAATAGTAGCTGAATTTTCTGGTAGCATTGGTTGTACATCCATAGTATACAAAAATTCAACAGGAGTTCCTGCTGTTGCCCAAGCGGTTGGCTTGTCATCCCTATAAGCTTGTTCAATTGCTAAAAAATGCCTTCCCATTTCGTTTTTTAATTTATTGGTGGCATTTAACATTTTACCAGTTTTTTTAACTGTTGACATTTTTTACCCTCTATTAAATAATTTCTTTAAATGCTTCAAACCTTGTTGATAATTGCACATAGGATTCTCGATTATATTCCATTTCTATAAAGAGATAAGGAACTTCTAATTCTTTAAATTTCTTTTTAAAGTATGGGTGAGTATACAATACAGGTTCACAAAATTTCTGTGCAACATTAATAATCCCATCAACATTGAACTCTTTTGCTAAATTCTTAATAATTTCAAATCTTTTATATGATGGAAACTTTGTGGAATATATGGGCTTATTTAAATGATATTTCGCTATAGCCTTGATAGGTTCTTCAGTTTCATCGACATTGTGCCAAAAATATTTTGTACCAATACATAAATCATCAATAATTATATGAAATCCAAGATTTTCGAGAAATTTAATGAACTCTGTATCATCTATTACTGATCCTGTTAACAAAACTTTTTTTAGATTATCATCTATATGTGGCTTTGTCATTGTTAAATCCTCCAACTTCGATTTAAGCATTTCTAGTGCTTCACTTCTATCCATTTGTTGTACTTTTTTAATCAAGGAATGAAAATCAGAATACTTTAAAATATTCTTTACTCTAAATTCTGAAATTTCTCTTAACAATTTCCGTAATTGATTCATTTTTTTTATGGCTTCAGTGAGTTTTTCACTAGTTATTTTAACCTTGAATTTTTCTTCTAGCTGAATGATTAATTCTTTAATATCATTGATAAAGAATTTTAGAGCTGTTTCATTTCGTTTTAATGGAGCATTTAGAAAAAAAAAGAAGTCAAGTTTAACACATTCCAACCAGATATCAAATTCACGGTTAGTACAATCACATCCATGGGAAGTGATAATCCCTTTAATATCGTCATCATATCCATCAATTGCTTGCTCTAAAATATTTCGTGCCCAAACACAGTGAGTAGGAGGAATATGCTCATTTGCTCTATCAATCCCAATTGAAGGGTTTCCAAACAGTCTGATAGGAATCATATCTGCAGCAATGATAATTTCTTCTGGAGTTTCAACAGACGCATCAAAATAGACTAATTTTTTCATAACTTTTCCTAATCTAATAGTTCAATATTCCAAAATCCTAATGTTATTTTTAAATCCTTAAAGATTTAAAAAAATATTTATTTGATCTCATAATTAATCTCATAATAGAATAGATTTTATGAGTATTTTTTGTGTCTCAACAAACTGTAAATCGAACATTATCAAAAGCAATCTTAAAACCATCTGTTAATATCAAGCTGAAGATCTGGAATACTTATTTAACTGGCAAATTAGTTAAATTTGATAATTATATGAATTTAATTGTTAAAGATGCTAAAGAAATATATTTTGGACGTGGAGGCAAAAGAAGTAAAGATTTAGGAACAGTTATGATAAGAGGTGCATCAATAATCTTTATTGGTCAAGATCGTGAAAAATTAATTTTTGCTAATACTGATGAAGAAAAGCTAATGTATAGAGAAGAAGATGAAGATATATAACATATAAAAGAGGTTAAAAAATGGGAAAAGGTACACCAAGTAAGGGAAAGAAAAATAAAACAGCGTCCCATAAGACTTGCAGACGATGTGGTCGTCATTCTTATCATAGAAGAAAAAGATTTTGTGCCTATTGTGGTTTCGGAAGAACTACGAAGTTAAGACAACCAGGCTGGCGAAATAGGACTGCTCCTTTTAATGGAAAGAAATCTTTTTATCGAAGTGTAAGGAAAGTAAAAGCCTAGGAAGAAAAAGTCGTATTGATTCTTATTTTAGGAAAATTTAGTGTTTATTTTCAAAAGTAAAAATCTTTCTAAAGATAAAAGTGTTAATTCATATAGTTGAAATTATTTAAGTTAATTTGTATTTTTTCAAATTGAAAAAAAAATTTCGAAATTAATATGATTTTGAATGGATAACTTAGTACTTCCAAATCTTAATAAAGAATTAGAGAGATTGGAAAATTTTAGTGAGATTATAGGTGTTGCATTAGTAAAAAGAAATGGATTACTAATTTCATCAAGATTACCAAGAGATATTGATGAAAGAAAATTTAGTGCTTTAGCTGCAACTATGTTTGAAGCAATAGAGGCTGCTTCTTCAAGTTTAAAGAATCATCATGTCAATAATTTAACAGTAGAATATCAAGATTATCAGTTGATCATTTTAGAAGTTGATCTTAATATGATTTTAGTAACATTAATCGACCTTAATGCGAATTTGGGGTTAATATTTATCGAAATTGAAGAAATTATTAAAGATATTAAAAAGATTATAGAAAAGTGATGATCTATTTTAACAGACAAACAAAAAGAAAGATATTCAAGGCAAATAATATCTCCCATGATTGGAGAGGAAGGACAAAAAAAAATTTCACAAATTAAAGTTCTACAAATAGGGTGTGGTGGTTTAGGGTCTCCCTTTGCGTTATATCTTACAGCAGCAGGAATAAATGAATTAACAATTGTAGATAATGATATCTTAGACATTTCAAATTTACAAAGACAAATACTTTATAATGAAAGTCAGATTGGAAAAAATAAAGTAAGCTCCGCAAAGGAAGTATTAACATTGCTTAATTCAGATGTTAAAATAAATACATATAAGGATTATGTTGATGAAAATTCTATAATAAATTATTTAAAAGAAAAGAATTATGATTTTATAGTTGATTGCTCCGATAACTTTAAAACTAAATTTTTAGTTAACAAAATTTCTGTGGAATATAATATAAGGAGTGTAATAGCAGGTGTAAAAGATTTTTATGGTCAAATCATAACTATCAACCCAAAAGAAACTGCATGTTATCAATGTGTTTTCTCACCTATTGAAACTCCTCCTAATGAAGGCCCACTACCGGTAATTGGAGTTACTCCTGGGATTTTGGGAACATTAGAAGCCTTGGAAGTGATAAAAACGACTTTAGGTCTACCTAATTTAGAAAATAAGGTTTTAATGGTTAATTTAATAGATTTAAGGTTTAATCTTATTGATATAATAAAGAATGAAAATTGTATTTGTTCAGTTTAGACAAAAAAAATTTTATTAAATTTTAGATAATTTAGGATTTTTTTCAAAAAATTCTTTATATAATTTACCGTTTTCTACATACTGCTTAGAGGTTATCTCAGCAGGAGTTTTTTCAGATTCATGCAACTTCTTTTTAATATTGGCCGGGATTCCAACGACAAGACTGAAATCAGGTATTTCTTTATTAAGTAAAACTGCTCCAGCACCAACCATGCAACCTTTTCCCAGTTTTGAATTATGTAAAACATTAGAGCCAATTCCTATAGTACAGTTATCTCCTATTTCAGCAGGACCATGAATCATACAATGGTGTCCAATAACGCAATTATCTCCAATAATTACAGATTTTCCTTGTTCAATATGAATGGTAACATTTTCCTGTATACTTGTATTCTTTCCAATCTTTATTGGACCCCAATCTCCTCTTATTACCGCTCCAAACCATATATTTGAACCCTCATCTATAGTTACATCACCAATAATTACTGCTGTAGGAGCAATGTAAGCTAAATTGTGAACTTGAGGTTCTTTCCCCGTTTTTGGACTTGGTATTATTATTGGCATATACTTTCACCTTAAATTTTCTTTATATTATTAGAATTAAGCTAAAAATAATAAAGTTATGATAAAAAAAGAAAAATAACAAGGATTATTCTATGAATTCTGCATCTTTTAACATTTTTTTATGATCAAAAGCTAATTCCAACTTTTTAACTTGTTCTCTCGAAAAGATTTTCACTTCTCCTGCTTCTACACCACTTTTCATATCAGAAATATTTCCAAGAATTTTACATTTATAAGCAGTACTATGGATTTTTCCTCTTGGATCACGACCTGCTTCATCATATAGACCTATTTTCCTAACTATTTTTACTTTTAAATTTGTTTCTTCCTTCACTTCTCTAATTAAAGCTTCCTTTGGTTTTTCTCCCCGTTTTACAATCCCCCCAGGAAGAGCATAGAAATTCTTAAATGGAGGATATTTACGTTTAATTAGGATGATATTTTCATTTCCATCTTCAATGATGGCATCTACAGTATAGCCAACTTTGACCTTTTTAACTTCTATTCGCATATATATATTGAAAATTATTGTAGCGACTAAAATGCCTGTTATTATTATGGCAATTACACTATTAAGGAAGATTGAACTGATATCTCCTTCTTGAAAACTTAAAGCGAGCATGATAACACCACCAAGATCTGCCAAGATCCCTGCTCCAAAAAGTAAATTGAGTAAATTTAGACCTTTCTCTGTTCTTTTTTGAATTTCTTCGTTTTTCTTTTGATATAATTGTTCCATAGAATCATTTATAATAGTAAATTTTTCATTAATTCTATTTACAATATGTTCAATTTCGAATTCATTTAAAAGATGCTTTAACACACTTGTATAATGTTGACGTCTATTATAGTCTAATTCATTATAAATTATACTTAAGTTAGTTTGAATTAAACCTCTCAAAAATCTCAAATTTCTAATTTTATCTTCAATCGTTTCTAAATCTTGAAATTCTTCAGATTGTGCCTTTAAGAACAATAAGTCAAGTGATTCATTTATTAGCCTTAAAGCAAATAAAACTGCTCTCATTTTTAATGTAGGAGTTATGACAAACTCCTTCATATAAGAATCGAAAAAATTCAAATAATTATCTTCTGCCATATAGATAAATCCTGAATTACGCCGAATAAAGTGTAATTCTGATAATCGATTAGATAAATTATTTTCAATGCGTTTTTCATGAAGGATCTCAGAATAATCCTCCCATTGTCCCGAATAAATTTCTGTCCAATATCCTATGACTTTTTTGAATTTATTAATATTTTCTTGTGTCCAAGCGATTTCTTCGGGTTTTAATTTGTTAGAAGTTACAAATACATAAATAGGGCTTTCTAAATCAAATACTAAACCTTCATTTTCTTCCTTTTTAGAATATTCTCTTAAGAATGATAATAAAATTTGTGGTATTTGTTGGATAAAACTAGATTTGATATTCTCCTTTTTTAAGAGTTCATTTTTGTAATATTCCACTTCAAATTGAAAAAAGCCTAAAGAATCATATTTTCTTTGGCTATTTTCGTCTTCATAAGGAAAATTCTCTAAATAGGGTACCCAATTACATGATAGTGAAATGTTTTTCGCCATATCTATTATATTGTCTCCAATTTCATCTCTAATTTTATAATAAATATCCTCTTTTTTGAGATTATTCAATCGCTCTTTTATTTGATTCTCAAGCTCTTGACTTTTTTTAATGCCATCAACAATAGATGCATTCAAAAAAGTGCTAATAAACCAGAACTCCTCTTTATATATAAATTCCATAAAATACACGCTTTATTTATAGTATTTAGTTAGAAGATATTAGTTAATAAAAATTTATTCAAACTAAATAATGAAGAGATACTTTATATATTTGAATTATTCCTAAAGCTTATGGTAAAGATATCGGTCATAAGTTACATAAATTACCTTCCCTGTTGTAAAATCTTGATGGAATTTTACTTTTTGAAGTGAGGAAGGAATTGTTGAAAATAATAAAAATATTAATTCTTCATAATCTTCAATTATAAGAGGAAAATTAAAAACTCCATCATCAGATTCAACTTTTATATGAATCGAGAAGTTCTTAAAGGTTACATCTAATTTATATAAACCTAAAGATGACTGATAACTTCCAGCAATTTTTTCATAGATTTCTAATATTTTAAGTTTTTCATTAACTTTTTCAGGATTTTCTCCAAGCATTATTGTTAAAGCACATATACCAATTATATCACTTATTCCACTGTCATCATTTTCTGCAACGCTTACAGCAATATTTAATTCGGGGATTAAACCAAAAAATGAGGTACTCACTCCTAGCCCTCCTCCATGATGAATAAGTGTATGATTCAAAAAATCTTCTTCCCGGACCCAACCAAAACAGTATTTTGGATCTTTACCATAACCATATGGAGATTGAATTTTGGGAGTCCATAATAGTTGTATCGATTCTTGTTTGATTATCTGTTTCTCATTGAAAAAACCCTTCTTTAATAAACACTTAGCGTAATTTAACATTTCATGCATAGAAGTATATATACCTCCTGGTGCTTGAAGATATTTCGAAAAAGGTAACTTAGGTTTTTCAAATTCTAGTTTTTCTTCTGAACCTTTATGGATATAACCAGTAATATAATCTTTGAATGGATCGTTCTCAAGTTGTTCCCGATTGACTGTAGCACGGGTCATTTCTAAAGGTTTTAATACCGCTTCTTTAAGAACATCCTCAAAAGTTTTTCCGGTTATTTTTTCTATTATCATACCTAAAAGTGTGAACATATCATTATTATAAAAAAATTTTTCACCAGGCTTAAAGAAAATTTCAGATTTAGTTTCTGAAATATGAAATATATAATCATTAAAGGAAGACAGAGGATAAATTCGTTTATAATCCCCATAAGTAATAGCAATAGGGAGCCACTGTGCATCAACTGAAGGTATTCCACTGCTATGTGATAATAGATGGGCGATATGAATATCAGGATGGCTAATAAAGGGCTCTATTTCTAAATATTTACTGACTGAATTCTCTAAATCTAGTAATCCTTTCTCTCGCAACTTTAATATTAAAAGAGCTGTAAAGGATTTTGAGATACTTCCGATCCCTATCAATGAATTTGGGGTCATAGGTAGGTTCTCCTCAAGGTTCCGAGCACCAAAACCCTTTTCATATATAGATTTTCCATTATGTAATATACTAATAGCTAATCCTGGGACCTTGAACTTCCTCATTAGTCTTGCAATTATTTTATGGAGTTGATCGAATTGATCATTCATGATAATCAATTAATATATTATTTTTGCTTAATTAAACTCTCAAACATTATTAAGTTTAGTAAATACAAATTTAAAATGATTCAGTATATTTTATTAAATTTAAGAATTTTTACATAACTCATAAATTATAAAATAAATTTAGGTAAGAAGGTCTATTTTAATATTTATAAAAAGAGGACTTATTTTTATTAAATTCTTTTATTGATATAATTAGTTGATATTTTTGGGATTTAAATTGACAGTAAAACAATTACAAGAAGAAATCATTAGATTGAAGGAAAACGAAGATGTAACTATCTTATCTCATTATTATCAAAATATTGAAATCCAAGAAATTGCTGATTTCATTGGAGATTCTTTAGGATTATCTCGTAGAGCACAGGAAAAAGCGAATACGGAATATATCATTTTTGCTGGAGTTGATTTTATGGCAGAAACAGCTTCAATTCTAAATCAAGATAAACATGTTCTAATCCCCAATTATGAATCGTGTTGTCCAATGGCTGCTTTTCTCACTCCTGAGATGGTTAAAGAATTTAAAGAAGAGAATCCCAGAATACCAGCTGTTGTGTATGTTAATTCAACTGCAGCAGTAAAAGCTGAATCTGATATTTGTTGTACATCGGCTAATGCTGTAAAAATTGTACAAAAGATCAGTAACGAGTTTAACGTTCAATCAGTTTTATTTGGACCTGATGCAAACTTGGCTGATTATGCTGAGGAACTATCTGGAATCAAATGTATTAAAATGCCTGAGTCTGGATATTGTTATGTTCACTCTCAGATTAAAACAGAAGATATACATAAGGTAAGACAAAAATATCCTAAAGCACAACTTATTGTTCATCCAGAATGTATCAGAGAAGTAAGACATTTATCTGATTTTGTAGGTTCAACAACCCGAATGTATAACTACGTTAAAGAAAATTGTACTAAAATAAATGAATTCATAATAGGGACAGAAGTTGGGCTTTTAGAACGTTTAAATCAAGATTTTCCTAATAATAAATTTTATTTAGCGAAAGACAAATTAATTTGCTACAACATGAAGAAACATTCCCTTGAGCTTATTAAATATCTTTTAGAGCATTTAGACGATAAAACTTTTGAGGTTAAAGTGCCTCCTGAAATAGCAAGACGTGCATTACAACCAATTGAAAAAATGCTAAATTTTTCTTAAATTAAAAAAAATAGCGTAATTAAGGTGCAGGAAGGAATTGCGGTTTTTTATATTTTTCCTCTTCTATATAATTTGTATTGCAGTTGTTGGAGTCGTAATGGTTGTAGTTTATATCACTAAATATAAAGGACTTCCTATTAAAATTTGGAAGCCAAATGTCGCTTGGACTCGAGCATTGATCTATTTTTCATTTTGTAATGTTTTTATAGCCATTTCTGGTACGCTAGAACAAATAATAAAACAACCACTATTTACTGCTGAGCAAATTAAGAATCCATTATGGATAATCTACGGTGCAAACTGCTTTGTATTCATTTTTCTTGCATATTGGGTTCTGTGGTCTCGTATGACTCTTACTTTCGATCGAAAATACTATCTTGGATCGGAAATTGTTTTTGGGCTAATATGGGGTTTTAGTACTGGTGGAATTCTTCTTTCATTTTATCATCTTTGGAGTCTATTTGGATTATCATGGGGGGCTCTTTATTTACTTAGTTTCCTTTCTATGGGTCTATGGCAGTATTTCATCCAAGATTATTTCTGGGATGTTTACGTTAGTCCAGAACATGATACTCCTAAATCCATTATTATAAAAACTTTAGTTTGTCATATTCCTAATATAACAATTTGCTTAGGATTTCTCACAATTTGGAATAATTATATCATATTTGTGATTTTACAAATTTTTGCATTAACTGCATCAAGCATTTTTCAAAAGTTCCCAGCTCCTTGGGCTAAGGGGAATTTCCATGCACCTATGGTTAAGAAAGGTATTGGTGGATTTCTCCGAGGTTCAGGATATATGGAAAAACAAATGAAGTAATTTGATAATCATAGAAAAGATGTAATTTTCTTTTGATATTTTTTATCATCTAACCATTTTTTAAAATAATTTGTAAGTCTTCCTGACCAAATTGCCTTTCTAGAAGTTTCTTCACTAAAACTATGGATATCTTGATAGGAAAACTTAAAATCTTTCATCAGATGCCTCATCTTGAAGATCCATTCAACAAATTGTTTGTATAGTTTATTATCTGATGAAGCAACTCTATTATAATTATTTTCATAATAATTTTTATCATCTTCAGTATAACCTGTAAAATATCTATAGTTTTGGTTCATCCAAAAAATATTTTCTGTAGATTTAGAAAGTTTTTTAATATTACAGTTCCATAACTTAACTGTTTCCAGATGAGGCAATTCATTTAATTCTTGTGGTATTTCAGATATCATAGGATTTTTAGATAAATCAAGATACTTCAAATTACTGAACTCTTTAAGATTTTTTATTTCTGTTATTTTATTATTTCGTAAAAATAACTTTTCTAAATTCTTAAGTTCAGGAATTCCTTCAATTTTACTAATTTTATTGTTATTAAGTCTTAAAATGCGAACATGAGGAAAATTTTCAATTCCTTTTAGATTTGAAATTTGGTTATTACTTAAATCTAATTCTTTTACTTGGTCTAGTTTATCGTTAAATCCGTCTAAACCTGTTATAGTCTGAATATTATGATTATTCAAGTATACTTTGTCATCTCTAAAGATTCCTATAATTCTGCTATCATATTTTATGAAATTATACTCAAATTCGAAATCTTTAAAATATTCAATATGTCTATTGAGATATTGAATTAATGGAAATTTATTTCTTGTTTTTAAAATATTATAGATGTTTTTAACAAAAACATCTCTAAAATTCTCTGGAATTTTCTTTAAGATTTTAGAAGTGAGTAAAGGAATATGTTCAATTCCAAAATTCCCAATTATTCGATTAATTAAGTAATTGATTTGTTCTACTATATTTATATTTTGATTTTGTTGAAAAACATATTTAAATTCGTTAGTTATATTATTTAAAACAGTTGGATTTATATCATCGAGAATACTCTCAAATTCATCTGAATTTAAATATTTTAAATACCCATTTTGAGTTAAAAATTGTGTAACTGTTGGATGCTTACTAGCAAGTCTTATAGCAATCTCTTCAGAAAATACTTTTCTAGCGAGAGGATCACCCACTTCACTAAGTCTCTTTAATAATGGAAAGGCAAGATTTCGATGTAGAATTCTTGTATCATAGCCATTTTCAGCCCAAGCTTGAATATTAGAACAATGTCCTTGAAATTCTTCTTCAGGAGATATTCTAATAAACTGACGATGATGATTTCCTTCTAAAGATCTATCTAAGGTTTCCACAGCTTCGTCAATAGATTCGATTTCATCATAATCTTCGATTCGGTCTACCGGAATATTAAGTAATAAATACATGCATTGCTGAAATCTGCACCCTTTTACGTAAATAATTGTTTTTCCCGCTTCAAGTTTTAGTTTAAGAAATTTATTAATCTCAAACTCTCTTGTGTTGCTGAAATGACTTAAAGTAACAAAAAGGATAATAATTGTAAAGAGCGCTAACAAAGAAAATTGAATTTCAAGCATATTACAACTTAGAGGGGATTTTTTTAAAAAGAATTAATGCAATAGTTTTTGTTTCTTAATTATATTAAAACCCCTATTTTTTCCTACTTTGATTTATAAAATAAGTTCATTTTTGCCAAGAAAAATTAAACTTTTTATTGATATCAAAAATTAAGATATCTTAATTCCCAGTTTCGCTTAAAGTAATAACATTTAGGTTTAAATCGATTTTTGAGCTATTTAGTATAAGTCCTTGAAGTGTTTTACCCTCTTCAGATAAAAGTACCTTTTTTGACTGAGATACTCCTTCTAAGAATTTTTCTCTCTCTATATCTAAAAAACCCATATCTATAGCATTTTTTATTATTAAATTTAAAACTAGTAATTGATATTGTTCTTGTATGGCTTCCCAAATTAAACCCATTTCTTTCAATTGATTCGTAATTTCTTCAGCCATAACGTCTAGGTCATAAATTGTATCATAAATCCCTTCTTGAAGGTTAATTATTTCATCAATTAACTCATCTTTAATAAGTCGTAGTGTTGTGGTACCCAATAAGTCTTCTTCATGAAAGAAAAAATCATTATTTTCTCGCTTAATTAAATAAAATCCAAATTCGTTTTTTATTAACTTGTACCTTGCTAAATAATTAATAGCTTCTATTGAAACATGATAAAGTTCGCAAAATTGGTCTAGATTTAATTTATATCCTGCGAATTTTTGAGCATTTGATTCATCAAAATGCCAATAAATTCTCGCAAATGCTCCTTGACCTAAAATTGAGTTATAGAAAATGTAAAATAAAGATAAATAAAGATCTCTATCTTGCTGTAATTGGAAAAAGTTATCTCCAATCTTTGAAATTATTCTTACAATGTGAATTATAAATGCATCTTCTACGTTTATTTCTTTATAGAAATCTATTAATTCTTCGAGTTTTCTAACATTTTCTTTTAATTCATTAACTACGAAAATTTCATCTTTTAGCTTTAAGGGTTCTTCTCCTAGTTTTTCTATTCCTTTTTCAGTAATTACATAACTTCTAAACTGCTTATTCGTATTTTTATCAGAAATTAGCCTTTGTTCAACATTTTTATTTCTTGTATGAAGAGTAAGATATTTGGAAACTGTAGATCTACTCAGATTCGAATATTTCACTATATTAGTAAACCTTTGTGGACCTAAATTTCTAAGAATAAATAAGATTCTCCTACTATTATCTTCAATATTACTAGATTTTTTTAATAATTCAATCTTTAATTTTCTTGATATGTTCCAGCTTTCCATAATAATAGAATATTAGTCTAGATTTATAAATATGTACTTTTTTTTTGGACTTGGACTAAGAAAAGTATAAAATACTAAGATCAGTAAATTTAGTATATATAAAAAAAAAAGTAAGTAAAATTTTAAAAATTAAGAATTTAATGATAGAAAATGGAAGATTATACAAAATTAAATTAATATTAAAAAGAAAATGACAATAGAAGACCCAAATATTTTAAAAAGATTAAAAAAGATTGAGGAAAGATTAGATACAATTGAAGAACGGATTTCAAGTTTAGAACATAGGTTAGGGCGGTTTCCATCCCCACCTTTGCCAAAACCTGGTCCTATACACCCTCCAGGACCACCTGGTCCTCCAGGACCACCGCCAGAGCCTTTCCGATTTTAAAATATTTTAAACCTGGTATTTAATGGAAAAAATAATGGGAGAAATGGTTAGTTAATCCTAATTTAAACTGAAGTTCGAGAATTTATACAAAAATCCTTAATTTCCCATTTTGATAATTAATATTTAACACAAATTGTTTATAAAAAATTAAAAAGGGTGTGATAAAAAATTACACAATATAGGTTTAGACTTACTGGAGTCCCTCCAGATCAAGCAATTAAACTTATTGAGCTAGATCCGAACAATTCAATTGCAGAAATTAAAAAGACAGTACAACGAGAATATAAATTAAATCCAATTCTCGCGATACAATTCATATTTAAGGGAAAAGTGTTACCCGATCAGTTAAAATTTGCAAAGATTGGAATTCATCCAAAGAAGGATGTAATTACAGTAATGGCTACACAAGCAGGAGGAATTTAATTAATCCATTAAGTAGAGGCGTATTTATCACGGGGTTGTTAAGAGAAAAAACCTAGTTTTTTCTCTCTTATTTTTAATTTTTTTTATCAAAAGAAGAATAAATTCCCAATTATCCTACTTTATATTCTTGCGTAACCTCAAGGGTCTTTTTCTTCGTTTTTCTGGTTCTAACGGTTTAATGTATCCTAATAAATCATAAAAATTTACTTTTTGTGTTAATTCAGGGCGAAATATGAATTTATGATACCACTTTTTCCAATAGAATCTTAAACTATTTAGATAATTTAGAATTTCATTGATTTCTACTTTTCCAATCTCCGTATAATTATAAATAATAGGAATATCTTTATATTCTTCAACATTTCTTTTCGAAAGAAGCCCATCTTTGTTTAAAATGAAAATAGTACCATTTAAGTAATTTTCTTTTTCAACATTTAAACTAAGGCCTAAATACTTCGAATAGTCAATAAAGTGTTGATTGATTTTTGTTTTTAAGTAATCATTCTGGATATTGTCTCGATTTTTGTTCTTTGTCAAAGAGACCAATTCTTTATCTCCATTTAATTTATCCTTAGATTCTAAAGCTTGATAATATCGAATTTGAATATGTGTAAAGATTAGCATTTCAATATCTTCATAAAATTGCTGAACTTCCCTTGTTAGAATTTGATCATCCTTAATATGATCCCATATAATAAAGATTAAAACCGCTATGGATAAACCTAAACTTAAAAATGTGAGAATTATCTGACTATTTGCCATTTGTTTTAATTTGTCAGAATTAAATATAAATTTTTCTAATTACTCATTTTGATTGCTATTAGTTTCAACACTCAAATTTTCTTCTATGTTTTTTGTCTCTTGAGGCTCTAAATTTTTAGAGCGGAGGAAGTCTTGAAATTTTTCATCTTCTACTTTATTTTTATCTATAATATTCTTATTTACCAAAAAATTTTTAAAGTCAATTAATACAGATACAACTTCTTCCGGATAATATCGCTTTTTAGCGATAAAACCTTTCCGTTCTAAGGAAAATTCTGAATACCACCAATAGAAAATTACAGTTATGATAATAATTGAAAAATTATTGATTAGGTTAATTTGATTTCTGTTTGCAAAAACACCAGTAAGTGTTCCTGCCCCTGTAATCATAATAATTTGACCTTCAATATATAAAATTGTGAATGCAAAAAGGAAAAAAGGTATGTTGTTTGGATTGAATATAAATGAATCATAAACTTTTCCACCTAATCCTCTGAGAACCATTATTGCTGTAAAAACCAACAGTAAAATATCTATTAAATTTGAAGCAATATTTGGATTTGGATTCGCTTGAGTAACATTCAATAATGCATTAAAGAAGCTGAAAGTTCTAAACCAGAGTAAAACCCAAATTAAAATATAGAATATAGAAGAAAAAGAATTAGTATTATTATTTTTCTTACTTCTTAGGTATAAAGTAATTAAACGCCAAGAAGTTATTATTAAAATAAGAAGAATAACTAAATTGCACGAAATAAATAATATTCTATCTCCACCTGGGGCAAATTCTGGTAAAAATCCCAAAAAAGTACCTAATTGAATCAAAATTGGGATAATTATAACTAAAGTTAAAAGAAGTGCGCAGATAAATTCTTTCTTTTTCGATATTCCAAATTTATAAATAACTTTATCATTGACTTTATCTGAAAGATCCTCAAAAGCTCTTCTCAAGAAAAAAATTTGTACAAGATTCCATCCAAAATAGATGAATAAAAAAATTACTGGAAGAGCTATATCCCATCCTAAAAATTGAATTTGAATTTTGGTTGATGTAGCATTTAAAAAGTAAATAAGAATAATAATGAAACTAATAAAGAAGTTGATGAAGAAAATAATTAATTTCCATTTATCAAATTTCTTTTCAATAGAAAAAAGATATTTATGTAGCTGAGGAATTAAACTTTCAAACATTAGCAGGATAAAAGCAATCGAAATAATTGTTGATAAAAATAATATTGCGTTCCCAACATTTTGGTCTGGGATAAGACTTAATATTGCTATTAATAAAGCTAAAATAAAGAAAATTATTGTATAAAAGAAGTGACTATTATTAAATATTTTATGAAAATGTTTATCTAAGAATCCTTGAATTTTAGATATATATTTATATTCTCTAATTGTATCTCACCTTTAAAATTAAAATTTTATCAATTTTCATAATAGTCTTATTTTAAAAAGTTTTTTTTAAAATTTATAGATTAAGGATTTCAAAATGACATTTCAAGAATTTTTTTTCTTAATATTCTGTATAAATAACTTCTTTAGAACTTTTAAATTGATTTCTGAGAATTTTGATTACATGATTAGAAAAAGATTTAAATTGAGAAACTTCTCCATTGAAATCCTGAATTATCTCTTTATGTTTTTTCAAAAATTTCTCAATAATTTTCTCAGAAATGGATTCTAATAATTTCTTATCAAAATTCTTGTTTTCACACTTAAGTACTAAATGATAATTAGATTTATGTGTGTAAAAGAAAAAGATAAAACTATCCAACTCTAATATTTTTAAACTTTCTTTAAGACTTTTTTTAGTAAATCGACAAATTATATCAAAATAGCTTGCTAAGGATTGCTTGTCGTCTAATCTTTCATTATTAATGAGATTGTGATAGAATAAAGCTATTCCAGCTTGATTAATAATCATTAATTCTTGGATCATTTTAGATAAATTCTATATTCTTATGTAGATATTTCGTCTAATTTATTGAATAATTTATTTTTAAACTTTTAATTAATAATTTATCAAGTCTCCCAACCAATACTCTCTTTTATTTATTACACATAACTTCTATATAAATGTATATTATTCATTGAATGATAAAATGAGCATACTTTTTGTCGGTTTTTAAGATAATCACGAGTTTTAAACAGAATGATTCTTTTATATTATTATTATTAGAAATTTAAACAACACAGAGTGAAAATAATGACTTGGGGAGGATCCTTAAATAAAAACGGATCCGATTATATCAGAAAACTTAGAGAGGCAGATAGAGTGGTCACTTTTTTAGAAAATCTTAAAGAGCATTTAAGTCCTAAAGAACAATCAATTTTTTCTAAAACTATTGAAATAATTACAGAATATGTTTTAAAAATTTCAGAGAAAAAAGAATAATAATTTATATTTTCCCTATAATTATTTTAATGAGATTTATAATTCCATCAGCTACTTTTTTAATAGTTGGTGTAAGATTTAATTCAAAAAAAGGTAGATCTTCATTTTCAGTTCTATCATTAAGCGAATATTCATTTTCTTTATAAAAGCTTAATTCAGTAAATCCTTCAAGGCTTTCAGGCACAATTCCGATCATGAAAACTTCCAAATCGGATAACCTTTCAAGCAATAAATCGATAACTATATGGATTGGTATAGTATGGGAAGATATTGGAACTAATTCTTGAATATTTTCTCGCTCAATTATAGCAATAGTTCCAGGGGGTTGATTTAAAGTACATGTATCTATAAGAATAAGATGTGATGGTTGAAATTTTACAACGTCTTCAATTCTACTCATTGGATCAATTCCAGCATTAATAAATAGAACCTTCTCATTAGAATAAGTTAAGAGTTCACTAATTATATAAATGCTTACTGCGTCATCTCTCAGTTTTTCTTCACCCACACCCATGAAGACGACTTTCTTAGCACCCTTTAATTTTTTTAAGACTTGTTCAACTATCTCTTTCATAAAAGCATAAATATTTGGTATTTTATAATCTCAATACAAAATTTAGTAAATTGAAAAACATTAAAAACATAAAACTTTTTTATTAACAGAATTAAATTAAGTTCCAGCTGATTAAAAATGTATCTTTAATTAAAGATGGTGATATTTGGATATAGAGAAAAAGGAACATGTAATTTCTAAAAAGAAATTTCAGGAAATAATAAATGAACTAGATGTAGGATATTTTAAAGGAGAATTTAAAGGGAAGTTATTGTTCCATAATTCTGCTGTCAATAATATATTAGGAATAGATCCCTCAATAGATTTAAAAGGATCGCTTTCTTCTCAATTTTTTTCTGATCCTGAAGTCCATAAAAGTTATTATAATGAATTAACGAAAAATGGATATGTTAAAGATTTTATTGTGAAAATAAGGAACCCGAAGGGAAAAATTCTTTATATCCAACTCAATTCGCATCTAATTAAAGAAGAGCGCCAAGAAGGTCAATTTATAGAAGGAACAGCGATTAATATTACTGAAAAATACTTATTAGAACAAAGTTTAAAAGATACTGAAAAAAAATTCAATTTGATTGCGAATAATGCTAATGATCTAATTGCAATCTTAAACCAAGACTTTGAACATATTTTTATCAATGAAAAAGCATATTATTCTGTATTAGGATACAAAAAGGAAGAAATTCTTGGAAAGCGACCAAGAGAT
>JBHLLG010000035.1:0-28390 GCA_048885925.1 Candidatus Hermodarchaeota archaeon
GAAGATCTAAGGATCCTTGATTGCTCACACTTTTAAATAAGTATTTCACTTGAAGGGGTAAAATTCATCTCGGGTCCTTGGACTAGTACATTTTTTGCTGACCAAGGGGCAGAAGTAATAAAGATAGAAATCTGAGTGCAATTCGCACTCCATACTATAACCTCCACCCTTTGGTGAAGCCTTTCGTCTTTTTGTCCTTTATGATAAAACTATATTTCCATTATTCTCTATTCTAAATAGAGGAAAAAAATCGGTTTCACTTGACTTAAAAAAGGAAGAGGGAAAGAAAATATTTAAAAAGTTAGTGGAAAAATCTGATGTATTAGTAGAAAATTTTGTTAAGGGAACGATGGAAAAGTGGGGATTAGGTTATAATATCTTAAAAGATATTAATCCAAGACTGATTTATGCTAAAATTTCTGGTTATGGTAATAAGGGTTTAGAAAAATATACTCAGAAAACTGCATTCGATATAATTATCCAAGCGGAAGCGGGAATACTCGATGCTTTCGGTTTTAAAGAAGGACCTCCAAAATTACCTATAGCAGATTATACAGCAGGGCATATTGCCGCTATTGGGATTAGTCAAGCACTATATTATAGGGAAAAAGCCGATAAAGGTCAATTTATTGATATCTCAATGCATGATATTATGTTTGCTTTAAATATAAGAGCACAGGCCAGAGAATTTATACCAAGAGCTAAAAATGTTGATGTTGCATCTAAATTTCTCCCAGTTTATAACCAATACCAATGTAAAGATGGTTTAATTGTCTTAACTACCCTTACAGAAAAACAGTGGATTAGATTATGTGAGCATGTTTTAAAAAAACCAGAACTACTTAATGATGCTCGATTCGGTAACATAATAAAAAGATTTGACTATATTGATTTATTTGATAAAATTATTGAAGATTGGTGTAAAAATTTAACTAGAGATGAAGCAATTAAGCAATTGGAAACCGTCAGAATTCCGTGTGGTAAAAATTTGCGAATTGATGAAGTTCATGATCATCCTAATCTTAGAAAAAGAGGAATGTTATGTGATCAATTTGATTTTAAAAAATTTGGGGTGGAAAAAGCTACGATCCCAAATCGCTTAGTTAATTTTTCAGATACTGTTGGATCTGTAGAAACTCCTGGACCAGAATTTGGTGCCAATAATGAAGAAATTTTCTGCAATTTATTAGGGTATAGTAAGGATGATATTAAAAATTGGAAGGGGAAAAAAATTATCTGAAGAAATAAGAAAATAAGAAAAAGAAGGATGAATTTTAATATTTAAAAATAAATATTTAGAAATATTTCTTTAAAAAAAAGTGCAGTATAATGAGTGGAGAAGGAGAAGAAAAAGAAAATTTCATAGAAAAATTGAATAAATCTTTTACTGACTTCTTTGGGAACATTTTTGGGGAATCTGGAAAAGATTTTATTGAAGAAACTTCTGAAAAAATTAAAGATTTTTCTTCCGGGGCTATAAAGAAAATAATGGAATTCAGTGATGATGCAATTAAAAGATTTAATTTGGATGAAAATGAACAAGTAATAAAAGCGCGTGATAGCATAGAAGATATGTTAAAACAAGCTGGACTACTAAAAGAGGATGAAGAAGAAGAGGAGTTCTAATTCGAGATTTACAATTAAGGATTTAAATTTTATTTATTTCTATATTTCTTTTAATTTTAAAAATAAAGTTTTTCAAAAAGAAATTACATAACTTTAGCATTTTTTAAGAATGATTTAATTTCTTCCTGAGTAGCATTAAATAATTCTGAGATAACCATTAGAGAAGTGACCTCGTCCATCCCTAGCCCAATATAATCTTTATACAACTTTATCCAAGTTTCCTTTTGAGTATATTTATCCGGATGTACTTTTTGAATGTGTTGCCAGTAGGGATGTTGTAATTCAACACCGCAATATGGGCAAAATCGAGATTCATCTTCACTCATATGAAACTAATCCCTTACCTTTTTAATCAATTATTTTTTTTTTGAATAATAGTAATAAACCACTATTTATATAAAAAACTAATAATTTCAAAAAATTAAAAATTTAAATTTTAAGATTTTATTTATTGTATTTTATTCCCATTTATCTTTTAGTTCGCCGCTAGTTAGTCTTCTAATTTCATCTAATGCCCATATAATAAAATTGTAACATATTTTAGCCCATATATCATTTTCTCGATATTCCTCAATCACTTCAGGATTACTAAAATCATAGCCACAGAGTTCCGAACAGACAATAGTACCAAATTTATTTTCAAAATGTTTAGCAAATTTAGCTGCTTTCGACATTGCCATTAACATTGTATCATTATCCATTTTTTCTTGGCCTCCCAAAATAACTCCTATAGAAGCACAAGCTCCACAGACAGCACCACAAGCTCCTTGCCATCCTTTTTCCGATTTATAACCGCCAAATCCAGCAGCTAAAGGAATTGCAAGGTTATGAAATAAGTAATTATCAATTCCTAATATCTCCAAGACGCTTGTTAATGTTAATTCTGCGCAATTGATGCCTTTCTTAAGTTGAGGTAATGAACTATTCAATTCCTTTAGTTTTTTATCAAATTTTTCATTTATTTCTTGACTCATATTTGTATATCGCTTTTAGTACAATCTATTTAGTAGTACATATATTTAGTCTAGAGTTAAATATGAAATTCGCTATTAATTTCATAACAAAAATTTTTGGAAATGGAATTATTAATTATCATATTCTGATTTTAAATTGAAGGAACTTTACGAGATTGGGTTTGTATTCAGGGGCTTTATCCTTGTAAATCAAGTTTTTAAAAATTTACCAGCTCAAAAAGAGTACGGTTTAAATAAGGATCTTAGGGGAGCCTTTATTTCTGCTATTAATACATTCGTTCATACGGCTTTTAATAAAAGTTCTTTAGAATATTTAGAATCAGGGAATATCCTTTTTATATTTAAAATAGCTGAAATTCAGTCCGAAGATAATCGTGATAAAGAACCAATAATTTTATATGGTCTGGTCGATAAATCTAAGAAGAATTCAGATAAGCTTGTTAAAAAGTTTTTTGAAAGGGTCACTCCGATATTACAGTTATTTATTCAAAGATTTGATAAAGTAGATTTTACAGAATTAAACCAGTTTGAACCATTTCAAGAAACAATGCGAGAATTCTTTATAAAAAAGACTCAAGTATAATTATCCAACTAAGCTCCATCCTTTTGGTTTTGCACGAGAATATTCAATTCTACCCTCGCCCTTTAAGGTATCAATCTCTTTTTCAACTTCATTATGAGAAAAACCTTTTTCTACAATCCCATTAATGAATTCTCCTTTAGTAGCTACAAGTTTTTTTACCCTAAGATACTCAATTATGACGTCTCGTAATGAATCTCCAGCACTCACTTTTTCTTTAGTGGGTTCTTGTTCGATACTAGAAGGAAGAACAGCTCTTAATTTTTCTTTATCTGTTATAATTGGTTCTTCTACAACCATATGTTTTACTTTAGTTTTTTCAACAGGTATTGGTTCCTCAACTTCGATAAGCTCTTCTGAAACTTCCATTTCTTCTTCTGGCAGGCTATATAAGGGGTAAACTATTCGTTCATAAGTTACCGATTTTTGAGTCTTTAATAGTGCTAATTCATCTAATATTTCGTTCTCTGAATAACCTGAATCTGATAACTTGCTTACCAATTCTTTCAAATATCCCTTCTCTAATAAAAATTGGAATATTTCTTCTCTCATAGTGGATGGTACTTCTTTAATTTTACCTAGTACGTCAATTATCTTTTCTTTTTCAGCCAATTGTATTGCAGGTATTTCTATTTGAGTTTGTATATCGAGAGGTTGTTTTTCTCCCCATTCAAAATCAGTAAGAAATCTTATTGCCCGATCATACCCTCCAAATATTATATTTTTCTTATTTTCTTTTCTATCCAACTGATAACATATATGTTTGATTGAAGTACTAACTTTTGTTTTCCACTTCAATTCGATATCTGTAGAATTAAGTGTTGGATTATGAAACACTTTTAAGGACCCATCCGCGCACCCAGCAACAATTTCATTTGCTTTATCACCATCAACATCTTCTACTAATAAGGATAAAGGTCTTCCACCTTCTATTAGTATCTCCTTTATTAATTCTCCTTCTGCCTTAAGAATTTTGATAGTGGAATCATTAGCACTTAATAAAATTTCGTTGAATCCATCATTAGTAATATCACCAATTTTAATGTCATTAATCTGAGTATGAAAATCCTTTTGCCAAATTATTTCGGGTAATCCATCCTTAAATCGAACTAATTGTACTAATCCATTTCTAGTACCAACAAGTAATCCAAAAATGGGTACTTCTTCATTAGGTAATTTTAAAAATCCAAGTGTGCAGACGGTAACCCATGAATCATAATATAATATAAATTTTGGTTCCTTTGCCTGAATATTATCAAATATTTTTAAAGTCTTATCTTCACTTCCAAAAATTAATTCGATATTTCCATTTCGAGTAAAATCTCCAGCAGTACAACAATTAATTCGCTTTTTAGACTTGTAACGCATTAATCCTACTAGTTTTTTCTTTTCTGGATTTAATTTTAAAACCATGAAATTACCATCACCCGAACCAACTAAGACTTCATCACAGCCATCACCATCAAGATCTATGGGATAACTACATCGAATCCATCCATCAAAAGCTCTATCATCAACAATGTTCATTGTTTCATCCATTAAGTATAGAATTTTATCATGCCCTCCAAAAACTAAAAAATTTTTCTCTTTACAACTTAAAATTGAACAGGTTAAAATTGCGTCGGGGCATTCAAACATAAGATTTAGCTGGAAACGTTTTCTAATCATGGTTTCTCAATGCTAATGATAACTATAGAAATTAATTGAAGTAATTAAATTAAATTTCATTATTTCTTCATTTAATAATTATCCCTAAATTTATTAAACTATTATTGAAAAAAAAACATAAAAAAAATAAAATTACTTTTTTTAAGATTTAGAGCGCCAATTGGGCATCAGATGGACTATATGCTCCAGTACCCGTTATTTCATATGTAATTTCTAATTTTTCTCCAGTTTCTAATGTTTGAATTTCCCATTTTAGTGTATCTTCACCCACTTCATCGGTTATTTCTGGAGTCATCGAATAAGTGCCATATTCAAATGAATCAGGAACCTTATCTAGTAAGGTCATGTTATGGAGCTTAGATTCACCAATATTCTCTACAGTTAATATAATTCTGTAATGTCCAAGGTCTCCAATGGTTGCAATCTCTTTTCCAACACGAAATTTCCTTCTGATGTGTAGTGCTTCGATAATTGGAACTTCTGGTTTAAATTCTAACTCTTGACTCGCTGGAAAAGTATTCGCAAGATAGATTATTTCAGATTCAAATGTCGATTCTCTTGCGGGATTTATACAATGAATGGGATATTCAAATTCTAAAGTCGTGTCCGGCTTAAACATACCATTAGTAGTATCTTTTAAGTTTTTAAGTGAAATCTTGAAAACATTATCGTCAAAGCTAACTGCATCAGCTGTAACCTCCACTTCATCTCTATCCCATAACATTTTAATTTCTCCTGCTTTAGGTGGTTGATACTCTTCAGTGAAATATTGTTGAATAACACTTACTTCATTAAGAGGAGCCGAACCGTTATTAACCATTTTAAGGGTGGCAATAACATCTTTTGTTCGATAAGTGGGAACTTCTGTAAGGTTATAGGACATAACACCAGAAATGCTTCCAATCTCTAAGATAACATCTGATAGAGTCGCTGAACCTTTTACGATGGTCTGAAAATCAGGCATTACTCTAAATTCTAATTTTTTCCTAAAAGTTGGATAATCATCACTTTTATATTCCCATTTTACGGAATGCCATTGGGCACAGCTTGGTAATAAGGGGACGTCATTTGGATCAATATCTACAAACTTTTTTGATTCATCTTCCGGTGCATATACATCTGCGTTGAAAAGTTGAATGATAAACTCTGAGGAGTTATCAAAAACAAGCTTGCAATCAAACATACCAGGTTCTTCATCCCTTTCAACTGTATCGACATAAAATTTATTTCTGGTGTAAGCATCAAACTTATCAATATCTAATCCTTCGGCAAAAGATGAAGCTGCTTGATATGTTACTTCCAATGTTCCTGTTCTTCTTTTAGTTATATCTGTAACCCTAATATTGCAATAAAATTTCAACAGCACTGTATATTCAGGAGCTAACTTTTCAATTGTCCAAATAATTTGATTTCCTTCAATATTAGCTTTTCCTTCACTGGTATCTTGAATTTCTGGGTTTGTAAAATCATCAGGGATATTTTTTACTACTTTAACATTAGAAATAGGCTTGTCAAACATACTTCTAAGGGCGATAGCAAAGGTAACAACATTTTCTCTATCAATAGAAATTCCAAAAGACTCTAATCCACTTTCAGCAGCAATACCACCATCCCCCCAAGTTTCTCCTTCATCTTCATCTTTTTCTTCCTCTTCTTTCTCTTCTTCTACTTCTTTAATAACAGGCTGCTTTTTAGTAGTAGAGGGTTTGGAAGGAGAAGATTTACCAGTTTTTTCTTTTAATTTTAATAACTCTGTTTCTATGTCATTGATGTTTAATATATCATCCGCGTTGGGCAATGTGGAAATAAATTCTTTTACAAGTAAAAGATTTTTTATGTCTTTCGTTATTTTGAAATCTCTTGAATCAACATTATCTGGCTCTTCAGTACCTAATTCTCTTATCGAGATATCTTTTGACTTTAGATTAGTACTACCTATATTTTTAAGTGAAACATCGATATCCCATAATCTATCTACCTTACTGGGATTCTCAATGTTAAATTTTCCTGAATGGGTAAAAGATTCAATATTACCGTCATGGTCTTGCGTTACATCCACTTCTTCAATTATTTTTACTAATGCTAATAATCCTTCTCTATTACCATCCTTTAAAACGATACTACCCTCAAGTTTTCCTGTATCTTCATCATATGTCTCAATAACTGGGGTAGCAGTATCTCGATCCAATAACTCTACTCGTCCCGTATCCATGTCCTTTCTTTTCAAAGCCTCAGCTACAATTTCCTCATCTGCTTCCTCTTTATCCCAGCCCATTCGTGATGGCTTTTCCTTCTTTTTCTTA
Source organism: Candidatus Hermodarchaeota archaeon (assembly GCA_048885925.1). GTDB lineage: Archaea > Asgardarchaeota > Lokiarchaeia > Sigyniarchaeales > SOKP01 > Loki-b32. The sequence goes on from JBHLLG010000035.1 coordinate 7,152, forward strand.
TCCTTTTTTCCCATTGTTTTCTACCAAAAATTTAATTTTTAATATATCGATAATTATTTATGATTTAATAAATATTATTCGATAATCTAATTTTAACATGAAACTATAAAAAATTTATCAATCTAAATTAAAGCTGAGTTAGAGAATTTAGATTGAATAACTTGTAATTGGATTTAATTCCCTTAATTGAACTCATAGTATTATATGAAGTTAAAACTTCTTTTCAAACTCTTTTGGAGTATGTGGTGTGAAATTAGGATCTCTAAATTCAAAGCCACACATGAGGCATTTAATCTTTGTTTTTTTCACTTTTAAATCTGATCTAAAACTAAAACCACAAACAGGACATATAATTACTTCTCTCATCCTTTCTAAATGTTTTATATTTAAAATCAAATAAAATTATTTTGATAACAGAATTAAAATTAAATCATTTACATTACATCCAGTAGGGCCTGAAATAATTTCGGTTCCCACCTTCTTAAAAAAGCTATTTGAATCATTTTTATATAAAAATTTTTCTAAGCTGATATTTTCAGAAATAATTTGTTCTAAAACAAAATTATCAATCAATGCGCCCATTGCTTTACTATTTCCTTCAATTCCATCAAGATTAGCACCAATGACTAAAAATTTGTAATCAAATGTTATATTTTTTATATTATTCAGAAAACTTAAAAGCATTTCCTGATTTCTCCCTCCAGTACCGTTTCCCTTAATAGTTACAGTTAATTCGCCAGTTCCGATTAAAGCAATTTTCTCTATAATGTTTTTATTAAAGAGTATGTCAACATTTTTTGAAATTATTCCAAAGAGTTCTTTTCCATATTCTTTAGCTTCACCAACTATATTATTTGAAAAATAGTTGACCTCGAATCCTTTTTTAAGTAAAAAAAGTCTAACTTCTTGAACTGCAGAATTTACACTCCCAATTAAATAATTATGAACATTAAAAAAACAAGAATCTTTTGGCTTTGGATTTTCTAATTTTGGGTCAGATAATCCCCTTTCCAAGCATTTTTTTACCGAACTAGGAATTTTTCCTAAGAGGTTATATTTATTAATTATTTCTAAAGCATCCTCAAAAGTAGTTTTATCAGGTACAGTTGGTCCAGAAGCAATTGAGTCTAAATTATCTCCAACCACATCGGATATGATTAAAGTAATCAAAGTACATCCACTTAACTCATGTATTCTTTTTGCAAGATTACCTCCTTTAAAGTCTGATAGATGTTTTCTAATAGTATTAATCTCATGTATTGTAGCTCCTGAAGATAAGAGTAAATAATTTATTTCTTGTAAATCTTCAAGTGAAACCCCATTTTTTGGTAATGTAAGTAAAGCAGAACCTCCCCCTGAAATCAAGCAACATATTAAATCGTTTTTATTGGATTTTTCTACAATTTCTATCATTGATTTACTGCCGTTAAGACCAGCTTCATTTGGAATAGGATGCGATGCGTAATTGACATTTAGTTTGCTTTTTTCAAAATTATGTTGTTTTTCAGTCCCTTCTAATATATTAATAATGCCTTCATATTCAATATCTTCTATATTTCTAAAAATTTCCTCAAGTGATAATGCCATTTCAGCGACAGCTTTTCCACCCCCAATTACATATATTTTATTATATTGATGTAAATTGTACTGGTCCTTTTCAATGTAAAACACATCATTTTCGACTTTAATTGCGTTTTGCAATAGATTTTTAGGTTTAACAGCTAAAATTGATTTTTCAAGTGCCTGAAGTCCAATTTCTCGTAAGGCTAATTGATTTTGCTCTAAGCTTTTTGAAAGAAGCTGTGAAGTATTTTTAATCAAGACAACACCTTAACTATTCCAAAATTTATTCAATTTCAAAGCTTTTAAAATAGGTTTAAATCTAATCAATATTACTCTTTCTAACGGTTAATATACTTAATTTTAAAGGAAGCCAGTTTTCCGTTTTTAACGACTAACTCCCTATAACCACCTGCAGTTTCAGGATTTCTATAACTGCCAAGTCCTAATGCAGGCGTTTGAACTATAAAGGGTTCATTATTTTCTATAGATTTAATATCATCAAACATTTCTGAATACTCATCATAATATATTGCTGCGGGATTTTCAATTTTTTTTAGCCTGAATGGAGGAGCATCATAAACAATCGATTTTTCCTCGGTATCTTCTAACCTAAACTCTTTTGAATCATGAGTATGTCCAGCAAGCGTTAATATACAGTAATTTTTACAAAATTCAAGAAGTTTCTCCCAATTTGATGAAATACAACCATATTTCATATTGAAAATTCCATCAATACGTGCCTTAGAAAGTAATTTCCCTGCTTTTTTTAGTAGTGATTCCTTAAATTCACTAATCTTATGTTTGATAAATAATCCTCCTTGTTTATCAAATAATTTAATACTTAGCTTTTTACCCCCAGTATTCAATGGAGGTCCATGTAAAAATAGATAGGTATTTGCATTTTCATTTATTTGATGATTTATCAGATTTTCTAGATATTTTATTTGTTTAGTCGAAAGTCCTGTAACAGAGGGATGTCCAGTTATTAGATCTCTAATATTTGCAAAAGAATCAGAACCCGAGTTCAAAACAATGAATAAATTATTACCAAGTCGAATAGAGAAATCAAAAAAAGAATTTATTTCAGATAAGTATCCATTCAAAGCTAATGAAGTTTTTGTCAATGCAGTAATAGGTGAAGCAGAAAATAATTCATTCAAGGCAATCGCTTCTGATGCATTTAATCCTATCTTCTTATACATCTCTGCCCATGTTAGATCGTAATGAAAAGGTCGATAATCATGATTTCCTAAGGTTGTAAACACTGGACAATTTAATTCTTCACCTCTTACGATTCCTTTGTTTTTTTCTTCTGAAGATAAATTCAGAATTATACTTTTAAAAATCTTCCAATTGCTATCTTCATATTTAAATTGATTTGATTTACGGAGCTTTTTTGACAATCGACTTAATACTGCAAAATCAACAAGGTCTCCTGTAAATACTATGAAATCCAATTCATTTCTTAATACCTTCCTATTCATTAGTTTAATAAATCTCCTAAATTGATTGTTTGGATTTATCAAACGCTTCCTTAAAGGGATTTTAGCATCAGATAAAATCTCTTCTTTTTTTTCTGGCTTTTTTTTAATTTTCAGTTTTTTCCAAAAGGTTTCAAAAAAATTTTCAACATTCTCTTTAATTGAAGATTCTGTCCATTTCTTTATAATTCCATAAATTCTGTCATTCCTCTCAGCTAAATGTAAATCTGTAGCGTGGATAAACGTGAAATCTTTCCATTTTTGTTTAGAAATCACAATTGAATGATAATTTATCCGATCATTAAGACAATGTATATCAAACATAACGAAATTTCGTTCCTGTAAAAATTTAAGAACTTCTTTATCAATTGTAAATTCAATAGATACCTTATAGAATCTATTTAGTTCTCCAAATACCTTGTTCTTAATTAGGATCTCTTGAGGGTTTAAATCTGTTATATATGACATATTATGAATAGAAGTTATAGATGATTTTTCCACATTTATTACTTTAGCGGAAATTGGTTTACCTCTATAAAGTCGAGATTTTAGAGTTTTAAGCATTTCAAAACTGAGGTCTTTTTCTTTTATGAGATCTAACTTATTTTTAAGAATTTTCATCCTTTTTTTTCTGCGCCTTTTCTCCCTCCATTTTGAAAATAGCCCTTTTGGTTTTTTGACAAAAATTAATTGATAGGACCATTTATAGTCAAATAAGGGAATTAATGATATATTCATTTCAATAGAACTTTTAAAACTGTTTAGATCGGAAGATTCACTAATAAAAAGCAGATGAGTCTGAAACTTTCTTTTTTTAAGCTTACTATCTATTTCTAAAAATGACGGAAATCCTAAATTTGGATTAATTAAAAATGATTTTTCTATTTTTTCTGCTTGTATTCCACTCAATTTTAAAAAAACACCGATATATTAAAGTAAATGAATTTGGCTTTTAATTTTTATTTTTACTTATAAAGCTTTTTTATATCTAGGTTTTTATATTTTTATCGGTTATATTCCACATTTTATTGAAGCTGAAATTATGGTAAATATATTTTCAAGTTTACATGCATTAGTTATATCTATGCAAGGATTAAGTCCACCACCTTCTCTAGCATTTTTAAACTTCTTTTTAACCTTTGAGAAAGGGTAATTTTGATTAAAAAAGTAATAAAAACTAATTTATATAATAATGGATCATTAGTTAATATAAAATATATCTAATTTCCGAAAAGAAAAAAGAAATTATTAGTTTCTCGCCAATTAAATAAGATTTGTAGTTGAACAATATGACAAATAGTAAAAATTGTCCCCATTCAAGGAAAAAATATAAAATACAGAGCAGAGGTTTGTGGAAACTTGGTTTTATTGCAGTTTTGAGCGCAATTTGGATCATCCTCAGAACAGGTAAAAAACCTACAAGAATTGTATATCCATGTCAACAAGTTGCAGTCGCTAATATAAAGGTATTTCGTTTTGCTCTATTGGACCCTATCCCCCTCACCCTCATATCGTTCCGGACATCGACGAAATATGTAAAACCCATGCTCATTTTATCCACTTTATTGGTCAGTTCTGTCTTTCTTCTAAATAACCCATCTATCCTTGGTTTCAATACTTTTTCTGAAAATAGAACTCGTGTTCCTCTCACATTACCAGCACAGAGTGCACTCGTGTCTAATGCGTCAGATTTGTTCTTTGTTCAGAATGCTTCAGGGAGGAAAGGAAATATGGACCGAGCTGTCTCATCCCTTATCGAACTTATGGAAGCCCAAGATCTATATTTCTACAAGAATGCGACAGTGAGTTCTGGATTGATAGGGAGTAATGATGTAGTAATCCTAAAAGTGAATGGGCAATGGCCCTATAATGGTGGAACAAATACTGACCTAGTAAAAAGCGTAATTAATGCGATATTAGATCATCCTGATGGCTTTACTGGAGAAATAATAATCGCTGATAACGGACAGGGAAGAGGAAGCATGGATCGTGCTCAAACAAACTCATATTACCACGATCAATCATTTGTCGATGTAGCTGAGAAGTTTGACACCTATCACGTGTCAACATTTCTGTGGGACACTTTAAGGAGTAATACTGTCAACGATTATGATGACGGTGATTTCTCAAATGGTTATGTTCGAAACTTGACTTGGAACTCGGATACAAATATTTATGTATCCTATCCCAAGTTCACAACTAATTATGGTACATACGTTAGTTTCAAAAAGGGCATATGGGACAATACAACTGGTTTCGATTCGGATCGACTGAAGATCATTAATATGCCAGTCCTCAAGTCACACATGCGGTATGGCGTGACTGGTTGTATCAAGCATTACATGGGAGTTCCACAAGGGTATAGAGCTCCGACGGTACACCCAACTATTCCGCATGAACACTTTTCAATCGCAAACGGAGGGATGGCAACTCTGATGATAGAGACACGGGCCCCAATATTGAACATCCTTGATATGATTTGGATCAACGCCAATCCCTTGGAGAGTTCTATAAGGGTTGGACCTTATGGCAACTATGAATATACAAGATTTACTGACATCATTGGTGCAAGCCAAGATCCTGTGGCATTAGATTATTGGGTATCAAAGAACATCCTCATCCCTACTGCTATGTTGGACTATGATACCTATTCATCATTAGACCCTGATTATGAACCGCTAAGTACACCATATGGTGTTGGTTTTGAGCCAATGGATGAGTCGTTTCATAACTATTTAAGGAGATCAAAGGATATATTGTTCAATGCTGGTCTGCAAGTCACTATGAATCAAACCGAAATGAACGTATTTATAACAGAACTAGAAGGAATAGATCTCTCTAATGGTCTAGATCCTTTAGTTATTGCAATGGCTGTTACCCTCCCTGTCTCAGCTGGAATAGTTGTCATTTTAGTTGTATTCCTAAAACGTAGAAAGAAGCTCAAAATGAGGCCAATATAAGGTTCAGTAAAAGCATTTAAGCTAATTATAGCAGATATTTCAATCAGCAGTTTCATGCTTCTGCTGAACCTGTTAAAAAGATCAAATTGGAGCAAAGTAATAATAATATCATTACGAACAATAGAGTTTTCAACACTTTTGATGAATAACAAAAATATATTACCAGTAATAACACTGAAGAATTTCCTTTACTCTCCTTTATTTCAATATGTAGCCTCTGTGGAGTATTAATTATTGTAATTACGAAAACTGTTGTTATGAAGAAAAGTTAAAAGTTATTTAGGTGAGAGATTAACAATTTTCGCAGACTGAATGCCTAGATTTGCTAGATATATCATCTCAGAGAGGAGTGTTCCCTAATCCCCAGCTAAGTTCAAAAATATTACATTATCACCACGTACAACAATGCTACCTAGGTTTTCATGTTCTTCACGAATATTGCCTTCATCATCCTGAAACTCGAAGATTTGACTGGTTTCTTCTAAAAAAAGATTAAGATGTTCATCAAATCCACCAAGGCGTCCTCTGAACAATCGATTTCGCTTTACTTTAATAAGGATTATTTTATTTACAGAATCCTTTAGATAATCAATTGGACGATTAGATCTAGTATAAGCTTCTCGTGACATTATTTTAAAATCTCAAAAAAAACAATTGTTAATAATAAAATATTTATAATTACAATTAAATAGCTATGAATTAAAACCTTTTGTTTCTTTTTATAGTTCTATTCATATAAACTCAAATAAAAACTAATGAAAAAATCGTTGAGAGAATAACTAGCTGATAAAGACAGAGAATTGTATTTATTTAACTTTTTATGTTATTCTATCTTTATAACATTATACAAAAAGTTATTGATAATAGGCCCGTGGCCCAGACTGGATAAGGCGGCAGCCTCCTAAGCTGAAGATCGGGGGTTCAAATCCCCCCGGGCCTGTTATTTCTTGTTTTCGAAACTTTTTATATAATATCTTTTTTTTATTTGAACTTTTAAAATACTTTTTCAGAGTATAATTTTAATCTAGTTCCAAATTTAGTTATGATATCTTCTAAGGATGAGTTTAAATCAGCAATTCCTATCATCTTTCCCTCCTCATTGGTGATGTAAACATCTTTTTGTTTTAATTTTAATTCTTTTAGAATATTGTTGTAGAATTCTTTGAAATGTCTCTGTAAATTCTTTAATATTAAAGGAATTTCTACTTCTTCTCCACTTTGTACAATCTTAATTAGAAAGATTGGTTTTTCTCGACGATGATCATCATTCATTTCTAATTAACACAAAATATTACAGATTCAAAAAGATTTTAGTTTAAATTTAAAAAAAATCCTTTCATATTGCGTTTCGTTTAAAAAAGGAGCGTTAGAACTCGCGGTACATATCGGAATTAAAAATATTAGAGATAAGTTATAAATAATGGGCAAACCCAATCATATAATGCCAAAAAATATAGGTGAAAAATTTGCCAAAAAGAATTTTAAGAGTAAATATGACTAATCTTGAAGCTAAATTTGAAGATTTACCAGAGGATTACAAGACATTAGGTGGACGTGGCATGACTTCAGTTATTGTTTCTAAAGAAGTACCGCCAACATGCAATCCTTTAGGACCTCATAATAAATTAATACTTGCTCCAGGAATAGTTACAGGGACTGATGCTCCCTCAAGTGGAAGAATTTCTGTTGGTGGAAAATCTCCACTGACTGGAGGGATAAAGGAAGCTAATGCAGGGTCACCATTTGCTCAAATGTTAGCCAGAATGCGAATAGGAGCTATTATAGTAGAAGGTAAGCACAAAGGTGATGATAACTACCTCCTAAAAGTATCTATGGATGGTGGAGAATTCATTAATGCCAATAAATGGGCTGGAAAAGGATTATATGGCGTTTATAAAGATCTATTCAAAGAATATGGTAACAAGGTAGGGATATGTAGTGTTGGAGTAACCGCTGAACTCCTCGGAGCTATGTCAGGAGTTTGTTTTAATGATCCTGAAGGATTACCTAGCAGATATGCTGGAAGAGGTGGCTTAGGTGCTGTAATGGCTTCTAAAGGCCTCAAATTTATTGTAGTTGACGAAACTGGTGCTCCGGGAGTAGAAATAGCAAATGAAGAAGTATTTAGAGCGGGTATAAAAAAATTAAGAGATGCTCTTACTACTCATGATATTACAAAACCAGAAGGAGCTCTCAATTCTTATGGTACATCTGTATTAGTAAATATCATTAATGAAGCAGGAGGTTTACCTCAAAGAAACTTTTCTGCTGGACAAGACGATCGAGCTGAAAACGTTTCTGGTGAAGCTAAGGCTGAAATAATTAAAAAAAGAGGCGGAGTTAGGCCACACTTTTGTAATCCTGGTTGCATTATACAGTGTTCAGAAATCTGGGTAAAACCGGGTGGAAAAGATCCAGTAGGAGTCCTTGAATATGAAAGTGTTTGGGCACTTGGACCAAATTGTGGGATCTATGATTTAGATGATATTGGTGAGTTAAACCGTGCTTGTAACGATCTTGGATGTGATACTATAGAAGCGGGGGATACAATAGCAGTAGCCATGGAAGGAGGATTGATCAATTTTGGAGATGGAAAGGGAGCGATTAAACTCATGGATGAAATTCGCAAAAAAACACCAATAGGAAAGATTTTAGCTAATGGAACAGAGATTACTGGTAAAGTTTTAGGTGTTACAAGAATACCAACAGTGAAGGGCCAAGGATTACCTGCATATGATCCAAGAGCGATCAAAGGAATAGGTGTAACGTATGCTACAACACCTATGGGTGCTGATCATACAGCGGGATATGCTATTGCACCAGAAATATTAGGAGTAGGTGGAACATTAGATCCAATGGATCCTAAAAAAGCTGAAGTCTCGCGAAATCTACAATTAGCAACTGCAGCTGTTGATGCCACAGGATATTGTCTTTTCATTGCATTTGCAGTACTTGATATTCCTGAGGGATTAGAGGGTGTTATGGAATCTTTAAATGGAGTTTTAGGAACTAATTTGACTGTCGATGATGTTGCGCCAATAGGGAAGTCAATTGTTGACGTAGAACTTGAATTTAACAAAAAAGCAGGATTTACACCGATGCATGATAGACTCCCAGAGATGTTTCTTGATGAAAAACTCCCACCGCATAATACAGTATTTGATGTGTCGGATTCGGATTTAGATAGCGTGTTTTAGTTTAGAAGATTAGATAAAAATGTCGATTAATTTAAAACTATTTGGGGATTTAAGAAGAAAAGCAGATCCAAATATATCAGGAACCTTACCGTTACGGTTAGAGATTAATAATACTGATATAAAATGGGTAGCAGATATACTTAGAGAGTTTTTGATTGAAGATAATGAAGTGAGTCACATTTTTGTAAATGGAATATATGCAGGACTTACAAAAAGTGTAAAACCTGGAGATACTGTTTCATTATTTCCACGAAATATGGGATTATTATATAAATGGTATTTTAAGCGAGAAGAGGATGAATAACAAAACTATTACAGTAACAGTTAAATTTTTTGCTACTTTGCGAGAATACGGACCAGATAAGGAAGTTTTAACGATCCCTGAAAATAGTAAGGTTAAACTGCTATTTGACAAGCATAATATTCCAAAGGACGAGAGAAGGGCAATAATTTTAGTTAATGGACGACCTCATAAAGACCTCGAGACAACGCTGAAGAATGGAGATTTAATAGCGATATTTCCCCCGATAGGGGGAGGCTAATTGAATCTTGCTCCAAATTTTAAATTTCTTTTTTTTATATTCTTTTTTTATGATATATAAATTTATTAAAAATTTCTTTTAAGAACATTTAGTTTCCTAAAGAAATATTAGTTTGGAACTTAAAGCCAAACCATTTTATTTATTCCTTAGATTTCAATTAGTTTATAAAGATGGAGTAGTACTATTTATTTGTTCTGATATCATGAACAAATAGATCTATTTTATAGAATATTAAATAAAAACTAAAATAGAATTTTTAAGATTACTTAATAAAGTAGTTATTCGTTCATAGAAGAGTTTTAGAACATAATTTCGAAGGCAATAATTAATTATGGCGGTTAATAAAGAAAAGTTAAAACCAGACATTTCTGAAGACAGATGTCTATTGATACTAGAAAATGCTAGTGATTTAATAGGTATAATAAATCGAAATTTCAAGTTTGAGTATATTAATCAACAAGCATGTATAGATATTCTAGGTTATACAAAGGAAGAAGTAATAGGAAAATCTCCAATTGATTTTGTTTCTGAAGATGATAAACAAGGAGCATTTAAAGCTATGATTTCTGCTTATAAAAAAGGTGGAGGATTAGGTGAAATTAGAGCAAAGCATAAAAATGGAGATTATATTTGGTTGGAAGTTAAAGGAAGATCTTTTTATGATAATCTCGGGAACTTAAAAGGTGTTATTCTTGCTAGGGATATAACTGAAAAAAAGAATTTGGAAAAAAAACTAAAAGAATCGGAGGAGAATTATAGATTAGTTACTGAAAATTCCAATGATGTTGTATCGATTCTTAATAGAAAATTCAAGGTTGAATTTATAAATGAGCGAGCTTTAGAAAAAGTTTTAGGATATTCAAAAGAAGACATGATTAAAAAGAAGGGTATATGGTTTGCGCATCCCGATGATCGAGAAAGAATTTTCAATGAATTTGTAAAAGTTTTTGATGGAAGAGAATTGATAACAGAAGGTAGGTTGAAACACAAAAATGGAAATTATATCTATACTGAATTCAGTGGAAATCTTTTTTACGATGAAAGAGGTAATCCAAAATTTCATTTAAGCGTAAGAGATATTTCAGAGAGAAAGAAAGCGGAAGATGAGCTTAAACAATCAGAAGAAAAATTTAGGGCAATTACTGAGCAATCATTCATGAGTATATTAGTTATACAGGATGGTTTTATAAAATACTTCAATGATCGTGTATCGCAATTAAATGGATATTCACGTGAAGAAATAGAAAAATGGGGTCCATATGAGTTCATGAAGGTGGTTCATCCTAATGATAAAAGTTTTGTTCTGGATCAGGCCAAGAAAAAGCAAGCAGGAGAGAAAGATGTTATTCCTCAATATAGATATCGCTTAATAAGAAAAGATAAAGAAATTAGATGGATTGAAAATTTTTCAAAGACTATTAATTTTGAAGGAAGACCGGCAGATTTAATCACCTCTATAGATGTTACAGATAAAATAGAAGCAGAAAGAAAGTTAAAGGAATCTGAGGAACGTTATCGTTTAATCGCAGAAAATTCAGATACAGTTATTTGGTCTACAGATATGAATTTGAATATGACGTATGTAAGTGCTAATAGCCCTAAGATTCTTGGTTATACTGCTGAAGAAGCAATCAAATTACCAATTAATAAGAGTTTAACCCAAGAATCTTTAAAAACAGTCACACAGATTTTTAAAGAAGAATTAAGAATTGAGAGAAAGAAAGAAAAAAATTTAAATCGTTCTCGCACATTTGAAACAGAACAAATTCATAAAAATGGTTCCATAATACCTGTAGAAATGACAATAACATTTCTACGTGATGATAATTGTAAAGCCATCGCAATTCTCGGTATTTCAAAAAATATCTCCGAGCGTAGAAAGGCAGAAGAAGCAATAAAGATTGAAAAGAAATTTACGGAAGATGTGATCAATGCTTCAAATGACACGATTTTTGTATTTAATCCTCAAACAGGAAAAGCGATTCAGTGGAATAAAGCTTTTAATCAAGTGAGTGGGTATTCTGACGAAGAAGTAGCTTCATTGAAGGCTCCTGAATCATATTATAGTGAAGAAGATTTAATGAAAGCTGAAAAAGCAATACAAAAAGTATTACAAGGTGGAAAAGCAACCCTTGAAATGAAATTAATTACAAAAGATGGTTCTAAAATTCCATATGAGTATACAGGAACAGCACTTAAAGATACAGATGGAAATTTACTAATTGTATCTATTGGTAGAGACATTACCGAAAGAAAGGAAATAGAGCTAAAATTGAAAGAATCTGAAGAAAAATTTAGAGCTTTAGTTGAAACTACGAGTGATTGGATTTGGGAAGTCGATACAAACGGTATTTACACGTATTCTAATCCTAGAATAAAAGATATATTAGGTTATGAAGTCGAAGAAGTAATTGGAAAACATCCATTTGATTTAATGCCGAAAGGAGAAAGTGAACGTATAGAGATTATTTTCCAAAACACGAAACAAGAAAAAAATTCTCTTTTAAGTTTAGAAAATGTTAATATTCATAAAGACGGTCATTTAATCACACTTGAAACTAGTGGAATTCCTTTTTTTGATAAAAAAGGAGAATTACTGGGTTATAGAGGGATAGATAGAAATATAACAGAAAAAAAGCAAGCAGAAATTAAATTAAGAGAATCAGAACAGCTTCTCAAAGAAAGGGTCAAAGAGTTAAACTTATTGTTTGAAATTTCTAAGATTGCCGAAAATCAAAACTTATCATCTCAGGAATTCATAAAAGAGGCTATAAATCTTATTCCTACAGCAATGCAATTCCCAGAATTAACAAGTATTCGTATAATATTTGATGATTATGAATTTAAATCTGAAAATTTCAAAAAAACAAAGAGGAAAATAGGAACTCAAATTAATATAAATAAGAAACGACTAAATATCGAAATTTATTATATAAAAGATTATCTATTCCTACCAGAAGAGAAGAATTTATTAGATGAAATCGGAAAACGGTTTAGAATTATCTTAGAGAAAAAAGAATCAGAACAAAATAGAAAGCTTGCTCGAGAAGAACTAGAAAAGTCCTTTGAAAAACTCAAAGAACTAGAAAAAATTATTAATAATAGCCCTGGTGTGTTATTTCTATGGAAAAATTCCCAAGGATGGCCTGTAGAATTTGTTTCTAAAAATGTAGATCAATTTGGGTATACTCAAGAGGATTTTTATTCTGGAAACGTTATCTATGGAGAAATTATACATCCTGATGATTTAGAAAGAGTTTCTGAAGAAGTAAATACGTATAGTAATGAAGACATCAATGAGTTTGTTCAAGAATATAGAATAATAACTAAATCTAAAGAAGTAAAATGGTTAGATGATAGAACTTGGATTCGAAGAGATTCTGAGGGTAATATTTCCCATTATCAGGGTATTGTGTTAGATATTACAGATCGTAAGGTAGCTGAGGAGGCTCTAAAAATGTCAGAAAAAAATTATAAGGATGCGTATGATAAAGCAAATTTCTACAGAGATCTCTTTACTCACGATATTAATAACATACTTCAAATTATCAATTCCTCAGCAGAACTAATTTCGCTTCAATTAGGGGATTCTGAAAAGTCTAAAAATCTAGAAAATATGACAAAAATGATAAAAAGTCAAGTGGAAAGAGGTTCAAAGTTAGTTTCCAACGTTCGTACTCTTACAGAGCTTGAGCAGGAAAAGTTAAGTAAAATTCGAATAGATATTAATTTATTTCTTCAAAAGTCTATAGAATTTGTTAAAAAAGCGTATAGCGAAAGAATTCTAGATATTTCATTTAATCTTACCAATGGAGAGAACTTTACTGAAGCTAACGTACTTCTTCAAGATGTTTTTGAAAACGTTTTAATCAATGGAATAAAATATAATGAAAATTCGAAGATAGAAATCTATATCAAAATTTCTAAAGAAAAATTTGATGGAAAGAACCATATTAAAATTGAGTTCGTTGATAACGGTATTGGTGTTGCAGATAATAGAAAAAAAATCATATTTCAGCGAGGACACCGAGAACTTAAAGGATCTAAAGGAATGGGATTGGGACTTTCTTTAGTAAGTGAGATTCTTAAAACATTTAATGGTAAAATTTGGGTAGAAGATAGAGTGAAGGGAGATTATACTAAAGGGAGTAAATTCATTATATTATTACCAGAATTAAAATAAGTACATCAATTTTACTTTATTTGTTTTTGATAAAGGAACGTTCAAGCCAAATTTTTGAAGCCTTTTATTAGTTTGGATTTTTATTTTATTTAAAATAAGTCAAAATAAAATTAATCAACTTATTTAATATAATATAGTTAATCTATTTTGTTTATTATACTAGATTTTTAATTAAAGCAATCTAAGATATGTTTCCAAAGAACGGGTGAAATTATTGACCTCAATTGAGAAATTTTTAATAAATTCAGAAGATTACATAAGGAAGCTTTTTGATGGGATTCCAATTTCAGTATATGTCTGGCAATATCAGAATAATGATTTTATTTTAGTAGATGTGAACGATACTGCAAAAAAATATTCATTTTTTGATTCCAATTTAAGTTTAGGTATCAAAGCTTCAACTTTATTCAAGAAGAATCCCCATATAATGCAAGATTTACAATTCTGTTATCAAAAACAAAAATCATTAACAAAACAATTAGAATATGTAATTGATTCAACTAATGAAGTAAAATTCTGGAGCATTGGATTTAATTTTATTCCTCCAACGTTAGTTTTAATTCAAATAGATGATATCACTGATAAAAGAAAAGCTGAACAGCAATTAATAGATTCTGAAAATAAGTTAATGAATCTAAATAAAAAACTTGAACAACAAATTCAAAATCGGACAAAGAAGTTATATGAATCTGAAAAAAAATATCGTCAATTACTCGAAAATATTGATGTTGGTTTTTATTCAGTGAGTATAGATGGTCGGATGTTAAATCATAACAAAGCCCACAATATAATTTTAGGTTATGATCCGTCTGAAAGTTTGAAAGATAAAGATGTTAGAATATTTTGGCAATACCCCGAACATAGAAAAGCTTACATAGAACAATTATTAAAGAATGGAGTTACAAAAAATTACATTTGTCATTCTTTAACTAAAAATGGTAAAAAAATAGTTGTAGAGTTGAATTCTCATTTAATTCGTGATGAAAATAAAAATCCAATAAGAATTGATGGAACATTTATCGATATCACAGATAAGTTTAACTTAGAAAGGAAATTAAAAGAATCTGAAGAGAAATATCGATTAATTTGTGAAACCGCTTATGATTTAATTGGAATATTGAACAAGAAATTTAAATATGAATATATTAATGAAAATGCATTTCAGCAAATTCTAGGTTATTCAAATAATGATCTTCTTGGAAAATCTGCTTTAAAGTTTACCCATCCAGAGGATATGTCAAAGACGGCTAAAGCTTTATTTGAAGGGTTCAAAGAAGGAAAAGGAGGAACTGAATTACGATTTAAGCATAAAGATGGTCATTGGGTTTGGATTGAGGCAAAGGGTAAAACTTTTATTGATAAAGATGGTGAATTAAAAGCAATTATTATTTCAAGAGATATTACAGAACGTAAGCGAAATGAAGATGCTCTGAAAAAATCTGAAAAAAAGTATAAGAATGCCTACAATCAAGTAAATTTCTATAAAGATCTTTTTGCCCATGATATTAATAATATTTTGCACATTATCACTTCATCAACTGAACTTCTAACATATCATTTAGATCGCTCTGAAAAATCTAAAATAATTGAAGATATTTTAAAAATTATTAAAAATACAACAGAAAGAGGAGCCAAATTAGTTTCCAATGTTCATATGCTTTCTGAACTTGAAGAAGAAGAAATTGAGATTCAGCCAACTGAAATTTGTGAGTTAATGAGAAGTTCAATAGTTTCTGTAAAAAAAGCATATTTTGATAAAAATATTGACATCAAAATTGATTGTGCCTATGATCATCTAACTGTTAATGGTAATAAACATCTACAGGAGGTATTTGAAAACACCTTAATAAATGGAATAAGATATAATGACAATAAAGACATAGAAATTGAAGTTATAGTCTCTAAATCACTAATTAATGCGAAAAATTATATCAAAATGGAATTTATTGATAATGGTATTGGTGTACCAGATGAGAGAAAACAAATTATATTTAAACAAGGTAATCGAGAATTAAAGGGTTCAAAGGGGATGGGCTTAGGTCTCTCTCTCGTAAAGAAAATTCTAAAGGTCTTTCATGGAAAAATTTGGGTTGAAGATAAGGTAAGAGGAGATTCTACAAAGGGAAGTAATTTTGTAATATTAATACCAGAATTCAATGGAAAATAATAATTTTTTAAAAAAAATATGTTTAAATTTAATATTTATATGACTAATCCTTTACAATCTTTATTTAAAGACCCATTTCGATAAGTTTCTCTTTATTTAATTTTGCATCTTCTTTAGATATTTTGTACATAAGAGCAAAAGCGATTGTACCTATTAAGAATATTACCATTGGAATTATTGACATTTGAAAGATCAAACCAAATTTAGCAGTATCACTATTTCCAGTTCCTAAAGCTGTATCATATCCCGTTATTCCTGAAACTATCGCAAAAATAATAGTTTGAAAAAAGTATGAAAATGCTGTAAAGAATTTCCATATACTTGTATAGCTTCCTTCTTCTCGTTTTCCAGAATTAACAGTGGCATTATCTATCCCTTCTGCCCTCAATAAACCATATATTGCTCCAGAAGTTGCACTGAATCCAATACCATTGAAAGTATAAATAAAAATTAAACCTGATAAGTTAGTAACAAAGAATAAGAGAAAAAAACCGATTATATTCAAAGACATTCCCAATATATAGGCTATCTTATTACCAATCTTTTTTGCTATCCAAACCCATAAAGGAGCTAGAGCAAATCCAACAAGATATAACATCATTAGCGGTATTGATGTATCTCCGATTTCTAAACCTAAACTATCTACAACAAAAAAGTTTAATCCATATAAGAAACATGCTCCACCGACAGCCCATGCAAAGCCACCGATAACAATTGCCATCCAATTTTTATCTCTAAAAACACGATTAAGTATCTCCTTTACCGAAGAAGACCCTTTCTCCGTTGCATCTAATTCAGCTCGAAAACTTTTCATTTCTTCTGGTTCGCGTATCCCAAAACTATAGGGAATAACAAAAATATAGGCAATAATAACTACAATAATAACTGCTCCTAAATATCCAATCCCATCAATTAAACTGGGAATCAAGCCATTGGCCACAATAGTAATGAAGCCAGCAATCATTGCTCCAATCCATATTACAAATCCTCTATGAGAAGATCCCCTAAATAAATCTGGAAATAATGCATTATGATTAATTTCAACACTAGTCATAAAAGTATCATGCAAAAGCATAGTAAGAATCAACCAAATCACTAAAATACCAATAGAAGATGAGATTTCAATATAACTAAAGACTAATATAATTGGTCCAAAAATTAATCCAATCATAATCCAAGGATATCTTTTTCCAAAT
Organism: Candidatus Hermodarchaeota archaeon; assembly: GCA_048885925.1. GTDB lineage: Archaea > Asgardarchaeota > Lokiarchaeia > Sigyniarchaeales > SOKP01 > Loki-b32. The sequence continues at coordinate 24,441 of JBHLLG010000035.1, forward strand.
CTAGATGTAAATCTTTTAGATCTATCTGCTAAATATCCGATTATTGGGTCATTTATGGCTTCTACAAATGAGTACACAAGATAAATCAATGCAATTGCTATTTGAGGAATTAATAGAACATCTGCAGCAAAATATTGAATTTGACCCCACATTGCAAATAAAAATCCAGTGCTAATACCTGATAATGAGAATAATACCATTCTTTTCTTAGTTAACGTTTCGGAATATCTAACTTTTTGAGCTTCTGCCATTAAGATCTCTCTTTTATAATTTTTTTTAAAGTTGATGAATAAATTTAATTTTAGGTAAATAATTTCCTAATGATCTTGATTTTGACTTAATTATATTTAAAAATATCTTATTAAATACGAAAAAGCGGTTTAATTGAAATTCAAAACACAATTGTTTCAAATTTTGGATAATTTTTAGTTTTGTGCCATCCAATCTCTCTTAAATAGTGAAAACCAAACTTCATCGACATATTTTCCATCAACATATGATTGTTCTTTAAGAATTGCTACTTGATTAAATCCCAATTTCTCTGCGGCACGAAGGGATCTCTTATTTGGGTTAAAGATGCGAGCATTGATCTTATGTAAATCTAACTCTGTAAATCCATAATTAATCAATAATTTTGCTGCTTCTCCTACTAAGCCCTTTCCCCAGTACTTAGGAATACCTATTCTTGCGTAAATAATAGCATTGCGATCTAACCAGTTGATTCTAACAAGTGCAATAACACCAATAGGACGCCTATCTTTTTTATGATAGATCACAAAAAAAATAGAATTTTTTGGACCTTGTTCATTGGAAGGTTCAAACCATTTTTTTACATCCTCCAAGGTCTCAGGGAATGATGTTCGAGCATAAATACGAACCTCTGGATCATTTTGCCATTTACAAAATAGATTGATCCATTTAGAATTTTGAGCTACTAAATCTATTCTTACTCCCTCAAGAAACGGGAATATTTCATTTTCTTTTCCATCTTCACTCGTCACATTATACACCTAATAATTTGATAATAGAAGGTCTTAAATTTTAACCATTTTTTTTCTTTTTTTTTATCCAATCTTCTTTTAATAAGCGATATGTTTTATTATCAATATACTTCCCATCAACATACATTTCATGTTTTCGGATTCCCTCAAATTCAAATCCAATTTTTTCAGCAACAGTCCATGACCCAATATTTTGGACAGCAGCCCCTCCCTGCAATTTATGTAGATTTAACTCATTGAAAGCATATTCAACAAGTAATTCTGTAACTTCTGTAGCAATATCTTTTCCCCAGTAATCAGATTCTCCAATTGTAAGACCTGCATTAGCCCAACCATTGACCCAATCTATATGATTTAAGCCTGTAGTGCCAATTGGTCGATTATCTTTTATATGCCAGATTTCAAAAGATATTTCCTTAGGAAATCTCTCACTAGCTCTATCAAACCTTTCTTTTTGATCTTCAACGGTTCTTGGTGTGACATTTCGAGCATATAAGCGAACCTTTGGGTCATTACTCCATTTAGCGTAGAGAGGCACATTTAGTGAATTTTGGGGACATAAATAAATTATCTTTCCTTTAATAAAAGGAATAGGTTCAATGTCATATTTAGATATTAATTCGTTTTCTTTTTCCATTCTTTTTACCTTTCGGATTACATATAATTATTTAAAATATTTTCTATTGAGACTTTTTCCATTCGTCTTTAAAAATAATATAATTTAGAAGATCTACATAATCTCCATCAATATAGGTTTCTTTCTTGAGAGTTATCTCATGATGGAAATTATTTTTTTCAATTACTCGTAGAGAAGCTTTATTTAGACCAAAAGTCCTAGCTGTAATTTTATGCAAATTTAATTCATTAAAGCCATAACCAACAACCAATTTTACCGCTTCAGTCGCAATATTTTGTCCCCAATAAGCTGATTCTCCAATAAGATAAAAAATGTGAGCGTTACGAGTAAACCAATAAATTCTAATAAATCCTACTAGTCCAATTGGTCTAATATCTTTTTTATGGTAAACTTCAAAAAAGATTTCACTTTTAATTTCATTCTTATCAAATACAAATCTTTTTTTCACTTCTTCAATAGTTTGAGGCATATTATATCTCATGTATTTACGGATTTTGGGATCATTCATCCATCTAACATAGAGACTAATGTGATCAAAGCTAATAGGTCCAAGAGAGATTTGATCTCCGTCAATAAATGGAATAGATTTATATTTTTTTCCTTCTGACATTTCTTTAAGTAGCAAACAACTGTTCTAGATTATAATTACACAAATGAACTATTAATTAATAAATCTAAGATTAGATAAGAATATTTTTAGAAACATATTTCAAAATGTTTTTATTTATTAGCTAAAGATATTCACTTTTAACTCTAGTTGTTAATGTGAGAATTAGTATCATTGCCCCTATTATAATAAAAACAGCAAAAAGATTCCACATTACAATTATCCCGACAAATGGATAAATAATTGCCATGATTAGACTTCGAAACATGTTAATTGTACTAAGAACAGTTGCTCTATCTTCAGATTCGATTTGTTTATTTATTCCATTTACATAAATTAAAAATCTTGGATATCCAAACCCAACAATAATCAAAATAAAAGTTATCCCTAATATCGGATTCATAGTTAAACCTAAAAGAATAAAGGCAATACCGTTAATAATATCAATCAATACTAAAAGTATGACCTTCCTTTTAGTACTTTTAAATAATTTGGGAATTAAATTCATAAAAACTGCGTTGGCAATATTCATTAGAGAGGTTATGAATCCAAATAAAAGCAGAGGAACATTAACTGCTTGAAGATATGGTTGATAAGTCCAAAAAAGAAAATAGATTAAAGCACCAATAAATACTCTGTCAAAACATAAAATTCTTAATACTTTATTCTTTTTTAATTCTCTAAATCCTTCTTTTAAAATATTTAAATAATTTCTCGAATATTTTTCATTTCTGTATGGAGGTTCTTTTAATGTTATTGTTATTAAGAATGCCCCAAAAAAGACTATTGCTAAACAATTCATAGTAAATTGTAAAGAAACCATTGCTGCAATAACGGATCCAAGTGGAGCGGATAGTGTTAATGCTATTAAATTTAATGTTTGTGTTCGTCCTAAAATTTTAGAGAGGTCTTTTTCCCTTCCGTACATTTTTAAGGTGTTATATAAAAATGCTTCCTGAGTGCCTGAAAATAAAGCCATACTAAATGCCCAAAAAGTCTCTGCTATAAAAAATAGAAAAATGATTGGATATATACTATAAAATATAGCTGCTGCAACTAAAGAAATACATGATAATGTTAATGCTTTTTTCCTTCCTAAATAATCAGCAATTGCACCTGAAGGAATTTCAAAAAGAAAAATCATAAACATGAAATAACTTTGTAAGATCATCATTTCAAAAAACGTAAGTCCACCCCATTCAGTGCTGAATGCATAATAAACAGCCCTGACCGTATGGATCCCTAAAATAAAATTCAAAATATAAGATTTGAAAATATTTAGCTTATACTTTTCCTTAGGATCTTCCACACATATAACATTACATGTTTCCATATGAATTTTAAAAATATTTTATGTTATAAATAGAGCTCTACTCTGAACTTTTTATGAACTTTTGAAGGAAAATTAGACAAATAGTCATAATACTAGTCTTTTAATTTTTAATATTGGAAAAGAAAGAAGATATTTGAATAATCTAAAAATATAACAAGCTTGAATGAATATTTTGAAAATAAAGAAAAAAAAAAGAAAAAAAATTAGAATTTCAGTTAAAATATTAGTTATATATGATTATTTTACTTTCATTGCTAAGTCCATATCCTGTAGAGTGAGTTTCTTACGTCCAGCGTGTCGAGTCATTTCAAGGGCTTTATTTGTCATACCTTTAGCTAACTTTTCTAAATAATCAATTAAAGCATCTACAGC
>JBHLLG010000036.1:0-26177 GCA_048885925.1 Candidatus Hermodarchaeota archaeon
AGAGGTTAGAAACATAAAAATAGCTAAAATTTATGGAATTGAAATAAAACTCCATTTTTCGACATTATTAATTATAGGGCTTGTTGGCTTTTATTCAATTAATTTCTATCTTTCTATTATACCAAATGCGCCTTTAATAGAATTAATATTTGTTGGGTTATTGAATGGAATAATTTTATTGATCTCTGTATTGATTCATGAATTAAGTCATTCAATAGTAGCGCAGAGATATGGTCTTAGAGTAACGGAAATTGAACTTTATTTATTTGGTGGTGTTTCAAAAATTGAGGAAGAACCAAGAACTCCGAAATCTGAAATGATTATTTCAATAGTTGGCCCATTATCAAGCTTTCTTATAGGGGTGGGATTATTGTCTTTACTATTCTTACCGATAAATCTTCCATTAATTATTTCTGTAACTCTTATGTATTCTGGTATCTCAAATATTGTGTTAAGTGTTTTTAATTTATTACCAGCGTTTCCAATTGATGGAGGGAGAATATTACGAGCATTCTTATGGAAACGCAAAAATGATATATTATCTGCAACAAAAATTGCGTCAAAGGTGGGTTTGTTTATTGGTTACGGATTAATATTTTATGGATTTTTTCAATCCTTCGTTTTTAGCTTATTCAGCGGAATATGGCTAATAATGATGGGTATATTTTTGAATTCTTCAACAAGACAATCATATATTCAAACTAAAAATGAAGTAATTTTATCTAAAGTTAACATTAAAAAGATGCTTACTATATCAAATTTAGAAATTCCTTTTAGTATTCCATTAGATCTTGCTTTTATAGAATATTTTATTCGATATAGGAAGTCATATTTCCCCGTCATTAAAGGAGAAGATATTATAGGAATAATACATATTGATGATATTACAAGAATACCTGTGTTGCAAAGACCAAACTATATAGTAGGAGATATAATGAGAAATGTTTCTGATTTTCCATCAATAGATGATAATAAATCAGGAAAAGAAGCGTTGAAAAATCTAAGATTAATGGGTAATATTCCTCATATTATTGCAGTAAAGAACAAAGATACTCAAGAATTAATTGGTTTTCTTGGAGAAGAAGAATTAATCTCTTTTTTAAATTTCTGGAATCTAAAAACTCATAATTCTTAGCTAAATAAGATTAATTAAAAATTATTTCTTTTCTTTTAATTTAAATAAATTTTAAGATGATAAATTGAATTGTTTATAAAAGTTAAGTTCCTCAACACATACATCTTTCTCAGCGTCGTTTTCAAGAAAATTGATCTCAATTTTTCTTATCTTTTTTCCTAATAATTTTTGAAATGCTGTTTCAAAATATCCCTTATTGATTCTACAAAACGCCTTTCCATATTTTAACTTTTCTCGATGACTAATTGGTTTGCGTAAAAAACAGTGATTTTCAATAACTATTCGTATTTTATCTTCATATTGTTCAATGTTTCTTATCTTAATCGAATAAAATTCTTTTAATTCATCCATTAAGATTACTAAAGCTTCCATTATTTCAAATTCTTCTTGGCCATATTCCCTTTTTATTCTTTCCGCAATAATTGTTCCTGGAAAAGCTCCAGTCTGATACAAAATCGAAAGTAAACTATTTCGGCCAAAAACATCAAACACTTTATAGACTAAAGATTCAGATATAATTTCAAAACCTTTAACTGAATTAATATTTTCAATTGGATTTTGTATTCTCTGATTTATTTCCTTTATATAATCTTCCACTAGAAAATACCCCTAGTTTCACAAATTAAATCAAAAACTCTTAGGTGTTAATAAATAAATATAGCTCTTGATCTATTTAAAGAGTAATTTAAAAAAAATTTTAGTTATTAAAGAACAAATATTATAGAATTGCTGTTTTTCTTTGGAATAATATTATCCCCAGAAGAATTAAACCTATACCCCATATAGTAATCAACAATAAATTTAATCCAACTGGATCAAATGCAACACTTCCATCGATCATTACAGCTGTCATTGCCCTTAGTGCTAAAGATGTTGGTATAAATTCCAGAAGTACTAAATCAGGATTAACTAACAATCCTCCCAAAAATTGGAGTGGTAGAATGATAAACCATGCAAGTCCCCCAGCAGAGCTAGCAGTTTTCACAAATGAGGCAAGTAATAAACCAAATCCAAGAGAACTAAATGCAACTAAAAAAGGAATTAAAAATACCAAAAAGAGATTTGCCTCACGGTGATAATAAGCTCCAAATAAAAGACTCAGGAGAATCATAATTAATATTTGTATTATTGCTACTATTAATTGGGAAAACAATCCAGATAATAATATGGACTGTCGTGAAACGGGAGTTGTAATTAATCGTTGTAATGTTCCTGATTCCTTTTCATCAGCAAAATGCCCTGCTAATTGTGAAATCAAAACTATCGGCCCTATAATGGCAACACCCGGTGCCATAAATTCATAAACTTCAGCACCGTAAGCAAACCTAAACAAAAGCATGAAGATCAAAGGATATCCAAATATCCAAATTAACTGACTTACCTCACGGATCATCGACTTGAAGTTTTTTATTGTTAAATACCAAAGCTGTGAAGTAGTTTTCGGATTTAATCTTTGTTCCATTAATCTCTCAACCTCCTACCTGTAATATCAATAAATACATCCTCTAATGTGTTTTTACGAACAGAAATATCTTCCATTTTTACTTTTACAACATCCATGATTTCAGAAACTCGTCTGAGTCCATCAAGAGCATTAAGAACAATTCTATGTTTTCCAACTGGTTTTCCCCATTTAACAAAATCTAGTGATTTTGCCCGCTCAATAATCTCATCTCGTTGTTCTATCTCTTTAACCTTAAATTCTAATATATCTCCTTCTCCTAGTGTTCCTTTTAGTTCATCTGGTGTACCCTTGGTTATAATTTTCCCATAATCTATTATAACAAGTTCATCCGAAAGATCATCTGCTTCTTCCATACTATGTGTTGTTAAAATAATAGTACATTCTTTTTGTTGAAAATCTCGAATAAAATCCCATACCACCCGACGCGATTGCGGATCTAGACCTGCTGTAGGTTCATCAAAAAATAATAACTCTGGTTCATGAACCACCGCCATTAATACATTTATTCGCCGTTTCATACCACCTGAAAAATTCTTAACTAAAGAATTTGCCCTATCTAACAAATTCATTTTCCCTAACAATTCATCAGTTCTTTCTTTATAATCTTTTTTTGCCATTCCATGCATTTGGGCAATTAAATGAATATTTTCTCTTGCTGTTAAACGTGGATAAAGAACGAGTTCTTGTGGACATACTCCAATTCGTCTCTTAATCTCACGAGCATCGTTTTTGATATCAAATCCTAAAACTGTAGCATTACCATCAGTTGGATGTAAAATTGTAGATAACATTCTAATAGTTGTTGTTTTTCCTGCTCCATTAGGACCAAGAACTCCATATAATGACCCTTTTTGTATCTGTATATCTATTCCATCGACAGCGTGAATGGTACCAAAATATTTTTTTAGATTATGAGTTTCAATTGCTAATTCCATAAATTACACTTGATTAATATTTAAAATATATATTGTTAGTTGTAATTTGTTATAACAATATAAATCTTACTAACTTAATTTATAGATGGAAAGGCGAATTTTCAAGTAATGAAGTGTTATTAATTTTAATTGTTAAGAAAGATGATTTTTTCTATTGCTTTTCTAACATTTTCATCAAGAATTTTTAAAACCTTTTTATAAGTGCTATTTGAAGTATAATAAGGATCGATTATATCTAAATCGTCAGGTTCTCCGTTAAATTCTTTCAATGTAAAGGTTTTTTTATCAATATCTTTAACATTATTAAATACATTCTTGATTTCTTTCGAATGATTATACTCCATTGTAAGGATTAAATCTTGTTTTTCTAATAATTTACGATTAATTATTTTGGGTGTAAAGTCTGAATGGTTAATTCCTTTAGAATCCAAGAAAATACGAGATTCTGCTTGCATATAACCAAAAGCGTTGATAAAACCACAGGAATCAAATTGTAAATCAGCATTAAGTTTTTTAGCATAATAACGACCTAAGTATTCTGCTGCTGGAGATCTTGCTGTATTACCTAGACATACAAAGAGAACATTCTTAATTTTACTCACAGTTAATCATATATTAATAAAAGTATATTTAAAATAAAATTTATGGGAAATTATTAAATAAAAGATTGACCTAAGGAATATTACAGAAACCAATATAATCTATTCTTATGAGAAATGAATCAATAAGAAACTGGTTAATGAGGGTATTTACAAGAGATATAAATTTACCCAAGGCTACAATAATTTATTCATTTTTTTCTGATGTGTTTTTTTCAATAATTTTATTAATAACTTTCAGAACTCCATCCTCAATTCTTTTAAGAATCTTATTATATTCTTCTTGCTCTGCATAAAAGGGATCTTGAATCTCTAAGTTTTCCTTTTCACCAGCAAATTCTAATAATAAAAAGACTTTTTTATCTAAATCTACATTTTTAAATCTTCTTTTTAACTTATTAATATGTCTTTTTTGCTCAAAAGTTAAGATTAAATCTTGCTTATTTACTAAATTCTCATCTATTCTTTTAGTTTTAAAACGACTAATATCAATTTCTTTTGTTTTTAAGTAATTGACTGTACCCTCTTGAGCAGTCTCATAATAATGATAAAGTCCAGCAGAATCAAAATTAACGCCTCTTAATTCGTTTTTATACTTTACATTTTTCAACCATTTTGCATATTCAGCTGCAAATGGCGATCGACATGTGTTGCCAGCACAAAGAAAAAGGACATTTCGTATTTTTGGCATAGACTTTTAATAAAAATTTTGTTTTATTAGAAAATTTAATTTAGAACAAGAATCTCTTAAAAGAATTCTTTTTACAACTTAATTAATTACTAATTTTTCTTCTCAAAAAAAAATTATGAACTGAGAGAAAAAATCAATATTTAATTACAAAAAACCATTAGAATCTTCTTAATTTATATAAAATTCTTTAAAAATTATTCACAGAAAGGAATAAATTTTTAATTTAATTATGAGTATTTAATTATAATTTGTCATTAAAAAAGAGGAAAAACGTAAAAATCTATTGAAGTTAAAAACAGATTTCTTAATTATCGGCAGTGGAATTTCCGGTCTTTCTCTTGCGAATTATCTTTCTAAATTACTACCCGAAGAAAATGTTTTATTGATCACCAAAGAACGTTTACATGAAAGTAGTACATTTCATGCCCAAGGAGGAATCGCATGTGTTTGGAATAGTAATGATAGCTTTAAGAAGCATATTCAAGATACACTTATTGCTGGAGATGGATTATGTGATGAAATTATTGTAAGAAAAATAGTTAATCAAGCGCCAGATAGGATTAAAGATCTAATAGAATTAGGAATTAATTTTACTCGTAATGAAAGTGGGGAGTATGATTTAGGACAAGAAGGAGGACACTCAGTAAGAAGAATACTTCATGTTAATGATCAAACAGGTCAAAATGTTGAACAATCATTAATAAACAAAGTAAAAAAGCTCGAAAATCTTGAAATTAAAGAAAAATGGTGTGGCGTTAATCTCTATGTAAAAAACTTGAAATGCTACGGGGCATATGTTTTAGAGCAGGAAACAGAAGAAATTCATAACATTGCTTCAAAGGCTACCATTTTGGCAACTGGTGGTGCAGGTAAATGTTATTTATATACTACAAATCCAGATACAATTTCTGGAGATGGTATAGCTATGGCTTATAGGGCAGGTGCTATGATATCTAACTTGGAATTTTACCAATTTCACCCAACATGCTTGTATCATCCATACGCAAAATCTTTCTTGATTACAGAAGCAATGAGAGGAGAAGGGGCTATTTTGAAAGATGTAAAAGGAAATAAATTTATGGAAAAGTACCATCCTCAGAAAGACTTAGCTCCTCGAGATATTGTTTCAAGAGCTATTGATGCAGAGTTGAAGAAATCTGGCAATGATTATGTCTATTTGGATATTGCTTCATATAAAGATGCAGACTTTATTAGAAATCATTTTCCTGGAATTTATGAAAATTGTTTGGAGTTCAATATTGACATTACTAAAGACCCTATTCCTGTAGTTCCTGCAGCTCATTATTGTTGCGGAGGTGTATTAGCCGGAATTGAAGGTACTACTGAGATAAAAAATTTATATGTTATTGGAGAAGCTGCTTGTACAGGTTTTCATGGAGCAAATAGGTTAGCAAGCAATTCATTACTTGAAGGTTTGGCTGGAGCATATGAATGCGCCAACTTTTTATCCAAAAATATCCGCAATTTGAAAATCAAAGAATTCCCGGAATGGGAGGTTGGGGATGCAGTTCCTTCCAGTGAAGCAGTTGTTATAACACAAAATTGGGACGAAATTAGAATGATCATGCAAAATTTTGTAGGTATTGTGAGATCGGATATGCGATTAAAAAGAGCACTTAAACGTATGAATATCTTTTCAGAAGAAATAGATTATTACTATTGGAATTATAAGATTGAAAAAAATTTAATTGAATTAAGAAATTTATCGATGGTGGCAGAGCTCTTAGTTAGATGTGCATTATCTAGAAAAGAGAGTAGAGGAACTCATTTTAATGAGGATCATCCAGATAAATTAGGATTAGCTCGAAATTCACATATCAAAAGACCTTGGTGAAAAAGAATAAATAGCGTTTTATTCCTATAATTTTAAATTTTAAAAGTCATTTATATTGATAAGTTCAAACTCGATGAAAATATGAATGTACATCCTTTTTTTAGAAAAAAAATTGAAAATTTTCCCGAAGATCACCAATTTAGAGTAATTATTTCGTTTGAAGATCCTTCAAATCGAGATAAATTTATTGAAAAAAATAAAGATTTGAATATATTAGATAAATTTTATTTAATACCTTCAATTGTGTTAAATTTAGAGAAGAAACAAATTATCAACTACGAAAAAGAAGATTCAATTCTTAATATTGAAGAAGACCAAAAACTGTTCCTTTCAATGTTAGATGTAATTGAGATTTTAGAACTAAATGATTATAAAAACTCTCAGATTGTATATACTGGAAAAAATGTAACCATCGGGATTATTGATGATGGAATTATGAAAGGTATTCCCTCTATAACCAAGAATAGTAGAAAGGAAAGAACTCGCAAAGATTTATATAAAATAGATGATCTATCTCATGGAACAGTAATGGCAAGTATAATTAAAAATCAATTCAAAGATATTGATGATAATTACATAGGAATTGCTCCGAACGTGGACATTATTGATTTTAAGATTTTAAATTCTAATCAGGATTGTTATTTTTCAGATGTTTTAAGAATTTTCGATAGAATTGAAAAAGAAAAGATTAAGGTTGATATTTTATTAATTTCCTTAACTTCAAAAAGCCCCTCTGATGGTAAAGACATTTTATCTCTAGCATGTAATCTTATTAATGATAAGGGTATTATTATAGTATGCCCAGCAGGGAATTTTGGATCAAATCAACAAACAATTGGTAGTCCAGGGGCAACAGATAAGGTTTTTACTATTGGATCTTTAACAAAAGAACTTGATATATGTAATTTTAGTGGAAGAGGTCCCACTTTAGATGGAAGAGTAAAGCCAGATTTATGTTTATATGGTTCAAATGTAATAGTCCCTCTATATCATAACTTAAGAGTAAATGTCTCTGGAACTAGTGTTTCAGCCTCGATATTCGTAGGATTAATTGTTTTACTTAAAGAATTTGATCCAACTTTGACCTACAATGAAATTAATGAATTATTAAAAAAATCTTGTATTGATTTAGGGTATGAACCTAATGTTCAAGGCTTGGGAACCTTAAAAGTAACAGATCTCTTTAAGAAATTAGACCTATTTCACAAAAAAATATACTCTTATAATTACTTAATCAAAAAATCTCTTAAATTTTCAATTGGAGTTTTTATAATATTAATAATTTTGTTCTATTTTGTTTACTTTTTTAGAATTTCCTAATTAGAAGATGAAATAGAGAGGCGGTTTGAAATTTTTCCAATATTCCATGCTGCTTTCCCGCTATTATTAGCAGAAATTCCCCAAATAAAGAAATTTAAAATAAATAAATTTTCTCTATTAATTGGTTCACTCCTCCCTGATATAATAGACAAACCAATTTTTCTTTTTGGTTTGGGAAATGGACGTTTTTTTTCACATAATCTATTATTTATAATAATAAGTTTTTTGATCGTTCATCTAATATCTAAAAGAAAATTACATGTTTCTTTCCCATTTTTAGTGGGCTTGACATTTCATATGTTATTAGATTTACCTTATGTCCCCCTTTTTTATCCTTTTGTCTCATATAACTTTATTTCCATCGAAGAACCATTACAATATTGGCTTAAAACATTATTAACAAATCCATTTATAATCATTACAGAAGTGATGGGAGTTTTGGGTCTTTTTTTTATTTTTATAAAAAATAAGTTGTATTATATCAAAGAGATCATGAATTATCTAAAAGGAATTAATTATGAGGTAATTCAGAAGCAGAGTGAAAATAATAATCTAGTAAAACTCTAAAATTTTTCAATTAAAAATATTAAAATTAATAGTTTAATAACTTAAATGTGAAATATTTAATACATTACTCATTAATTTTTAAATTGTAGAATGAGTCAAAATAAACTACTCCATGTCATTATTGATAATAGAGAACAAAAATTAATGGCTTTATTAGATAATAAAAAAGATACAATAACCTATGAATCAAAACAACTAGATATAGCAGATATTGTCATTTCTAACGAAGTTGCTATTGAAAGAAAAGAAGGTTTCGATTTTATTGCTTCAATAATGGATAATAGGTTATTTGAACAATTACTTCGTTTAAAAGATACGTATGAATATCCAATCTTAATATTAGAAGGTTTAAATGATGAGGTATTTGAAAATACTGGCATGAAACTCTCATCGATCTACGGCGCCCTTGCTTTTATTTCATATAAATTAGGAATTTCTGTAATTCCAACTAGGAATTTAGAAGATACAGCAATAGTTGTTGAAAGAATTGCTCATAGAGAACAAGTAAAAGATAGTTCACCAATATTTTCAAGAAAAGCCCCAAAACAGATGTCTAAAAAGGAAAGAAGATCTTTCATCATAGAGGGTTTAGCAGATATTGGTCCTAAAAAAGCGAATGCATTAATTGATAAATTTAAAAATCCTTATCAAGTGTTTAAAGCAATAAAAAGGACGGAAATTACTTATACGAGGACTGGAAATCCTAAAGGTATTCGAGGGCCCCTAGAAGATCTAACTGGATTTGGTTGGAAATTTGTTGAGAAAAATCAAAGACTTCTTTTTGGGAAGAAAAAAAAAAGCCCTCAAAAAAAAATTAATGATCAATATTGATAATCAATTCCATACTTCAAAAATTTTAATTTAATTCATTACCTCTAATCCTATATCTTTATTAGTTATTTACTAATCAAACTAATATCGATTAGAATTATTCAAAAAGGAAATTGTGGGATTTGATTATTTATGTTACTTTAGCTGCAATATTTTTCTCTAGCATGATATATGGTATCATTGGATTTGGAGATGCTTTAATTTTAATACCTATTATAACCCCAATTATTGGTATTAGAAATGCAGTGATACTAGTTAATATATGGGGAATATTTCCTGCTTTCCTCAACTTTATCAAATATAGAAAATTCTTAGATAAAGGATATTTTTTCCGATTTCTCTCTTTAGGAATTCCCGCTACAATTTTTGGAACATATCTTATTATAAATATCCAGGTTGAATGGATTGAATTAATCCTAGGAATCTTTATTTTATGTTATTCTTCTTTAAAACTTATAAAATATTTTTATAGTCCTGAAACTATCGAATTACAGAATGAAATTAACACAACTTCTCCTATCATTTTTGTTGGTGGCTTTTCTTATGGTTTATTAACAGGATTGATTAGTGCTGCTGGACCTATCAATGTAGCGTTATTAGAAAAGACGGGTCACTATCGTGAAAGTTTTATAGAAAACTTCGGGGCAATTGGGACAATCTTATCGATCTCAAGAATCCCATTTTATTTTATCGGAAATCTCTTTCCATACGAGTTAATTTTAGTATTCATATTTGCCTTCCCGATAATATTCCTTGGTACAAAACTCGGTCATCAGATAACACCTAAAATTTCGGTAAAGAAATTTCAGATTATTATCTTCTGCTTTCTTATAGTAATTAGCTTAAGATCTATTTTTTTGTCAATATTGAGCTTGATTGATATATAAAAGTTTTAATGAATAAAAATATTATTCGAAGATACTCCATAACCTTATCAAAAGTTAACCTCAAATATCTATAAGAATTATTAAAACATATAAATTATTTAATGATATAATAACAAATATAAATAATCCAAGTGAAAAAAATGAAAAAATCAAACCTAGAGATTGGGTCATGGTTTATACTTTTTTTGGGAATATACACAACAGTTATAGCTCTTCTTTGGATATTTGTTACGGAAATCATGTTTGTAAGTGATTTTAAATGGTACACAGGGCAAGCATTTCCTGATTATTTAGAAAGTAATCCTGATTTTGCTAAAATATATATTATCAATAAGAAATTAATTGGATTTATGCTACTCACTATAGGTCTTTTAATTCTTTTAATAAATCAATATGCTTATCGAAAAGGTGAAAAATGGTCGTGGTTTGCGATCTTCATAGCAGGAAGTATAGCATGGGGAACTTTTATAATTTATAAAATAGTAATTGGATATATTGGAGTCAGTATGATTACTTTTGCTCTTGGTGCTGCACTTGTATTTTTAGGAATAATATTCCCAATTAAGGAAATCTTCGGTAAAAAGACAGAATAATTTTTTTTTATTATTGAAAAAAATTTTCAATAAAAATCTTCTATATAAGAAATTAATCATATAATAATCAAGAGGATAATTGAAATAGAATCATTTTGTTGATTAAAAATGCTTGATATTAACAATATTAGATATATTTGTGTAGTTGGAGCAGGGATAATGGGGCATGGTATTGCTCAAGTGTCTCTAATGGCTGGTTATACTGTCACTTTAATTGATTTAAAAGAAGAAATCGTAGATTATGGACTTAAAAAAATTGAAGAAGGTTTAGAAAAAATTAAAACTAAGAGCAAGCTAGGAGAAAGTATCTCCATTGATGATCTTATGAGAAAATGTAAAAAATCAATAGATCTAGTTTCTGCAGTCAAGGATGCTGATTTTGTATTTGAAGCGGTTGTAGAAAAAATGGAAATTAAAAAAAAAGTGTGTAACACAGTAATGCAATATTCACCCTCTCATTGTATTTTCGCCTCAAATACATCAACATTTAGAATAACTGAAATTGCAGACAATTCAAAAAGACCCGAACAGGTTATTGGAATGCATTTTTTTCCACCAGTAGCTACTCAATGTTGTGTCGAAGTAATGAAAGGTGAAAAAACTCTTGATAAAGTCTTAGATATAGGTGTAACTCTTGGTGAAAAATTACCCTGTACTAAAGGAAAAAGGCTTTCAGTACGAATTGAAAAGGAAAGTCCAGGATTTATTGCTAATAGATTATTAATTCCTTCACTTTTATATACCAATTGGATTTTTGATCAAGCGTATGAAAAGAATATTCCATGGGAACAGATTGATGCTGATGCTGGAGCAGGACAACTAATCCCAATGGGCCCATGTCAATTAGCTGATTATCTTGGGATAGATGCTAGTTATAATAGTATGAAGAGTTATGAAAAATATATATCACCTGAATTTACTCCAGGTAAAGTGCTTACTAAACTCATAAATGAAGAAAATTTAGGAAAGAAGACAGGAAAAGGCTTTTATGATTGGACAAAAGGGACTCCAAAAATAAATTTAAGTAAAAAGGCTGGTTTATTTAATTCTGAAATTTTATTAGCAATTCAACTAAATGAAGGTTGTAAGCTTTTGGAAGAGGAAATTGTTTCTGGTTATAAAATTATAGATGATGTTATGTTAAAAGGAACTAGTATGCCTGGCCCCTTTAGTGCTGGTAGGCATAATTTCGAAAGTTGGTCTAAATTGCTAGAAGATATCGCAGAAAAGATCGGAAAAGATTATCTTAAACCCTGTAAACTAATGAAATCTGGAGATTTCGTAAAAATGAGAAGATAATTTAGAATATTAAATTTTTCCAATATTTTAAAAAAAAAGATTAAAGCAATCCCATATATCTTTGAATTTGTGATTGGATAAGAAGTAGTTGGATATTGCGTGCACCACCAATAACTTCTTCTATTTTACTTAGGTTAATAGAAGTATTTATTGAGTTAATCTTTATAATTTTGACACAAAGGTATAAAAATAATGAAATCATTATAGTATTTACATTGTTATAAAAAATGTAATTAAACCAAAAAATATTATAATAGAGGGTTAGAATGAAAAAGCAAACAGTTACAAAAATATTAATAAGTATGGTATTTCTGATAGGTATATCAGGAATTATGATCCCCGCTTCAGCGCAGCAAACTACTACAGTATATATCACTTTTAATGTGGAATTTACTATATATACACCTCAGGGGAATGTATTAGCTCATGTTTACACTACGGTTACCGATTTACCGTTTTTGAAAACTGGGGGTGCATATCATAGAGATAATATATGGCCTTTAATACCTTGGTTATACCCAAGCGACATCAGCGGGTCACCAGTAATTATATCTCAAGGCCAATTCCACTGTTGGCTGAGTTTTATGTCGCACTGGCCTGAACCACCCCTTCCGCTCGTTCAAAAATTTTGGGGAGATTTGACTATCATTGATGATCAAACGATGATGGGTAATTATTTCGACCTTGGATATGTAATTAGTGAAGAATTTCCAGAGGCTTTTCATATTCCGGGTTGGATGATTCCGGTGCAAATTGGTAACACAGATATTTGGTATCTAGGATATACTGAATACATCGTTAGTTCTGTGTAAAACTAACATATGAAATTTTACCAATTAATTAAATATAAAACAGAACTCAATAGAAAATTGTTCAGGAGTTAATTTGTTTAAATTTTTTTTTTTTTATTGTATAATTTTACAATTTTTAGAATAATCATATAATAGAGAGAAATACGAAAAATGTATTATTTTATCTTTAATATGAAATAAAAAAAAGTTTTATTTAATGATTTAAAGATTATATATTATACTAATAAGCTTAGAGCATTCCTATGTACCTTTGAATTTGTGATTGGATAAGAAGTAGTTGGATATTGCGTGCACCACCAATAACTTCCTCTATTTTACTTACGTCACATAACTCATCTACAGGTGTATTATCTGTAACCGAGACTCCGCCCATATGTTGTTGTACTTCATAACATAATTCGTGTGTAAGTTTAGCTAAATAATATTTACCCTGAGAAGAAATCGATGCAACCCATTTTTCTGCTTCTTTAGAGGGTTTTTCGGTAAATAGAATTTTTTCATCATACACAGTTGCAGCTTGCAGAGCTAAAGCGGTTGCTGCATTAGATTTTGTTAGTAGATCTGCTAACCCATAGCCAACGCCTTGATATCTAATTACAGGCATACCAAATTGTTTCCTTAAATTTGTATAGATTATGCCATATATTAATCCAGCCCAACAAATTCCAACACCACTGCCCATAATAGAAAGTCTTTCAGGAACTAAACCTTCAAACAATCTTTTATATCCAAGACCATCATCTGCAAGTACATAATCCTTAGGTACTAAGACATTATCTAATATAGTATGTGATATCTGGACTCTTGGAACAGAATTAATTTTTAAACGTTCAGTTTTTACACCAAATTCACGAGCAATAAGTGCTTGAACCATAGTATCTCTAGGATTTTTTTCATCATATACACCATAACACGCAAAATAGTCAGCTATCGCTCCATTGGTAGTATAGACTTTTTCTCCGTTAAAAATAACCCCGTCATCAGTTTTTGTGCATTTAGTCGTGAGGTTGACAGCATCAGAGCCTCTTTCAGGTTCAGTAATACCAATACAACCAACTTTTTCTCCTGATAAAAGCTCATCCTGTACTTTTAGTGGTATATTAGATTCTCCTCCATGAGAGTAATAATGAAATGTAGGGTTACCACATAGAATTCCGGTTGCTACTCGAGATAATTCTAATTGTGGATCTAAAAGCGAAATATGTGTACCTAATAATATTTCTTTTTTCATTCCATATGGTTTAAAATCTTTCCAGGGATTAATTCGTTGGATATAACCGTGTTTTCCAAGCTCCGGAAGTAGACTATAAACATCCTTTGATTTATCGATCTTAGGATGTAATTCTAAGCAAAATGCTTGAAGTTGGTTGCAGTATTCTTGTTCTTCATTATTTAGCATTGGAAAAATATTATCATTAAAAATTTTGAAGACATTTTCCAATGACATCTTTTCAAGAATTTGGTCATCTATAATTTTCTCTTGAAACATTTTTTCATCAATTTAATTATTATTGTTAAAAATTTTAATGACGTTATATTAATTAGTCTAAATTTTTTATTCCAATTAAATCTTTAAGATTAAATATTGCTAAATACTAAGGAATTAATCTCAAAAGAAAATAAAATATGTTTTTAAACCAAATATGCATGAATAGAATATTTAAAAAAAGATAATTTTGAGTTGTACTACCTTAACTATTTCTACCATCTCTAATTTTTGACATTCCAGAATCTCATAATTAGGAATATTTTTCTTTAAATGATTGATAGAAACTTAACTGACATTCTTCTTCAGATAATTAAAAAGTTTTTAAATTCCCGAAATGTCATGTTAATTTGACAAAATTAGTATTTTATAGGATTCTTTATAAAGGATCGTAATAGCAATTGTTATAATTTATTATAAGATATTATGAAACTTAATAAATATATGAAAAAGAAGCTGGAGAAAAATCATTGTTTTTATCCTAAATTTTATTCCAGTTAAAATTGTTTTTATTATTTTAATTTTAGATATTGATGTTCTGGATGGAATTATCGATCATGAATGTAGTATTAATCGATAATTAGAATATATAAAATGGGATATGTGAAAAAGTTATGAAACAAACAAAAGAACAAGAATATAAAGTAGAATTAGAACTAGAAGAAAGAAAAGAAGCAAGCAAAATAAAAAGAATTCTCTCATGGATTATCCATAATCCGAAATTTCTTCTCATACCAGGTTATAGGCTAGAGGAATTATCTATTCGCGAATGTGAATATGAAAAAACGATAAGTAAAAGAAAGTTTATACAAAGATTAAAATCTCCATTAACGATATTAGGAATTTTAATCTTTTTTATGATTTCAACTTTCGCTATTTTCCCGGAATGGTTGTCTCAATATACATTTGAAGAAGCTAATGGTTTATATTTTGGTGAATGGAAACCAGCATCTCTAGAACATCCCCTCGGCACCACAGATTTTGGGCGTGATATTTTAGCAAGGCTAATTTATGGGGCAAGGGGTTCTTTAACCATTGCTTTACCGTCTATTGGTTTTAGTGCTGTCGTTGGCGTAGTATTAGGGATTATTGCTGGATATTACGGAGGATCGGTCGATTCATTAATAATGAGAATAACGGATGTCTTCCTTGCATTTCCGGGTCTGATCCTTGCGCTTGTATTTATAGCAATTTGGGGTCCAAGGATGGAATGCATAATGCTAGCTTTTGGAATTCTCGGTGTTCCTTGCTATTCACGGTTAATTCGAGGAGTAGTATTGCAAGCTCGAGAATTACCCTATATTGAAGCCGCAAGAGCATCTGGATCCGGAAATTGGAGAATAATATTTAGACACATCTTTCCAAATACTATTCAACCAATCATTATTTCTCTTTCATTCAATAGTGGTGGAGTCATTTTAGCTTTAGCAGGTCTTGCCTTTCTGGGTTATAGTGACATCAGATTAATTGAATGGGGAAATGACTTAAATGATGCACGACTTCACTTATATGATGCTCCTTGGGCAGCATTTTGGCCAGGTTTTATGATCTTTATTACTGTACTTGGTTTTATGTTAGTTGGAGATGGATTAAGGGATGCTTTCGATCCGAGATTAAAGAATTTATAAAATCGTTTTTCATTAGTGGAGAGTCATTTAGTCAATTTTGATAGTTTTGATAATTTAGAAGATACAGAGAAAATATTAAAAAATTAATTTTTAGTGGTTAAGGAAAAAGAGGAATTTTGGTTAATTAAAATATGATCTTATAGTAAATTCCTTTATTTGAAATATTTATCAATAAAAGCCATTACTTTATTTATTTCTTCTAAAGGAGTATCTACACTGTTAAAAGTATAGAAACTAACTTCTGGATCTGTTCTACTTAGTCTGAAATATAGAATCGAATTTGAGCTTTTTTAGTTGTTAGATATCTATCATATTATTATTATCTAATACTAATAATTTGATCTAAAAAGAAAATAAAATGTGTCATTAAATTTAACAGATACATAGAGAATATAAAAAAAATAATTTTTAGTTGTACTACCTTAGCTATTTTTATAATCTCTCACTTTTGACATTCCATAATCTCATAAATAGGATTTTTATTCTTTATATGATTGATAATAACTTAATTGACATTCTTATTTTGATAATTAAAAGATTTTTTAACTGTTGAATTCAAAGTCATGTTAATTTGACAGAACTAGAATTTAACAAGATTCTTTATAAATGATAATAATAGCTATTGTTACAATTCAATAAAAGATATTATGAAACTTAAAATATATATGAAAAGGAAGCCGGAGAAAAATTATTATCTATATCCTAAATTTTATTCAAACCAAAATGGTCTTTATTAGTATAAATTTTGGTATTGAAGTTCTGTATGCAATTATTGACTACGATTATGATATTAATTAATAATTAAAATAGATAAAATGAGATATGTGAAAAAGTTATGAAACAAACAAAAGAACAAGAATATGAATTAGAATTAGAACTAGAAGAAAGAAAAGAACAAGGTATTATAATTAGTACGCTCTCATGGATTATCCATAATCTGAAATTTCTTTTTATACCGGGTTATAGGCTTGAAGAATTATCTATTCGGGAATTTGAATATGAAAAAACGATAAGCAAAAGAAAGTTTATACAAAGATTAAAATCTCCATTAACCATTTTAGGTATTTTGATCGTTTTTTTTATTTCAACTTTCGCCATTTTTCCGGAATGGCTTTCTCAATATACATTTGAAGAAGCTAATGGTGTATTTTATGGCGCATGGCAACCTGCCTCCCCAGAACATCTCCTCGGTACTACGGATTTTGGACGCGACATTTTAGCAAGGCTTATTTATGGGGCAAGAGCGTCTTTAACCATTGCTTTACCGTCTATTGGCTTTAGTGTAATTCTTGGCGTTATATTCGGTGTTATTTCTGGATATTACGGAGGATGGATTGATTCATTAATAATGAGAATAATGGATATCTTTCTTGCGTTCCCAGGCCTGATCCTTGCTCTTGTATTTGTTGCAATTTGGGGCCCAAGAATGGAATATATAATGTTAGCTTTTGGAGTTTTAGGTGTACCGTTTTATTCACGGCTAATTCGAGGGGTAGTCTTACAAGCGCGAGAATTGCCTTATATTGAAGCTGCAAGAACATCAGGATCAGGAAATTGGAGAATTATGTTTCGACATATCCTTCCAAATACTATACAACCTATCATTATTTCTCTTACATTCAATATCGGTGGAGTTATTTTAGCTCTAGCAGGTCTTGCCTTTCTGGGTTATAGCGACATCAGATTAATTGAATGGGGAAATGACATAAATGATGCACGGCTCCATTTATATGATGCACCTTGGGCGGCACTTTGGCCTGGCTTTATGATCCTTATTGCTGTGCTTGGTTTCATGTTAGTTGGTGATGGATTAAGAGATGCGTTAGATCCGAGATTAAAGAATTTATAAAAATATTTTTTTTTATTATTTTTTTTATGTGTCGAAAGTTTTTCGACACATAAAAATTTGAATGAATTTATATTAATTAGTCTAAATTATTTATTCCAATTAAATCTTTAAGATTAAATGCTGATTAACTTTGAAGATTTAATGTCTTAGGTAAACAAAATCAGGATTCATATATTATTGACAAATAAAAAATTTTAAAAAAGTTAATTTTTAGTGGTAACAGTTTCAATAATTTTACCGTCTCTCATTTTTAGCATCCTTTCAGCAAGAACACCAACCATAGGATCGTGGGTTACCATTAAAATCGTTTGTTTAAGCTCTTGATTGAGTTCTCGTAATAGTTTAACAATCTCCATACCCATTGTTGTATCAAGTTCTCCCGTTGGTTCATCAGCAATTAAGATGGAAGGTTCATTACATAATGCACGTGCAATAGCAACTCTTTGTTGCTCTCCACCCGAAAGTTCTGAAGGTAAGTAATCCTTCTTCTCTATTATGCCTACAAGGTCAAGAAATTTATTAACATTTCTTTCTATATCCTCTTTACGTTTACCAGCAAAAACCATTGGAAGTTCTGCATTTTCATAAGCTGAAAGCACAGGTACAAGGTTATAAAACTGAAAAATAAATCCAATTTCTTTTAGTCTTAAATTTGTACGTTGCGCATCATCCATATGAGCTATATTTGTTCTATTTATGTACACTGCACCACTTGTAGGATTATCGAGAGCTCCTATCATGTTTAAAAGGGTAGTTTTTCCAGAACCTGATGGTCCCATAACTGAAACAAATTCACCTTTCTTAATATCTATACTAACTCCATTTAGGGCTCTAATTTCAATCCCTTCCGTAATGTTATAAATTTTGGTCAAATCAAAAGTCTGGATCATAGCATCAGGATCTATTTCATAGCTTTTTATTTCCTGAGCTACTGAACCGTGTTTTTTTCCTTTTTTAAGTATTTTCATGTTTTATACCTCTATCATGAATTATAGATTTCTTCAATAGGTTTTCCACCTTCTTTTTCACCAGTAAATTGTCCATCTCTGAGGGTTATAATCCTATCAGCTACTTCAGCGATTCTTATATTATGTGTTACCATTAATATTGACTCTCCAGCGTTCTTTAACTCTAAGAAAATTTTCATAATATTTGTAGTTGTCTCTGTATCAAGTTCCCCTGTAGGTTCATCAGCAAGAATAATAAGGGGTTCGTTAACTAAAGCTCTTGCTATTGTAACTCTCTGTTGTTCTCCACCGGACATCTGAGTGGGCAGATGTTCCATTCGTTCATGAAGCCCAATTCGTATTAAAAGATTTTTAACTTTTTCTTCTCTTACTTTAGGATCTTTTTTAGCTAACACCATCGGAAGCTCTACGTTCTCGTAAGCTGTGAGAATTGGAAAAAGATTGTAAAATTGAAAAATCAATCCAATTTTTTTTAATCTCATTTTTTTATATTGTTTATTGGTCATTTGTGTGATATCGAGCCCCATACCCTTCGCATCGACATTATATATGATCTTACCTGAATCTGGAAAATCAAGAGCGCCAAGACAATTTATTAATGTTGTTTTACCAGAACCAGATGGACCTACAATTGCAATAAATTCACCTTTTCTAACTGTTAATTTAACCTTGTTAAGTGCTGTAATTGTGGAATTACCTATTGTGTAAGTTTTAACAAGATCATGCACATCAAGAACTATATTAGGATCTATCCTAACTGCTCTTGCCGTAGATCTTTGTTCTTTATTCATTCTCACTTTTTTCTTTTTAGTTGATATTTTTATCACCTTTTTTATTTTATAATACAATTATCTGGTTCTTACTGCATCTATAATATTTAAATTTGCAGCCCATTTTGCTGGATAACGTGAGCTCAGAATTACAGTTAGTAATACTGTTCCTACTAAAATGCCAATAGTTAACCATGGAATGGTCCAAGTAACGGCGAGAAATCCACCTCCAGGCATCGTATCCACCATCAAGGTACCTAAAATTAAACCTGCAAGAATACCTGTAAATAGGCCTAAAAGTGCTAAAATTAAGGTTTCTCCTGATATTGAACGTATGACGCCTTTTTTACTTAATCCTATTGATCTAAGCATACCTATTTCTCTCCTACGCGCCATGGTTGTAAGAAGACTATGAAGTGTTAAACCGATCATTGCGATTATTATAGATAAGATAAGTAAGCCATTTGTTATGAAGACAATTAAATTAAGCATAGTTGTGAAGGTGGATCTCATAAAAGATTTTGTAAACGAGAATATTATAAGATACCCTCTATCTTCAATAAATTGGACTAATTCTTCTAAGACTGTTTCATCTTTTACTCCTTTTTCTATCCATGCGAACCAATCATATACATTAGTTCTGATTTGTAGATTGAAAGATTTAACGTCCGCTATTGACCAGTACCCACCTGCCATAAGGGTAAGATCTTGCATTAGCTTATCCTTAGTAGTGGTAATATTATATGGATCATTACAATGGACTAAAACGGAAGTTATCATATCAGTAGAATAATTATTTCCTTTATATTTAGAATAAATGATGCTTCTAGCCTTATCATAATTAATGTATACTGAATTTCCGCTAACATCAATACCTGTTTCAAAACCAGCATACCAATGGTACCTCTCTGTATTATTTAATGTAGGTGTGTCAATAATTCCAATAATTTCGAACTCTGGCCATGTGAAAGGATTAGTTAGGGAATAAGATGAGATTGCTACTCCAAATTTTAAACTATCAATCGTTAAATTATAATTACTATTATACGTAGAATTCTGCCCTATTATTCTTAATTTGATATTATTCATTGGATCAAAATAATAATGATTTAAATTGAAAGTAAAAGTATTATTATTTTCTGCCGAGTTACTAATAGGTCCTAGACTTTCAAATGCATTAGTATATATATTAAATGCTTCCAAATCGAGATTGTCCACAGTGGTATTAAGTGAAGTTTCAATTGTAACATTAATAGCACTATAAATATTAGGGGTTAGAAAACTAGTAGTTATGTTAAATGCAAGCCACTCATGATTACTAACAAAAGAGAGGTAAATATTGTCAGAAAGATATAAATCAGTTGTACTACCCGAGGTTGATGTATAATTATTCATATAAGGAAAAACAGTTGTATTATAGGGAAGATATCCTACGGGTACAGTTCCCAAAATGAATTGTTGTGGAAAAATACTGATATTATCACCAATCCCTAATGAAGGATGATTCTTAATAAAGATTTCATCAACAACACACACATTTTCTGTTGTTGCATTTAAAATTTCTTCCATTGTGGTTCCATCATATCCTATTTTTTGTTCTATAAGATGATTATTTCCAAAATAAGAATCAGATTTTAAATTTCCACTTGATTTAGTGAGAATACCAACCACTGGAGTCTGAAAATCTGGCTCTAAACCATCAAATATAGGTGTAAAATAATCCATTCTCGTAGTATAATACTCAATTCCACTAATACTGTCCAATATTGTCTTTATATTAGAAAAATTGAACCAATTTGATTGAGCAATATCTGTCATTGGACTTCCAGTTTGAGTTAATTGCCTGAAAACCATATCAGTGCCTCCTCCAGGTAAACTTTTTGATGCGATTTCTTCATAAGTTGTCCACGAGATAAACATGTTGTAAGTCTTTCCTTGGCTTGTACCCATAAGATCTAGGGTTGAAAAACCTTGAAGATTACTAATAATTGCAATAACGCTCATATTTATTACATATATATCTTCATGTATATTATAGTCATCTCCATTCAATATTGCGGTCAAATTCGCATAGGTTAAACCTAAAGAGAATTTTACAGGTAAAGTTTCACCAACTTTGACATCATAATTGTCGGCAAATTCCTTGTCAATTATAATTTTATTTCCCATTTCAATTTCATTCATCATTTCAATTAGACTCATAGCTTTAGGTGATATTATTTCAGTTTTCGTCATATGTTCGCTAATTTTAGCTGTATCTATTACATTTATCATTATAGATTCATTCCATTCGTTATCAAGTAAGCTGTGTCCAATCCAATCATTATTCATTTGGATTTGAGCATTCTGATGACTCACACCCATTACATCCTTTACTCCTGATTGGTTGATGAGTCCGTCTTCGAAAGATCTGGGAGTATTAAAAGTATAGACTCGAATATCAGCTCCCATAAAGTTATTAATAGTAGTATTAACGCCTGATCTCATTGAGTCCATCATAACACTCACCCCAATAAGAAAACTTGTTGTCAGTGCGATCATAATGAAAGTTAGGGTCGTTCTTCTTCGATGTCTCAGAATATTCTTCTCAGTTAATAATCTTGTTTTTCGAAGATAAGGAGAAAATAGTTTTACAAAAGCTTTATTAAGCGGTTTGATAATAAGCGCCATTATCCAAATAATTCCAAATAAGATAAAAATAGGACCAAACATTGAAAGAACCATTCCTTGCTGGGCTCCTGGACCTTGAATTTCTATAGGAGCATCAGGACTTGAAATAATAAACCAAATGCCAGTAAAAATTAGTAACCCGCCTAATATGAATAATATTAGCCTTCTCCAATAATGTTTTTTCTCTCTTTTAGTCTTCTCTTCAATAGGATTTAAACATTCAATAATAGGTTTACGGCTTGCTTTCCAACTAGGATAAAGTGAAGCAAATATACAAGAGATTAGCCCTACTAACAATGTAATTATGAGAGTAGTTGGATATAAAACAATTTCAAAATCTGAAATCGCAAATCCTGCCATTTGAGCTGCAATATCTTGAATTGCTTGCAATGTAACTGAAAATATTACATAAGCTATAAAATAGGAAAATATTGTTCCTATCGTTGCTCCGATTATTCCCATTACTATACCTTGAGTTAAGAACATTTTAAATGTTTCTGATTTAGAAGCGCCAATTGCTTGAAACATGCCGGTTTCGTACTCTTGTTCTTTTTTAATAATATTAAAAATATTCATCATTAATATTATTGACAGGATTAGTGCTATAATACCAAACAACGCAAACATAGTCCGCATTGCGCTCATCGTTGTTTCTATCATTTGTAAATTATCTGATTTTAAGTCTTCGACTTTCCAATCTCTTCCATCATTAAGATTTATTAAATTATTTTCAATCGTCATCGCCACTGAAGAAACTGTATATATATCGTCAACACCTACAACACCTAAATTAAATTCACCAGTGTGGTTTTCTGTACCATCTACAAGTTCATGTGTATTTTTAATATTTGCAAATATACCAGGACCTTGTGAGAACATAGTAGATTCCATAGTAGATTCTGAACTATCCTCTGGATCGAAATCGCGTGCTTCACCAATATCTCTAATTATGGCAACGACAGTATATTCTATCCATGTACCTGTATCAAGAGGATTATATCCCAAATATTCTCCTTCTTTTGGTAAAATCCAAACAGTATCGTTCGCTTCAAAATTTTTTCCTAACTCAATTTTTAATGATTCCGAAATAACTACTACTCTATCTCCAGTAATTTCATGTGTATATTCAAGAAGTTCTTCAATTGTATCACCACCATTTATGGAATCTATTATATATGGCTTCCCACCTAACTTTTGTTCATCTAAATTTTGAGGATCAATACCATAAATTCCAGTTATAGTACTATTGTCTACTTGATTTCCACTTCCAGTAGCACTAGCATAAACATTAAACCCCGAAATCCTGTAAGCAGTCGATTCAACATGTTTAACCTCTTCAATTTCACTATTAATTTCATTGGGAACAAACCACCCATCGGTACTATTAGTAGATCTGATTAAAATGTCTGCAGTACCCAATTGCTCATCAATAGTTTTTAACATCATTTCATTGAATGAATCAGAGACAATCATAACTCCTCCAAACAATGCTACACTTATTATAAGTGTAATTGTAGTCAAAATATAGCGAACTTTCCGTCTTTTCATATTACGTAAGGCAATTTTAGTTATTACACCCATAGTTGTCTATCTCGTTTTTATTGAATTTTATTTGAATTTGAATTTTTTTTATTAATTCTCTATTTTGTTTTTTTTAAATTTTAATATCGATTTTTCTATTTGTTGTTTTAAGTCCTTTAATTCTCTAATTTAATGTATTAGGGGTTATTAGAGAAAAGAAGTAGGATATATGAATTTTGTTATTTATAATTATTACCTATATATTCCATTACTTTTTGTATCTCTTCTAGATGAGTTTCTACGTTCCCAAAAATATAGAATCTAACTTCTGGACCTGTTCCACTTGGTCTGAAATAAAGAGTTGAATCATTACTTTTTAATTGATAGATATCTATCATATCATTATTATCTGATAAAGCATGAACATCATAATTTTTTCCTCCAATTTTAACTCTTTTTCGATTGTTTAGTTCAAAGTTTTTCATAATATTAATTTTCTCTTCATCACTAGCAGAAATCGTAAGATTAATTCCTTTTATTGACCAATCAATTGATTTAGAGATGACAAAACCCCGACATATGAGTTCTGTAATTAAAATTAAGGCAGGAACAGGATATTTATCAGCAATAATGGCAAAATCAGTTTTGAAATTGTATTCCCCTGTCTGTTTATTCTTTATTATATCCAATAAATTGAGGGTATGACCTCCACTTTCTTCCCAATAAACCATTAAAAAAGATTCTTTCTCTATTTTTTGATTTTCCATTAATTTTATTATTTCTGCTTTAAGAGGATCTGGTGTATTTATCTTTATTAGATTTCTATTCTCATCTTCAAAATAAAGAATTGCAGTATCAATTTTGGATTGATCAACTTCTATTCCCAGAAGGAAATACATAATTACTCCAAGGTGCTTATATCCAACTCCTGTTAAAATATTTATGAAACTCTGGTCATCGCTACGTAGGTCTGTTGGGATTGTTCTAACATTAACAATCCTTTTTCCATATTCCTTAGCTAAAATATTATGCATAGCAGAATAAATTTCATTAGGTATATAAGTGATATATTTTCCGTTTTGCTTAATATATAAGGCAATTCGATCTCTGTCTGCATCAAGTAATATTGCTACGTCTGAATTAACTTGATTCATAACACTTTGTAATTTATTTTCTCTAATTATTTTTATAGGATTCGGAGGATTGACTTCTTCCTCAATTAGAGTTATTTTAGCACCGTATTCTTTAAAAAGATTAACAATTCCCCTTGCTTTTCCTAAATATGGCCAAATAACAATGTTTTTGCCTTTTATACTCTTGATCTCTAATACTCGTGATAAGAGTCTTTGTACATATTCATTATTTTTTTTCTCAGCATCAATAAAAATTGGATTGACAGATTTTAAATAAATTTCTCTACATTCCAATGCTTTTTTAGATATTTCTTTAGATAAATTTCCCGATAAAGGTATTGGGAAATCAAAATAAACTTTAATTCCATTCCAAGATAAATCATTATGACTAGCTGTCAAAATAATAACCAGATTTATATCATCATACAAAGCTACTGAAGCAGCTCCATAAGGAGAAGATATTCTTGATTTACCAGCTTCATCAATTTGATAAAAAATGTTGAATCCATCATAAGCAAAAATCTCAGAACAATATTTTAATAAAATATCATTAGTTGGTCGGTCATCAGTAACTATTAAAATTTTGAGATTATGATTATTTTTCATTTCTTTAAATTGTTGGCTAATAGCTTTAAATACTCTAAAGAATAGAAAGAGCTTTTTCTTTGTTAATAAATATTGTTCTACTTGTTCCTCTTTTTTAACATCAAAGATTTGAATCCTCAATCCTGAAGTTGGAGCAACAATTGGATCAATTATATCTTTTTCTTCATCTGTTAGTTCTGTTAACTTTAAAAGTTGACTTCCATCTTCTAATTGTTCTACTTCAATATCTTCGATATCAAATTCAATCAGATGATCCACCTAAACTAGATTACAATTAATTCTTAATATTTTTTATATTTTTAAGAAATTTGCTTTATAGCTTCTTTTAAAATTGCTAACATTTTTTCTCTATATATAGGTTCAATAGCAATCATTCCATGAGTCTTGATAATACGTTTTTCACTGGATAAAATTCTTTCACAGAATTCTGGTGTTAATCTATTTGGCAAATCCTGTTTATTCGCAATACCTATTACCAGTTTATCTTGATAAAATTTATCCAAAATATCATGGATTATTTCTTTAGAATTATTAATGTTTTCATAAGTAGAATCTGT
>JBHLLG010000037.1:0-25826 GCA_048885925.1 Candidatus Hermodarchaeota archaeon
TTTAAAAAGAAATTTAAATTTAAAATAAAGAAGAAATTTAATATATTTATATTTAAAGCTTGTTTATATTTTTGAAGATAGAAAAAAAGATAATACTTTATTCTGATTTAATCAATCAAATTCAATTATTTCTTTTTAAGTATTAAAAACATTAAAAGAAACTATAATAATATTAATTTATATATAAACTAACTTTTTAGAGAAATGAATTAAGGTAACCCTACCTTAGTTATAATAAGAATACAATAAAATAATAAGTACAATAATTTATAATTATAAATTGGTATTAAGTAATAAATAAATGTTATAATATTAAATAATTGAAGATATTAAATTTATTCATTGTATTATTTTTGAACAGATAATCTAAGTAGGTGGGTCAATATTTTAAGGCTCATACAGATTTATAGAGAGAGTATCCTTATATATAAAAAGAGCTTTGGAAGAATTCCAGAAAGAGAAGTTTTTGAAAGATTAACAAAAGACTTTTTTTCAAAAGAACCTGGAGAAGTTCATTATCAAGACTATATGAATTACAGAATTTCCTATATTATTGAAAAAGATTTCAATTTATTATTTTTGTTTATTAATAGTAGAAATGATGATTATATAGTAATAAAAAAAGAAATATCCACATGTAAAGATAATTTTTTAACTCTTTTTAAAGAGAATTTAGAAAAACATATTGATTCGGATATATTAAAAGCATTTGATCCAGTAATATATTCTATTCAAAACAAATTTCCACCCGTTATTTCTTTGGTAGGAGATAAGGGGACTGGTAAAACAACAATTATTAATTTGATAAGAACAAACACTATTCCCTTCTTACATGATTCGAAAATAAGTGGAGAAATTGGCACTTTGAAGTTAGGGAAAATACATATTCTTATCCGAGATTTTACTGGGGAAGAAGAGATTGGTTTTTTATGGAACAATTTTATTAATGGTACTGATGCTGTTTTTGTTGTGGTTGATTCAAAGCCAGAAACTATAGAAAAAAGTAAATTTTTCTTGAAAAAGATTGAAGAACAGACTCCCTTTGCATATCCTGCTGTATTATGCAACAAACAGGATGTAATAAAAATATTGAATACAACCCAAATTGAGGAGATCATGGGTTTAAAGACCTATGCAGTAATTGCTGCAAATCCAGAATATAAAGAAAAGTTAATTCATATCATTCTTGAGACTTTAGAGATGTATGATGAAACTTTACCACTCTTAAATCTACTATATGAAAGAGACCTTTTGATAAAAGAATTTGAGGAAGAATTAATTAAAGCAAACTTTGAAAAAGCTAATTCTCTTTATGAAAAAATTTTTGATGTTTGTTCTATAGTAGGAGATAATCCTCTTGAAATGGAATTCCATAAAAAATATCAAGAGATGAAGATTAAATTAAAAGAATCTAAAGATTTTCAAGAATTACTAACTTCTAAAGCTTTTTCAACCAAAGAAGTGCCTACTAAACAAATTTCTTCATTAGAGAGTCTTTTAAAAAATTTATTATTAATTTATATGGAAAATGTTAAAGGGATAAGATCTGTAATTATAAGCGATCGAGACGGTCTTATTATAACCTCAGAGAGCCGTAAAGAAACTGAAGATGAGTCAATATTAGGAGCAATAGCAGTTACCGTTGATACCTATATTGAGAGAATTAAAAAAGAATTTGGGCGAGAAAGTAGCTTTTTTAATATTACCACTATTCAGGATAGAAAATTTGCTTATTGTTCAAAAGGTCCAAATTCAATATTATTGACGATTTCTGACTTATCTCCTTCAGATACAGAATTGAGAATCTATTCTGAACATGTCGCTTCGAAGATAGAATTAATATTAGAAGGAAATGAAAAGGTGTCTCTCGAGATTCCGGAGATAGTAAAAGTTTTATCTAAAACTAAAGAAGGTAAGATTCCAACCGGGGATTTTTCTTTTAAATTAATCATTACTGGTGATTATTCAGTAGGTAAAACATCATTAATTCAGAGATATGTTGTAAATCTTTTCCGAGAAGTTTATCATTCTACAGTGGGAATCGAAATTTCCCAAAAAGATTTAGAATTAAGTGAAAAAACAAAAATTAGGCTAATTATATGGGATATTGGTGGTCAATTACCTAAGATAGCTCCTTATAGAAAAAAATTTTATGAAGGAGCACAATTTGCTTTTATAGTAATAGATAGAACACGTTTAGACAGTTTAAATAGTGTAGAAAATTGGTATAATGAAATTAAACATTTTACTGCAACAGAGGCTCAAGTTGTTTTAATTGGAAATAAATCAGATTTAGTTGATGACTTAGTAATTAGTGAATTAGATATAAAAAAAATTGCTGATAAGAATAATTTTCATTATATAATTACTTCTGCTTTGACTGGTGAAAATGTAAATGAAGCTTTTTTATATGTTTCATATAAATTTTTAGAATCCGTTTAAGGTTTAGATTTTTTTAAATTATATAGGATAATGATTATTTAAGTAAGGGATAAAACAAAAAATTTTCAGCTATTATTTGTTAGATTTCAATTCATCAATTATTTTATCTTTTTTTTTCAACAAATCCTCTAAAAAATTAATTTTATTTTGAAATTCACTCATTTCTATATCATACCTTATTTTATCTCTCTGAGATACTTTGTATTTATTCAATTCACCTTTTAGATCTTCAATCTGTTTTTTATTTTTTTCGAGCTCCTTTTGTACTCTAGAATTTAGATCTTTTCTTATTTTTTTATTGATCTTACCTTCTATTATTAAATTTCCAGTTTTTAATTCTTGATTTAATTCTACAATGTTTAAATTTAAACTTTTAATTCGATCCTCTTTTTTTTCCAGTTCTTTTTTTAAATTTCCCATTATAATCTCGTGTGTATAAAGCTCTTTTCGTAATTCATTAATTTCAGATTCAAGATTTAATATATAATCGACAGAATCTTGTCTTTGCCTTACTTCTTCTATAGATTTTGCAGAGGGTATACTAATTTTTTTAAATTCTTCTAGTTCTCTTTGGAGAATTACTTTTTCTTGTCTTAAAAATCCCATACGATTTTTTAAATCTCTTATTTCCCTCTCTTTCTCTTTTAATTCAAAAATAAATTTCGATTCAATCATTTTTACAATACTTTCATTGGAGGGTGTTTTTGAAATAAGTTCATGGAGTTTCATAAGTTCTTCCTCTAAATCATTGATCTTATCAAGATATAGAATTATTTCTTGATCTTTTTTATCTAACTCCAAATCAAATTTATCTCTCTGAATCTTTAAACGATTTAAATTACTATCATCATCCTTCATAATAGATCTACGCAAACAAATAGAAAATCTGCTATATATTGATTAAATAAAAAAATTTTTTTTTCTAAATTAATTCAATCTAAATTTATTTATATAAATTATTTTTTGAAATAATCAGATTTGAACATTTTGAAGATTTTATAGAAAAAAAGGTATATAAAATCATGAATTAATTATCATCTGTATTATTAAAAACATATTTATCATGATTAAGTATAAATATATTCCTATGTTCACTAAAACTTTCTATTGAATATAATAATAATTGAATCTCTTGTTTTGTAATAACAGGAAATTTATAGTAATTTGAAGAATATTTAAAAAATTTATTTTCCTTCTTATATCTCTTAATGAATTCAACATGCTGGTTTAATCTATTACTATTAATATCATTATTTAATTGTTTGAGTTTCCTTATGTTTCTTTTAAATACTTCCATAAATCCAGAGTTAATTTCATATCCTATTGAATTTCTTGCAGAAAGCATGGCAGCCAATGAGGTTGTTCCTGTTCCCCAAAATGGATCTAAAACTATATCTTCATATATTGAAAACATATTAATCAAACGATAAGGAATTTCTAAAGGAAAAGCCGCGGTTCGGTTTCTTAAATTCTTTTTATCATTCTTATTTTTATAGGTATTCTGTGGTATTCCCCTTATATCTTCCCAAATATCTGAAAACCATTTATTCCTTTCTTCCCAAAAAAAGGCGCTATTGTATCTATTTTTCAAGTTAGGCAATATTTTCCTGTTAATATTTCCTTTTTTAAAAATTAAGATATATTCATGCTCTAATGTAACATACGCATTAGGAGGTAACATCCCAGATCCTAAGAATTTATTCGGACTATTTGTGGGTTTTCTCCATAGTATACAAGGTAATTCGATAAAATTATTGTTTAAGAAAAAATTTGTTATTTTAACATGATTAGGATATAATTGAAAATTTCCACCAATTTTTCTTGTAGCATCTCCAATATTTACACACACTATTCCTCCCAATCTTAAAACTCGTCCTACTTCACTCCATACTTTTTCAAGTTCTTCATGCATCAAATTAAATGCTTTTTTACCATTGCTTTCTTGGAGTGATCGTTTAATTTCATCATTCAAGGAAGAGTATAATAAATCCCACATCTCAATCATAGGATAAGGTGGTGAAGTTATCATTAGATCTATTGAATCAGAGTCTAACTCGCACATGTTAGATGAATTTTTAAAATATATCCTATGAGCTGTTTTCATTACAGTTTTTTGATTTTTCTTATTACTTTTTGTTAATCTTTAAAAATTTAAAATTCAAATTCTATACAACAATATTTTATTTAGAATTTATATAAATTATTATCTAACTATAGATAAAAATGAGTCGTAGTGCTAAAGTTAACCAAGTTATTCTGATTATTCTTGATGATGTTCGGGCGGGACATATATTCAAATTAATGAAGGAAGAAAAACTTCCAAATATAACACAAATTACCGATAATGGTATTGCGTGTTCAAATTGTATTACTTCCTATCCAGCTATAACTTTTCCTTGTTATGGTAATATAGTCACTGGTTCTTATTCAGGATATTTTCCAAAAGAAGGAAGCGCTGTTCCAATGTATCATTGGATGAATAGAATGGACCCTCCCTCAACGAGTAAAAAACCACCTTTTATCCGTAATTATGGAGATAGATCCCAATTATTAAAAATAAACAACGATATTGGAAAAAATGTAAAAACATTATTTGAACAGGCACCCCACGGAAATTCTTTAAGTTCTAGTTGTTTTTTATTTCGTGGAGCTTATTTTGTTGCAGGAAAAAGTGTTATTGACGTAGAGGGTATCTTTAAAAATATAGCAGATGCATTTGAATATCCTAGATATTTTTTTGCAAATAATGAAGTTCCCTTGATAAGTGTAGGTTATGTATTCCAAACCGATGATATTATACATCAAAAAGGATTTGATAATCCCGAATATTTCAATCTTATAATTGAATGTGATAAATATCTAGGAGCTTTAATAAATACATTGAAAAAGACTGGATATTATGATTCTACAGCTATTGGTATAATTTCAGACCATGGTAATTTTAAAGCAAAGGAGCACTTCGACCTAGAGCCATTTTTCCAACAAAAGGGGCTGAAACCATACATCTCTCATAAAGGGATTGGAGATTTTGATTGTAATATTGGCTCAGTTGGTTTTTTTAATTTTTCAGGAGATACTTGGTATCACCATCCCACATTTCAACAACTACAGAAATTCAAACCGAGTGGTGCTGGAAAGCAAACACTAAATCTTTTTGAAACATTATGGGAAATTCCAGGAGTTAAATATATGTACTATAGAGATGATGATAATAAACCTGAAAAAGGGACAATTCATATTGAATATAAAGAAAAAAAATCGGGGAAAATAATAAGAGGATCAATTGAATATCATGGCTTTGGAAAAGAACAAAAAACTAGATATACTTTTAATGGGAATGACTTTTATGGTTATAATAAAAATGAGAAATCAACACAATTACTTGATAATAGATTTCATTCCCTTGAAGAATGGTTAGAAGCTACAAATCAAATCAATTTTCCTATAATAATAGATCAAATTCCTAGATATTTTAAGAATCCTAGATCCTGTGATATTATAATCTCGACATTAGGAGAATATAATTTCAATTATGAGCACGGAAAGACTATGAATAGTTCTCTCTATTCTCACGATAATGGATTGAGAGAGTCAATGATCGTTCCATTCATTATTGGGTGTTCTCCAGAAGTTCCATCAAAAAAATTAGTATATTGTAAAACAACTGATATGGTTCCAACTCTCTTGGATTTATTAGGAATTATACCACACTCAAGTGTGATAGGGAAATCTGTATTGAAATAGGTTTATCATATATCTATTAAACTCAAAATTTTTTTAGACAAATTCTTCAATAATTAATATAAAAAGTAATTAGTAATAGACAATTTGCTAAATATGAATATTATATTGACGATTTTACATTAAATAAAAATAGTTATTAGCTCTTATGAAAGCAACTAACATTATAATTGTACCTGAAACTCATTGGGACCGTGAATGGTATCTTACTTTTCAAGAATTTCGCGCAAAACTAGTCATAATGATTGACAAGTTATTAGAAATTTTAAGAACTGACCCAGATTATAAAAATTTTGTTTTAGATGGACAAGTAATTCCGATTGAAGATTATTTAGAAGTAAGACCGGAGAGAGAAGAAGAAATTAAGAGATATGTAAAGGAACGAAGACTCTCTATTGGACCCATGTATGTATTGCCTGATGAGTTTTTAGTTAGTGGTGAATCATTAGTACGAAATTTTTTAATCGGGCATCAGTTAGCAAGAAAATTCGGGAGAGTTATGCAAACTGCTTATATTCCAGATCCTTTTGGACACATTGCTCAACTTCCACAAATTGTGCACAATTTTGAACTTTCATCAATTATTTTTGAAAGAGGGTTTGGAAATGAGTTTGAAGAGAATGGACTAAATATGGAATTTATTTGGGAATCTCCAGGAAAATCAGCGTCACTCTTAGCTATTCATCTAGTTAGAGGTTATGGTTCTTTACAAGATCTAGATCTTTCTTTAAAGGATGGCAAATATATAGAGGCATTGAATAAGATAAAGAGAGTAACCTCTGATATAGAAAATTATATTGCTACACCTATTGTACTACTTAATAATGGTAGTGATCATCGGGAAGCATGTCCAGTTATTTCTGAAATAGTAAAACAATGGAATGAGTTAAATCCTGATATATTATTAGAGCAAAATGACTTCGAATATTATATTAATAAAGTTATTTCTATAAAACCAAAATTAAAATCCTTTCAGGGTGAACTCCGAGCTAGTAAATATTCACCTGTTCTTTCGGGAGTACTTTCGGCAAGAATGTGGATAAAGCAAAGAAATACAGAAATAGAATATTTATATGAAAAATACGCTGAACCCTTTTCAACAATTACATGGATTTTTGATAAATATCAGAAGTTTGTTTATCCTAAGGAGTATTTTCGTACTGGGTTGAAATGGTTAATTAAAAATCATCCTCATGATTCAATATGTGGATGTAGCATAGATCAAGTACATAATGAAATGATAACTCGATTTGATTGGGCTGAACAAATAGGAACAGAGGTATTTAATTTATCCATTTCTTATCTTGCTAATTTAATTAAGCTTAAGCCTCAAAGTATTAATAGAATTGCCTTAATAGTTATAAATCCTTTACCATGGAAACGTAGAGATATCGTAATTTTCAATGGAATTTCAATGAAAAAAAATCAATCTCTCAAATTTCCTATAAGTTTTAAAATTGTAGATTCTGATGACAATGAGATTGAATACCAGAGTTTTTATCTAAAACAGAATGCTAGATTTCGCAGGGAAACCGATATAAACCATCAATTTTTCTTCTTAGCTGATACTCCCGCATGTGGTTTTAAGGTATATTACATCATACTTGAAGAGGAAATTAACAAAAATCAAAATTCTAACAAAGAATTCGTTTTGGATGGAAATTTAATTGAGAATATCTTCTATAAAGTTGAAGTAAAAAGAAATGGTCAAATCAACATTTATGACAAAAAACGAGATATTTGGTATGAAGATATTTGCCAATTTGAAGATGTAGCTGACTGGGGGGATGAATACAATTTTTCAGGACCTACAAGTAAACAGATAGACAAGATATATACAACCAAAGATTCTGAAGTAGTAGAAATTTTAACTTTTCTAAACGGACCCTCTCATAAAATGATAAAGATCAAGTTGATATTGAAATTACCGGCTGCATTAACAGAAAATCGGTTAGGGAGAGAAAAGAAATTAGTTGAAAATTATATTGATCTTTATATTTCATTATACAAAAATATTAATCGAATAGATTTTAAAATCGATCTTGAAAATAACAGTAAGGATCACAGAATTAGAGTCCTCTTTCCCTCTAAAATTGAATCCGAAAAAATCTGGTGTGATGGACACTTTTATATTGTTTCTAGAAATATTCTCTTACCAAATGGTAAACGTTGGGCTGAAAAACCTTCACGAACAAATCATCAAAAGGATTTTATAGCTTTAAATGATAATTCTAAATGTTTTGCAATTTTAAATCGAGGGTTACCTGAATATGAAGCAATAAAGAATGAGGATGGAACAATAACAATAGCCTTGACTCTGTTACGCTGTATTGAGTGGCTGTCAAGACAAAATCTAGATTGTAGAAGGAATGATGCAGGTCCAAGCCTTAAAACTCCTGGAGCTCAATGTATCGGATCCCACGCATTTGACTTCTCATTAATTATTGAAGAATTTGAAAATAATTGGTTGGATTCAAAAATCCATATCAAGGGAAAAGAATTTAACTGTCCCTTAAGACCCATATTCCCTTTAATGTTTAAATCACCTCTACGGAGAGCTGACTTATTATTGCTATCACGAATGGGTGTTTTATCTAATTCAAAAATATTGCCAGAAAAGAATAACGATTCCTATTTACCTAGTGAAATAAGTTTTCTTGAAATAGATAATAAAAATATTATGCTAAGCGCTTTAAAAAAATCAGAAGTAGGAGAAAGTCTAATTATTCGAATCTATAATATATCCCCTTCTTTAGAAAGTGCAAATTTGATTTTTTATAAGACTTTAGTTTTAAAAAAGGTTGAAATTGTAAATTTCTTAGAGGAAAGTCCAAAAATTCAAATTAAGGCTAAAATTCATAGTTTTCATAAAAATAATCTTAAAATAATATTAGAACCATATGTAATCGCTACATTTAAAATTGAATTTGATAAAATAAAGTGAAATCAATAATGTGGAAAGAAAAAATTTTAGACTTAGTGAAAGATTTTGAACATCCCGCATGGGGTTTTTCACACTTTAATCGGATACTTGAACTATCTTTTAAGTTAGCGAAAGAACAATCTATTGAAGTTGATTACGATTCTTTATATGCTGCAGCTTATCTTCATGATATTGGGGCGTTCAAACCTTATAGTCAAAATGGGAGAGATCATTCTGAAGTTGCAATAGAAAATTGTGATGAAATACTTGGTTCAACAGATTTCCCAAAAGAAAAAATTCCTTTAGTTAAAGAAATAATTAGAAGCCACATGTTTAATGCGGAAGTCGGTAGAAGTGTTGAATCTAAAATTTTCCATGATGCTGATACTCTTGATTTTTTGGGAATAATTGGAATCACTCGTATACTTTCTATTGTTGGCAATGCTGATTGGACACCAAATCTCAAAAGTGCCATAGATTTGATTGAAAAATTCAGCAAAAATTTGCCTCCAAAATTACAAACTGAATCAGCTAAAGAAATGGGAAAATATAGGCAAAAAGAAATGATTAAATATTTACAAAAATTAAGAAATGAAACAAATAATCTCGAATTAATTTAATTATGATTTTTTATGAAAAATTCTGAAATTGATTTTGATATATTTATTATAGGTGCAGGTCCTGGAGGTTCTATCGCAGGCAAGGTAGCTGCTGATAATGGTTACTCAACATGTATTATAGAAAAAGATGTGATTGGAGAGAAAGGGCGGTATAAGGCTTGTGGAGGAGCTATAGCGTGGGAATTAATAGAAGAAATAGATTATCCTGAAGAAAAGGTAAGCCGTAATTTTGAATCTTTAGAGCTTCATCATGTTGATGGAGATAAATACTCTAAAAAAGGAAAAGGAGCTACTATATGGAGAAATACTTTTGATAAATTTCTTAGCGATATGGCAGTTAATAGTGGAGCAATTCTGAAAGAAATGGAACCCTTAATTAATATTGAGAATAAAAATGGACATTATAGAATTAGCACAAAAAAGGGAAAATATAATGCAAAATATATTATTGCCTCCGATGGAGCCACTTCTACAACTCTGAAATTATTAGGATGGCCATATTTCGAAAAAGAGAATATAATTTTGACTATTACTAAAGAAATGAAAACATCTAGTGAAATCATAAATCAAGAATTAGGTAGCGACGCAATTCATGCATTTTTCGGTATAAAAAACCTTATACCTGTTGGTTATGCATGGTTAT
Organism: Candidatus Hermodarchaeota archaeon; assembly: GCA_048885925.1. Lineage (GTDB taxonomy): Archaea > Asgardarchaeota > Lokiarchaeia > Sigyniarchaeales > SOKP01 > Loki-b32. The sequence goes on from JBHLLG010000037.1 coordinate 10,370, forward strand.
TTCCGAAGTCTGAAACAATAACGGTAGGATGGGGGAACCAGATAAATCTAGTTAAAAATTCAAGGGAAGAATTTAAAAAATTTGAAAACCTACCCTTTGTTAAAAAATCCCTGAAAAACTCTGAATTAACTATTTTCAAACCGCATCTCATTCCAGTTGGTTTACGACCTATACTTTATGACGATAAAGTATTTGCTATAGGTGATGCTGCGGGAATAGTAGATCCTATTACGGGAAAAGGAATACCCTATGCAATGATGAGTGGCCAAATAGCAATTGAAACTATTATACAGTGTGAGAAAAAGGATAAATTGGACAAACTTGGCATTTATTATGAGAAAAACCTAGATAGAAAATTTCTTCGTGTTCTTAAAGCTAAAAGAATTGTTCGCAATCTAATTTTCCAAAGTGATGAGAATTTAAAAAAATTTTTATCTCTTTGGGAGAGATATCGTAGTTCTGAAATAGTAATGAAAAGGCTGATGTAACTTTTCTCTACGAAGTTAATTATTGATATTAATACATTTTAGAAATTATTTAAAAGTACAGTTCTATAATAAAATAAATTTCAAATTAATCTCTAATGGTTAAGAATATTGAAAGTTTGGAATACCTTTTATTTTAATAAAATAAATACAATATGCTCATTGTTAAAAAAAATGTAAAGAATGTGTATTTTTATGAAATTTACTGAGTATGCAAAGAAGTTCATACCTAAGATTAATGATGCTATAAAAAATATTTATGATAAAAAATTAAGTAGTGTTCAAAATTCTTTCTTAAGAGACTACTATTCAGAACTAAAGAACTACTTCCTTTCGGGGGGAAAAAGAATAAGACCACTATTATGCATAGCTACATATAATGCTTTTAATGAAAATCAAGATGAAAAGATTATTATACCAAGTGTTGGCGTAGAGTTTCTCCATAATGCCTCTTTAATTCATGATGACATAATCGATAAAGACGATTTTAGAAGGGGAAAACCTGCTTTTCACTACAGATTCCGAAATTATCATCAAAAATATAATTTAAAGAGGATGATTGATATTGACTATGGTAATTCAATAGGTATTATTGGAGGTGATTCAGCATTCTTCTTAGGATTAGAAGCATATCTTTTCAACGATTTTGAAAAGGATCTTAATTTTAAAGCAATAAATTATTATCAACAAGCCTTCATAGGGATAGTAAATGGAGTATTAATAGAAACAGATATGGTAAACAAGAGAAATCTAACGATTTCAGATTACATTAAAATGATTTCCTTAAAAACTGGCGCATTAATTGAAAAATCAATTTTAATTGGAGCGAATTATGCTAAATTTGATAAGAAATTTCTAAAAGATCTTTCAATTTATGGAATAAACCTTGGAATTATCTTTCAAATTATTGATGATCTCTTAGGTACGTTTGGAGATGAGAAAGTAACAGGGAAACCCACTGATGGAGATATCCGAGAAGGTAAAAAGACATGTTTATTAATTGAGGCTTTAAATAAATTAAGCAAACAAGATAAGATTAAGCTTGAGCAATTAATAGAAAAGATCGATATGTCAAATGAGGATGTTCAAGAAATCAAAAATTTATTTCATAAAGCAAATGTTATTAATTCATGCAAAGAATTAGCAAATTTATATTATAATGAAGCAAAATTGTCTTTAGATAAATTAAATCCAATAATCAATCAATCTGAAATGGAGTTTTTTGAAAACCTATTAAATTTTGTACTTGAAAGAAAATTTTAATAATTGAAAATAGGGTTAAATTACTCTATTTTTATAATTTTATGATAATGTTACGCAATTTTCTCTAAAAACACATATTTATAAATTCTAATTTTTGTTAAAAATATATAATATTGATATTATATTAATTCAATTTCTAAGACATAAATTCCAGGGTTGGCAGAAAATTATCTATTCTAAATATGACATTTTAATTGTAGACGATAGTAAATTTATAATAGCGTTATTGAAAGATATTCTAAAATCAAAAGGTTTTACATGTAAAGCAGTTGAAAACACTTCAAAAGCAATTGAAGAATTAAACCACCATACACCAAAATTAGTATTATTAGATGTAAATTTTCCTGATTCAAATGGATATGAATTTTGTAAAATGCTAAAATCTAAGAATGAATTTGGAAATGTATTGATTTATTATTTTACAGGTATTTCCGAAGCTGAAATTGCTGTAAAGACTCTTGAGACACAAGCTGATGGATATTTAAAAAAACCTTTTGATTTTTCTGATTTTAATGATATTCTTGATCAATTAGAACAAAATAATGCATTATAAATAATATTAATTTTATCTTATTTACCTAGGCGTTTATTATGTTTAATATAAAATCATTCTCCTGATATCACATTAATAGGACAACTTATTTTATGGTTAAATATCAAAAAGAATAAGAAGCAAAATTCATAAAAGAATTATTAAAATCAAAATAATTATTAAAATTAGATTAAAAAACTAAGAGCAAATTAAATGTTAGTTGCGATTACTGGAGCATCTGGAGTACATTTAGCAATTAAACTTTTAGAGAAACTTAGAGAAAAAGGTATCAAAACTGAATTAATTATCTCAAAGAATGCTGAAAAAATAATTTCTGTTGAAACAGATTATGAAATTTCAGAAGTTCGAAATATTGCTAATAAAAATTATGAGGTTGATGACTTACTAGCTCCTCCAGCAAGTGGATCTTACAAATTAGAATCTATGATAATCATACCATGTTCAATGAAAACTCTTTCTGCAATTGCAAATGGTTATGCTAATAACCTGATTACTAGAGCTGCTGATGTAATCATAAAGGAAAAGAGAAAACTAATTCTTGTTGTGCGAGAGACGCCTTTCAGTGCAATTCACTTGCAAAATATGCTTAAATTGGCGAATTTAGGTGTTATAATTTTCCCTCCTATTCCTCCCTATTACCTTAAACCTAAAAATGTTAATGAACTCATTGAGTTTACTTTAGGGAGAATTTTGGATCAATTAGGGATTGAGAGCAACATTAAAAGATGGGGAAATCTATGATATTATCTCCGGTGTAAAAGACTTATTCGTTTAACTTAGATCTTAACATACATAAAATCTAAACAAAACCACATTAAGTTCAAAAAAAATTTAATTTAAAGGATTCCTAGATTTAATTATTAAGATATATTTAAAATAAATTCTTTAGTTCAATAGTTTATTTGCAATTTTAGGAGGGAATCGATTGAAAGTGCTTCAAGATGTTTGGATTGTCGAAAAATCAGGTATAGTGATTTTTCATAGAGAATTTGATAAATTAGTTTCTCCTCAACTTTTTGGGGCGATGATGAGTGCTTTAAACATGTTTGCTGAACAATTAGCTGAGGGAGGTTTGTCAAATTTTGAATTGCAAAATTCACGATTCACAATAATAAAGAAAGGTAAGTTAATTTTTATCGCTAACTCTTCAAAAAAATATAACCAGAAAAAAGTAAATAAAGAATTAAGAAAGATTTCTGATAAATTCATGAGTCTTTATTCTAAGGAAATAGAAAACTTTAAAGGGCAAATAGGAGCATTTTCTAATTTTAAGGATAAAATTGAAGATTCTTTAGAAGATAAACCAAATTAACTTAACTAAGATATTAGATAAACTTAATATTATAAAGTGGACAACAATTGGACTCTTAAAATTTTTAATAAAATAAATTAAAAACTTATCTTAAAAGAACATAAACTAGATTTAATAGAATAAGATCTAATGAATGAAAAAAAATTAATCCCTGAAGAAATTGCTCTTCAGATTTGTGAAGAAGTAAGAGAAAAGAATAAGTAGAAAAAATTAAGTTTCGCTTAAGGTCAATGCTGGGGATGCATGAAATATTCAGAAAAAAAGAATGATATTCGACATCGGTGTATTTTTAGCGATGAGAGGAATAGAGGTTGTCACCGAGTAAATAGGATTTTTGATTTGAGATATTAGAAATTATAACCCATTTTAATTTATTATTGATTTATCCATTGATATAATTTTCCCAATAAGACTCTTTTCTCATGATTATTTTTAAGTTTATCAAGACTCGGGATATTCATTAACCACATTGAGGATCTTAATTCTTGTTTTAAGGTTTTTATCTCTTTGATTGTATTTGATAAAGTATTATCCTTATAATCTTGCCATGCTGATTTTAGAAATTTGAAGGCAAATCCACCTATATTTGCTCCAATTGAGATTGCTTTAGCAATATCAACACCATTTCTCAGACCTCCTGTAGCAATTATTAATTTTTGAGTCACTTTTCTAACATTGATTATACTAATCGGTGTAGGAATACCCCATTCTTTGAATGTATCTGCAATCTTCCGAGTATATACTTCATAACTATAGTCATCGCGTATTGATTCTATTGCAGCAAAACTCGTACCTCCAGCTCCACCGACATCAAATCCATCAAATCCTAATAGATCGAGCTTTAAAGCTAATTCTTTATTAAATCCAGTTCCAACCTCTTTAGCTATAATTGGAATATCTGTGTTTTTTCTTAAATCTTTAAAATTTGATTCAAAATTTTTATAGGAAATATTTCCATCACTTTGAACTAGTTCATGTAGAGCATTAAAGTGTATAGCCATAGCATCAGCATTGATCATCTCAATACACTGTCTAAAGTAATCTAAATTAAATTTTGGATCACACAATTGTCCTATACCCAAATTTCCTATCACAGGAATATTTGGGGCAATCTCGCGTATAATTGTAAATGAATCGATAGTTGAAGGATCTTCTAATCCGATTCTTTGACTACCAACACTCATAATGATATTTTCAGTTTTTGCGGCATTTGCCAAGATATTATTTATTGCTTTAGAAACTTGGTGTCCTCCTGTTATTGCTGCGATACAGATGGGTGCTGAAATCTGTTTTTTGAAGAAATTAATAGAAAGATTGATTTCATCTAATTCGATTTCTGGAAGTGGATGGTGGATAAGATTAATGTCATCAAAAAAGTTCTTTGAATGTTGCACATTATACTCTAAAGGTATTTTTATATGTTCTATCTTTCTGTTATACAGTTTATTTGGACTAATTTTTTCAGATGTAATTTCTATATTAGTACATTTTATTTTTTGATTAAGTAAAGCTTTCAGAATATTGTCATTTTTTTTTCCATTGATAATTTGAACGGGGATATTTAATTTTATAATTTCTTCAATTTCTGATAATTTGCCTTTTATCCCACCAGTAACATCTATTTTTTGATCTAATTGTGCTAATTCTATATTAGCTAAATCATTAAGCGTTAGCTTTAGAGCTAATTTTTCTTTCCCATTATCCTTAACATATATACCATCCTCTTCTATGGCAAATATAACCTTTGAGATCTTGAACTCTCCAAGTTTTTCACACAATTTTGAAATGATACGATCTCCTGAAAGAATTGAAAATGAATAATCCTTACTAAGTAAAATATCTCCATATAGGACAGGAATAATTCCAAGTTCAATTAATTTCTCAATTGGCTCAACAGATTTAAGTACAATTTCATTAAAATCGTGTATAAAAATACTGGAAGGTTGAATTGAAATCGCTGGGCATCCTTTATCCAATAATTTGTTTATAATTATTGAATTAAATCTAATCATAGCCTCATGGGTTTTAGAAAGACCTATTATTTGATCTTTTATAGTAGCATTCAATCCTTGAGAAATTTGATATTTTTTAGCAACAGGATGACCAAAAGATCCACCTCCATGTACTAAAATGATAGATTTTTTGCTTTCAATGATTTGATCAAGACAGCTTTCTAAAATTTCATCTCTAAATGAAAATGGTTTATTTTTATCTGTTAATAAACTTCCACCTAACTTTAATATAAATATCTCCTTAGGGTTTTTCAAATATAATTCACCTTCATCCAATTAGGGTTTTCCATGCTTCATATCCTTCTTTTTTAATGGCTATAACAATTTTATTTTGTATTTTTTTATTTTCGGCTAAAGCTATAACTAAACCTCCTCGTCCAGTTCCAGTCAATTTAGCGCCAATCGATCCATTTTTTAATGCAATTTCAACTAATAGATCATTAATTTCTCTAGAAACAGTTATATCTTGTAATAATTTATGGTTTTGATACATTAATTTTCCAATAGCAGGAATATCTCCTTTTATTAAAGCTTTTTTTGCTTTTGCTGCTAACTTTTCATACTCACTAAAAATTTTTTCAAATTTATTTGGATCCTCTTCCTTTAAACGTCGAACATCAGCTACTACTTCTGTTGTTGAGGCTGTTATCCCTGAATTTATTATAACTAAAGGAATTTTTTTTTGCGATTTAAGAAGATCCATGGTATTTTTTCCCCCACTTAAATTTTTAACAAACCAAATCAAACCTCCATAAGTAGAAGCTGTATTATCAATCCCTGAAGGAGTGCCATGATAGGCTTTCTCTCCTTCATAGGCAGCTTGGTTTATTTTTTCTTCGCTTAGATTAAGATTAAATGTATTATTCAAAGCTCGAGAAAGTGATACACATTGAGCTGCTGAAGCTCCCACTCCACTAGTCGCGATCAAGTCACCAGAAAAAGTTATTTCAAGCTTCTGATTTTCTACATCGATTTTCAAATGTTCAATTACATTTTTAATTGATTCTTGTGCCTCATTGAATTTCTGCTTTTTATAACCTGGAGTTGCTGGTCTTTGATCATCAACCATCCAACCACTACCAGGAACTACTTTAACTTCCGCAGTTGTGGAAGACCCTAATGCCGATGCAATTGCGGGAAGACCATACACAACGAAATGATTGCGTTTATTTCCGAGTTGGAAAATAAAATTCGCCAAAAAGTATGGTTTTACCGTATCCCTTTCCAGTTCCCATTCATTTCACTTCCACGGTTCCTTCAGAACCATTAACAACTATTTTTTGTCCAGTCTTTATATTATTTATATCAATTTGGTCTACGCAAGGAATTTCGCTAATGATACACCCTACAGCAACTATTGTATCGATTTGCTTATTAACTATTGCTGCAGGAGCTGTGTTGTTCTTTTTCATTCTATACATAGTATAAGAACCTACTGTTGATCCTTTACCTGTTGGAAAAACTAAAATCTTCCCTGTTATTGATTGACCTTCAATTTCATGTCCAACTTCAACAATTTTCCCAGAATCGGGGTCAACACCACCATAAAATGAAATTCCATCCTTTGTTACAATTGCTTCTGCTTCTGCCATACCTTTATATATCTTTCTTCCTTCCATCTTCATTTTATTGCTTCCTCCACACAGTCCTCAATTGAACCAATTTTTACTTTAAATTTATTTTTTGCTCGACCATAATAACACGCTTTTGCTGAATCTACCATTATTCCATTGAAACGTCCCTTAATTGGAGCAACTACACAACAAGTATCCGCAGCAAACTTAGCTCCTGCAGTTTCAATTATTTTAGAATAACCAGCTTCGTCAGCTATTCTTTTTGTAGGTCGCGCTGTTGTAATCCAAAATTCCTTTTTTACTCTCTTCCCCTTTAAAAGGTTAGCAATCTTTTCAATTTCATAAATTGACGCATGAGGACAACCTATACTAACAAAATCTATTTCAGAATCATCGTCAATAAGTTCTGTTCGTGCTTTATCCAGATCTTCCTGGTTTATTTCAAAAAATATGTTACTTGGTTTAGGATATTTATTATATTCTGGAGTTATTCCTTCCATATGGAATAATGCTGTTCCACCATAAGTTGCGATAGAAGCACAAAATGATTTAAGCTCCTCAACAGTTGTATTGTTAATTCCAGTTATATATGGAATTTTTTTTCCTAATTCAACCAACTTAGTTCCAATAATTTTACCCAACACACCAAATTCATCTGTACCTTTAAGGGGGATATTAACTTTGACTAAAACTTCCCCATGACGATTTTCATCTAAATGATACCCATATTTTGGCGTTTTCCCAGTAATAGCAGAAGCTAATGCACTCGGACCCCCTTCACGGTTAGTTCGAGCACCAATAACCGAATTAGCATAACAAACAGCACTACTTTCAGCCCAAGCAATATGTTGACCAAAATGTGGCGTATTTCCTATTAAGTATGGTGTACATGAGCACGTTGTAATTATACCCATTTTAGCAAAAGCATCAATTGCGCGATTTTGATTTTTTGCAAAATCTTTATCAATTCCTAAGGCTTGCCAATTTTCTCGGTCCATTCCAGCTGGATTTAAGGTTGTTAAAACTCTAACCTTCCCATCTTCTGCCATTTCACTCAAGAATTCTAAACCCGCTTCTCCAAGATTATCATATGAAACTCCGGCTATTTGGACACCATAAACATCGACCATACACTCAGCCTCAAATATATCACCTAAAGTGGTTAGTATCTCCATTGATTTTTGAGCTGCTCTTCCAAATTTCCCATCTAGCATTTCCTGTTCTTCTGAGGTTAATTTCATTTTTCACTCTTCACCTTAAAAATATTTGCTAATATCTACTTTTGGAAATTCTGCAATTTCAAAATTCTTACCTTTTACAACAAGTGGTTTAGTTAAATCAAAACCAATTTTTGTGGTCATCTTTGTTCCCGGCTCAGCACTCGGATCTAAACTGCTTCCTGGTTCTTTATCTTTAACTATCATTCTTGTATCTCCTTGAAAGCGAGTCGCCATTGCCCATTCTACAGATAAAGGATCATAGATATTGATATCTTTATCAACAATAAAGGCATGCTTGCAGCTTGTATGACCTGTAAAAGTTCCCTCTATTGCTTTTTTTCCATCCTCCTCTGACATTTTATCAATTTGAACTATAGCATGTAACCAAGAAGACCCACCAGGACTAATATTTACATCTAAACACTTTACTCCCAATTCATTTACCTTGTTGAATATTGTTGGTTCACGGGGCATACCCATTAGTATCTTATGTTCGAGAGCACCTGGTAAGAGAGCTTGCCAAATCGCATCCTTTCGATGGGTAATTCTTTTTACCTCAAAGATGGGCTCTTGTCTTATAATGTCATAAGTTTCGGTCAGGTCAACAAAAGGTCCCTCTGAATGTTTTTCTTCCAAGTAAACACGTCCCTCCAATACAAATTCAGCTTCTGCAGGAATAAGAAGATCTACAGAATTTGCCTTTGTTACTTTAATAGGTTCTAAGGCATTAGCTATTTCTAACTCATTGACTCCAATATCTACCGAAGTTGCTCCAGCAATTAATATATTCGGAGTATTTCCTATACAGAAAGCGACATCTAGTTCACCGTTTTTTTCTAAAAATTTATGGAAGTGCCGACCACTTACAATTCGAGTAGAAAATTTGTTTTTAGAAAATTGCATTGCTCTATGGAAGTCTAGATTTTGACCATAGTCTGGATCTTGAGTAACAACAACAGCAGAACTAATATAATTTCCACCATCCTTTTCACAATGAAATAAAATTGGCAGTTTGTCTAAATCAATATTTGATTCAATAACTTGTTGACAGGGAGCATTAGTGACTACTTCTGGTTTTGAACGTTCTTTGATTGCTTTTGAGAGCATTGGTATGAGATCTGCGGGAGTAACACCAAAATATGATGCAATTACATTTTTCGTGCAAAATACGTTACCAACAACACGAAATTCAGATTCTCTAACATTATTAAATATTACTGGAGTTGGCTCAATTTCTTTTAATATTCCCGCGATTTCTAATTTTTTTGATACTTCAAGATTTACTTTTCGAAGAAGACCATCTTCATCAATTTGGTTTATGTATTCTCTAAATCCCATATTATTACTCATTTCAAAAATTTAATTCTTATAATATAATTATTACTATTTTCAATAATTTTTAGAAGAGTTACAGAAACACTTTTTATAAAACTAAATGTTTTCATCATTTACCATTCTTTGGAATATTTCTTTTGCATAATCAATTCTGATTTTTTTATCTTTAACCAATCTATTTGCAACTTTTTCTACTAAATTCTCAGGGACTCCTGCTTGCCTGGCAATATTTTTTGAATGAAGAGCCATGTGCCCTTCTTGAATACCTTCTGAAGCTAAAGCTCTTAACGCAGCTACATTTTGAGCTAAACCGACCGCAGCAGCTACTTGAGAAAGTTCGTTAGCACTTTTGATATTTAAAATCTTTAATGCTAGTCGAGCCATCGGATGAATTTTAGTCATCCCTCCAACAATACCAAGAGCAAGAGGAATTTCAATTTCTCCAACTAAATTTCCATTTGAGTCAACTTGAAATTTAGTCAAAGGAGAATATTTTCCCCTTAGTGCAGCATATGCGTGTGCTCCTGCCTCAATAGCCCTTGTGTCATTTCCTGTGGCCAATGTTAAAGCTATAATTCCGTTCATTATTCCTTTATTATGAGTTGTTGCTCTGTAGGGATCTACTAATGCAAATTCATAAGCATTTAGAATTCCTTCAACGACCTCTTCTCCACCTAATAAATCTCTATCAAAAGTAGCTCTACTTTTAGCAATTCTATGTGTGGCTAAGTTCGATACTATCCGAAGATAAATTATCCCACCGCTGAGTTCTTCAATATAAGGACTTATTGCTTCAGCCATGGTATTTACTACATTAGCACCCATAGCATCTAAAACATCGACTAATAAATGTAAAACTAACATCATGCCCTTTCGAGTTTCCAGCTCTCTAATTTCGAAATCAAAGGCACCTCCACCCAATTGATTTAAGGTGGGATCTTGATCATTTGCCAATTTTAAAATCTTATCTTTATTTTCTAATATCTTCCTTTTAGTATTTTCAATGTCAGATAATTTGGTTATTTGTATTTGTGAAATCATAACAGATTTTACATTATCTGAATGGAATCCTCCATGTTTTCTAGCAAATTTAGCTGCATTTGAAGCTGCTGCTACAACTGAGGGCTCTTCAATAACCATGGGAATTATGTAATCTTTTTCATTTACTTTAAAGTTGAAAGCTAACCCAAGAGGTAACTGATAACTTCCAACTACATTTTCAATTAAACTATCAATTTGATTTTTGGTAAAGTATCCCAAATTGCGTAAAATCTTAATTTCTTCTCCATTAAGATTAACAATTTTACCTAAGATTTGCTGACGTTCTTCAAATGATAATTTATAAAAACCAGAAATATCTGAATGGAATTTCTTCATTGTTTTATTCACGATTCTAAAAACTATCTATATAAAAATTTAATTTCTTAGCTTTTAGTGATTTTAAATTTAATATTCGAAAGAAAATTTTAATTTTTTTTGAATTTCATTTAAACTTCTTTTTATTACGAAACTAAATTATATTTATCAATATTAACATTAATCTGAAACAAAGGAAACATTGTATTATATCAGAAATTCATACTAATTATCATTAAAGAAAAAAAACTAAACATGTTGAGGAATCGCTTGTCGTTTCTTTATATATTTATCTGGTATAGCAATATATATTGGACTCCAGTTTAAGAGTCCCTGTGCCTCGATATTTTGTTCATTAGGATATTCTACTCTCCTTACTTCATATTCTAAAGAAATACCTTTCCTTACATTTTCAGCAACTCTTACTAAACCTTTGCTCAAATAACTCAAATCACTGCCATTATTATAAGTAACTGGATCGCTTGTAAGTTTGGCAAAGAGAGGGAAAAATCTTTTATGATATCCTGTATGCCCTTTTGGACAGTGATCTAAACCTTTTATATTTGGGATAATGCATCCCTCATCGCAAAAGTAAAGTGTAAAACCCCTTTTATCGTTTTGCTCATGTTCAATAATATTACCAACTAGAACTTTCGGTTTCGCATGTCCATTTTTTATTAGTTCGTATTCCTTAACACTTTTCTTCTTTTTTAAATGGATAAAATCATTTATAGATGGACCATTTTGAACAATTTCTTTAAATCTCTCTTGAACTTTCAGCAACCCAGAAATACATGTAGCCCCTGACCCATAAGAACCAAAATAAATTATATCATATACATTAGTATGGTTTTCCATCAAAAATATTATCTGTGCCCAGATACTGGCATTATACATATTTCCAAAATGCATTGGAACTCTTAATTGAGGAAGCACTCGAGCTTTAATGTTAGTATTTACCCAATTTGAAAGTCTTTCTAATGTTGTTGATGAAAATCCTCTTTCATTTAATTTTAAATAAATATATTCAGGTAATACAGTAACATCGTGTAAAAATGAATCAATTTTCTTTAGGATAGTTGATCTAAATTTGTTTTGTTCAAACTTAGGTAAATCACCTATATGTTTTATCCAACGTTTTAAAATAATTTGTTGCATTATTTTTAATGGTAACTTTGAAAAGGGGGCATGAAATGTATAAAAATCTGCATGAAAATCCCCTACATTTTTAATTAAGTCATCATATGCCTTTAATTGAAAATCGAGATATGCATCCTGAGAATATTGCCCAAAAGCTCTTGCATTCTTATCATTCGGAGGTCTAAAGAAGTCATTAACATTACCAGATATTTTTCCAAACCGTTTGGAAAAAGTAGCTACTCGGGGGTCCTTAGAAATCACAAGTCCAATAGCCCCTGAGCCTTGTGTTGGTTCTCCTGGAGATCCAAGGTGATATGACGAAATGTCTGCGCTTATAATAAGAGCTTTGTTTATAATTTCTTTTTCAATCATCCCAATTGCATTAAGAATTGCTAGCGTACCACCTGCACACGCGTTGTAGACATCCATTGTAAACGCGTTGGGCGAAATCTCAAGCATTTCGGCATATATGTTTGAGATACTTTTAGCTGCATATACTTCTGTTTCAGTTCCAACAAATAAAGCGTCAATACTCTTAGGATCGATTCCACCTCTTAATATTGCATTATATCCTGCCTTTAATCCAAGAGAGATGATATCCTCATCAACGTCAGGAATTCGCATCTCTTTAGACAAGAGTCCTTTGCTATATTTCTCCGGCTCTACCCCTCGTGCTATAGCAAGTTCATCTAGTTTAACGTAATGCCTTGGTGCATAAAAACCAAGCGAATCAATGCCTATGTCGCTGAAAAGATAATCGTTTGAAAGCATGTTGTGCTCTTCCTTTATTCCGATGAAAAAATAAATAATTAAATATAATATTTATTTGTTCAAAAACTTATCTAATTAAAAAATTGTATTATTAAACACTATTTAAGATTAACGATATGAATGATAATTTCGAAAAATAAGAGTATGAAAAGTAATAATTTAAAACCTTATATATTTATATCAATTGCAATTGTTTGTTGGGGATTATCAAGCACTTTTATAGAATTAGGGTTAAATTCAATGCATTTTGCTCCATTTCTTTTTTATCGCTTCTCTATTTCAATGATAATATTAACTCCCTTAATTATAATTAAGAAGCGACGTCAAACCGCAATTTTATTTAAAAATAAAATCGTTTGGTTTATTGGTATATTCGAAAGTTTGGGATTAATATTTCAATATATTGGACAAGAACTTCAAATTCCAGCAGGTTTAACAACTTTAATAACAATTATGTATGCAATTATGGTTCCATTTTTTTCTTATATCTTTTTAAAACAAAGATTGAAGCTATATCATTTGGTTGCTGTACTTACTGGCTTTATAGGGATTTTTTTTATTATTTCAGAAGGAGATTTGAATTTTCTTAAGCAAGGATCTTTATCATTAATAGGAATTTTAATGCTTATAGCAGCAGCAGGCTTCTTTGGACTATATATAACATTTACTTCCTATATTCAAAAATCCACTGACAATAAAATAGATTCAATTAGTCTTTTTTATGTAATGCTTGTAATTGTGACATTATTTAGTGTATTATCTATGATAATAACAGGTATTTATGTTCTTCCTTCTAAAGATACGTGGATATGGTTATTCAATCTTATAATTTTTTCTACGATTATTGCTTTTTATATGTATTTTATTTCAATGAAAACTATCAGTGCAAATCAAGTCTCTTTACTTTTACTTCTTCAAGTTATCATTCCATTTATTATAGACATATTTCTTTTTGGTCGAAATTATCATTTATTTGTTTTGATCGGGAGTATAATTTTATTTGTTTCAATATTATTTTCAACTCTAATATCAAATTTAAGCAAAGAATTAGATACTAGTTCTATAGGATAATTATCTTATCATTTCATATTTTTTTGAATAAAATTAGCTATTTTCGATAAAATTAATATTTTTAATATTCATATTAATATTGAAAATAATACAACTATTTAATAGCATTAGATGATAACCACTTTAGAAGAATTAAAAAAAGAAGCAAAGGATAAGCTACCTAAGCATATCGGGCTCATCGTTGATGGGATTTAGAAAGGATTTCCGTTTTTAACCAAAAACAGACGATGGGCGAAAAAGAGAAATCTAGATGTTAATTTAGGTCATTTAATTGGATATGAAAACCTTAAAAAGAGATTATTTGACTTTTTTGATGCGGGGATCCATTATCTAAGTTTATATATTTTATCGCTTGAAAATGTGAGGAAGCGTAATCTACAAGAACTTGATTATATTTATAAGATAATGGTTAGAGCAGTAGATACTGTCATTAATGAATCAATTGTAAAAGAAGAAAAGGTTAAATTTAATGTTATTGGAAGGACATATATGTTACCGGAAAAAGCAAAGCGGAAAATTGAAGAATTAGTTGAATTTACTAAAGATCACGACCAAAACTATATTAATCTTTGTATAATGTATGATGGACACGAAGAAATTGTTGATGCAGTTAAAAGAATCATCAATGATGGAGTAAAGCCAGAACGAGTAAATACTGAATTAATTAAAAATTATCTCTATACTAAAAATTTCCCTCCCTTAGATTATATTATTAGAACAGGGATGAATGATGGTGCAAGAATCTCAGGATTTTTATTATGGGATTCTTCTTACGCAGAGTTTAAATTTCGAAATGATTTATGGCCTGATTATAATAAAGAGATGGTAATTGAAGATTTAGAAGATTATATTAATAGAATTCGACGCATGGGCCGATGAATCTTCTTTTTATGAAAAATTTTAAGTCCAAATTAAATAATTCATTAAAAATTGTTAAACCTAAAAAATAATGAGAAATTTGAATCTTCATAAATAGAATATATAAAAAAAGATTTAAAATATGTCAAACATGGATAAAACCATCAATTTAAATATAATACAGTTTCCACAAAATCTTTTAATTCCTAATGTTGATAATATAATAAAGATCCAAGTTATTAATAATTCACATAAACCAGAATATTTTAAATTTGATTTTGAAGGGGAAAATTTAAAGATTTTACTAACAAATGAGGAATTTAAAAAAGAGATTGAGTTTAGTCCAGGTGAAGCCAAGAATATAGATTTAAAATTAGTACCTACTGTAGATGGTTTTGGTAAATTAACTATTAATGCATACTGGGCTAAAGTGATAGAATTTAAAACTAAAGTTCAAAAAGTTAGACAAGAAGTCCCAGAACATAAATTCAAAGAAATTTTAGAAAA
>JBHLLG010000038.1:0-25404 GCA_048885925.1 Candidatus Hermodarchaeota archaeon
AAAAATGAAACAATCGAAATTAACGTGTATGATTTATCTGGCGTGAATCAAACCTTAATAGAATATGATTCAACAAATCATAGTATGGTTTTCATGGGGGGGAATAAATGGAGTTGGAGTAAATGGCAGCCTGCTGAGGGATTTAATCCTTATAAGATTTATATGCAAGATAATCAAGACAATTGGAATATGGTCAGTGGGAATATAACTGTAATAAAGACTACCGCACCAATTCTTGAAAATCTGACTGAGAGTGAGGATCCTTTAGAATTAGGTAATAATTTTATTGTACGAATAGATGTTGAATCTAATGAAACTCTATCTATCGTATTGATCGAATTGGATGGTATAAATCGTACAATGAATAATATATCAGGAAATAGTTATGAATATATCTGGAATGCTTCTGAATATATCGAGAGTGGTTATTCAGTTGGAATTCCTATAAATTATATAATTTATGCAAATGATTCATATAATAATTGGGCACTGCCCTATCAAGCCAGCTTTGTAATTAAAGACTCATTTGGTCCTACTTTTTTGGGTCTTTTTGAAAGTCCTGAAGTATTAGAACTTGGAGATAATGAAATAATCACTATTAATTGTACTGATCTAGCAGGCATTAATCAAGTCATAATCGAGTTTGAAGGAAGTAACCACACTATGACTAATATTGGTGGAGATACGTGGCAATATGACAGTTGGACTCCTGGTAATGTAGGTAATTATTCATATACAATATGGGCAAAAGATAATAATACTAACTGGAATTTTATGGGTGACTCAATTTTAGTTGAAGATACAACTTTACCTGTTTTTTTTGATCTAACTGAAATTAGTAATCCAACTGAGATAGGGATACCGCTATTCATTTCGATAAAAACCACAGATTTAGCTGGTATCAAACAAGTTTTAATAGAATATGAAAATTTAACTTTTACTATGCAACCTAGTGGTGGAGACGTGTGGGAATATGACGATTGGATGCCAACCAGGGCAGGTAATTATTCATATAAAATATATATGGAAGACAATAATAATAATATAAATTCGACTAATACAATGTTTATGATTTTCCAAGATACTATTTCACCTGGTTTTTTTGGTCTGACTGAAAGTAGTAATCTATTAGAATTAGGTGATACTGAAGTTATTACCATTAATGCCGATGATTTTTCTGGAATAAACCAAGTTTTGATTGAAATTGGAGGACAGAACCATTCCATGACTAAAATTTATGGTATTACATGGCAAAATAATTTTACTTGGAAACCAGTTAGCATAGGTATTAAAAGCTACACAATTTATATAGAAGATAATAATCAGAACTGGAATTTCACAACTGGTTCGATTACTGTTCAAGATACAATCCCCCCAGATAAACCAGAAATAAGTATTAGTTGGAGTGGGAAAGTTAATGATATTATTACCTTCATCTGGGAAAGGGGTTCTGATCCATCGGGTATTTTATATTATATCTTAATTATTGATAATGAGAGTACTCCTGAAAGCACACCAGGATATATTTATAAATTTAATATCACAAATTCAGGAAACGGAAGTATTTATTTTGAATTGCCGGAACTTCTTCCTCCAGGCCAATATTGGTACTTTTTAGCTCAAATTGATGGAGTAGGACTACCGAGTGATTATGATTGGGGAACATTTACAGTAATTAATGTTGAGAATGGTACTCCTGGGATTAATATTTTTCTAATAACCGCGATAATACTCGCAAGTGCAATTGGTTCTGGAACAGCAATAGTGTTAGTGAGGAAAAAGTTGAAAAAGGACATTGCTCCACCACGCAAAAAAGTACCACTTAAAATAATTACTTCCCATCTTAATAAACTTTCAGGCCCTACCTTCGATGATAAACAATTATTACCTAATAAAGAATTAATCGAAGAAGAAATAGAAATTCAAATTAATGAAATTAGATCTTTGGGAGAGGAGTTATTCGCTGAAGGGGCATATTTAGAAGCTCAAAAGCAATTTAAGGTTGGAAGGGATCTTCTAATGAATTTAGGAAGAGAAGAGGAGGCAAAACTTTTTTCAGAATTGCTCTCTGGAATTGAAGGATTACTAGAAGAACGTGAGAGAAGAGTTGAGTTATTGGAAAAAGTAAAAAATGAAGGTGATTCTGTGAAAATCTTTGAATTATATTATGATATAATCGAAATATCAAGAAAGCTACGAGATCTAGATGGTATAAATATGTATGAATCGGAGTTAATTCAGTTCTTTCAAATTAATAAATTTAAATTGATAATTATACAAAAACATATTTATGAATTAGAACAAGAGGCAGATTCATTAATAAAAAATAATCTTTTTGAAAAGGCTGCTCATGTATATGAAAAATGTGAGAATTTCTCCAACTTTTTAGTTCAATTAGGAAATGAAGAAGAAATAAACAATATTAGAAAATTTAAAATTAAAAAAGAGGAGTGTTTAAAAAAAATTCTTGATAAATAATTTGATAGATATTTTCTACCTCAAGACCTCTAGCTTATATATTAGTGGTTATAAATAGATCAAAAGATATTATTATTTTACCAGTTTTGTAAATTCTCATTCAAATAATCAAAAAAGTATTTATAAAATTTTGTCGAAATCTAAAAACAGACAAAAATTAATGAGTTAAATCAAATTAACATCCATTACATGTAAGTTTTTATTGAGTGTTGAAGTTCTTAAGAAATGATTTTAGAAAAATTTTGAGAAATTCTTCTGATAATTCAAAAAAATTTATATTGGTGTTTGATGATTAATTTTAAAGATAAGAATATAATAAAACCGATTTAATTTAGGCTTGGTTAATACTATTAATAAAAATTTACTTTAAGTTTTTTTATAATTTTAATTCAGATTAATTATAATAAATAGGAAAAAATCTCTATGATAAAAAAAAGAATATGTAAGAAAAAAAAAAAATTTTTGCTAATTTTCTTGATCTTTTTCTTTAACTTAACTTCAATAATATTTATTCCAAGTATAGTTATTGATTCTAATAATAAATCCGAAAATTCGAATAATTCAATTAATGATATTACTTCATTTATTCGTCTTTCAAATGGTCTACAAAATGTGAAATATTTCAATTATTATAAAGTGATAACAATTGATCATACGAAAGTGAATGGAACAAGTAATCTTATTAATTTTCCACTTTTGATATCTCTACTTGATTCGGATCTCAAACATGATGTTCAACCAGATGGTGATGATATCGCATTTTATAACGGAAGTGAATGGTTAGACCATGAAATCGAAAAATTTAATCAAAATTATGATGAAACTTATGCTCAATTAATTGCTTGGGTTCGAATTCCAATTCTTTATTATGATAATGATACTACAATTTACATGTATTATGGAAATTCAACAATGGAGTCTCAGGAAAATCCAGAAGGTGTTTGGGATAGTAATTATAAAGGAGTTTGGCACTTAAGTGAGGATCCTTCAGGTTCATCGCCTCAAATGAAAGATAGTACTTCAAATCATAACCATGGAACAGTAAATAATTTAAATACAAGTGATCAAGTAAGTGGACAGATCGATGGGAGTATTGATTTTGATGATGCAACAGATTATATTAATTGTAGTGATCATTCTTCATTAAATGTGGGTTCAGGTGATTTTTCATTATCTTTATGGTTTAATTATGATGGAGTTACCCAGGGATTTCTTGCTGGAAAAGGAGCCTATATTGGTGGAATAAGATATAGTATCTTCATAGTAGATACTGCTAGTGATAAAATAAAGGGAGAAATTGATGATGGTATAGATTATGATGGTATTACAACTACTGAACGTTATGATGATAACACTTGGCACCATGTTGAGTTAGTAAGAGATGGAAATTATCTAAGATTATATTTAGATGGTCAAGAAAATTCTGGTTCACCAATTGATATCACAGATATTGGATCTCTCGATAACCCACAACCATTTTATATTAATACTATAACAGGCAGTCCTGGTGGTGGACCTAATCCTCCCTATTCTACTGCGAAATTGGACGAAGTTCGGGTATCAATGGTTGCACGATCAGCTGATTTGATTGCAACCGAGTTTAATAATCAGAATGACACTAATAATTTTTATTCTGTTAGCACTGCACAAAAAATCCTTTCTATATCTGATTTTGATTTCTATAAAGAAATAACAATTGACCATACAAAAGTCGCTGGATCAAGTGATCTTCTCAATTTTCCAGTGTTAATTTCTATTATGGATTCAGACTTGCAAGATCATACTCAACCAGATGGTGATGATATTGCTTTTTATGCCGATGGTAAATGGTTAGATCATGAAATTGAAGCATTCAATCAAACTTATGATGAAACTCATGCTCAATTAATTGCTTGGGTTCGCGTTCCAATTCTCTATCATGATAATAATACGATAATTTATATGTATTATGGAAATTCTAAAATGGGTCCACTGGAAAATCCATCTGATGTATGGAATTCCAATTATAAGGGAGTATGGCATTTAGGAGATGGTGTAATGAATCCATCATCTTCTTATTATGATTCGACTATTAATGATAATAATGGAAAAGCCATTAATTCTCCAATTAATAATACAACTTCGAAGATTGATGGTGGTGTTAGCTTTGATGACTCTAATGAAAGAGCTGTAAAAATATCTCATTCTACTTCATTGCAGTTTATTTCAAATTTCAGTATTTCTGCATGGTTTAGAAGCACAGATTCCGATGGTGACGTTGGATTAATAATGAATAAGTGGAGTGGTGAAGAATCAAAACGTAATTACTGGCTTGGAAAATTGAATCAGAATGACTTTGCTTTCTATGTTGATAATGATTCTAATGTGCTTTATGGATGGAATAATTTAAAGGATGGAGATTGGCATTATGTTGTTGCTACAGCAAATAGTACAACATTAGTTATCTACATAGATGGTTCTTTAGTAGCAACTAATTCTTGGGATGGGATATCTCTTACAGGGGATGCAGATTTGTATATTGGAAAAGCTGTTGACACAATAGATCAAGAATTTAATGGTGATATAGATGAAATACATGTTCTTGATACGATTTTAGATTTAGATTGGATTTCTACTGAATACAACAATCAGTACAATCCTAATAATTTTTATTCTGTTAGTAGTGCTAAACAGACTCTTTCTATATACGATTTTCAATATCATAAAGATATAAAAATTAATCATACTAAGGTTTCTGGATCAAGTGATCTGCTTAATTTTCCCGTCCTCATTTCCATTCTTGATTCAGATTTAAAGAATCATACTCAACCAGATGGTGATGATATTGCTTTTTATGCCGATGGTAAATGGTTAGATCATGAAATTGAAATATTTAATCAAACTTATGATGAAACTCACGCTCAATTTGTAGCATGGGTTCGTATTCCATCCCTTTCATGGGCAGTGGATACAAATATCACAATGTATTATGGAAATTCAACGATGGAATCTAGAGAAAATCCAGAAGGAGTATGGGATGATGACTACTGTTTTGTACTTCATATGGATCAAGATCCTTCAGAATCTGAAATCCTTGATAGTACATCAAATGGATTTGATTTTGATGTTGAAGTTTCAGGAAGTATGACATCAGATGATCTTGTCAATGGCCAAACTGGTAAAGCACTTGCATTTGATGGAGTAGATGATTATATATATCTAAATGTTTCTAAAGGTTTTTCAGGACCTACTGATAAAATGACTTTTGAATTTTGGCTTATGTTTCCTGATGGATGGACACCAGCTCCAAGAGATTACTTAGGGGCTCCAGCTATTGCATCTGGAGATCCTTATCTTTCATTTTATGATAATTTTGAATTTCATGTTGAAACTGATTCAGGTTATATGCTTGAATCCACCCAAACAAATTTCAGTGCGGGAACATGGTACCATTTTTCGGCAGTATGGGATGGAACTGGAGCGGGGCTCCATAGGATTTATATATCAGGCGTAATCGATAAAAATGGACCTAGCAGACTAGGCAATCATGCTGCTTGGAATACATTTTCTATTGGGGCAGAGGATGATTATGATGACGGTCCAGGAGGAGAAACACCTGAACATGAAATTAAAGCTACTTTAAGCGAGTTTCGTTTATCTAAAGTAATTAGATCAGAATATTGGATAGCAACAGAATATAATAATCAATATGATCCTACATCATTTTTCACCATAAGTTCAGAAAAGCAGATTGATGATAAATCCCCTACCTATTCTAATCTAACAGAAAGTTCAGATCCATTAGAATTAGGGGAAACTGAAATTATTCAAATAAATGTTTCCGATCCTTCTGGTATTAATCAGGTATTAATCGAATTTGAAGGTGATAATGATACAATGACTAATATAGGGGGAGATACATGGCAATATGACAGCTGGACTCCCAGCAGTGTAGGTAATTATACGTATACGATTTGGATGGAAGACAATTATCATAATTGGAATTCTACGATGGGTACCATCGAAGTACTCGATAGAACACCCCCAACTTATTCAAACCTCATTGAAAGTGCGGATCCTTTACAACTAGGACAAAATGAAACGATTGAAATTACTGTATTTGATTTATCTGGAGTGAATCAAACCTTATTAGAATATGATTCAATAAATCATAGTATGATTCAAGATGGAAACAAATGGAGTTGGAGTAAATGGAAACCTCCAGAAGGAGGACATCCTTATAAAATTTACATGCAAGATAATCAAAATAATTGGAATATGACTAGTGGGGATATAACTGTAATCATCTCATATGCACCAATTATTGAAAACCTAACTGAGAGTGAAGACCCTTTAGAACTGGGTAATGATCTTATTATTACTGTTGATGTCTATGATGTGGAGACAAATGTATCTACAGTATTGATCGAATTGGATGGCATAAACCGTACAATGAGCAATATATCACTATATAGATATGAATATATCTGGAATGCTTCCGAATATATCGAAAGAGGTTATTCTATTGGATTACCCCGAATCGTGAATTATAAAATTTATGCAAATGATACGGACAATAATTGGAATTCACACCAAGCTGACTTTCAAATTAAAGACGAAACTCCTCCTGCTTTTTCAGCTCTTTTTGAAAGTGATGATCCCTTAGAATTTGGAAATAAAGAGACAATAACTATTAATTGCACTGACTTAGCAGGAATTAATGAAGTTATAATAGAATTTGAAGGAGGAAGCTATCCAATGAATAATACTATAGGAAATACATGGGAATATGACTCTTGGTTACCAGAAAGTATCGGGAATTACACTTATATTATATGGTGTGAGGATAAAACAGAGAATTGGAATAATATTAGTGGAAATATCTTAGTTCAAGACACTACTTTTCCTACTTTTTCGAATCTGTTTGAAAGTAGTAATCCAATTGAGATTGGAACACCATTACTCATTTCGATAAAAGCTACTGATTTCTCTGGCATCAAACAAGTTTTAATAGAATATGAAAATTGGAATTACACCATGCAACTCGGTGGTGGAGATGTGTGGCAATATAGTTATTGGATGCCAACAATAGCAGGTAATTATTCATATAAAATATATATACAAGATTATAATAATCTGATAAATTCGACTAATGGCTTATTTATGGTATTCCAGGATACCACTTCTCCTGAATTTTGGGATCTGACTGAAAGTAGTAATCCAACTGAGATAGGAACACCATTACTCATTTCGATAAAAGCTACTGATTTCTCTGGCATCAAACAAGTTTTAATAGAATATGAAAATTGGAATTACACCATGCAACTCGGTGGTGGAGATGTGTGGCAATATAGTTATTGGATGCCAACAATAGCAGGTAATTATTCATATAAAATATATATACAAGATTATAATAATCTGATAAATTCGACTAATGGCTTATTTATGGTATTCCAGGATACCACTTCTCCTGTTTTTTGGGATCTGACTGAAAGTAGTAATCTATTGCAACTAGGTGATACGGAAGTTATTACGATTGATGCAGATGATAAAACTGGGATAAACCAAGTTCTAATCGAAATTGGAGGACAAAACCATTCCATGATTAGAATTTATGGTATTACATGGCAAAATAATTCTTGGAAACCTACTAGCATAGGTATTAAAAATTACACAATTTATATAGAAGATAATAATGGAAACTGGAATTCCACGACTGATTTTATTACTGTTCAAGATACAATTCCCCCAAATAGACCAGAAATAACTATTAGTTGGAGTGGAAAGGCTAGCGATATAATTACATTCGTCTGGAGTAAGGGTTCTGATCCATCGGGTATTTCATATTATATCCTAATTATTGATAATGAGTCTAATCCTGAAACCACACCCGGATATGTATATAAATTTAATATTACAAATACTGGAAATGAAAGTGTTTATTATGAATTGCCGGAAATTCTTCCTCCAGGCCAATATTGGTACTTTTTAGCTCAAATTGATGGAGTAGGACTCCCGAGTGAGTACGATTCAGGAACGTTCACAGTAATAAATCCTTACAGTAATAATGATTTTGTGATTTATCTAATAATCGTGATAATACTTGCGAGTGCAATTGCTTCCATAACAGCAATAGTTTTAGTGAGGAAAAAGTTGAAAAAGGATATTGCTCCACCGCGTGTAAAGATACCCTTTAAAATTATTTCTTCACATCTTAATAAACTTTCAAATGCATATTTTGAAGTACAAACAGAAAAAATTCAAAGTGTAACTGACGAGGAAGATATAGAAACTCGTATTAACAAAGTTAAATCTTTGGGAGAAGAGCTCTTTGCTGAAGGTGCATATTTAGAAGCTCAAAAGCAATTTAAGGTTGGAAGGGATCTTCTAATGAACTTAGGAAGAGAAGAGGAGGCAAAACTTTTTTCAGAATTGCTTTCTGGAATTGAAGGATTAATCGAAGAACGTGAGAAAAGATTAGAAACTTTAGAACAAGCAAAATTAGAAGGGAATGTTGAGCAAGTTTTTGATTTATATCATGAGATAATTGCTATCTCAAAAAAATTAAGAGATCCAGATACTGCAAGTTTTTATCAGTCAGAATTAATTAACTACTTTCAAAAAAATATAAATTTTATAGATTTAGAAAATTATAGATATGAATTAAATCAAAAAGCAGGATCATTAATCGAAAATAATATATTTGAGATCGCTGCACAATTATATGAAAAATGTGAAATTATTTCTCAATTATTCGTACAATTAGGAAAAGAAGAGGAAATAAGTACTATTGAAGAATTTAAAAATAAAAAAGAAGAGTGTCTAAAAAATTTAAAATAAATTATTTAGAGGCGAGTATATTTGAAAAAAATTCCTGGAACTTTATACCATTTAGGTATTACAAGTGCTAGAGATGGAAGACTTAATATTAATATATGGTATAGAAATGAATTAGTTTTTGAAAGAACAGGCATAATTGAAGAACAAATTATAAATGCTCTTCAATTCTTTTTTGAAAGCAAAAATTTGAATGTTCCAAGTAATAGGTTAACATGGATTATTAAGGAAGAATTAACAGAATTGGCTCCCGCAGATGATATTACTTTCATTGAAGGCACTGTATCTGAGATTCTTGGGGAATTCCAGAAAAAACCCTCAGAAGATATAAAAAAAATAGTGTTAATGGGACTATCTAATGCTGGGAAGACTTGTATTTATGAACGAGTATTTGAAGGCAAAAAACCTTGGGAATTAATGCATTCAACCGCAACAAAGGGAATTGATTATAGAAAGTATGAAGTTGGATCTATGACAACGCCAATGATATGGGATTTAGGCGGACAACAACAGTATCTGGATGAATATCACGGACCTTTAAGAAAAAATATATTTCAAAAAGTTTCTGTTCTTTTATACGTAGTTGATGCATCGGATGTTGACCGGTTTGAAAATGCTCGAATAGAATTAGAATGGAGTGTAAATCAAATACTTACATTTAATCAAACTGCTAAAATCCATGTTTTTCTTCATAAAATGGATCTTATACATGATAAAAATGCAGTTATTCCATATCTTAAAGAATTATTATCAAAAAATATATCTTCTGATATAATTTTTCATGGAACCTCTGTATTTGATGAATCCTTATTCACAGCATGGAGCGGAATAATTAGAGATATCTCCCCTAAAACAATATTCATTAAATCAATATTGAAGGAATTAAAGGGTCAAAAAGGAGTAGAAGACGCGCTCTTAATTGAAAAGTCAAGCGGGCTTGCATGTGGTTCAACTATAGACGGATCTGCGGAGGATATAGTTATAGGAATGATTTCATTATTAATAATAACATGTGATAGAGTGACAAAAAGTATGAAATTAGCAAATTTTAAAGAATTTAGGTTAAAAACTTCATCCAATTATTTATTATTAACAGATATTACTGAAGATTTAATGCTTGTAATTATTCTAGACTCAACTGCTTTTAATAATGAAACTTTAAAAGAAGTAGAAACAGTAGGAAAGCAAGTTGCAATACAAATAAGAGAATTATGGATAGATTAAGAGGTAGATCTAAAAAATGCCACAAGGAGTGTTTTTATTAATACATGATGAGATAAGGGGACCAGAAATCAAATGTTCTTTTTATAAAAATCCAGTAAATCTAAGTAAAGAATTCATTTCAAAATTATACATGTCTCATGCTGGATTTGACTCTTCATCTCATATAGAAATTAAGTTTGAGAATTATCGTAGTGTTTCATGTTTCACTGGTAATCTTGATCGAAGAACTCAAAAAGAGGGTATACTAGGTATTGTATTTGAAGAGGATGAGGAATTTGATAATTTAGACTTATTTTTGCAGCGCAATTTATATAATGCTATAGATAATCCGAGTAATGAAACAATGCAAGACATATTTTCAAATAAACTTCTTAATTATCTTAAATTAAATGATCTTTTTCAAAAGGTAGAATTTGAAGGCATTCCAGAACTTTATTTAATAAACGGAAACAGTAATTACAAGTATAATCTATTAAAGATTGGTGAATCAAGTATTTCAATTAAAGAAATGGCCGATTTGTATCTAAAAATGATGAAAGAGCAAGTAATTCCTGATTATCACTATGAAAAGTTAAATTTAGGCGGAGTAAATAATACCTTTTTAGTTCTAAAAAGTAATGAGTCAATTAAAACTGTTAAAAAGTTAATCACAACTTTAAAATCTTATCTTGAAAAGTTTTATTCTTACTCATTAGAAATTTTAGCCTTATTGCTCCTTCCGTCAATGATAAAAATAGTCCCACTAAAAACAGAATATTCAAAAAAATATTATGATAAAACTAAATCATTTCTCCAAAGTCTGCAGAAATCGGAAAATTATCAAAAAGAATTTAACGCTATAATCTCAAACTTAATTGAAGGAAATATTTATATATCTCCTATATTGTAATTTTGAAGTGATACTTTTTTTTTATTTTTTTTTGTTTCTGATTTCATAAATGTAATAGTTGAGTGAATAAAATATTTTATTTTGATTCATATTTTTATGGTGAACAAAAATAAAATTTCCATTAAAATTGTTAATGAAATCATCAAAATATACAATTTGCTAATAAGAAGATTTTTTGAATTATGTGAATGACTAATGTTATGATAAATGTATAAAAAATGACGTAATATAGTTTAGAATATATTTAAATTACAAAATAATTATTTATTTACTTAAAGGTATAAGTTAAAATTTTACAATTAAGATTAATATTTAATAGAATTGATAGAGAAGTTCTTTTTATTTCTATTAAGACTTTCCTTATTTAAGGAAATATTTATCTGGTTCATAATTTTTTTTAAAATATTTACTTTATTATTGTTACCTTCAATTATAAAAATAATCTCATTAAATCAAATTATTTCTGAGAAAGAATTAGATAAATTTATCATTATTCTACAGAGTCTTCAGCAATTAAATAATTATAATGATGAATTTAATACTACCCTCTTGCGTCAATTAGAAAGAATAATCTATATCGATTCATCCTGATAATCTTCAGTTAAAACCTTTATTTTTTTTTTAAAATCTTTAAATATCATTGTTCCCATACCAAAATTTACTCTTTTCGAAAATATCAAAACTAAAATAATTATATTATTTAGAATGGTAATAGACTCTAAGAAAATTTTTTGATTGTTACTCACTTCGATATACATTTTATTTATGTCTTGAAGCTGTCTTTCCCTTATAATCTCGAATTCTTTAATTATATTAAATAATATATTTGAAGGAACTGAAGCGAATATCACCTTCCCTTTATCGGTAAAAATTGCCGTCCCTATAATTTCTCTATCGTCTATACTATCTCTAAAAAGGTCAATTATATCTTTATAAAATGGAGAAGAAGTAAAATAAGTGAGATCATCCATCTCTTTTTTTAGATTTTCTGCATCACTATTTTTAAAATATTCAATTTTCTGAAACTCATAATCAGCAACTTGATATCTTTTTACAGTAAAAGACTTATCTATTAGCATTTGAAAGCTATGTTCGCATATCATTCCTTTAGGTATACCTATTTTTGTAAGAGTTTGAGTTTGACTTACAATTTTAATAGGAATTTTCAATCTCTTTTGTGTTTCACATTTAGGGCATACAACTTGAACAAATTTGAAATTTTCTTCCTTTGATTGATAATCTTCTTTTATTCTCGATTCATTATCAATGGATGCTTCTGATTTTTTTGAAGTTAATTTGGTATCGACAACTTGAATTAAAGAAGAAGAGTTGAAATATTCTTTTTTAATCTTATCGAGTTCCTGTTTAAGTTTTACATTATCTAATCGTAAAAAGCTTAATTTTTTTTTTAATTCTTGATTTTCTCTATTTATATCCTTCATTTGAATATTTGATATTGAAACTTCAGTTTTATCAGATTTTTCTGCTAATGATTCTTCGATCTCCATGATCATATTTTCGAGAAAGTCTATTTTATCTAGATATTCGCTAATTTCTTTATTTTTTAACCGTAATTCTGATTTCAACTCTTTAATCTGTTTTATAAGATGTTCTTCTGTCATTTTTATTACTCTTTTACATTATTAATTATATTAAAAATTTCATTTTTAATAGGTTTTATATTTATCGAATGAAAACTAAATTTAAACTAAATTTAAGAATAAGAGAATCTCAGCAATTTATTAAAAATTATTTTAGTTTTTTCTTTCATACTCCTTAAAATTTTTGAATTTATTTGAAAAATTTAAGTATAGTGTCTAAATCTGCTAGTTTATTAATAGGTTTAATAATTATTTCGTCTGCTCCCGTGATAGTCAATATCTCTTTTTTCCCCTTCTCTGAAACTATAGCAGAAATTAAAATTATCGGAATCATTCTATATTCTATCTTGGATTTAAGTATTTGGCATAATTTGGTTCCATTAATATTGCTTGTTTTTAAATCTATATCTAATAAAATAACTTGAGGTGTGGAAACCTTCAAAATGTTTAAGCCTTCTTCAGCTGTTTCTATAGATTTAATATCTATATCTTGTCTCTTAAAATAACTATCAATTGTTTTTCTTTCTAATTCATTATCTTCAATATATAAAATATCAAATTTTTTTATATGCCTAATTTCTTTAGGTTCTTCAAAATGGCGTTTTATTGAATTTTCCAATTCAAACAATGCGTTTTTTACATTTTCAATATTTTCAATTAATTTATCTGGTTCATTTAAAAGGTTATTTATCATGAGAATGGATACCTTAAGAGGTGAGATTTTTTGTTTTAATTCCTCATAAAAAGTGGTATGTAATTCAAAAGTATCGATAGCTTCTCTAATAGAATCATTAATTAATTTATCATCATATTCTTTTCTTTCAATATCTTTCTGCAGTATTTGGTTTACATAATCGAGATAATAGTTAACAGCGTCTCGTATTATTTTTGCTTGATTTTTGATATTATGTTGCTCCATGAATTCCTTTAATTTACAATCAAGTATTGAATCTACATAAGTATACCACTTTATTTCCTTTTTATCTTTCTCTGGTTTACTATTTGGATCAATTTGATTAATTGATATGCACCATTTAAGATCATATTTAGATGTTAATATAATTTTACTTTTACGTTGCTTCAGGAATTTGGATTATAAAATTACTTCCTTTAGTATAATTACCTTTAATTCTATCCTCAACCCATATTTTGCCTTTGCACAGGTCTAGAAGTTTTGCAACAAGAGATAGACCAAGCCCCATACCTTTAGATCCAATCTTCTTCTTGTAATTTTTATCAAAGATTAGTTTTTTTTTATTATCATTAATACCAATACCATTATCCTTAAATTGTAATCTAATGTACGCTTTCTCTTTGTCAATCACTCTTGAAATATCAATTACAATCTCTACTGCTTCATCTTTATTATAACGGACTGCATTAATAAGAATGTTTTCAAATACATCGAGTAATAAGTCATTAGCGAGAACATAAAGCTCATCTACATCACTTTTTATATTTATATTGATTTCTCGCTTCTGAAAATTTATTCTAACAAATTGAATAGCACTTCTTAATTTCTCAAAAATCTCTGTGGATTTTAATGGCATTTCGGATTCTTCGATTTCTGAAAGATTTCGTATGTTATTTATTAAGCTCTTACCCCGTTTAATTTGCTGCGCGATAACTTCAAAACATTCTAATAGCTCTTTTTTAATTATGCTCTCTTCTAATTGCATTTGACTCAATTCAATAGAGTTTCCAATTATTTGAAAGATATTAGAGATGTCATGTGTAAACAATCCTTTATAACAATCAGCTCTATTATAAGCTTTCCGATACTTTTTTTCTGAATTTTCTAGCTTAATAGTTCTTTCTTTTACTCTAGTTTCTAAATCTTTTCTTAAACCTTCTAATTCAATTTCAGCTAATTTTTTCTCTGTAATATCCTTAATAAATGTCTGAATAAGACTTTTTTTATCTATTTTAACAAAGGATGACTCTAAGGTTATCCAAAATGTTTTACCATCGCCTCTATAAACTTCAAATTCGATAGGTTTAAGATATCCTTTTTTTAATAATATTTTAAATCTTTCTTTTAAAATTTTCTCTATATTTTCAAACCTGGGATCTCCCTCACGTGCAAACATTTTAAGTACTTCTCTAAAAGGCTTTCCTATTAAGTCAGTATATTTAAATATTGCCAAGAATTTATCCATGGTTTCATTACAATCAAGGATCTTTCCTTGTAAATCTACAAGCCATATTGCATAGGGTGTAGTATTAAATAAATTCCGATACATTTCTTCAGACTCTTTTAATTTCTGTTCTGCTTTTTTACGCTCAGTAATGTCACGATTGATGCCACGATAGCCTAAAAGTTGCCTATTATCATCAAAAATTGGTATTCCACTGGTTTCAAGAACTATTAAACTTCCATCCTTATGTAGATTTTTATTTTCAAGTATCTTAAAAGACTTATCGGGGTCAACAATTGTTTGAAATATTTTTTCCACACGTTCTGCTTCATTCTTAGGCATTAAATCAAAAGGAGTTTTGCCAATGACTTCTTCTGGCTTATATCCTAATATATCTCTAATTTTAGGACTTGAATAAGTAAAAACGGAATTAGCATCCACTTCCCAGATCCAATCGCTAGTAGTTTCGACCAAAGAGCGAAATCTTTCTTCACTCTCACGTAATTTTTCCTCAGCTTTCTTACGCGCAGTAATGTCTTCATGCATCATAACATAATTCTTTATTTTTCCATTTCTATCAAAAATTGGAAACGCTACAGCTTTATGACATATTGGTGAGCTTGGATAATCCTCTAAATTAAGTCCACATTCTCTTGCGGAGTCACGAACATCATACCAATGTTCCCCCATCCTTATAACCTTGCCTTCCTTTAATTTTATGATTTTATCCATTAAGCCTCTCTTTATAATATGAGGATCTTTAAAAATAGAATATTCAGGTGGAGCTACAGACTTAAACATATCTATAAAAGCTTTATTAGCACTAACATGGCGACCCTCAACATCCTTTATTTCAATAGCATAAGGATTTAGCTCGATTATATTTTTCAATGTATTTCTCTCTTCAGCCAATTCAAATTCAATTTTCTTCTGTTTATTTATATTCTGAAAATTAATGAGCATTTGTTCATTAGCTAAAATAAAAATAAATATATTGTAATAACTAATTTGACCATTTACATTTATGCTCAATTCAAATAGCTGAGGTTCTTTTTCTAAAATTTTTTGTCTTAAATCTTTGAAGTCTTCTTGATGAGGTAGAAATTTCAAAATATTGAAAAAATCTTCTCCTTGAAAACTCTTCTTTCCGAAATATAAATTAAGAAGTTCATCTTTAATCCTATGAGCCAAAACTATATTTTCTTTTGAGAGCAAAAAATAAGCATCGAATATTGATTCAATACTATTTATACATGCTTCTTCGAAATTTCCTAAAATGACATTTAAAGAAGTCAAAAACACCTACCCTTTAAAGATATTAATTTTTTTCCCAATTGGAATAATTAATATTACTTATATACTAAAATATTGAAATTATTTATATAAATTTACTTTTTTTCTATTAGCATTAATATTATAATAAAATAAAGAGGAATCTATAGAGTATGGTTATTAAAACTCCAAATTTTCTCTCAGTAATTCTTATGAATCGATTTATATAACATTATTTAGCTCTTTTAATTTTACTAGTAAATCGTCAATTTTAACCACCAAAAAATATGTTTTACCACTATTTTTCAAAGATTCACGAGTAAAATTCGAAATAATCTTTATATTTCGAGAAGAAAAATTGAAATGTGATATTAAAAAAAATTTAGGTGAAATAAAATGAAATCAAATCAAAAAAGAAAAATATTTAATTTGTTAACTTTAGGAATCATCTTGGTTTTTTCTATTGTTATTAGCTCTAGACTCAATTTAATTGTTGGAACTAGTTGTACAAGTATGATCCCTCCTAATGATAATTGGAAAAATAATGAAAATTTAAAACTCTCAAAGACATCGGGACCAATTTCTATTTCCGGTAATTCAGGTTGGGCTACTGCTAAAGCTAATGGTTATTGTTCGGGTGAAGGAACCTATCTAAATCCTTACGTTATAGAGGATTTAGTGATAATTAAAGGTACTCTTGGAAAATCGGGCTCTGGTATCAGCATCTCAAATTCCTACGTTTATTTTAAGATAGAAAATTGTACTATTTCAGGTTTTAGTTATGGAATCTCCTTATATTATGCTAACAATGGGACTTTAATTGAGAACAACTGTTCAGATAATATTTTTGGTATTGGGGCAAATCACTGTAATAATAACACAATCACAGTAAATATCGCAAATGACAACTCAAATAGTGGAATATTCTTAGATAACTCCTTAAACCATATAGTTAGGGGAAATAACGTTAGTAGAAATACTGAAATTGGGTTATATATCCAGAATTCTAATGGTAATCTAATGTTCGAAAATTACGCCATAGATAATGCTTGGTCAAATTCATGGGATGATGAATTAGATAATAATTGGGACAATGGAATAATTGGTAATTATTGGTCGGATTACACAGGTGTCGATGCTAATGACGATGGGATTGGAGATACTCCTTATGATATTATGGGAGAAGAAGGTGTTCAAGACAATTTCCCGATTTGGTGGGATCCTCCAATATTATCTATTATTTCACCAACTATGAATGAGACATTTGGAAAAAGTGCTCCTAAATATAATCTTTCTGTTGAGGGATTACCTCATACAATGTGGTGTGAAATAGAAGGTGTTAGTGGAATTTTACAACTTACAGAATTAACTGGAAAAATCAACCAAGACACATGGAATAACTTAACCGAAGGAGATATCACTATAACATTTTATGTTCAAGATAATAGGGGTGAAACTGACTCTGAAAGCATAGTTGTAAAAAAAAATATTATTGATCGTATTCCTGGATATAATCTATTGTTTCTCCTTGGTATTATTTCCGTAATCGCAATCATTATAATTAAGAAAGTAAGGAAATTGTGAGAAATAAATTATAATCAAAATTAAATTTCTTTTTTTCAAAACTTAATTCAATTCAAATATTATTTTTCTTCCTTTTTACCAAACTTCTCATATTTATTGTGAGAAGATTTGAGGTTAACAAGTGTAATGCCCAAAATGACAAAAAATAGGGCAAAGGGGTAGATAAAAACATCGAATTGTTCTTGTAAAAATAGAGCAGAGAAAACAACTCCAAATAAGGGGACTAATGTTTGAAATATTGCTGCTCTGCTTGCATCTAAGCGTTTAACTCCTTCTAAATAGAAAGTATAAGCTCCAACTGTAGATAGGAACGCTAAATATGCAATTCCAATCCATATTCGAGGTGGAATGCTTAGGTACTCCAATGGATTAAGAAATTCCGGACTAATAATAAAAGATATAGGAGTAGTTATTAAAAATCCAAAAAAAGAGATCCAAGTGATTATCCATAAAGAGCTTGGTTTATGTAATTTAGGATTATTATTAGTTTTATTCAGAAAATAACGGTATGTAACAGTATAAGTGGCATAAGCAAACGCTGCCATTAAAATTAAAATATCTCCAAGCAATCGATTTGAGACATCTATGTTTGGAGAAAACCCTACAATAATTATGACAGCAGTAAAAGCCATTATGGTTCCAATCAATTTTTTCCAGTTGAAGAACTCTGTTTTCAAAAATATACTGGAAAGAATTACTACCCAAATAGCATTTGTAGTGACAATGATACTAGCATCACTAGCAGCAGTAAAAATTTCTCCTATAAGATAACCTGTTTGATAAATAGTTACAGACAGTAATCCCATTAGTGTTAAAATTTTCCAATTTTTTTTAGCAAATTGCCAATTTAAAGATCCTTCTTTATACTTAAGTATAAGAAAAAAGCAAGTTATAGCTAAGAAATAACGAATAACTGCAATCATAAATGGGGGAATGGTTTCTCCTCCAACCTCTTTAGACACTAACCATCGACCTAATGGCCAGGTACCACCCCAGATAACAGCAGTTAAAATTAATAATATATAAGCAATGATTTCCAGTCTTCTATTACTATTTGAGTTCGAATTCACTTTAAGTTCAATTGTATAAAATCTTTATTATCTAAAATAATTATGTTTATCTTTATTTTCCTATAAGATAAATAAGGCCATTTGCTATTGAACCTCGCCAACAAACAAAGTCATGACCACCAAGAAATTCCTCATAATGAACAGGATATTCCTTAGCTTGTAAAACGGTACGGAAATGACGGTTAGAAATAAATAAATTGGTGGGATCTGCTTCTTCAAGTACGCCTACATCAAGATAAAATTTTAAAGGTAATCTTTCCTTCTGAGCAAACTGACGAGCGAGCCAATCTGACTCCTCTTCATCTTTTTTTGTCCACCAATGCTCGAAATTTTCAAGATCCTTTATTCTATTTACCCAAAAGTCTGCACCTGGATACCAAGAATAAGCTCCTGACATAGATAAGACATTACCAAAGATCTCTGGATGTTTAAATCCTATATATGTAGATGCAATTCCTCCATAGCTAGCTCCAGCAATAACCGACTGAGAAGGATTAGTACTGATATTAAAGTTTTCATGAACCCATGGTATCAATTCTGTAATAATATATTTTAAAAATTTCGGATTAGGGGGCAACTCTCCAGCCCTTTGAGCTATGCTAGTAGATAGGAAATTTTCTACCATAATAGCAACCATAGGAGGAATTCTATCATCTGAAATAAGATTATCAAGAGTAGAGGATACTTTTGCTATTTCTTCAAACAAAATTCCATCAAATAATAAAAGATAATGATAAGGAGAATGCTCTTTAGTATAATTTGGGGGCGTACAAACCAAAACTTTACGCTTTTTATTTAATATTTTACTATGGGATGTAAACTCTTCTACTTTACCATGAGCAATATTAGGTCTTTCTCCATACCAAAGTTGTGGGATTGCTTCAGGAGATTCAAATTCATTCAATGACATTTGGATGCCATCCACTTTGAATTGATAGAGTTTTGAATTGAATGGGTCAGAAAAAGCCAACTTTATGTGCTTAAAAACATTTTCAAAAGGATCTTTTGGTTCAAGTGGATTATTTTTACTAAAAAAATATGTATCTCGTATAGCTTTACGAATTTTATATGATTTAAAATAAATATCTGTATCCTCGAATCTCTCTAATATGCCCTTTTTTATATCTTCAGTAACAAATAAATTGAAACAAAAGATGTTTTCTACCAAATGTTCTTCCCGAACCAGAAAGGTAATAATGTTAA
This sequence comes from Candidatus Hermodarchaeota archaeon, assembly GCA_048885925.1. GTDB lineage: Archaea > Asgardarchaeota > Lokiarchaeia > Sigyniarchaeales > SOKP01 > Loki-b32. Next base: position 20,276 of record JBHLLG010000038.1, read on the forward strand.
ATTCATTATCTCCTTCAATTTCTTCAAAAACAGGGGTTCCTTTTTTTTCAATTTCTTCCCAGAATTTCGAAACTGCTTCCTTTTTGTTTATTTTGATATCATCTCGAAGTCTTGATATCATAGGACTTACAATCTTTGAACTATTACTCATATTTAACATGATTTCTCTTTTTTTTAAACCTCTCAATCCTTTATAAGCTTTACCTCCATAAATCCGTTCTCCACAGATATCTAAAAGTATTAAAATATCACATAAAAAAGCAATTCTTAAGTAAAATTAGTGTAAGTTAAGGAAAAAGAGATATTATCCCATTATTAATTATTATTTTCATACCATTTTCTAATCAATTCATGTTTCTTAATATATCTAAGAAGATAAAGAGTAATAAAAAATGTAATTAAGGTTTCAATTATCCATATAAGTTGATAGACTGTTAAATTACGTTCAATTTGGATTTGTCCAATATTAATTGTACCAAAATCAATAATCGAGTATAATAGTATGTCGGGAGACTGAAGTATTACAGGAAAAAAAAGTTCTATTGTTTCATGGGCAGGAAGATCCAGTAAAAGATGAGTAAGGCCTCCAATTAAAGCAGAGTAAGAGGCAACAACAAAAAATCTTTTATTAAACGTCTTTTTCTTTAAAATATCCCATTCTTCAATACCAAAGTATTTCATTGGCTTGTATATAGCACTATCTCTTTTAGCAAGCTTAGCGAGAAATGGTGCAACATAAATACAAAAGAATATTGAGAATATTATAGTCAATGGTATTGTAAATAGCCCTAATCCTAATAAACTATGGGTAAAATCTCTGAAATTAAATGGTAAAAAGGTTTCAAATATAATATTAATATCAGGTACAAAAGCACTAATACATAAAGCTGTTCCATCAAATTTCTTTGGATACTTTATTTTTAATATTAACCCTGGAGCTTGATGAGAGAATATACTGCTTGGCATTTGACTATATTACTATTTTCATTTGTATAATTTTTATAATAAATTTAACTTTTTGAAAACCCTCCGTGATGAAACGCAATTTCATACTCTAGATTTAGATTCTTACAATATTCATCAATTTCTAATTCAATTAAATCCCATTGAGAATTATCATTTCTAAATTTCTTATAGAGGGGTAGAAGCTTAGGATAATTCTCTTCTATTATTTTAAATATTCTTGGAATATTATGGGGTCTAAAGTTCAAATTTTCAAACATATAAGAATCAGTATAGTCAATACTCTTTTCAATAATTTCTTTATAATTAGTGATCTTCGGAAAAAAAGGAGAAATGAAGGTATAAGTCTTAATTCCATGATCATGAATTTCTTTAAGTGCTTCTATCCTTTCTCTTGGTCTGGAAGCACCTCGTTCAATGATTTTTGCGAATTCTTGATCTAATGTACTAATTGAGAATCCTACTTCTAAATTGCCAAACCTTTTGAATAAATCAATATCTCTTACCACAAATTTAGATTTGGTTAATATCGATATATGGGCAGTAGTACCAACTAATTTTTCTAAAATTTTCCTTGTATTTTGATATTTCAATTCTAAAGGAATATATGGGTCGGTAACAGAACTAAGTAAAAGCCTCTTATTATTATATTTTTGTGGTTTAATTCTATTAAAATCAAATTGTTTTATATCTAAAAATTGCCCCCATTTATCTCCCTTATGATTGGTAAATCTAATCATAAATTCAGCATAACAATAAATACAACCATGTTGGCACCCTGTATAGGGATTAATAACATAGTCTACTGATGGAATATTACTCTTTGTTATAATGTTTTTAGCTTCTCGAAAATTTATTTTCATTTTTTTATTCTCAAAAGGAGATATATTAACAATGTATTTAAGACGTTTTAAAAAATAATCTCTTTTAAAATGAAACTCATTCCCCGAAAGATATTAAAAAATAAATGTATATGAACTTATTTTATTGATTAATTATTTATGTACGTGTAGTCAGATTAAGCAGTTTGAGGAACTGTTTCATGAATTCAGGCAAGGCAAGCCATGATGGTGCTGTTACTAAATATCCATCAGTGAAAGTCATATTTGGTGGATAATCATCTTCTATTATTGCACCTTGTAAAGAACACACAAGAGCAACCGAAGGATATGGATACATTTTTTTACCACGTAAGTAATCCATATTTTTATTAGCAGCGTTACTATAAGCTAAAACTTGAGGTCCGTGACAAATTGCTCCTATTGGTTTATTTTTTCCCATAAAATGCGATACAAGCTTATGAATCTCTGGAAGTAAAGATAAATATTCTGGAGCTCTACCACCAGGAATGATAAGGCCATCATAATTCTTTATTTCCTCCTCTAAATTTTCCCAGTTAAAATCATGATCTAATCTATAAGGATGTCCAAGTGATTCTGAATAAGTTACAGGCTTTCCTTTTAAAGCTAACTCCCAATCCTCTATAGAAATATAATGAATAGCTGTTTTGATGAAATCCCCTTTTCCCTTCCCAGGACAAATAATTTTAACTTCACATCCAAACATAGAGAGAATAGAATACGGAACCATTAATTCATAATCATCTACAAAATCTCCCGTCAAAATTAGAATTTTTTGAGTCATGAAATTAAATTTTAAAAAATGAAATTAAAATATTTACCTATCTTCCGATAAGATTTCGGATTATTTTGAATTCTTTCAGCATTTTATTCTATCACTTTTTTACTCCCTTCAAAAGAAAATAGTAGAATGAGTAGGTATTTTGAAACTATAATCACCTATATAAGGTTTTTATTAAAATTAGCCTATCTAAAAAACTAAAAAATTCTTATAAATTTTTTAGGTTTAAATTTTATGCGTAAAGATAAAATGAGGTTTTAATTCCATTTTTAGGAATATTATAGTACTACTATAGCGGTTCGGGATTACCATGGGACTTCTCTCTTAAAAACTATAAATAAAATCGGGAGATCATATCTTATTGATCATCAATTCGATGATCCTTGAAATCTAGAAAAAAATAGATGAAAAAAATGAAAAAAACTTCGAGGTTGCTAACATTAGCAACGCTAGGAATCTTCATTTTCAGCTTCATATTTACTGGTGCAGCAAGTGAAGGAAGGGTTACTAAAAGACCGATAGAGGATTGGTTAGATCCAAATTATGCCGCTTTACCTTGGGGCGAAGAAAATTGGGCTTTTAGTGATTTTTTCAGTCCCTATTCTTACTTAGTGTGTAAAATGGGGTTCCCTTGGCCTAAAGCCGGTGCAATACCATGGTTTGTAAACGATATGGTGTATGAAAATAGTTTAGTAATAGGAGATACAATAATTAATGGACATATTACAGAGCGAGAGTTAAAAGATGGAACAGCTTTAATAATTTTGCAGATAGATGTAAAAAATGCACCTTTAACGGTTTATGACTTTTTTGATTTCATGTTCTATTGTTATGGTTGGACAGATAAGCCCCAAGCAGTATTAGGTGATGGAGAGGATGGGTATGTAGATTACAAAGTAGTCGTCAAATTTATTATCCCTGAACCTGGAGCAGAGTTACCAAATGTATTTGATATATGGTATCCTTATATCTCGTGTAATATTCATGGTATTGGTTATGGAACATTGACAGAACGTGCCGTTGAACTTGGATTTGCTGAAACTGCTGGTGCACCAGGAATGGTAGAAATACACCAAAATGTACTTTATAAACCCGATCTTAAAGAGGGTCATCCTAAATATGATCCCTCTTTTGGCGATTTATACCCAGTTGAGATAGTGGAAGTATATGAACTGAGCTGAAAACAAAATAAATAGAGAGGAGAATCAGTTGAAAATAAAAATATCTAATTTAAATATAGAAAAAGGAGGAAAAAGTTTAGATTAATAGCTTCTGGAATGACCACATCTAAACCAATTTTCCTCCATTCTCTATATATTTTTTTTTAATTTAAATTTTAATTTGATGATTTAATGATTTAGAAATATTAATAATCTTTTTATAATTAGAAATCTAAACTTATTTTAAACATAATCCTATATTATTCATTCAAGTTAATGGGAAATCCTGGTAAGAAGTTAAAATTTAAAATTACAGTAATAGGGGATGGTAGAGTTGGAAAAACATCCCTAATTAAGAAATTCACACTAGGTACTTTTGAAACGGATTATGTTGAAACTATTGGTGCCCAATTTTCAAAATTCGATAAAGAAATAGAAAAAGATCATATTCGGTTATTATTTTGGGATATCGCAGGACAACGAGAACTCGATTTCTTGCGCCCATCATTCTATAGAGAAAGCAATACGGCTATTATTGTATATAGCCTTGAAGAAAACGATGTTGGAAGAAATAGTTTTAATCATATTCATAATTGGCAAGAGGAAATTAAACGCTTTTGTGGGAATATCCCTATTGTGCTCTTCGCAAATAAGATTGATTTAATTGATATAAATAAATTGGATCAATCTAATATACAAAAGATTGTAGAGAAACTCGATTTTTTAGATTACTATTTAACCTCAGCTAAAACAGGTCAAGGAGTACATGAAGCATTTGAGAGTATTATTAAGAAATTGTATTTTAATTCTGATGGAATTAAAGAATAATCAAGAATTTATAATGATATTTCATAAAAGCATACTTATCATTTCATATTATAGGTGATTCTAAAAAATTTTACTTATTATATATGACCCTTTAGAACGTTTCTTTTCGAGTATGGCTATTACTATATTAATTATTTGTAGTATTTTCTATATAAATCAAAGTCGAAAAAAAGAAAATGAACATGAAAAGAGATTAATGTATGCATTCGCAAGCTTCTGGTTTAGTATTGCTTTAGCAAGAACGTACTTTTATTTTTCTGATTTTTTTTTAGAAGGAACTTATACAGGAGACTTAAGTATTATTTTTCAAACTTTCGATATCGTAAATTATATTTTTTTATACTTATATTTATACATTTTTATTTATATTATGCTTAATGTTACTTTTTTAATTTTTTTCTTTATTTGGTTTTCTATTAAGGCTAAAAAAGAATTTCAATTATTATCTTCGATGATGACTATTGGTTTTGCTACATTTTTAATTGGTTTGGTTTTTGAAACAAACCTAATTAAGATCTTGAATGTAATTCCTCCAGC
>JBHLLG010000039.1:0-24121 GCA_048885925.1 Candidatus Hermodarchaeota archaeon
GAGAGGAATTGATGCATTATTCGATTATTACGGTCAGATGAATCGATTTAGTCGATTTGTATTTAGAAAATAACTTCCAATATAAATACATAATTAATTTGGTGTTTATTTTAGAGATGACATTATTTGATCAACTTGATAAAAAACAATTAAAGGAACTTCTGGTTAAGTGTTGGATGACTCACGATGGTTCATGGTTTTATAATAGTGCTCAAGAATTAGGAGTTGATGCTGCTAACAAACTAAATAAGGCTGCTATTAAAACTCTTTCAGTAATTGAAATGCAACGAATAAAAAAGGCAATGGGATGGGAAAATATAAAAATTAAAACATTAGAACAGTTAAAGGTTTTTATTCGCAATGCTTTTAGCATATTAAAAGGAGATTTTATGGATTTCAAATATTCCTTTCCTGAAAATAACCAGATGCATTGGGAAATGAACCAATGTTTTGCTTATAATGGCATGAAAATGTTTGGATTTAACAAAGAATATGAATGTGGGGTAATATATCGTGTAAGCTGCTGGTTGGATGCTCTGGGAATTAACCATACAATAGAGCCGAAAATAGATTTATGTTTATTAAATTCGCATAAAAAATGTTCTGGAGATATAATTTTGGATCTTTAAAGCTCAATTAAGTTTCTTTTTGTATTCCTTTCCTTGGTCTGAAAATCTTTAAATATATTATACTTGAAATTGCCGTTATTACAACAACTATAACAAAGATTATTATTAAATAGAATAAGAAATCAGAGCTACCATTTTCTGCTACTAGACTTAGCTCAAGTATTAACAACCCGCCACCTTGAGCTACATAAATATAATTGTCATCAACATCAATATCGTGAGCTGCACTCACATCACTCGTCCGTTCAGCTATTTCAACAATTGAACTAGGATCACTAACATTAAATAGTTCTATCCCGTAATTATCCGCCACGTAAAGAAGACCATCTTTCTCTACTAACCCTAATTCCTCTCCTCCATCATTATCATTGTAAGAATCAAGTATTTGAGGTGATATTGGATTAGAAATATTAATAACTCTTACACCAGCACCCCAACAGGCTAGAAATAATAAATCCTCAGTGATATAAATATCATTAGCACCTCCAGTTTGGGGAATTGATGCTACATGATTTGGCGTATTTGGATAGGAAATGTCAATCACTTTCAGTCCTACTTCAGCATTAGCTAAATATGCATAATTTCCTTTAACTTCTAAAGCATCACTTCTGGTATCACTAAACTCTCCTACATGAACAGGATCAGTAGTATCACTGATGTTTAAAATCTTAAATCCATTGTCGAAATAACATACATACGCATATATACCTGAAATTGTGACTCTATATGCACCTTCTCCTGCAGTATACTGTCCTATAATTTCTGGGTCTGTAGGATCAGACACATCAGCGATAATTAAGCCATTCATAACTGAAGCAATATACACCAAATTGCTTTCAACAGAAACTCCTATGGCTCCTCCACTAAGAATCTCTCCTATCACTTCCGGTTTACTTGGATTCGAGATATTAATAATCATCAAGCCATCATTGTTCGTAACGTAAGCATAATCACCCCCTACACGGACATCGTATCCAACCTCAATATCACAGAAACCAACCCTATTCAGATGTAACCTTTCTGTTGTTTGAGCTTTAGAATATATTGAAAATATATGAATTGTCAATGTTAGAATAATAAAAGAAATTACAACTAATTTTTTATACTCTATTTTTGAGCGCATTTGTTATATCACCATTATTATATTAATCGATATCTTAAATATCAACTTATTAATAATACTCAGACAATGGATTGGCACTATATAAACGTTGATCTCAAAAAAAAAATATGTTAAAATAATGCAATATAGTTTCAAGGAAATAGAAATAAACTACTACATTTATTTCACTTTCATTAAAAATTATTATATCTACGAAACATGTTCGAAATTTCCTTTATAAGCATGTTATAATTAATCTAATTAAATTTAAAATAAATTATAGAAGTTGTCAAATTAAAATGATGCCTATTGGACCATTAATGAAAGAACATAGATTAATTGAAAAAATGATTCAACTCATGGAAAAAGAGAATGGAAAAATGAAGAAATTTAGTAAAGCAAATCCTATATTCATTGATATTGCTGTTGATTTTATTAGAATGTATGCTGATAGAACTCATCATGGCAAAGAAGAAGATATTCTTTTTAGAGACTTAAAAAAGAAAGAACTCTCTCCTAACCATAATAAGATAATGGAAGAATTAGTAGAAGAACATATATGGGCAAGAAAAAAGGTAGGAATGTTGGTTGATACTAAAAATCAATATGAAAAAGGTAATATAAAAGTATTAAATGAAATTATACAATATCTGAGTGAATTGACTGAATTTTACCCAAAACATATTGAAAAGGAAGATAAACATTTTTTCATCCCTGTAATGAAGTATTTTACAAAAGAAGAACAAGATAAAATGCTCCAAGAATTTTGGGATTTTGACAAAACTTTAATTCATGAAAAATACGAAAAAGTTATTGAAAATCTTCAAAATAGATAAAAATTTTTAAATTCTCAAATTCAACTATGAAAGGAAATAAAAATGAAGGAAAAAAAATGCCTGTGCTATTTATTGGGCATGGTTCTCCAATGAATATTATTTCTGATAACAAATTTACTAAAGATTTGAAAAAACTGGGTAAGGAATTGGCAAAGCCTAAAGCTATATTAGTAATATCTGCTCATTGGTTGACCTCTGGAACTAGAGTGTTATGTTCTAAGAAGCCAAAGTTAATATATGATTTTTATGGATTTCCAAAAGAACTTTATGAAATTGACTATCCGAGTCCTGGATCACCGAATTTAGCAACTATAATCAGTAAAAAGCTTGAATCTTATAATGTTAAATGCGATTATGAATGGGGCTATGATCATGCATCGTGGTCAATCCTTAAGCATATCTATCCTAATGCAGATATCCCTGTTTTAGAACTTAGTTTAGATTATGGTTTTAACAGATGGAACTTAAAACCCATAGAATTCCATTATCAATTCGCAAAAAATCTGGCATTTCTCCGTGAACAGGGAGTTTTAATAATCGGAAGCGGAAATATTGTTCATAATCTTAGTATTATTGATTTTCAAGTTGATGCTCCTGTAATGGATTGGGCAATAGAATTGGATGACATTGTCAAAAATAATTTAATTGGTTATAATCACGAAGATTTAATTAATTTTCAAAGGATGGGAGATATTGCAAACCTTGGAATTCCAACTTTAGATCATTACCTTCCAATGATTTATGCAATTAGTCTACAAGAAAAACGAGAATCACTTGAATTTATTCACGAGGGATTTCAATACGGGTCTGTCTCGATGAGATGCTTCAAAATTGGATAATAGATTATTGGTTTAGAAATTCCAGAATACCCTTCATTGGAATCCCAGTTATCATGAAAATAAAAGGTTTTTCTTCCCCCGATGCGTTAATAAATTCTTCACTATAAAATATTTGGCAGAATTTTGCATATCTTTCTGATACCATTTTAAGTTGTTGAGGAGAAAGGTGCGCATAAGTAGAAAATATAGGAAGTTCTATACTTTCTGAATCGTCTTTTGAAATTTTTTCTGATTTTTCATCTTTGATTTTGTATTCAGGGTTAAATAACCCAGAAATTAATTTTTTTGTAATATTTCTTATTTTTTCAGGTTCTTTCTTAAAATCCATATTCAATTTTTCTAAAAATCGTTGGGTTATATTTAGATTTGCTTTACGAATTTTGGTAGCAAAAAGCAATAAATCAATCATAGCTTTGGCTTGATCAATTGTTGGCTTTTCGGGATTTATACCTGGTATAAATGCTTCAAAATCAGTATTAAACTTAGGATTGAGAGAATACACGTTCTCAAAGACTTTAGGTTTATCTGAATTCGGATCAGAATATATAGCTCTTTTTTCTTCAATGATTCCGTTTACTTCTTTCAATTTTTTTATATGCTCATGAATAGTAGATTTACTCTTATTTAACTTTTGAGCAATCTCAGTTAGGCTTAATTTTCCATACATATTAAGGTATGTGAAAATCTGAAACCTTGTTTTATTTAATAACTCCATTAAATCCGCCATTTGTTCCCTTTTTGATGACATTTTTTCCATTTTTTTCACCTAACTAGAACAATTCGAAAATATAAAAAATATCGAATTCGAATAATAATAAAAAATACGAACATTTAAATATTATCTTTTAATCTATTATATATCAAATTCGAGATTATCATTAAAAAACGAATTCGAAAAAAAAGGAATTGATAAAAAATGAAGAATAAAAAAGAAAATATAATAAAAAAAACTTGGCCCGCTTTTATTTCAAAAGCATCATATGCTATGACCATTAGTGCTGTATACTTAAACGTTATAATAATTTCAAATCTTCTCTGGCAAGATGGATCATTTCATAGTAGTGAATTAGGTCTAATGATTGGGAGTTCAATGATTATGACAGCAATTTCAGGTTTACTTTTTGGATATTTGGCAGACAAATTCTCTAGAAAAAAAATTTATGAAATTTCAATAATCTCTTATGGATTTGGATTAGTTTTGAATGGATTCCTCCCATATGGCTTAGGAGATCTGTCTTTTTATCTCTTTTTTGTTGTTCTTCTTATTCAAGGATTTTTCAGTGGTGCGTTCGCTCCTACTGAAACTTCTTATGTGAATGATATTGTTGATGAGTCTATGCGTTCCAGATTTTATGGTTCAATTAATGCAGTTTTCCAATTAGCCCAGATTATAGGGATGCTAGTTTCCTCATTCTTATTTCAAAATTTACTCTTGCGTCAATTTTATTGGATTATTGGCTCTTTTATAATTTTTGAAGGCTTTTTAGTCGCATTTAAAGCACGAGAACCTAAGAGAGGTATGAATCAAGAGGAATTAAAAGATGTATTAAAATCTTCTGATATAAAATATAATTATCAACTAACTAAAGAAACACTTCGGAACACAGTCCTTAGAAGAACCAATATAGTCGCATTTGTAGAAGGAATTTTTACTACTGTTTTACTTTCAATCCCTGATTTCTTACTTATCGCATACATAACAGGACCTCCCCATAATGTTGCCCCATTCACTACAACAATTTTTTTGCTAATGACGGGAGTACCAGGCGCAATAATAGGTTCAATTAGTTTCGCTAAAATGTCTGATAACCTCGCTAAGAAAAAGATTCAACATCGAATTTATATGATTATAACTTCGCTGATAGGAATGTTCGGAATATTCTTATTAATCTTCTTCCTTCCAATCCCTAATTTCAGTGTGGGAGCGGGGCAAAATATTCTGATTATATTTAATCATCCTGAATTTGTAATTATGGGTGTGTTAGCATTTCTCGCAAAAATGATTCATACCATTTATTTTATTAATCAACCACCTATATTACAGAAAATTAACTTACCTGAAGCTCAAGGAAAGATTAGTTCTGCAAATCAATTTCTTGAGTTAATAGGATCAGGATTAGGACCAATTATAGCGGGCTTTTTGTTAGCTAGTTTTAACCAAAATTACCAAATAACTGTTTTAATTTCCGCTAGTATTGGAATGATTAGTTGCTTAGCTTGGTTAATTGGAGCGAAATCTATTAATAATGATATCCAAAGAATCTCCTCAATATTAAAAATCAGAGCAGAAGAATTAAAAGAAAATGGGCAAATTCTTAGCGAAATAAGCTTAATTTCTCATGACTAAATTATAATTTTTTCTTTTTTTTTATATCGTATCTAAACTCGCTTTAATCACCTAATTTAAATACAGATCAATTCTAATACTAATTATTATATCTTATAAAGCGAAAATTTCAGGTTTTCTTAAAGCCATAACCAATTTTTCAGGAGAAATTTTACATGAGGTACTTCTTTTTCATTAAGATTTAATAATATTATTTTTATTCTCTCAAAATACAAAACTAAAATCTTTGCCCCTCAAACACTTCATATTAATAACAGTGTAGATAAAAAATTTGATCATTTGAAGGAAATTATTTTTCTAAAAATAGAACCAGTAAAAGCTCCAGAAGGAACTAATATTAAAATTCTTAAACCAACCATCAATGAATTATTTTCGTCATTTTATTGATTAGAAATCTCAAAATTCTTTTTCAAAAATTCCCTTATTACTACAATTTTAAATTGATCATACTCTCAATTTTAAGACAAAAAAATTTCAAATTGAGCTATGAATAGAATGAACTCGACATAATAGCATTAGTTTCTTTGGATGCCAAATCAATATATTTTATTTTTACTAAGCTGAAGAATTGTTACTTCCCCCATTCTTTGAAAGGTGGAATTAGTAATGATTTTTATGTCAATTACATTGCTTTCCTGCCTTTTCTAAATACCTTATAAAACATCAACATTATTTTTATATATAATAAAATAAACCATACCATTAGCAATTTTTTAAGCGAAAAATTGAAAAAAAATCAATCAATAAAAAAAATGTTAGTTCTTTTAATGATTTTTTTTAAACTGTTAAATTAATAAAATATATTTAAGATATTATGTAAAGTGCTACATATGCGCATATTAAAGATGCAATCAAGGTTTCTTGAAGAGTTTCTTAAAACATTAAAAAAGTTTGGAACACTATATGGGCCAACGTATAAGAATGGTGTACTTTCTTATGATCTACTTGAAAATATCTCAGATTTTGTTGTTACTGATGAACATCCAATGATTCCCATAAAGAAGCTCTTTCATCCGATGCGTTTCACAATGTTGAATTTCAATGAGAAAGGATTTAATCCAGATTATTCCATGATTGAGAAAAGGGTCGTAATAGGACTACATCCCTGCGAGATTCACGGTCTTCTCATACTAGATGATATTTTCATGCGGGACCCGGTTGATCCATACTATGCAGAACTACGACATAATACGGCAATAGTGGGATTTTCATGTCTTCCTACAGAAAATTCCTTATGTTATTCAACTGATACTGATATTGTGGAAGAAGGATTTGACTTATTCTTTGTTGATCTTGGTGAATATTATCTTGTTTGGGTAGGTACTAGTCTAGGTCATGATATGATCTACGAGCGAGAAGAATACTTTGATGTGAATGTCACCTATGATGATATTAAGAAGTATATAAACTGGCGTTATAAACGGAATAAAATGTTCAAGAAGGGTTTTGAGTTTGATAGCATGCCTGATATCATGGAACTCAGCTATGAAAGTGAAATTTGGGATAAATTCGGCGAGATATGTATATCATGCGGTCAATGTTCTATGGTTTGCCCGACGTGCAACTGTTACAATGTAACAGATATTTTTGATGTGTCAAATGAAACAAGAGGACGTCGAGATAGATACTGGGATAGTTGCATGTTTGTAGACTATAGTCTAGTAGCAGGGGGACATAACTTTCGAGCATCTCGCGCAGACAGACTTAGACTTTGGTATGGACACAAATTGAAAACATTTGGAAAATACTATGGCCGTCCTGGTTGTGTAGGATGTGGTCGATGTGTGGAAACATGTCCGGTTGAAATCAATGTCCTTACTATCTCAGATGCTTTAATCACAGAGGAGGTACCAAAAAAATGATTACCACTGAAAGAATTGAAAACCCATTCAAGCCAAAGGCCGCAAGGATTGTTCGACATTATGATCTTATAGATGATCATAGGTTTTTCCAGCTTAGGCATATAGATATGAAGAAAGCTATGTCTTTCTCTTATAATCCTGGCCAATTTATCATGCTGTCAATCCCTGGTGTTGGGGAATCACCCTTTTCTATTTCATCCACACCCAGTCGCCCAGGTATTCTTGAGTTGGGAGTTAGAAAAGTTGGAATACTAACTGATGCTCTATTCCAGAAGAAAGACAATGATGTTGTGTACATCAGAGGTCCCTATGGAAATGGCTTTAAACTGAATCAAATGGTAAATAAAGACCTCCTAATTGTTGCTGGTGGACTTGGAGTTATACCCCTTCGATCAATCCTCTATTATGTCTTAGACAATCGAGACCAATTCAAACAAGTTTTCTTCCTTTATGGTACAAAAACCCCCAATGAGTTCCTTTTCAAGACCGAATTTTTCCAACTAAAACAACGCGATGATATAAAGTGTCTGTTTACAGTAGATAAGCCAAATGAAAAGTGGACCGAGAATGTGGGTGTAATAACAAAGCTTTTTAAAAATCTTCCCAAACTAGATCCCCGTGAAACCACAGCTGTTGTGGTGGGACCTCCGGTCATGTACAAATTTGTAATCGATGAGTTTCTAAAACTGAAGATACCAAAAAATCAAATACAACTATCACTTGAGAGACGAATGAAATGCGGAGTTGGAAAATGTGGACATTGTGCTATTGAACATCTCTATACTTGCATGGACGGGCCGGTATTCACATATTGGGACACATTACACTTTAGGGAGTTGATCTAAATTGACAAACGTAAGTAAAACTGAAATACCTTCTGCAAAGCCGAAGGTGGGTATTTATGGTTTCACAGGTTGTGCAGGAGATCAACTTCTCCTTATTCATACCGAAGATGAGATTCTCAACTTGTACAATTCAGTGGATTTTAGATCCTTTGTAATGGCTTCAAGTAATCCTATTGAAGAGGAACTTGATATTGCATTCATTGAAGGTAGCATCAGTACAGAAGAGGAGAGAGAGCATATTCTCAATATAAGAAAGAGAGCGAAAGTTTTAGTAGCAATAGGCAATTGTGCTGTCAACGGTGGGCCCCAAGCAATGTGTGTGGGAGATAATGGATTTATAAAACGTTTAAATAAAATTTATGGCGATACTACGTTTTTGACAAACCCCATTGAATCCCAACCTATTGATGCAATTGTTAATGTAGATTACTACCTCCCTGGGTGTCCAATCAGTGCACCACAAGCTTTCGCACTAATCTCGAGACTCATACATAGAGTGATTCCGGAACACTATTCCCACCCTGTATGTCATGAGTGTAAACTCAATGAGAACCGATGCCTCTTACTTGATAAAATCTATTGTTTCGGTCCATTGACTGCAGGCGGATGTGGTTCGGCTTGTCCCAATCATGGGCTCCCATGTGTTGGTTGCTGGGGAGCAAATGAGGATGGGAACTTTAACTCTCACCTTAAATTTTTAGAAAGTTTCGGAAAGACAAGAGAGGAAATTTTAAGACTGATTAGAGGGTATGGTGGCCATAAAATCCTTAAATTTATTAATATGGGAGGAAAATGAAATGACAAAGAAGAATGAGATCAAGGTAGAACCATTAGCCAGAGTCGAAGGACATGGTGGTATTAAAGTAGAGATTGAAGACAACAAAATCAAGAGTGTTGAAGTCCAAATTCTGGAGGGGCCAAGACTCTTCGAAGCTCTTGTTGTAGGTAGGACTCCTCAGGAAGATCTTAGCATAGTACCTCGAATCTGTGCTATATGTAATCTCTCTCACAAGTATGCTGCTCTTCAAGGCTTAGAGAAAGCTTTAGGCGTGGAGATTGATTCAGCTACGAAGTTATATCGTCAACTTATGCATCTTGGCGAAGTAATTGAAAGCCATAGCTTACATATCTACTTTCTTGCACTACCAGATTTCCTAGGGTATGATAATGCTTTTTTAATGATTGATAAATATCGTGACATTGTTACAAATGCTTTAAAGCTCAAGAAATTCGGTAACAAGATTATGCAGATGATTGGTGGACGCATGATGCATGGTGAGAATCCAATCATTGGTGGATTCGGGAAACTTCCAACGAAGGATGAACTTACCAAGATAAAAGAAGAAGCCTTGGAATTGCTTCCATTTGCCCTTGAAACGATCGACCTCTTTGCTGGAATTGAAATTGCCGATCATATGGAGAGAGAAACGCAATTCCTCTGCTGTAAACCTCCTCATGAAGACTATGATTTTTACGGTGATAAGTTCATAACCTCTGATGGAGAAGAACACTTAGTTGATAATTATAACTCAATAATCAAGGAGCGAGTTGTTAGTCATAGCTTTGCTAAACGAGGACGATACAAAGGCAGACCATTTACCGTAGGAGCGCTAGCAAGGATTCTACTTCTAGGTAATAGACTCAAAGGTATAGCAAGGGAAGCTCACGATAAATTAATTAATGAAAGATGGTATCGCAATCCGTTATTTAACAATCACGCTCAGGCAATTGAACAAGTATATTCATTGGAACGTATACCAGAAATTGTAAATGAAATCCTCCTCTGTACTGAATCGAAAGTCTTCAAGCCTACGAATAAAACAGGGACTGGAACAGGTGCAGTTGAAGCACCTCGTGGAACCTTGATTCATCATTATGAGGTCCAGGATGGGTTAATTTCCGCAGCTGACATCATAACACCAACAGTTATGTTCCTTGATGATATTGAGGAATTCATTCGAACAAGTGCTACTAAACTTCTAACAATAAATCAGATAGATAAAATTGAATTGGAATTTGAGAAGATAGCTCGAGCTTATGATCCATGTATTAGCTGCAGTGCCCATATTGTGGAAGTCATATACAAGTAAATCATGATCTAGGTTTATGACGTTCGCCTCTAGCACATTAAAGATACGATTTATACAACGAAATATATATTAACATCACAAAAGTTAGAAAAATAGTCTTAAAATACATTAGATTCCAATACTCTTTTTAGTATGAAAAAATTAAAAAATATAGTTATAATTATTATCGATTGGGAATAATGAGTATACCTGAGAAATATATGGACGAAACCGTACGCGCTATAGGATATATAACGAAATCTAAATATCAATCAATTATAAGTGTAAAAAAGATAAGAAAATTATATAAAATTGATTATTCTAATTACTCTAAAATTAATTTCTATTGGAGAGCTTTGCAAACTCTTGAAAAAAATAGAATTATCCAGAGGTATGGATCAAATTCCCCAAAAAAATATCGCGTTCTTAATTTTCTTAAATTTTTTAATCTACTTTATGATGCCTATATTAATCAGGCAAGGAAAGCCAAAAATATTAGTTAGTTTAAATAACTTTAAAACTTCACCCTATTTCTTCAAGTGCTATTAGGTTTGTTTTGTCGATTAGACTATAGTCCATCATTAATCTTGTCAATCTTTCAAATAATATCTCGATATTTTCGCCACTTTTACTGGAACATTCAATATATCCATTAAAGCCTAATGATTCAGCAACTCTCACTCCAACTTTACGAGGAACTTCTCTATGAGCATTTAAATCTAACTTAGCACCTAATAAAATAATTGGAAATTTTTGATTAGTCTCTTTTATTAGAGATAGCCAATAACCAATATGAGAAAAACTGGAGTATTGAGTGATATCATACATCAAAATGCCTCCCGAAGTACCATTTAAATATTCAGGAAACATATAACGAAATCTTTGGTGTCCGCCGAAATCCCAAATCATTAGCTTTAATTCTAACCCATCAAGTTTACAATTCTTAGTTTGAAAGTCAACCCCGATTGTCCTTATACAATTTGAAACAAATTTATTATTAATATATCTCATTAAAAGTGTTGTTTTACCGGTCCCCACATCCCCCAAAACAACTGTTTTTAAGATTGCGTTATACATTTTAATCCTACCTAACCCTTTCAAGGCTCTTTGTAATGTACTTGCTTAAAACGCAATATTGCCTAATATGCCTTTTTTGTAAAAAATATATACAAAGATACCCATAAAAAATCCGATATTTAAATATTTCGTACAATATTAATTGCACTATGACTTTTTTTCTTGGAAATTGATAGAAAACTATGAAAATATCAATATTTTCGACTTTTTTCTTTTTTGTCCTATGAATTAAAGGAAAAAATCTTTGATTGAAAAGAACGAGATTTACACTCTTAAGATTAAAAATTTATAAGTAAAAGAATTATTATTTAGATGTTCTCCTATTCCATTTATTCAATTATAACCTAAAAAGATGGAAATTTTTAAAATGACTGTAAAGATTCTAAAAGATTATTATCTTAAACGTAAATCAAAATTGATGAAAAATTTTTCTAAATATATTAGAATTGCTACGGAATTGCTTAAAAGAAAGTTTAATGAGGCTAAAATCAATGAAATATATAATCAGATGGAATTCGAATTTGAACAATTAATTCCTGAAATACCCTACATCGGTGGAACTAAAAATCCTTTAACTGCTATCCTTCTTGGTGGTGTATACTCTATTGCCATGTTTCGAGTCTTAGAAAAGGAAGGGCTTAAACTTCGAGATATTGGAGAATTTCATTATGAGTTTAATGATATATATAATACAATTAGAAAAAAGAAATTAAAAAAAATTGGAAAGCATCCCACCCAATATCCATTTGAATCAACCTATGTTGAATTATCAAAAAAACTTTGTGAAACATCCAAATTAAGAAATTACCCAGATGATTGGGTTGGTGATTATGTTGAAGGTGATGGGAAAAACTTTGAGTGGGGTTTCAATTTTTATGAATGCGGTGTTCAGAAATTGTTTAAGAAATTAGGCGCCGAAAAATATCTCATATTTGCTTGTTTAGCTGACTATTCTGAAGCAAATATTTTTGGATTTGGATTCTCTCGTACCCAAACTTTAGGATTCGGTGCTCCGTTCTGCGATCATAGGTATATAAAAGATTATAAAGCTCCCAGAGGTTGGCCACCTGAGAACCTACCAGAATTTGATAAAAATAAAATATCAGAAATGTCATGGATAAGCTAAAAAAATTTCTTAATATCAATCAATTATTAAAAAAATTTTTATATTAACTCTATCATAATAGAGTTAAAAATTAGACTTTAAAGTAAATTAAAATATTTTAAGGGTGAATCAATATCGTAAATTTATTTTCGATTATATTTTTTGCAATTGGAGCTTTAATTTTTATTTTAATTATAAGATATATAGTCATTACAGCACGATGTTCTAAATGGCCAGTTGTTGTTGGTGAAGTTGTTTCGTCGGAATTAAAACCGAAATTTAAAAAATTGGTTGAATTTATGGAAGAAACAGCTCATACGCCAGCAGCTGCTTATCAGCCAGATATAACTTATACTTATGAAATTGATGGAGAGAAATACACCAATAATAAAGTAAGACCAGTAGGAAGAAATGTTTATAAAGAAAAACCTGTCGTACAAAGGGTAATAAATATGTTTCCAGCAGGCTACAAGGTTTACATTTTCTACAACCCTCGAAATCCCGAAAAATCGGTACTGGATCCTTGGATACGTTTTTCTCCAGTAGCTATTACGATACCTACAGCTTTAATTTTCTTTGGTCTGGGATTTTCATTTAGTGGATTTAATTTTTTAATTCCTTTAGGGATAACTATTATCTCATTAGCATTATACGTTGCTTCTCTACTTATTATAGGACAAAATTTTAGATATTTAGTGAAAGCATTAAAAAGTAAAAAATGGCCATATGTGGAAGGGGAAATTAAAAAAGTAATGGTTTATAGAAAGGCTGAAGAACAATCTGTCTCTTATAATGTGGATGTAACCTACACTTATGAGGTTGAAGGACAAAAATATACTAATCATCAAATAAAACTCGATTTCGTACATGGAACTCGAACATTCGTTCCTAAAATTTTTGCAATGATGAAAGTAGAAAAATATCAAGAGGGAAATAAAATTAATGTTTTTTATGATCCTCGAAACCCTAATGAATCAATACTGGAACGGGGCGTAAGTCATTTTTCGTTTTTCTTGATGTTGATAGTAGGTATTGGATTATTCCTATTTGGGCTATTTGCAATTCAAATTATGATTTATAATATTTTATTTCCATAAATTCAAAAAAACGGGAGACTAAACAATAAAATTCAAATTTATCACCAATCACTTTTATATCCAGTACCTCCTAGAGGTCAAGTAAAAATAATTGCGTCCTTAGGACAAACGTAACAACAAGAGGCACACTCCATACATTTTTCTATAGTCTTAACCTTAGCTCTTTTTTCCACGATTTCAAAAAATTCCCCCAAACATACATTTATAATTTATTATCCCATCCGAGCGGCGTTCAATCGGGGGATTTCCGTCTCTTATAAATTTTGGTCCAAATTAAAATCCAAAAATAGGAATTGTTAGCCCAGAAATAACCTTATTTCCTACACTCTCAGATCTTTCTATTATAAGCGTCTTCAATCCCGCTTCTGTACATATTAATGCTGCAACGGACCCTCCAAATCCTGCACCAACCACGATTACGTCAAATTCTTGATCCATCTTATAACTTAATTGATATATTATTAATCTCATAATAGAAATCACTAATTTTAAAGAATCTCTTATTTTAAATGGTAAAAACTTAGTTGTTATTTATAAAAATATTATTTCTCTATCCTTGGTTCGATTAAATTGCATAAAGTTGGAATAGCAACGCTCCCTCTTCACAGAGGTAAAGCACCACCTTGGTTATTTAAACGAATGGTAATGTTGGGGAAACCTGTTTTCAAAATTTTACATGATATGGAGGGTCCTGATGGAATTCTTAAAAGATTATCCGATACTTACTGGTATCAAGCTTTAGGGTGCATTTTAGGATATGATTGGCATTCCAGTGGAGTTACTACAGTACTCGGCGGTGTATTGAAGGAAGTATTAACTCCTAAAGAGCATTGTATTATAGTTTCTGGAGGTAAGGGTAAAAGTTCTCGAAAAGTGAAGCTAGAATTACAAAAAAAAGCAAAATTTTTAGGATATAATGAGACTGAAATTGATCATCTTAATGAACTCAGCAGATTGGTAGCAAAAATAGATAACGCTGCTGTACAAGATGGATTTTCGTTGTACCACCATAATATGATCATTTCTGAAAGCAATTGGACCATAATTCAACAAGGAATGGATAGTGTATTACACAAAGCAAGAAGATATCACTGGTTCTCTGAAGGACTCACAAGTTTTCTTGACAATCCACATACTGACATCAGTTCAGAAATCTTTAAAAAAAATGTATTAGATATGACCTCTAAAGATAGCTTTAACAGTAGGAAAGTCTCATTAGAATTAATTTCAGAAGGTTCCAATCGAATTAAGAGATATTTAAGTAGTTTAAAAAACTCAAGTCAAACTAAATTAGATGATTTCATTTGTCCTAATACATTTATTAATTTAACAAAAATCCCACATCTTAATATGCCTGTACCTTTTAAACTTAAATGGGAAAGTGTAGATATGGCTAAAAGCCTCGCGATAAATGATTATACTGATTTATTAAAAATTCATGGATTAGGGCCTGGAATTATACGAGCATTAGCTTTAATATCAGAATTCATCTGGGGAGAACCTCCAAGCTGGAAAGATCCTGCTAAATATGCTTTCGCTGTTGGTGGAAAAGATGGTATTCCCTATAAAGTGAACCTCAAAAGGATGGAACAATGCGCTGAAGTCCTTGAAAACGCAATCAACCTCGCAAAATTGGATAATAAGACCAGAATGGACGCATTGAAAAGACTACATAAATTTAAGAGAGAATAGAAACTAATTTTGGTGATTTACGGCAAATTAAAAGAACAAAGGCTTCTAATTCTATTTAAATTTTTGAATATCATTTAGAATATTTTTATGACAGAATTCACAAATCATTGGATTTCCCTTCAGAAATTTTTTAATTAGAGCATATGATATCTTAGAATTACAATGAGGACATTTCATATCATTTAATTTTACTTTGATTTTTTTCGATAACCATTTTGGCATAGACCTAAACTGATTAAACCATTTTGGTAAATTCTTTATAAAACTACGATCCTCTAAAAGCGAATCTAATTCTTCACTATTAAGATATTTCAAATAATCTTCATTTATTAAGTGCTTGACTACTGAGGGATATCCGTTTGCGATCCTTAGAGCAATTTCTTCTTTAAATACCTTTTTAGCCAGAGGATCTCCTACTTCTACCAAGGCTCTCAATAATGGGAATGCTAAATTTCTGTGTAAAAGACGAGAGTCATACTCATTTTCATACCATACTTGGAGATTTGAACAATGTCCCCAAAATTCAATATCAGGAGATAAGTCATATTTTCTTAATTGACCCCTTTCCATTGAACGATCCAACTTTTCAGCAGCCTCGTCTATTGATTCAATTTCATTATATTCCGCGATATTAGCAACAGGAATATCCAACAATAGATATTTACATTGCTTAAATAATTTCCCTCCAACGTATATGTTTGTGGTACCGAATTCTAATCTTAGTTTTAGGTACTGATTGATTATGAATTCATTTCTAGTTTTAATTGGAAATTTTAATAGCCTTGGAGGAGGTGAAATATTACTTCTTTCAATTAAATATTCTGCCAACTTGTTAAAGATTGTATCTAGATTTAGATCGGGTTTTAAAGAAATTTCAGACAACAATGACCTATTAAAATTATCTGCTGTTAACATCGTTTCAACTCCTAAAATAGCCTCAATTTCTTCTGAATGATGCTTAAAGGCAATAAATATTATAGGTATATCCCCTGAACTTTCTCTAATGGTTCGAATAATATCATCTAAATCATTTTGAAAATCAACTTTTGACATATCAGATATGATCAAAGCACCCAATGCACCTCTATAATACATTGGAAGTAAAGATTTAAATCTTCCTCTGCTTACGACTTCCCATAATTGCATATTCACCGTGCTCCCCAAGACTCTTAGAGTTTTAACATGGAAATCTATACCAATAGTATATTTATAATTAGTGTTGAAATAACTCTTACTGAATTTGGTTGAAATGTAAGCTTTTCCTGTAGGATCATTGCCGGTAACTAATACTTTAAAGTTATAATCATAATCAGACATTTTATCAATAAAATCATTAATTGGGAAAGGTAAACAATAAAATTGGTACATTTTATTTTCTTAAAACATGAACCAACCATCCTTTATTTGTGCCTTTCAAATAATTATAATCATGGTGCTAATATAAAGTTCACATTTGTGTCACTTTTTTAGAGATATAAAGGATTAAATTATAAATTTTAAATGAATTAAAATCATTTAAAAATCTTAAACCTAAAAGATAAAACCAAAGTAATTAAAGTAGCTAATATAATCTTTCTCTAATTCTCCTTTCTTAAGATTTTTCCTATTTTATACAACACATCCTTACAGTCAAAGAAAACTAATCCCATTTTCGCTTTTTTTTTAGTTAAAACCGCCAATACGGCTTCCTCTGCATCCAAAATTAATATATAGCCTTCAATTCCTTTGATATATATCTGTTTAAATACGCCTATTTCCATATCTACAACAGTTCTTTTGGATATAGAAAGTAATGAAGCAACCATCGCAGCAATTTTCTGCTTATTGTATCTTCGGGGTAATATTGAAAGAATTGGAAAACCTTCCACTGAAGTAATTATCGCGAATTTTATATCTCTATTAATCTCTAACAAATTTTGCAATACAGCTTCTAGTTTCTCTGTTATACTATTTTCTTTAATCATAGTTTTAATATTTCTTTTTATTTTTTAGAAATCTAGAAAGGTATAAATTAACTTATTCTTATCTTAGAAACTTTTATCATGTTTATCTTTTATATCTTTCTTAATCTTATTAATTGCTCACTAATAATATGTCAAACTCTTCAAAGAAAAATTGAGTTCTTAAAATGTTTTCACCACACACTTAATCATTGAGTCATCTACTTTCTTAACTTATCACTAAATATTTTTTCAATCTATTAATTTAGAATTATTAAATTATTGAGATACATAATATTTAATCTAATAAGGCGCATATTAAAAAAAAGAGAATTGCGAAATTCATATTATCTTATAATAATTTTTATTTTCTAATGTCTTGTTTATACTACTAATACTTTGGTTTTCGGGTGCCTTGATCCCATTCTATTTAACATCATTCTTGTTAATAATGTGAATGATTCATTAACATTTTCACCCGTTTTGCTAGAACTTTCCATAAATAGTTTTAAATCCATCAATTTAGCAGCTCTTTGTCCTTCTCTCCAAGAAATTTCTCTAAAATGATCTAAATCTAATTTACTCCCAAGTAAAATAATTGGAAATCTTTCTCTTGTTTCCTTTATTACTGATAACCAATTACCAATATGAGTAAAGGAAGAATAATCTGTTATATCATACATTAAAATCCCACCCATGGCACCGTAAATGTATTGAGGAAATATGAATCGAAACCGTTCCTCACCACCAAAATCCCAGATTAATAACTTTACTTCCTTTCCATCTATTTCTAAAATCTTTGTTTCAAAATCTACTCCAATAGTGGCCTGTGTACTTGAAATAAATTGATTAGTCATGAACCTCTTCCTTAAGGTTGTTTTACCACAACCCGCATCGCCGAAAATAACAACCTTGAAAATTGCGTCATACATCTTAATTCTATTTAATCTCCTATAATATCCTTGCTTTATGCATATATATGTGTAATATTTCTATTACACATCAACCCTAAGCGCCTGTCTTAAATATTAGGAACAAGATATTTTTAAATCAAAAAAATGTAGGATACATATATTAACATACATATTTAAATTTTTTTTAAATCTTTAACCAGTTTTTTATGTGTCATGCTCACATTAATGGAAAATTAGATTACTGTATTTTTTTTCCGATTTTTTTCATTTTTGTCCCATGAATTTAGGGAAATTCAAAGGATTTCATCCGACCAATCATTATTATTATCTATCCATTTTGTGTGAATTTGAACCTTATATCTATTCTCATATTTTCTAATTCTATGAAAATAATTATTCATATCATCGAAAATATTGATAATTACTTTTTCCTTAGATTTTTCATTAAATCTCCTATTCTTTATAATATTCTTTATAATTTCTTTTACTTTCTTAACCTTCCAGGTAAAATAGTTTTGAATTTTATATGATTTTTTCTCGGAATAAAATATGATCTGAAAATTTTTTATGGAGATCAATGGTTTTAATTGACTTTCTGTGAGTGTACCAAATTCGCTTTCTTTCCTTCCAGTTATAAAAAAGATTGATTCTGCTTGAATACAGTTTTTTTCATAAAATTTAATAAAATCAGGATATAGATTAACATTATTCCCGTTTTTGATAACCTCTTTAACTGTAGTTCTTCTTGATCCATTCCTATTAAAATTAGAGAAGATTGGAGGCATAATGCATCCATCAATGTCAAAAATATACAATTCTCTCATGAAATCATCAACAACTAATTAATAGTGTCAATCTTTATTAATTTTCAAACGGTGCCAGAATTTTGATTTAAAATAATTATAATAATTCTATCAAGGTATTGTAAAATTTTTTTTTATTAGTAGTTAAACATGAAAATAAATATTAACAAAAAATTTTATTATACTATTATGTATAATTCAAATACGTAAACTCAAAGTAATTTATCTATTCTTAAAATCATTTAAATAAATAGAGATAAGGGTGGAAAAATGAAAAATTCTCAATTAAAACGAATTTTAATAGTAATAAAAGTTGTAATTATCGCCTTAACTATTTTAATATTCATTCCAATGACAAGCTCGGGGATTTATATGATTGTAATTACATATGATAGACCCTATACTGTAGATTTGACTCGTTTCTTCACAGCTTGGCCCGCTATGATAATACTCATTATTGGAATTTGCTTAAACTTCTTTTCTATCAAGGATAAAGAGAGCTTTCGATTTATTAGTGATATCGGATTGGGCCTTACTGTCACTAGTTTTCTTTTAAGTTATATAATGAGTAGTGTATTCTATTATACAGCAGATATCACCAATAGGACATTCATTTACAATATTAACTTTTATCTTGTTATTGCTATTATGGGAATCATGATTTTCGAAAGATTCCTGACTATGTACGATAGAAAGAAGGAAATTTTTGATTCAGAAGTTGTTTCAAAATCGAAAGGATTATTTAAAAAAGGATTGAAAAAACTAGGTAAAATGGCAGGTGACATGGTTGGAGATATGGTTGAAGATAAATTAGCTGAAGTTACAAGGGATTCAGGTCTTGCAGATATGGTTGGTGATCTTGCTGATAAAGGTGTTACAAAATTAACCCAAGCAGGACTATCAAAATTGGCAGAAAAAGGTATAAGCCCTCCTAAAACTAAAGGCTTACTGAAAAAAGGCTTGAAGGGAGTTACAAAAAAAGTAGGGAAAATTGCTGGTGATATGGTGGGAGATGCAATTTCTGATCTTACAGGTAAAACAGACTTTGGTGAAATGGTAGGAAAATATGCTGAAAAAGGAGTTTCAAAACTTACAGAAACTGCATTAGGCACAAAACCTACATCCATCCCCCAACCAAATACCACATACGTAACACCAGAACCTATAAAAATCGACTATAAAAAAAGAATACTTGGGATTATCAAAACAAAAAAACAAGTAAAAATTGAATATATCGAAAGTATCCTAAAATTAAATCGCATTGAAATAATCGGGATGATATATGAACTAATCGGGAAGGGAAAAATCGAAGGCGAGTTTAATTCTGATGACACCGAATTTACATTAAAATAATTAAAGCCCATCTCAAAACGTCAAGAAAAAATTGGAAACTTTCATACTATACAATTATTTTTTTTTCCTATCAAATCCTGAAATTACTCAGAATCTTAGATTTTGTATCCCAATTAGCAATAGATTTTAAGTATTATTTCATCCATATTCTAAAGAATTATTGAATGTTAGAAAGCTTAAGAATTCAAAACTAAATGAATAAAAATATTGTTGCTAATTCTTTCTTTTTATATGTGAAATTTTTCTTTTGGCTAAATATTATGACACTTTTCACAAATAACGCACAAGTTTTAATAGTACCTTCTTTTAAACATCTTCAGAATAGTTATTAAATAAAAATGAAAGATAAATTATTTAGAAGAACGTACCAATATATATGTACTGAATGTAGGGAATTTTCTCATTCTTTATATGATTATTGTGAGCTATGTGGAACTAAAAATTCTCTCCGAACCGCGAATAAGGATGATTACAAAGAATAAAGCAAAAGTTTTATTTTTATAATTCTTATCCACGCACTTTCCTAAAAAGAGTATTTTTTTAACCAATTGAGTTCTTATCCTAATTCAATAGAGATTTTGAGACATTTTCACCTCCTAAATGAGATGAAAAATTTACACTTTTTTTATAAAAAGTCTAATATCTTAATTTATAACACTTATATAAATTGATCAAATTTATTTCCGCATTTTAAACAATAAATTGCATTTAGCTTATGTGGAACTCCGCAATTAGGACAATATTTTATGCTTTTTTCAAGATGATTTGAGTTTAAAGCAATTGATTCTTGTTGTATTTGAATTGGTACTCCCTTCAACTTTACCTCTGCTATTTCTTTCTTCTTTTTCGATTTTTCTGAAATTCCAACACAAATTCCAACAAATCCTCCAATAATAATTATTGCTATGATTGGATATAAAATTGATTCAAATCCATTACCTGAATCACCACGATCTAACATAACATCATAGGTTAAATAAGTTGTTTGCATATCAGGATCGTTATTAAAGAAAATTATATACCAGTGATCATAAGAAGGAGGTTTAAATATTCCTGAATCTCTATAATATGATCCATCAGAAAGGGAGTAGTAATAATATATTCCAAGGTTTTGAAACTTTGAATATTCTATATCTGTCATTGCCATGACTCGAATACCTACATAATTATTTGTCCCAGAGAACTCCCATTCAAATCTATCATCCTCTCCAGCATTAGCATGAAAACCAACAGACTCACCATATGCTAAGGAACACTCATAAGATAATCGAACTTCAAAAATCTTTCTTTCATTAATAGGTTTAATCTCTGGATGATAACCGAGAAATATTGCTGTATTTAAGAATAAGAGGATATTTAATATTAATAAAAAGCCCTTTTTTGTCATTTTGTAGTTTGCCCATTCTCTTTGTTGCTATTTATAATAATTTCTGAATTTTTTGTCTAAAAGATATCTAACTCATTATTTAAATTTTATTACCTCTCAATTAAGATTACATTTCAAATGATCCATTTTTATCTAGTAGGATTACTTGAATGTCAGAACCCTTGAATAACTTTTGAAAAAATTCAGGATGCTCCGTATGAATTGGAATTAGATACTTAGGCTTAACCTCTTCAATAAAGTTAATAATATCGTGCGGAGTGGCATGACCCGAAGCATGAATCCGATATGAAGGAATTCCATAAGGCTCTAGCCGCTTTCTAATAGTATTTGTATTGTCAAAAAATTCTTCTGAATAAGGATCTATACTCGAAGATATGAATAAACCCCTTTTCGTAAAATCTAAATTATTTATTAATCCACTATGCAACCGGGTTATATAAATAAAAAATTTATCCTTCAAATTTCTTAAATCGCGATACTCAAGAAATCTTTCTCCTTTTTCTCTTTTATATAATGTCTGCCTGACTTTTTGCTGCCATTTCTGTTTTGCTGAGCCCCTTTTCAAAATTAATATATGATCATCATTAATGATATTTGGCTCTCTCATTGTTTCATGGATAGCTTTCTTATTTAATAGATGGTAGAAATAAGCATCCTTCTCCGTTATAATATACTTCCAACCATACTTTTTTGCCATATTTGAAAACGTTCTGAAGCGGTCCCAATCAATCCGATCATACTTAACCATAATAAAATCAAATGGATTGTTCATGAATATCCTTTCTAAATTTTCCTCGACATACTGTTCGGACTCTACAATTCCTTTGTCAATTTTGGTGCCTTCACATATTAAAACTTTTAATCCCTCTGATATTAAGTCCTGCTGGTTCTCACTTAGTTCAGCTTTGGTTAGAACCGTCTTATTTGACTTAATCTCTTGCAAAAACTCCTCTGTCATATGCGATAACAGCCCATGCCTTCGAAAATCTCCTGTATACACCACTGTTCCGGCTGAAGTGTATATAATAAATCCATACGCCGCCGGAACGGAATGATCTACATGAAACGGCGTGATTTTCATTCCTCTAATGTCCAAGATATCGCCAGTTCTGAATGTGTGCCATTTTAGGTTATTAAAGTTATTCGCAATCGTCGATCGTGCTGATTTACAAAAAGCTCGGATAATTCTTTTAGTGACAACTCCCGTGTAGATAGGAATAGCCCGATTGACAAACGACAAGCCAAAATAATGATCCTTATGTGGATGAGAGATTAAAATTCCATCTACATTTGAGGGATTTGGCTGATTAATTTCTTTCGAACATGCTTCACTTAAATATAGATTTTGAATAGGAATGCTGTCCTCCCGAGGTAATAAGCTATATTGGATGATTTCTGGAATCGATAACGGCAACTCTCCACGCTCATATTTATCATAATAATTTTTAATTTTGATGCCGAAATCTATAAAAATTTTAACATTATACCCCTCATCCTCCAACAGGACAATATTTCCGCCAACCTCGTTTGCCCCACCTAATACAGTTAATCTTATTGTACTTGTCTTTTGCTCCATTTTTGACCCTCCTAACCTCTATATAACCTTAATTGAACATCTCATATAAACTAGAATATTTTAAAGAGATACTAGGAAGGTGAATTTCGAACCTCTATACTATTAAAATATATAACAAAAAAGAGAAAAAATAAGACTAGTTTTAAATTTTATAAATGTTTCTTCTTTTTTTTACAACAACAATACTCACAGCTACTACGATTCCACCTTCAGTAACGGAAACAATAATAATAAATGACCCTCAATCTTGACCATCTGGTAGTTCTCGTTCTGAAATATTCATAATAACCTTATCAAAAAAAACAACCTTTCCTCTTGAATCTTTAAAAGCTATTCTATAACATAATTCCACTAAAACACTCCTATTAACAGGAAATTCGACATTATCTTCATAATCCCACTGCGTCTAGGGAATAACTTTCCAATTAACTTTTTTAAAACGTTTTACTCCATCCTCTTATTTGAAATACTTTAAAGCGACTTCAAAAAAATTTAAATAACAACGAAATATAAATATATTTTGAAGAAAGCTAATGCGAAAATCGAAGAAGAATAAGATTATCCGGATAATTACATTTGTTTTGTCAATATTCTATTTAATTCTATTTTGTTATATGAAAAATTCATTTGCCGTAACTAATAATAATT
>JBHLLG010000040.1:0-23808 GCA_048885925.1 Candidatus Hermodarchaeota archaeon
ATTAGGGAAAGAATTTTTTCTAAAAGCACAAAAAATTAAAGATATGTTAAAAACAGTAGGAGCCCCTCCACCTACA
Organism: Candidatus Hermodarchaeota archaeon; assembly: GCA_048885925.1. Lineage (GTDB taxonomy): Archaea > Asgardarchaeota > Lokiarchaeia > Sigyniarchaeales > SOKP01 > Loki-b32. The sequence continues at coordinate 77 of JBHLLG010000040.1, forward strand.
CCAGCTACTCCTATAAAAACTGAAGAAGATAGATCACAAATCATCGATAAAAAACCAGAAGTATTAAAAGAAGAAACTTCTCCCCCAAAAACAACAATTCCTGAAAAACCACTCCCTCCTAAACTACCCCCTAAAATAACGCCTTCAATAACTTCTCAAGAATTACCCACTGAAAAGAAAATTATAGAAACTCCTAAATTAGAAAATCCTCTTGAGATGATGCATAAAAATGCTGAGGAAATTATAAAATCAGGAAAATCTAAACACAAACAAGAGAGTGTCGGTTTAAAGTTAAATCCCGAAGATTTTATGGTAAAAGCCAAACCAAAATCAGTAGAATTTATGACAAAAGATGCCAAAACTAAATTAACAATATCACCATATAGTCATGTAAAGGATAATGGTGATTTTAAAGCACCAAATTCCATTTCTCCTTTAAATTTAATGGATAAAAAACAAGAGTCAAGTCCTAGTCCTCTTAAAAAACCGATTATCCCTATGAAATCTCCTGAATTCCCAGCGGAGAATATTCGGCAAAAAATTGATGAAATAGAAAAAAATTCTAAAGTGATTGAAATGCAGCAAAAGCCTACAATAAAGGAACCAATGCAGAAAGAAGAATTAAAAAAATCAATTATAGAACTAAAGATTAAAAAAACAGATTTATCAAAGATGTCATTAGATTTTGAAATGAAAGAGCTCAGGGGAGAACTCACCAAGGAAGAATTAGATGAAAAAAAGGTAAAAATTGATGAATATTTAAAAAAGATTGAGCAACAAATTCAAAAATATCAAAAACTTTTAAATGAATTACAGTAATTGGAGAATATAGAAAAAACTTTACTTGTATCTTCTTGTTAGCATTTTCTTGACTTTTTATGATTTTTGTATTATTTCTACATTTTATAGTTTTTTTGATAAATAGAATTGATTTTAAAAGATAATTTAGATAAAATTTTTTATATAGCTATCAGGAACATTAGCTTCACCTATGATAATTCCTTTTTTCCCTCCATGATAATCAGAACCACCAGATTTTTTTAAGTTGTATGTCTCAGCAAGTTTTCGGTAATAGTTTGGGAAAAATTCTTGTGCCCATTTCGTTCTTTCTGTATCATAAAAAGGTCGATTTTTTGCATATGTATATTCAATTTCAAGTCCTTTTATTCCTGCTTTAATAAATTGTTGTAAGAATTTTTCGCGTTTCGCAACTTCATAAATTCCTGGATGTGCTAAAATAGGAGTTCCTCCTGAAGAATTAATTAAATCTATAGATTCTTCAAGATTAAGCTCTACTTTTCTATCAACAAATGCTGCACCCCCTATACTAATCATCTCGAATAACTCTTTTCTAGACTTTCCTTTTACTTTATCTGGATTATTTCTCTCCATAATCTCAACAATGTGAGGTCGACCTACAACTTGATGTACTGCTATAGCTTTAACATCATCAAATGAGATGTTATAATCAAATTCATCTCTTAATCGTTTACAAATAGCTTTTTTTTGTTCCAGTCTGCCTTTTATTTGTTCATTTATTCTATTTATAAATATTACAGATGTATGGTCAATATTCAACCCAATGATATGAATATTTATTAATTCTCTTTTTAGTTCATTTCTAATTGAAATTTCTATACCGGGAATTGTTATTATGTTTTTTGATTCTCCATATGATAAAAAATCGTCTATACCTTCTATTGTATCATGGTCTGTTATAGCAATTGCTTTTAGTTTAAGAAATAATGCTTGATCAATTAATTGTGAAGGAGTAGTTAATCCATCAGAAGCACTAGTATGCAAATGAAAGTCAATCATCAAAATTATGAATTAATTAGATTATTATACTTTTTTTAAACGAAAAAAAAGTATAAAATTTAACCAATTATATATAATTATTATTTAACATTTTAAAGTTGTTATAGTGTAAAAGAAGGTGGCATTAAAATACCGATAGTTATTATGAAATTTGGTGGTTCTTGTCTCAGAGATAAAGAAGCTTTTTATAAAATCCTCAAAATAACAAGCATTTATAATAATGTAAAGAAAGTGTATGTAGCATCAGCTTTTAATGGTATAACAGATTTACTTCTAAAAACAGCAAATACCTTAGAAGATGATAAAGAAACAGACAAGTATATGGCATTAATCGAAAAAAGGCATATAGATGTAATTGAACAAATATTTACTGAGGATTCTGAATATTATTTGAAAGCAAAAGATTGGATTGATGAAAAATTAAGTGAGTTAGAGGATAGATTTGCTGATATTAAAGAATTTGGATTAGAACCATATTATAAAGATTACATATTAAGTTTTGGAGAAATTTTATCAACATACATATTAAACTGTTTCCTTTTAAGCAATGGATTAGATTCAGAATTTATCGCAACGAATAAATTAATTATTACGAATGACGATTTTAATAATGCTTACCCATTATATAATTTGACAAACTCTCGAATTGAGCGATTGTTAATCCCACTTATAGAGAATCCTAAAAAAGACACAATCATTTGTTTAACAGGATTTATTGGTAGGAATAAATTAGGTGTTACAACAACCCTTGGGAGAGGAGGATCTGATTATACAGCAACTATTCTAGCACGAGGGTTATATGAAGTAGGAAATGATAAAAATATTAGAGTAATTCTATGGAAAGACGTTGATGGATTATTAGCAATCGATCCAAAATTTATTTCAAATCCCTCTCTCATTAAAAACTTGGATTACGCTGAAGCAAAACATATTGCTAATTTCGGAGCAAAAATTCTTCATCCTAAATGCTTAGAAGCTATCGAAAATTATAAAATACCCTTAGAAATACGAAATTTTGATAAACCATTAGAAACTAACTTTACAGAGATTTCTGAGAGAACTGATAGGGATCTTATTAAAGGGATTTCTGCTGTTGAATTTGCTACAATTATAACAGTTATTTCCGGAAGTATGGTTGACGTTCCTGGTATTTTAGCTCAAATATTTAAAGTTATGAGTAAAAATAAAATTAGTGTTTCTTTAGTAGCTCAAAGTTCCTCTGAAGTAAGTACTTCTTTTATTATAAAAGAAGAGGAATCTGAGAAAGCTATTAATGCTTTAAAAAGTGCAGATTTTGTTTCAGAGTTTTTTAAAATAAAATGGGAAAAAGTTGCTGTGATTAATATAACAGGGCTTAAAATTCTTGAAACTAAAACAAAAGCAGAAATTTTTAATGCTCTTGGAAAGAAAAAAATTAGAGTAAGAGCAATTTCACAAAGTTATGATGAGTTAAATCTGTCTATCGTTATTGAAAGGGCCAAATTAAGTGAGGCTATAAATATAATTCATAATGATCTCTACGACATTTTAGATATTTAATTTTAGTAAAAAACTACTATTTGTTAAGAAAGTTAAAGGAATTGAAAATAAAGAGTTAATTATTCAAGAAAAAGTTAGATAGAATTTTTCAGTAAACCTTAAGTTCTAGAATCAATAATTCGACGAGTTAATTCAGTAAAAGCCTCATCAACATTAACACCTGTTTTAGCAGAAGTTTCAATATAAATACTTCCCTCGTTTTCTGCAAAAGAACGTGCTTCGTCCCTATCAATTACCATTCCAACATCTTCAATTAAATCAGCTTTATTCCCAATAAATACAAAAGGAATATTCTCACCAGCGAATTGCCTTATTTCAGTAAGCCATTTCCTTGTTTCTGCATAAGTTTGTTCTCGAGTTAAGTCAAAAACCAACAATGCTCCAGCTGCACCTTTATAAAAAGTACTACGTATGAATTCAAATCGTTGTTGACCTCCTATGTCCCAAATACTTAGTGTAGCAATTTCTCCCTGTCGAAATTCAACGTCTTTAGTTAAAATATCTACTCCAACAGTTAATTTATAGTTAGCTTGGAATCTATTCTTTATAAAACGTTGGACAAGGCTAGTTTTACCTACAGCTGCCGCCCCTGTTAATAATACTTTTAATTTAAAACTTGACATTAAGGTTCACTCAAGTTGTTTTTTTAATCTCGTTTTAAAATTTTTAATTGTGTATATAAATAAATTTAAAGTTTTAATAAATTAAAAGTTTAAATATTTTTCTTTTAAATATTACCATTTTAAATACAAATTATAAAAAATACATATCATCAATAACTTTAAAAATTATCCGTAAAAAAAAATCTAGACTATTTTCTTTCCCTCCTATTTGATCAGAAAACCATTTTTCAAAAGCTTCTTCCCTTTCTTCCTTCATATTCAGAATATGTTCCAATTTTAATTTCTGATCTTCCGTTTTATAATAATAATTATAACATTTTATGCAATTCCATCCTTTCAAAAGAGGATTCCAGGCCATATCTTCGCCAAGAGTAGCAACATTCGGAGATAATTTGTTTTCTTTAATAGATAAACATGTAGCTCCATTAACACAACTTAAAATTGAACTTTCCTAAAAATGAAGCAGGTTATTACTTATTTTTATCAGCATACTCTCTCTCTTTTCTTGGGAGGATGTAAGCACCTTTTTTCTACTATATAGGTCCATCAAATATCCTAATCGTCTTAACTCAGACTGTATTGCCTCCTTTAGAATTACACGTAAATTTGTCCTTACTCTACGTAATTGAGGATCCTTAATAACAATAATTTTCCATTTTTGGGATTTCATTATCATTAAATAAAAAATTTAGAATAAACTCCGTTATTCCATGAACTATAGAAATTTTAAATTTAAATATTTTTACATAAAATTAAATTAATTTTTAAGCAGTTCTATCGATTTTTAATTGAAAGAAATTAAGAAGGGTGAAGAAATACAATTTTTATACCTAAATCTTACCTTTTAGGTATATCTTTAAATTCTACCAAACTTGGGAATAAACCGAGATTTAAATGAGGAAAATACATTGCTTCTGCATATTCGTTTTGAAATGTTTTATTTATAGCAATTTCTATATATTTGATTTTTTTTAATAACTGTTGAGCCTTATCCCTTATATTTCTATTCAATAAACAGTACTGTGCTCCAATTCCCGCAGCGTTTCCTATCTGAAAAATCTTATGATTTTCAATATCAGGAATCATTCCTATAAATTTAGCATTTTGAGCATTAATATAGTTACCGAAAGCTCCCGCTAAAAAGATTTGTTCAATCTTAAGATTCCTCTTTAAATTAAGCATTATTATTCTTAATCCAGAATAAAAAGCAGCTTTTGCCATTTGGATTTGTCTAATATCACTTTGACTAATAGTTATTTCCCTTTCTAGAGAAGTTTCTTCCTTATTAGCAATAATAAATTCGAATTTTTTATCAGTTTTTATAAATCTTTCATGAGAAAGAAATTCTCTATTAAAATTTCCACTTCTAGTTAAAATTTTGGTTCTTAACATCTCGGCTATTATATCAACCAAACCAGAGCCACATATACCTATTGGTTTCCTGTTTTTAATGGTAGTATAAGTTATATTAAAAGTCTTAGGATTAATTTCAACAGAATCAATAGCACCTGCAGCGGCTCTCATTCCATCTCTAATGTGAGCACCTTCTAGAGCAGAACCTGCTGCGCATGATCCTACAGCTAGGATTTTATTATTTCCAACTATTAATTCTCCATTTGTACCAATATCAATTGCTAATGTAAGCTTTTTTTCATTATATATTTCTGAAGCGAGTATTACTCCTATAGTATCAGCACCAACATAACCAGCTATAATCGGTGCTGTATAAACGTTACCATTTTGAGAAATATTAAGATTTAACTCTTTAGCTTTAATATTTAGATTTTTTTGAATCACGGGTACAAATGGACTTAAGCCTATATTAACGGGATCTAATTTGAGAAATATATGATGCATTACTGAATTTCCAACAACAGTGGCTTCATAGATTTGAGAAGGCTTAATATTTGCTTTTTCACACGTAATCTTTATGATATCATTTAAATCATTAATTATTAAAGAATTTAATTTATGAAGATTTTCATTGCTTTCTTTTATATAAGTCAAGCGGGTTATTAGATCTTCTCCATAAGCAGTTTGACTATTTAATTTCGAATCTACTGAATAAACCTTACCATTATTTAAATTTATAAGATACCCTACAATTGTAGTTGTTCCAATATCAAAAGCAATTCCAAAATTTTCTTCAATTGTATTATTCGGCTCACAGGCAATAATTTTAGAACAATCCCATATAACCAACGTAATTTTATGTTCATTTTGTCTTAATAAAAGGGGAATATCATTCAAAAGATCAAAATCAATGTCAATTTTATTTTTTTTATTTAAATTTGGATATTTAGAATAAAGTGCTATTTGGATTCTTTCAAAATCAGAATAGGGTTCATCTAAAGAAGGTTTTTTAACTTCAATATAAACCTTTTTAATTGCTGGTTGAGTTCTTATCCCTTTACTTATCCCTGAAGTTAATATATTAAATTCTCTAAGTAAAAATTCACTTGGGATAAAAATTCTAAACTGAGGAGGATTAATTTCTTCTAAAATTTGTACTTTATTCATATCTAATTTTATTTCGCATGCTAATCGCCAATCATTTTCAATTTCATCCTTATCCAATAATTTCTTTTCGGCATTAGTCAAAGGAGATAAATATTCACTTCCATTTTGAACTAATATTTTACATTTCCCGCAGGTTCCTAATCCTCCACATAAAGATCTAATTGGGATTTTTAAATCAGCTAGAATTTCATATAAAGAATTGCTTCTTGAAAAATGTATCCTCCTAGAAATAGGTTCAAGATCTATGATAATATTTCTATTTTTTATTTGCATAACTTAGTCTTAATAGTGCTTATTAATTTTTTTTTTAAAATTTAAGTTCAATATTCCTATGAATCCAAATCAATTTATCGTTTTCAATGATTTAGTTTAAATAATTATCACAATATAAAAAGTTTAATTACTTAGTATTGGTTAAATTAAAGTAAGAATAATGTTTGTATTTTATATTTTTAATTACTTTTAAGCGGATTTGATAAAATTGCAGAATCCAGAAGAATTAGCACAAGAAGCATTAAAATTTTTAGATATTGCCCAAAAATTTGAAGAAGATAATAATATTGAGCAAGCTATTTCAACCTATCAAAAAGCTGCTGATTTTTTAAAGAAAAGTGGGTTTTTGATGCATAGAATCGAGGAAATATATGATAGAATTAGTGAGTTGAAGGATTTTTTGCAGAAAGAAACTTTTTATCAACGAGCTCAAACAAAGGCTCAAGTTGAACATCTTCAAGACCAAGCTTTTAATCTATTAGAAGGCGCGAAGAAGTTAGAATTTGAGGGATTTGTTGAAGATTCTATTCAACAATATATGTCTGCTATTAAATTATTAGATCAAACAGGTTGGTCTGAAACTCAGTTAGAAAACATTAAATCAAAAATTAATGAACTTGTAAGAAATTTAGAACAAAAAAAACTTTTAAAAAAAACTCATCAACAAGAATTAGAAGTGCAACAACCCATTACTCAAATACAACCAGATGAGAACCTTCAAGTCGTTGGAATTTTTGGGCAAAAAAGTGATGCAGAAAAACTAAAAGTTATTGAAACATTTCGAAAAAAGAAAAAACATGAAGAAGATATACAAAATCAAGCATTTGCTCATATTGATGCAGCTAAAATATTTGAAAAAGATAAAAAATTTGATAATGCAATAATGAATTATGAGAGAGCTATAGAATTATTAAAATCTATAGGGTGGAGTGCTCAGATCCGAAATATTCAAGTCATAATTGGAAAACTTCAAAGAGATAAAGCACAATTCGAAGCTTTGGAGGCTCGACAACAAGAATTAACAGTTCCATTAACCGGTGATATTGAAAAGCAGAAGATTATTCTTGAAAAAGAAGCAAAACAGAAAAAGGAAAAATTAACTGAATTTGAAGCAAAGAAAAAAATTGAAGAGGAGGTTCAATACAAAGCTTTTCAATTGTTAGATATTGGAAATAGACTTGAAAGAGAAAAAAAATATGATGAGGCAATTGAAAAACTTGAGCAAGCAGTTCAACATCTCAGGTCAATAGATTGGGACACTTATATTCAACCGATTACAAAATTAATTAACAATGTAAAAGAGAAACAAAAGAGTGAACTAAAGTTAGAAGAAGAAAAAGAAAAAAGAGAAAGATCTCTTGTAGAATTAAAAGATTCCATATTTAAAAAGCAGAGGGAAGAGATAGTTCAATCAGCAAGTGAATTAGATACAAAAAGAAAAGCATATTTAGAAAGAAGAAAGCTTGAGAAGAAGAAAGAAGAAGATCTCTTTATAACCTTAGAAAAGGCAGATGAAATTTTAAAAGATAAAAATTTTGATGATGCAATAAATGAATATAAAAAAGCATTAATTATTCTCAAAAGTTTGGGCTCAGTTTGGGAAGTTTATACTTCTATGATTAAAAACACAATCTCTAATATTGAAAAGTTAAAACACTCACAATTAGAAAAAAAATATGAGGAACAAAAGAAGTTGGAAGCAAGAGAATACGAAGAATTAGACTTCCAGAAACAAATAATTAATCTTTTAAAAAAAGAGCAGGAAAAACTAAAAGAAAAAGAGATTGTTATAAAAGACCGTGAGGAAGAGATCATACTTTTTGAGAATCGTAAAAAAACCGCTTTTGAGTTTTTGGATTCAGCTATAGATCATTTAAAGAATGGAAATTATGAAGAATCTATTAGAGCTTACCAGAATGCAGGTTCAATTTTTGCTGAAATTCGATGGACTGATGAGATCTCATTAATTGAGAATTCAATACAAGAGGTAGAGGATTTAATAAGAATACAAAAAATCCAAAAACAAAAGGCATTTCAAGATATAATAGAGAGACAAAAGGAAGAGGAAGAGTTCCAAAAGCAGATTTCAAATTATTTACAAGAAGAACGCGAAAAATTGAAAAAAAAAGAAGTTGAAATAATGGAACGTGAAAAAGAATCTAAATATCGGGAGAAAAAAAGAGAAGCAGGTTTTAAATTATTAGAAGAAGCACAGGTCAATGTAAAACAAGGAAATTTTGATAATGCTATTGAAATACTTCAGTATGCTATTTCTTTTTTTACTGATGCTCAATGGCAAAATGAGATTACTTTCATTCAAAATTCTATAGTAGAAATTGAAAATAAAAAAAGAGAAGCAGAAATACAAAAGCAAATCAAATTTCAAGCAGAATTAGAGCGTGAAAAACGTGAAAGGGTGTTTCAAGAAGCTATTACAAGGGAGATGAAAGCTCAACAAGCGGAATTTAAAAAAAGAGAAATAATATTAAGAGAAAGAGAAAAAGAAACTGCCTATCGAGAGAAAAAGAAAGAAGAGGCGTTTGATTTGCTTGACAAGGCTCAAGATTTTCTTTCTCATAATAAATTTGACGAGACGCTTGAACTTTATTACAATATAGCGAATATTTTTGCTCAAATTCAGTGGATAGAAGAAATTCCAATAATTCAAGAGGCAATTCAGAATATCGAAAATAAAAGAAGAGAGAATCAATTGTATAAACAAAAACTTTTACAAAAAGCTATCAAAAAAGAAGCTTCTAATAAAGCCTTTATCGAAAAAATTAAATATCAACGCGAAAGAAAAAAAATTGAAGCCATACAAGAGAAAGAAATGTTAGAAAAGCAGAAAAAGCTTTCAGCCCAGAATTTAAATAAACAACAAAAGGCATTTAAGTTGATTGAGGATGGAGATATCCTTATTACAAAAGAAGATTTTGATGGGGCAATAAGTAGTTATAATAATGCTGCAGAAATTCTAAAAGATATTGGTTGGGGAGAAGAATATTTAAAGTCATTAAAGGAAACTATTGATATGATAGAGTTACGTAAAAAAGAAAAAGAAAAAGAAAAACAAAAGCAATTTGAGATCTCATTAAAGCAACAAAAAGAAGACGAGTTATTTCAAAAAACAATTAAAGAATATATGCAAAAAGAACAAAAAAGACTAAAAGCAAAAGAAATTGAAGTTCTCCAAAGAGAAGAGTTACTTCAAAAAATGGAAAGTAAAAAGTTAGAAGCTTTTAAAATCATGGATAATGCTGAACTTTTATTTAAACAAAGTAATTATGAAGATTCTATTAAAAAATACCAACAAGCTGAATTAATATTAAATGAAATAAATTTTCCTACAAATGTAGTAAGGGAAATGATTCAAAAAGTTCAAGAGAGAAAGAGAGAAGAAGATATTTATAAAATAAATGAATTTGAGCAAAAAATCAGAAGGGAGCAAGAAGAATATTCATTTCAACAACAGATTTTAGAAAAAATTCAATTAGAAGAACAGAATATGAAAGCAAAACAAGAAAAACTAAGGAAACAGGAGGAATTGAAATTATATAGAGAACAGAAAAGACAGAATGCATTTAGTCTTTTAGAAGAGGCTCAAAAACAAATTGAAAACAGTAATTTTGATAACGCAATCAAATTATATCGTGAAGCCGAAGTTATTTTCAGAGAAATAGAGTGGAATGAACAAATTGAATTGATTCAGAATTCTATTAATGTAATAGAGAATAAGAAAAGAGAGGCAGAGTTACAAAAACAAAAAGAATTTGAAATAACCCTTGAAAAAGAAAGACAAGAAAAATTATTTCACGAAAACCTTATTAAAGAGATGAAAATCCAACGTAAGGAATTACAAAAAAAAGAAATCCAATTTAGAGAACTGGAAAAGGAGTTAGCATATAGAGAGGAAAGAAAAAATTATGCATTTAACTTATTAGATAAAGCCCAAAATCATATTTCACAGGGGGAATTTGATAAATCAATTGAAGTTTATCATAATATAGCTAATATTTTTGCAGAAATTCAATGGACAGATGAAATTCCTATCATTAGTAAAGCAATTCAGAATATAAAAGCTAAAAAGAAAGAAAAAGAATTGCTAAAACAGAAATCCTTTCAGGATGCAATAGAAAAAGAAAAAGAAGATTTTGCTTTTTTGGAAAAGATAAGACTCCTACAAGAAAAAGAAAAAGAAAAAGCTATAAAACAAAAGGAATTAATTCAAAGGAAAGAACTATTATCTTCTCAAGTCTTATCTAAGGAAGAAAAAGCCTTTAAATTGATAGATGAAGGTTATTCTCTACTTAATCAAAAGAATTATGATAAAGCGTTACAAAATTATCAAGATGTAATAAAAATTTTAACTGGAATAGGATGGACGAGTGAATATTTAACAATACTCCAGAATAATATAAAAGAAATCGAAATTCGAAAACAACAAATTGAAAAAGAGAAAAGATTGGAAGAAGAATTATTAATTAAACGTCAAAAAGAAGAAGAACAATTCCAAAATAAAATTATAGAATATATGGAAAACGAACAAAAAAGATTACGAGCTAAACAAATTGAAATCCAACGACAGGAAGCTCAACAGCGGGAAATGGAAAAGAAAAGATCAGATGCATTTAAATTGATGGATATAGCAGAAAATTTCTTTAACAAAAAACAATATGATCAAGCAATTGAAAAATATCGTCAATCAGAATTAATCTTAAACGAAATTGGATTTCCAACTAAGGCAATCACAGAAACGATTAATAAAACTCAAGAGAAAATTAGAGAAGAGTTCATTTTAAAACAAAAGGAGTTAGAAAAAAATCTTCAACAAGAACGTAATAATCTTAAATTCCAACAGAAAATAAAAGAAAATCTTAGATTAAATGAAATGAAAATGAAAGCAAAACAAGAAGAATTAAAAAAACAGAGAGAAAAACAAGCATATATGGATAATAGAAAAGTAGAAGCGTTCGATCTTCTTAAAGAAGCAGAAACATACGTAGTTCAAACGCAATATGACAAAGCTCTTGAATATTATTATGCTGCAGAATCAATATTAAATGAAATTGCATTTCCAACCCAAACCATTCGAGAAGTAATTCTTAAAGTTCAAGAGAAGAAACGCAAATATCAACTACAAAAACAAAAAGAGTTCGATATAGAAATGCAAAAAGAACGAGAGGAGTGGGAATTACAGCAAAAACTAGCAGCTAATTTACAATTAGAAAAAGAACGTTTGAAAGTAAAGGAATTAGAGATTTTAAAGAAGGAGCAGTTAAAATCAAAACTCGAGAAAAGGAAAGAGCAAGCATTTAAAATGTTAGATGAAGCTGAACAATTGCTTAAAGCAAAAAATTATGATAATGCATTAGTTTGCTATAGAAAAGCAGAGACCATTTTAAATGAATTACAATTTCCAACAGATTCAATTAAGAATATGGCATTTAGAATTAAAAAATTACAAAAACAAAAAGAAGAACAAGAAAGTTTGAAATATCAAAAAGAATTAGAGAGATTTGAAGAAGAAAGATTATTAAAATCCCTTATTGAGGAAAGAAAGTGGCAAGAAAGAGAAAGAAAGAAAGCCCAACAATTAGCACTTGAAGAACGAGAGAGGATTATTCAAGAACAAATGAGTGTGAGAGAATCAGCCTATTCTTTGTTAGAAGAAGCTGGGAATTATTTGAAACAACGAACTCCAAACTACAATCAAGCTATCTCTTTATATGTTCAAGCAAAGAACATTTTATCAGAAAATATTGGTTGGGAACCAGAAATAAATAATTTAGATGCATTAATTAAAGATTTACAACAAGAAGAAGCTAATTTTCTAGAAAAAAAACGTTTGGAAGAACAAGCTCGTTTGCAACGTGAATATGAACTTGCTCAATTTCAAGAAGAAGTGAGAAGAAGAAGATTAGAACAAGAAAAGGTAAAGAGAGAACAAGAAAAGCAATATCGGGATCTAATATATAAAAAGCAACACATAGAGCAAATAAGAGATGAAGGTTTAAGACTCATTGATGAGGGGAAAAAACTAGCTGCATATCATAATTTTGAAAAAGCATATAAGAACTTTGAAGCTTCGATTTTAAAGTTCAGAGATATCGGTTGGAACGAAGAGATAAAATATATTGAAACTGAAATTAAAAATACAAAAATTTTAGAAGAAAAAGTAAAAAAAGATGAAAAAAGAATCCAAACAATCCAAGAACAGTTAGAAGAACAAAGAATTTTAGAAGTCGAACGTATAAAAGCTGAAGAAGAAAAATTAAGAGGAACAATTGGTGAGGTTAGTGAATTAGCTGATGATCTAATAAGTTTGATTGAAGAAAGAAAAAAAGAACAAAAATTAATAGAAGCAAAGGGCAAAGAGAAGATTAAGTATAAAGCAAAGCAATTCCGAAAGGAAATGACAAACTTAATAAAAATGAAACAAGAACTAATGGCTGAGATTACAAAAAAGGAAGAAAATGAAAGACTATTTGAAGAAAAGTTAGAAAAGTCTAAAGAAAGAGAAGAAGTCGACAATATTAAGAGAATGATTAAGGAAGCGGCTGAAAAGAAGAAAAAATAATAAGATTCTTCTATCCTTTTTTCTTAATTTTAAAAATGCCTGATAAATGATAATTCTAGATTAATTACTTTATATAAATAAAGAATTAACTGAAAGAATTTAAATTTTGAATATTAAATATTAATATTATAAAATTAAAAATTAAAGTAGTTAAAAATGACAGAAAAAACAGAGGATATAGTTAAATCCCGAATGTATGCTCGACAAAAATTAATTGATGGATGGGATCAAGAAATTATTGATAAAGGAGTAATTATGATTATTGGTGTTGGTGCTTTAGGTTGCGAGATAGCTAAGGATTTCGCTCTTATGGGAATTGGTAAACTGATCCTTGTTGATCTTGACACCATTGAAACTTCCAATTTGTCACGACAGATGCTTTTTAAACCCGGTGATGAAGGTCGTCCTAAAGCTGAAGTCGCCGCAGAAAGATTGAAGGAGATGAATCCATACCTCAAGGTGGATTATTATTTTGAGAAGCTTCAAAAATTACCCATGTCCGTATATGAAGAATCCGATGTAGTAGTTGCAGCTCTAGATAATTTTAATGCTAGATTAGACTTGAATAAAATATGTCTTCGCCTGAAGAAACCTATGGTAGAAGGTGGAACAGTGGGATTTGAAGGCCATGTACAGATTGTAATTCCTAAAGAATCAGAATTAAAATATAAAAGTAAAGAACAAGAAATTGATAATTTAGTCCAATCAAAACTTTGGGAGATAACAGAAAGCGAATATCCTGATTATTTCAAAGCACAGAGAAGAATTGAAGAATTAGAGGAAGAAATAGAAAATATTAAAGCAGAAAGTATAAGCCCTCTGGTTCAAAGATTTCGTAAAGAAATTGAAATGGTTTTTGATTGGAAATATGCTCCAGAATTGTTAGATCAAACTCCATGTTATAGGTGTTTAGTCCCAATACCTCCAGCAGACGATAAACTTGTCGCAGCATGTACCTTAAAGGGCTTACCACGGAATCGAAATCATTGCGTCATAAAAGCTGAAGTGGATTTTGAAAAAATGTATGGTCATAAACCAGAACTTAATTTAAATGACGAAGTACTCAAATTGAAAGAACTAGCACAAATTGAATTAGAAAAATTAAGAGAACGTGTATTAAATGAAAATATTTCGGAGGAGAAAAGAGAAACATTAAACGAAGAAGAGATTAAGGAGTGGAAACGAAATATATATGAAACTTTTGGACCAGATTATAAATTTGAAGAAATGGAAAATATTCTTGGAAATAAAATTGCTGCTATACAGACAGTTAGCTCAGTAATAGCTAGCATCCAATCTCAAGAAGCACTTAAACTATTATTTAGAGTTAATGGTAGGAATATTGGTACTCCCATGGATCCACCTTATGTGAATTATAATGGGATATATGGACAATTTGATCACTTAAATATAATAAAAAGAGAGGATTGCCTTGCTTGTGGAATAATTGAAGGAGAAGAGAATGTTCAAATTGTCGTTCCATTCGATGCAAAGATTGGTTATATTTTTGAAGCGTTGAAAGTAACTGGTTACGAATTAGATCCAGAATTATGGATGATTACAAATCCAATGACAAAAGAAATCTATTGGAATCCTTATATGCCTTCGCTTAAAGATCCACATATAAAGTTAACCTCCTTAAAAATAAAAAGTAATGATATAGTTAGCTTAACTCCTTTAGGAAAAGCTTTAACAGAATCAGATATCAAGAAATATAATGTTGTTATTGCTTTTATGTAAGTTCTTTTTATTATTTAAAAGATAATTATTAAAGAGAGGTTTAACTCATTCCTAAAAATAAGAAAGTAAAGCAAAAGGACAAACCAATGAGTAAAACTTTATTTAAATTCATGAAAAGAGAGTTTACGCTTCGTGATAGGAAATTTCCTCCCATTGAAAAGATAAAAAAAACAAAAATAAAGAAGGGTGATGTTGTTTTGGATTATGGATGTGGTCCTGGAAGTTATACAATAGCTGCTGCAGAAATAGTAGGTAATACAGGAAAAGTGTATGCCGCGGATATTCATCCTTTAGCAATTGAAGAAGTCAATAAGAGGGCAATAGAGAGAGGAATAAAAAACATTGAGACGATTTTAACAAGTTGTGATACAGAATTAGAGAGTTGTGTCATTGATGTTGTTCTATTATTAGATATTTACCACGATCTCTCAAATCCTGAAGTAATCCTAAAAGAGTTACACCGTGTCTTAAAAAAAGATGGATGGCTCTCAGTAGATGATCATCATCTAAAGGATGATGAGATTGTAAACAATATCACATCTACAGGTTTATTTAGATTTTATGAACAAGATGATAAACTCTTCAATTTCATTAAAATGTAGTAGTAATATAAAAATTGTCTTACCTTTCTTTTAATTCACTAATTTCTTTCTAACTAAATTTATCAAATCATCTATAAAGTATGATTCTATACCAGCATTTTTTCCTGTTAGAATATCACTTTCTAAATCGCCAAAATATATTACTTGTTCTTTCTTTACGCCATAATGATCTTCAATTTTTAAAAGGCCATCTGGTGCGGGTTTCCATTTTCTCACATCTTCTCTACCTACTATAAAGTCTATTTTTTTAGCTATATTTGCTATCTCTAAAGCTCGAATTACTGAAATTCTTGTGTTAAGTGATAAAACAGCAAATTTAGTTTCTTTTTTGACCCCGAATAATTCTTTATTTTTGATAAAAAAAATAGTTTCATTAATAGGTTGAGTTTCTTTTATATTTTCAAGCTCGTAATGTCGAATAATATCAAAAAAATTTTCTAGTACTTGTTCATCATTCTTTTTAACGATACTATCTAAACACTTTGAGATTCTTTTGAAATCACAATTATCATTATATATTTGTTTATACTTCTTGATTAAAACATCTTTTAATGCAATCCAGTCTGCTGTTAAATTAACAATTGTTCCATCTAAGTCGAAAACTATAATTTTTTTATTGTCAAATATAATTTTCATAATACTTTAATAGGTGTTATTTTCAATCTACTGAATTGAAATTATCATAACATAAAAAATAAAAATATGAAAGAGAAAATTAATTAAATTTCTTTAATCCATGGCATATTTCTTAGTCCAAGCCGCTGCTTTAGCCTCAAACTTTTTCTGTGCTCTAAAATATTGTTCTCCTGCTTCATGATTTAACGGGTCACCTGGATTAAAGAAGGGAGGTTCAATATGCATCATCCCTTTTAAAGCTTCTATGATATTTGTAAGTGTTTTACTTGGAGTCCAACCTGAAGCTCCAGTACTAGCATCTACTTTTCCAACTAGATCAGGGTTAATTAGATCTAAACAAATATTAAGTTTTCCAGGAGGAATTGAGGAATCAATATTAGGGTGCCACATTAAAGTAACTGCGTATGCGTATGGGGGAGCAAAAGGGTAGTTTTCAGGAAACTTGATTTCAAATACAAACTTACCATCTGCATAAGGAGTTCCTTTCTTTCCTATGATGGTAAGTCTTAAGTGATCAATACTTCTACCCCATGGTTCTAAAATAACCAGTGGATCATTTTTGTATGCCTCGATTGCCTCAGTATAGTCTGTTTCTTCTCTAATGATGATCACCAATCTTTTAATTTTGCTTTTTAATTTTAATTGTTATATGAGTTAAATTTTATAAAATTATTGATTAATTGAATAAAAATTTTTCACAGCAAAAGTATTTTATGCTTTTTATTTGTAAAATTTTTGGGTTAATATCATTATAAAGTAAATTTATATTAAGTTTTTTTAATCAAAAAGAAATGTTGAGTTACACACAAAAATTTGTAGATTCAATTTTATAAAAATCATTTTCTAAAGTAAAAAGCATAAAAAATATATAAATTCTATAATTATTTAATTTTAAATAAATAAACCCCTCTTAACTCAGACTGGTAGAGTGCTCGGCTGTAGATAATATCGCGTAATGAAGCTAATTGCTTATGAAATTACGTCAGCCGAAACCGAGCGGTCGCTGGATCGAAGTGATTCTCAAAGAGAAATTCACGATATGCCGGCAGAGGGGACCATTCTTTTTCTTTAAAACTTAAGATTAATTATAAAAAAAAATAATTTAAATTAATAATTTATTTTTACGTCTGGCTAGAGTCCTGGAAATTAGATAAATTAGCGATAATAAGCAGATAATTAGTATTAAATTTATTTCATACCCAGGAATTAGATCCTTTTTTTCTTTTAATGATATTTGAATAAATGTTACATTCGGATCTGATAATTGTACTATTACATCATTTCCATATTCTAATCTTACTCTATCTGGACTACTTGTCAATGGTATAGGAAAAGTTGTTGTGCTATTTATCCAAACTACCTCATCATATAGAATTGAGTTCTCTGAATCATAAACTCGAAGTATCACTTGTTGATTATATGGATATAAATTTAGAATTTCGTTTTCATCTTCTATTGTTACATTTAAGATATTAGTAGAGTCATCATAATTACATTTATAAAAACTGTATTTTGGAAGAAAATCATTATCGAACCAGGGAAAAAACAACCAATCTAATGATTCATTAACCGTATTTTCAAAAGTATTCTGCAAATCAGACAATAGTGCTATTTTGAATTTATAATCGTCAAAGAAGCTATTTAATCCTAAAATAAAATTGGTTTGATCGATAGTTCTGCTTATTTTCTCAAAGATTAAAGGAGATTTATAGTATGAGATAAAAACCCAATTTAAATTACTTTCACTGAGATCATAAGCAGATTGATTAATTTTTGAAGGCAAGCCTTCATCAGCGTAGTATGTACGAACTCTATCGTAATATCTAGTAAATTGAAAATATTCCCAATTACTGTAATAGTGTCTCGCGTAGTAATCAGTAGACCAGCAGGTTAATCCCTCATCTAGAAAACCCCAATCAACTTCATCAAAACCTACTAAATTATACCACCATTGGTGTGCAATTTCATGAACTATAGCTTTTTCTAAAATCTGCTTTTTAATAGATAAAGGATAATCATAGGTATCAATAATTTCTGAGGCATAAACTTGAGTAGGATATTCCATACCTAAATAATAAGCATACTCTTCGACGATATTAAGAGTTGAATATGGATATGGTCCAAAGGTATCACTAAATAAGTTGAGTGCATTAATTGCATAAATTAAAGCATCATTTTGCCAAACCGTAGCTGACTTTGGAAGATAGTAAGTAGAAACATTAACACCATTAACTATAGTAGATTGTATCTGATAAGATTTCGAAGCTGCGAATGTAACTTCTCTAACTGGAAATTTTGGATTAAAATGATACTTAGTTGTCCCGCCATTAGGTATCTGATCAACTAATTCTCCCGTTGCTGTTATAAAATGGTCATTAGGGGCTTCAATAATCAAACTATAATTAGCCATATCGTAATAGAATGGATCACAATTATTTAGATATGGATCTGTATTCCATCCATCGTATTCATCATAAACACATGGCATAGGGTAAAAACTGGTAAATTTGTATATTCGAGAGTTGGTTGAATCTGATCCATGAGAGTTAGCTCGATCAATACCTCCATCAGGGATAACAGAATAAAATTCAATGATAAAAAATGTTCTATTATAAGGCATTAATGTTGATTCTAGATCGACCCATAAAAGTTGAGCTGTATCATTTACTTCGAAAGTGAGAGGTGTTTTAGGTTCAATTACAGTAGTAACGTTTATAATATCAATATCCCCCTTCCTACTTTGACATTCCATACCAGAGAGATAAAGATGGAAAGGTATTCGTGTAAAGCTATTCGGATCATTATTATAAAAATTAACACTTAAATTTCCTGAAATACTCGAAGTAGATGGATTAAAGCTGACAGAGAGATTATATTCCGAAAATTCATCGCCATTAGTGGATAAATTGGGTGATTCTTTAGATTCTTTTTTAGTTTCCTGGAGAATTTCTATTAATTTGTCAGAATATTCTGGAGTATGTTGTAAATAAAGAACACCATTAAAACAGAGATAGATAAAACATATAATAGATATTAAACGGAATTTGGATTTAATTTTATACACCAAAACTTATTAGATTTAAATTAGTTTTTAATTAATTTTTTAATATTTAAAGTTAATTCCATCAATTTCTTTTGTTTTATTATCCACACAAATTAATGAGAAATGATTTAATTGAATTTTTAATTTAATTTGGCTCGTTAGAGCTATATTTAGAATTTATAGTGGCATAAAATTATCAAAAATTAAAATATCCCTTCAAATACTTCACAAACTTATTATTTTGATTGTCATTATTTTAATTATAAAAAGTATAATTGAATTATTCTTCAATATAATCAGAGCTATATCAAAGTAAAAAAACTAAGGAAATAGAGAATTTATGAGTGAAAATAATTACAATAACGAACAACACGAATTAGAGAAAATTCGAATGAAAAAGATGCGAGCAATAATGGAGGCTAAAAAAAGGGAGGAACTCGTTCAAGAAAGAGTAGTATCTATTTCAGATAAAATCGATTATGTTTTAAAAGTTGTTTTGGCTCCAGATGCATATAATTACTTAAATAATTTAAAGATAAATGAACCCCATGTTTATCAGTCTATATATAATGAATTAATCAGTCCTGATGTAATACAAAGTATTGATTATCTTATACAAATAATTAACCGTAGAGGAGGAGTTCCTAGAAGAATCCCTCTTGACGTTATCATATTTTTAGAAAGAAAAGTTAAAGGAATTAGAAGTAAAATTCAAGTAAAAAGAGGAGATGACATTATGGATTTAAGTTCTTTTCTTACTAAAGATTAAAATAAAATTTTTTAAAAAAATTCTCAAACAAAAACATAATTTACTGTTCTCTTCCTGAAATTATTGCTACTACTTCCCATTCATTATTAGGAAGAGAATTGGCAGAGATATCAAAAAATTGAAACGCAAAAGGTCTTCCAAATATTTGTTCAACCATAAAACCGAAAGAACTTATTGTAAATATAAAAATTCTTTTTAAAATAGATTCTGTGCTCGTATTGATATTTAATTGTCTTATAACATCCTCTACAACTTCAATTTCTTTTATATTATATTGATAATTAAAAACTAATTTAAAATCAACGGGAGTTGGTGCTTCCGGATCCGAAAATGATAGTCCTCTTTTTCGGAAATGAAAAAAATTGTTTAAATAAAAGGAAAATATTTCCTCGTGATGGTCTTTTAAGAGATGAGAAATACGTGAGCGCTCTTTATATTCAGGCCAGTACTTTTGCATTAATTCCAGAAGTCTAGGATAATTTTTATACTTATTTTCACTCTCTTTTTTTAGATAATTAAGTAATTGGTTCTTGAGTGGTTTAAACTGTGATTCTCGACCAACCCTAGTTATAAAATTTCGAAAATTTTGGCTCATACTCTTAATATGAAAAATAATTCTATTTACACTATTTACAATGTTATTTAATTTTTTTTATAATATTTTGATAATACAAGTCCTCATATTTATTACTACTTTTTTTTAATACTTATCAATTATTAACTAGAACAATAAAAAAGAACCGTAATTTACATTAATAAAATTAATAGGAACAATATTTTTAATTGCAATTATGGTTGACAGAGTCGGTTTAATTTATACTGAGGAGTATCAAAAATACAATTTTGGTCCAGATCATCCCTTAAGACCCTTAAGGCTTAAATTAACTTATAGCTTAATGGAAAAACTGAATCTTCTGAGAAATGAAAGACTAACAATTTTAAAACCTCGATTAGCGACGCAACAAGAAATAGAGATGATTCATTCTCCACAATACGTTGAAGTAGTTAAAAAATTAAGTGAAAATCCAAAAGACAAAAGTATTGTTCCTTATCATTATGGTTTAGGTCCTGGAGATAACCCAATTTTTAAAGGAATGTATGAAGCCTCTGCACTAATATGTGGAGCATCTATTGTAGCTGCTGAAACGGTTTGGAAAGAAGAGGATTTTAAAATAACCTTTAATCCTGCTGGAGGTCTTCACCATGCTATGAAAGATAAAGCTTCAGGATTTTGTATTTTTAATGATATTGGTGTTGCCATTAAACGCCTCAAAAGATTAGAAGAAGATATTAAAATAGCATATTTAGATATAGATTGTCATCATGGAGACGGTGTACAATGGCTATTTTATGACGATCCTAATGTTTTAAAAATATCATACCATCAAGATGGGAGGTTCCTCTTCCCTGGAACTGGAAGTGTTAATGAAATAGGTGAAGGAAAGGGTAAAGGCTTTTCTATCAACTTTCCGCTAATACCCGGAACTAATAATAAAACATTTCTGAATCTGTTTAGAAAAACTACACCAAAAATATTAGAAACATATGCCCCAGACATATTAATTACGCAACTTGGAGTAGATACGTACTTTAACGATCCATTAACTCAAATGGGATTCTCTCTTTCGATTTATAAAGATATTGCTCAAACTATGAGAACTTGTGCTCGTGATTATTGTAATAATAAATGGCTAGCTGTTGGTGGGGGAGGTTATTTGATGACTGTTGTTCCAAGAGCATGGTCTTTATTTCTAGCAAGGATGCTCGATGTCGAGTTAGAGAATAAATTACCCGATAGTTGGATAAAAGAAGCCAAACAAGACGCACCATATGAAGAAACTCCCTATTTATTATGGGATAGAGCTGAAAAAGTAGAGGTTCAAATGCTTTCGCACCCAGAAATCGCTAAAAAAATTATTGATTATACAAATTCTTTAATAGAACTTTCAAATGAAAGATATTTGCCTAAATTGGCTAAATCCTAGGCTTCTTTATTTTTAATTTGCATTTCTAAAGGTAATTTAAATAAAATTTATTAAATCCTTTACCTGTTTAGATTTATTTTCAAAGACAATTTTTTACTAAGTAAAATAAAGATAAAATTTTTTTGGGGTAAATGTCCAATCTTTTATTAACGTATAATAGTAAATCAGAATCTTTTTACCATCAAGCAATTAAGAGATTGATTTTCAAATACATATCAGATTCTAATAAGAATATAGTAGAAAAATCTCTGGAAAAATACATTAATAATAGAAGAGCAGATGTTTATTTTAAACTAAATACTGGTGAAAAAATAGTTGTAGAAGTTCAAAGTTCTAAAATTTCAGTAAAAGAAATCATTAACCGTACAAAACATTACAATAACCTTGACATCCATGTTCTATGGATTCTCTATGGAAACGGCTCTTGTGTTGCTTCATCGAAGTTTCCTGAAGATAAAAAAGATGTTAAAATTAGTACAGTTGAACATTTCCTACATAAAATGTATGGAGGAAGAGTTTACTATGTTAATATAAACTTTTATGAAGATAAAACTACAATCTCCGCTCCATTTGCATTATATTTTTCTTTTCCTTCAAAAAAAAAATATCGAAAAATCTTTCGAACTAAATATCAAAAATATTATATCAAAAATATTAATTTTGCCAAAATTCCGGGTTGGAACTTACTATGTGTCAATTACAATGGTTTTAGGTTAGCTAGATTTTATGATAAAAATATCAAATTGGTATTGAAAGAGAAAATTATTAAGTTTCTCAAATACAATTCAGAGAGTTACAAATTTAAAAAAAAGTTAATAAAATTAATCATTAACCATTTTAAACAAAAATATGGAATTCCCTTAATCTATAAAACAGTTTTAGAATTGACACAAGAAAAAAAAATAGAAATAAATATTAAAGTTATTCATAGAATCAAAAAATATTTTTAAAATAAAAAATAAATAATTGAAATTCTGTTAATGTAAGAAGAAATATTTCTAAAATTGAACTATTTATAGTAAAATTAGTTATTAGATTTCTGAAATTATTAAATTAGTTTCAAATTTTTGAAAGATATAATTTAAATAAATTTTATCTTCAAATTCAATTTTGTCATGTGAAAAAAGGAAATTTTTAAATACTAGTTTTTGATGAACATTAAGTGTAAAACAAAAAAAGATCGGAATATCATGATAATAAAATATATTCTTATACCTAATGCCGTTGAATCGGCTAAATACCTCAACCCTTAACCCTGTTATTAGATAAATACGTCTCCTCTTTTTGCAATTTTGAATATCATGTTTTCCGATTTTTTCTACTTCTTATCTTAATTCTTGTTAAAGATTTTTTTAAAAAAATGATGAAAATTTAAATTTATTAAGTAGAGGATATAACAAAAAACTTGAACTTAAAAGTCAAAAAATAGTAAAGTGGATAAATACTGCCTTTTTGTGGTAAGTTTTAGAGCTTTTCAGAATCCTGTTTCAATTTAATAAAGAGAAGTTAGATTAATCCAAATATTAGAGTGAGAATACTGCTTAATGAAAATATTACAGCCAACCTTATTATTAATTTAAAGTTATATTGTTCCTTTTGTTTAGTTA
>JBHLLG010000041.1:0-23607 GCA_048885925.1 Candidatus Hermodarchaeota archaeon
TTAACAGGAGAATCAGAGCCTGTAAGAAAAGTTGAAAGAGGAAATGCACTACCAAAAAAAGATATTTCTATAGGAGAACGTACTAACATGGTATTTTATGGAACTTATATTTCAACTGGAAATGGTAAATCAATTGTAGTAAAGATTGGCGGAGATACCGAAATTGGTAAAATATCTCATGGATTAGAAGAAGCTGGAACAAGCGAAATACCAATACGTGAAAAGATGAATAATTTTGGAAAATGGTTAGGATTAATTATATTTATTTTCTGGTTCATCACGCTATTAATACTCTGGGCAGCAACGGGAGAAGCAAATATTGTGAAAAGTATGAATTCTGCACTTGATCTCATGCCATTGAACATTCCTCTGCTCACAACTATCGTTTTGATAACAGGGGTTTTAGCTATGGCCCATTATGGGGTAATTATTAGAAATCTTGCATCTGTAGATAGTTTGGGACGTGTAAGCGTAGTCTGTTCAGATAAAACAGGAACTTTAACCAAAAATCAAATGTCAATTCAGCATGTCTGGACAAATGGTTCTATTTTTAGAGTTACTGGTAGTGGTTATAATCCTGATGGAGAAATCATTCTACTGAATGATCCAAAAAACCCAATTTATGTAAAACATATTGATGAATATCCTTATTTAAAGTTATTATTGACTGCAGGATTTTTAAATAACAATTCTGCATTAATTAAAAATGAAATTGAGATTTCTGGGAGAACAATTCCTAATTGGAATGTAATTGGTTCTCCTACGGAAGGTGCATTAATGGTTTTATTTCAAAAAGGAATGGGAGATTACCTTCTTGATGATTATGAATCTATAACCGAATATCCTTTTGATTCCTCCTTAAAAAGGATGACCAAACTTTATAAACGAGATAGTGCTTATTATTCTTTTACTAAAGGTGCGAGTGAGATTTTAATTCCTCATTGTACAAAAATCTTATATAATGATACTGAAATTGAATTTAGTGAAGAAATTAAAAGTAAAGTAATGGAAATTGTAAATCTTTATGCAAATCAAGGTTACCGTATATTAAGTTTGTGTTATAGAGTGATGGATTTAATTCCACCTGAAGGAGAAAAAGGAAGAGAAGTAAGCGAATCTGATATGATATATATTGGTTTTGTCACTATTTTAGATCCTCCCCGAGAAGGTGTAAAAAATTCTGTAATGCAATGTCATGAAGCAGGAGTTGATGTTGTTATGATCACAGGTGATTCTCCTGCTACTGCAAAAGCGATAGCATCACAAATTGGGATTGTAACTCGTGAAGATGAAACTGTTATTGAAGGAAAAAAAGTGAAAGAAATCGACTCATATGAAAAATTCAATCCAATTAAGGTGTTTGCTAGAGTCTCTCCAGAACATAAGGAAGACATTGTAGAAAAATATCAAGAACAAAATAAAGTAGTAGCGATGACCGGTGATGGTGTTAATGATGCTTTAGCTTTAAACATGGCAGACGTAGGAATCGCAATGGGCATCACTGGTACAGATGTAGCTAAAGAAGCTTCTGATATGGTTATATCTGATGATTCATTTAACTCAATAGTAACTGGTATAGAACATGGGAGAGGAATTTTTGCTAGAATTCGAGCTTTGGTTTTCTTTTACATAGTTATTAATATTTTTGAAGGTATAGTTCAATTTATTTTAGCGGTAATTCTTTCTTTACCTTTTTGGGTCGATCCGGCCTCACCATTTTATTATCAGTGGATTTTTCTAACGATAACTCTCCATACATTTCCAGGTTTAATTCTTGCCTTTGATACTACCTCAAAGGAAGTTATGAAAGAAAAACCACGTGATTCAGAAGAAATACTTTCGAAAAATATATTTATTCTGTTATTTATATTTGGAATTTTGATGGCTATAAGCATGGTAATAGTATATTATATTACATACAGTGGAATTTATGAAGTTGTTAATGCTAACATAGATTTTGGTCCATTTAATGATGCATATCTTTATGGAGGATCAGATCTTATAACAGATCTCCCGGTATTGAGAGAAGCAAAAACATTAACAATGCTTATGTTAACTTTATTTTTCTGTGAATCTTTTTTGGTATTTCAAATTAGACGCCCCAATAAATCTTTAGTAAAAAGCTTAATTGAAGATCGAAATAAGTTCATGTTTATTCTAATTAGCTTCTTATTCTTTGTGTTTATCGCCTTAATCTATATCCCTGGTATTCAAGTTTTCTTAGCTGATTCTGGAATTAATTTTATGTTTATGTATCTAACAGGTTTGGATTGGCTAGTGTGTTTCTTAATTTCGTTGATTTGCATTGTTTCATTTGAAATTGTGAAGTTTTTAGCTCGAAGAAAGAATATTACTTTTTAATTAAACACTGCTCTCCTTTTTTTATTAATTTTGTTTGATCGATTAATTATTTATTTAGACATTGATTCCTTTCTTTTATGTTAATTGGAAAGAGAATTAAATTATCTCCTATTAAAAGAGAGTATATAGAATCTTTTCTCAAATGGTTTAATGACCCAGAAATTACTCAATATTTAATAATGTATCGTCCTCTAACCAGAATGGAAGAAGAAGATTGGATCGAGAATTTGAAAAACCGTGAAGATACTATAGCTTTTTCTATTATCATTTCTGATGAAGATATTTTAGAAAAGTTAATTGGAGGTTGCGATTTACACAATATAAACTGGAAAAATAGAGTTGCGGAACTAGGAATCGTTATTGGAGAAAAAGAATTTCAAAATGAAGGACTTGGAACTGAAGCAATAGAATTATTATTAGAATATGGATTTAATACTGTGAATTTAAACAGAATCGAAATCGTCGTTTATGATTATAATGCAAGGGCCATAAAATCTTACACTAAAGTTGGTTTCATAGAAGAAGGTACGAAACGACAATTTATGTGGCATAATGGTAGTTATCATGATGCGATAATAATGGGGATTTTAGCAGAGGAATGGAGAGAAAAAAAAGAAGTAAGGACTTATAGTTAGAATTTTAATAAAAGTTTTAATATTACTTTTTAGAAAAAATTACTTTTTAAAATATTTAATATTTCAAATCATTATATAAAAATAATTAAAAATAATAGTGGAATAAATTGACTAAATCAATAGTATCTATTGTTAAGTATGAAGAACCTCTGAAATCTGTACGTAAAGCAGTTGACTTAGCAAATGGATTTAATCAATTATCATCTAAAGCAAAAGTCTTTATCAAACCTAATATCGTTTATTGGAATCGACATTGTGATTTTCCAAAATGGGGTGTAATTACTACTTCTCGCGTTATAGAAGATATAATAATTTTACTCAAAGAACGAGGAATTGATGACATAACAGTCGGAGAAGGGATTGTATCTGAGGATGATGAAACAGCAGAGCATGCTTTTGAAAAATTGGGATATAATAAATTAAAAGATCAATATGGCATCAATGTATTTGATA
Organism: Candidatus Hermodarchaeota archaeon; assembly: GCA_048885925.1. GTDB lineage: Archaea > Asgardarchaeota > Lokiarchaeia > Sigyniarchaeales > SOKP01 > Loki-b32. The sequence continues at coordinate 3,450 of JBHLLG010000041.1, forward strand.
CATTTAAAAGACCTTTTGAAAAAGTGGAATTAGTAGAAGGTTTATCCGTTAAAATGAATTCTGATATGCTTCACTCAGATTTTTTAGTTGACATTCCTGTTCTTAAAACTCATGCTCAATGTGTTGTTAGTTTCGGAATCAAAAACTTAAAAGGATTGATCAATATAGCTTCACGAAAAAAATTACATAGTGCTGATCCTATAAAAAATCTTCATTATAATGTTGCTCAACTAGCAAATAAAATCCCACCTTGTTTAAATATTATCGATGGGATCTATAGCATTGAGCGTGGTCCTGCTTTTGATGGTAAAGCTCATCGGAGTAACATTTTAGTAGCTTCTAATGACATTTTTGCTGCAGATGTTGTAGGTACTATGCTTTTTGATATTGATCCTTCAGCAGTACCCCACCTTGTGCAAGCGGCAAAAGATAGAAATCGTCCATTAGATTTATCTGATATAGATATAAAAGGTGAAAAAGTAGAAGATCTTGCTTCACCTCATGAATGGGATTACATTTATGCAGATAATAATACCTTACCTCTTCCATATCAAAAAGCTGGGATCTCTGGCATTAAATATCACAAATATGACGAAACTATGTGTACATATTGCTCGGGTTTAAATGGAATTCTATTATCAGGTATAAAAATGGCTTGGAAGGGTGAACCATTTGATAATATCGAAGTTTTAACAGGAAAAGTTATGAAACCTACTCCTGGTATGAATAAAACTATTTTAGTCGGACAATGTATCTATAATGCCAATAAAGATGATCCAAATATAAATGAGTTGATTGCTGTTCAAGGATGTCCTCCTTCTGTAGAAGAATTACAAAAAGCGTTGAAACATGCAGGAATTAAAGTACCTTCATACATTTTTAAAAATTTAGATAAAGCACCGATGCTTTTTATGGGAAGATATCAAAATAACCCCGAATTTGAGGAATCTTTTTATCAGATCAACTAATTCTTATTATAACTTTTTTTAAAATTAGGTGATATTTAATGGATATTTCAGAATTAAAGATTGGAACTGAAAGTAGCATTTTCGGACCAGTTGATGAAGGAATTACCCGATTCACAAGATTAGAAGAGATTGGTTATGATTCTGTATGGATGGCAGATCATTTAATGGGTTGGACTCCAGAATCGATTTGGACTCCCGATCTTATTAAAGCAGCAGCATTTCAGGAAGATCCTCATATTTTTCATGAGGTTTATTCAATAATGGCAGTAGTTGCTTGGAATACCAACAAAATCTTATTAGGGACTAGTGTAACTGAAACTTTTAGAAGACATCCCGCAGTTTTAGCTCAAACCTTAATTACTCAAGATAATATATCTAAAGGTCGAGCTATTTTAGGAATAGGTGCGGGTGAAGGAGAGAATGTTATTCCTTATGGGATAAAATGGGAAAAACCTGTTAGCAGATTAGAAGAATCTATCAAAATAATAAGACTTTTATGGGAAAGTGATAAAAAAATTGATTATAATGGGGAATTCTGGAAACTGAAAGATGCTGTTCTTACAATCAAACCTTTCAAGAGGGGTAGGTATCCTCCTATTTGGATAGCTGCACATGGTCCTAAAATGTTAGATTTGACAGGTAGACTTGGTGATGGCTGGTTACCCGCATATTCAGATCCTAAAGCATATAAATACCGTTTAAATCATATTCAGAATGCTGCTAAAAAAGCTGGACGAGATCCTGATGAAATTACACCTGGATTTTGGTCATATTTAGTCATTGATGAGGATCATAATAAGTGTGATGAATTAATTGGAAGTCCTTATCTTAAAAATATGTTGTTAACAATGCCAAACTCAGTTTATAAAGAGTATGGAATGGATCACCCATTGGGGAAAGATTTTTACGGATTACTTGATTATATCCCAACTCGATATGAACGAACGACAATTTTAGAAGCACTTAATAAAATTCCTCATAAAATGTGTGATGATCATGTATTACATGGAACACCTGATGAAGTAATAGGAAAAATTGAAGAATATGCTAAGGTTGGAATGAAACATATTGTTCTTGCTAATATGACTTTTCTAAACGATTTATCAAGAACTAAAAGTTCATTCCATCATATGCAAAAAGTACTGGATTATTTTAAAAGCTAAATTTACTTAATTTTTTTTTATTTGAATCCCTGACAAAAAGAATCTACATTTTTTGGCAGAACCTCGTGATTATAACCTCCTTCTAATAAAGCATATCGCCGCCCTTTACATAAGCTCTCCGAATATTCCTTCATTAACCTTCCCAATTCTGTATAATCTTCTGGATATAATTTATGCCCCCAATCCTCAATGCCCTCATCAAATCCAGCTGAGGCAACAAAAATATCAATATCTTTTAAATCTTCCATATGTGATTCGACTTCTTTAATATACCCAGTTCTTCCGCTTGAATAAGGATTGAGAATTTTCACACTGAAATCATCATCTCTATTTGTTAAGATATTTATGTTTCCATCGCCAGTATGAAGATCAAAATCTAAAACAAATGCAGATTTAATTTTTTTCTCTGAATAAATTTTAAGTAAACTAATACTTATATTATTAAAATAACAAAAACCCCAACAAGAATCCGCAGATGCATGATGCCCTGGGGGCCTAATGACTGCAAACGTTGGATTACCATTGAATCCTTCTTCTGCGGCTAAGATTGCACCTCCTGCAGCTAATGATGCTAATTCGTATAATAACTTATCCCTTTTTATGTTTTGAAGATGTCTATGAGTATGGGCTCTTAAAATATCTTCTTCAGTTGCAGGCTCAGGAGTAATTATTTCATATTCATCATTTTTAGAAACTAAATTCATTATCCCTTCTAAACGTCCTGCAGATGCAGCAGGATCCCAAGCATATTCAGAATTATAATACTTTTCATGAAAAACAATCTTCATAATTTTTTCAATCCTATTTTATTACATTTAAAAATTTATATGATGAATATTATTTTAATCATTTTATTAGATTTATGGACTTATTTTATATTTTAAAAAAATGCCTAATAATGATTTTGATATATATCGTAATTTACAACTACACTTAGATCAATTTCCTATAGGATTTCCAGCAACAACTACCGGTATAGAATTAAAAGCATTAAAACATCTTTTTACAGAAAAAGAAGCGATTATTGCGACAAAAATGAGTTGGTTATATGATCCTGAGCAACCTATTCAACTCAAAAAAAGAGAAGAAGAGATAATTCCTCCACAAGAGACTGAAGATCTCTATAACAAAATTATGGATAAAAAACAGCAATTAAGAAAAAAATAAATAAAAACAAATTTGAAACTTTAATTAAAGCCTTTTACTTAATTTATCGATCATATCTTTTGTCATAGAAATAAGATCATAACTAGGATTCCAATCCCATTCTTCACGAGCTAAAGAATCATCAATTGTTTTTGGCCATGAATCTGCAATTTCTTGCCTAAAATCAGGTTTATAATCAATAGTGAATTCTTGAATATGCTTTTTTATTTCAGCAGCAAGTTCACCAGCGGAAAAACTAAATCCTGTTATGTTATATACATGGCGTTTTAATTTAGATGCATCTGCTTCAAGAAGGTCGATCATACATTTATTACAATCAGGCATATACATCATAGGCAATACGGTATCTTCTTTTAAAAAGCAAGTATAACGCTTGTGTTTTATTGCCTCATAAAATATTTCTACAGCATAATCTGTGGTTCCACCACCAGGTAATGTCTCACTACTAATTATCCCAGGAAGTCTCATTGAACGAGTATCAAGACCATATTTTTTAAAGTAGTATTCAATCAATAATTCACCGCTTACTTTTGTGATACCATACATAGTTGTTGGTTCTAAAATTGTTGTATTTGGTGTATTTTCTCTAGGAGTTGTTGGTCCAAAAGCAGCAATAGAACTGGGCCAAATTATTCTATCTATATTATAACTTCTTCCCGCCTCTAAAACATTGATCAAGCCATTTATATTAATATCCCAAGCTACTTGTGGCATTTTTTCTCCTGTAGCTGATAAAATTGAAGCCATATGAAAAATTGTATTGATATCGTATTCATACAATGCTTTTGAAAGTAATTCTTTATTTATAGCATCTAAATATATAACTGGACCATTTTCTGTTATATTCTTTGGAAGGGGAGTTTTTCTTCCAGTTGCTATAACATTATCATTTCCATATTTTTCTCTTAAAGCAGGAACAAGTTCACTTCCAATCTGCCCCGCTGCCCCTATAACAAGAATTCTTCTCATTTTAATCAAATATTAAGTTGTTGAATTAGATGTATAATTCATAATTTACTCAATTAAAAAAGGTTTATCCATAAAACATCCCTTTTTTACTAATTGAATTGATATAGAAAAAACCGAACTACTTTTTAAAATACTTTTAGTTTATAATTTTGATCATTTGTTTTAAAAAAATTAACAAGTGAAATGAAAAGCGACTATTCTCTATTAACAAAAGAAGTATATAGAATATTGGATCTTTTTATAGATTCTTTAATTGTGTAATGCAACTTTATTGAGAGATACATCTAGAGGTTTTTATATTATATTAGTCTCTATTTAATTACAATCCAATTTTATAATAAAAGAAGGTTTTAATTATGGGAAAAGGTAGTAGTATTATTGCAGTAATTGCTCTAATCATTGGTCTTGGCGCAGTAAGTTTTATTATATATGACAATTTTATTGCCAGTTCTCCTGTATCACCAGCAGAAAATCAGTGGTATGATTCCTCTACAACTGTGTTATACATGCCAGCAAGTGAAGCCTGGGGAACTATTTCTAGCATATCTATAGACTTTAACGTTAGTTCAGGACAAAATGTTTATTTTTCATTTATGACTGAAATAAATTTTGATGATAGCTCTGCTCCCGATAGTTATGTCGAAATTCATTTTGAAGTAGATGGCTTTATGTGGTCTCAACCTCGACTTTATGTAAGAAGATATAATATTGCTTCTGCTCATGGCTTACGCATGTCTGCATCATTACAGCATTATAACACAACGATGACTTCAGGAATTCATACTGTTACTATGATATATAAGGGAAATAGTACTGCTGATTCAGTTAGACCTTGTTCTTTATTTGTTCAAACTTTTAATTAATTTTTTTTTTATATCCTCTCAAATTCAGGATTTAAATTAGCACTAGTTATTATGCGCCCGATTATTCAAATAAATTTAATATAATTCATAATATAATCAAATAAAAAGGATTATTCCATATCTTCTCATTTTCAGCACATAATTTCATTATGGGAAAAACTAATATACTTTTCTATATACCTTTAAAATAATTTTCTCAAAAAAAAAATCAGAGTTGGAAAGGTGTAAAATTTGAAACGAGATCCTGTTGGTTTTTTGAAACAAGAAATGACTGAATTGCGGGACAACAATCTAGAATGGATTATACGATACCTTGAAGAAGGTTCGAAACCACACAGCACAGTAGATGGTAAAAAAGTCTTAATGTTGAACACTAATAACTATTTAGGACTTGCAACACATCCAAAAGTAATTCAAGCATCTATAGATGCCACCAAAAAATATGGGGCTGGTGCTGGAGCTGTGCCCGTTATCGCAGGTTCTTTTGATTTAACAAAGCAATTCGAGAAAAAATTTGCTGAATTTAAAGAAGTTGAGGCCTCGATTCTTTGCCAAACTGGGTTTGCAGTTAATTCGGGACTAATTCCTATGCTTGTTGGAAAACTTGATATTGTAGTCTCAGATGAGTTAAACCACGGTTCTATTATTGATGGTGTAAGATTATCTGGTGCTAAGCGAATTATATATAAACATTGCGATGTTGGTGACATGGAAAAGCAATTAAAGGAAGCTGAAAAAGAAGGAGCAAGAAGGATTTGTATAATAACTGATGGAGTTTTCAGTATGGATGGTGATATAGCGCCATTAGATAAGATCGCTGAAGTTGCTGAAGATTTTGGAGCAATGATTTTTGTTGATGATTGTCATGGAGAAGGTGTTTTAGGTAATGGCCGAGGAATTGTTGCCCACTTTAATCTACAGGGAAAAGTTCATGTAGAGGGTGGATCTATGAGTAAAGGATTTGGTGTTTTTGGAGGTACTGTAGCTGGGTCAAAAGATTTAATTGAATTTTGTGCGAATAAGAGTAGAACTTATTTACTTAGTACCGCCCATCCTCCAGGTATAGTAGCGGCTAATACTGCATCTATTGAAGTTGTTGAAAGTGAACCAGAGCATGTAAAAAAAGTCTGGGAACATACAAATTACTTTAAAAAAGAAGTTCAGAATATGGGGTACAATACTGGAAATTCTCAAACACCTATTATTCCTTTAATTATAGGAGATCCTGGTAAAGCTCAAGAGTTAGCTAGGATTCTTTTTGAAGAAGAAAATATCTATGGGACCCCAATTGTATTTCCAATGGTAGCTAGAGAATTATCTCGAATTAGAGTACAGATGAATGCCTTGCTTACAAAAGAAGATTTAAACATGGCACTTACTTCAATTGAAAAAGTAGGAAAAAAATTAGATATTATATAAATTTTCTTTTAATTTTTTTATTTATTTCTTAGAGTGGTTTAGCTAAAATTGCTTTAACTCTTAATTGATCGAATAGACTTGTAGGCATTGTTTTAATTAGACATACCGTATCTGCTCCACGTCCAGTTCCAGCAATACATATGATATCTTTTTCTATATTACTAATTAATCCTGCATCAGCCACCATTGTAGCAATCTCGATGCATACCTTTATCCCTTGACTAAAAAGAGTGCGAAAATATTTTGCCATTATCTCTACGGGACCCCATTGCTGTAATGAAATTCTCATACTACGTTCTGGACCTGCTAAAGCATGAGTACCAATAAAGAACTTCATTCCTTTATTTTTAAGACTTGTAATTTTTTCTTCTGGAAACTCCTGTCTCTTATTTACACCGGCAAAATAATAAGAATGTGTTACTACAATCAGATTATAGTCAGTTGGATTGAAAATTTCAAGTGCTTTTTCAGCAGTCATACCAGTTGTACTAGCCATAACAATATCTTTAATACCAAATTGATTTGCATATTTTTGTGCAATTTCTAGTGCTTTTTTAGTGTTATGCGGGCCACCCTCCTCAAAATAAGTGACTTCAATTTTAAGATCAGTCATATTACATCATACTTATTAATTTTAACAGTTAAAATATAATTTTTTTATTAAGATAAAATACGATTATACTTAAATGATTATTATTGAGTTTAAAGTTGCTCTAAATAAAGGTTAAGATAGTTTTAAAAAGATCAAAATTTAAATAGATTTAACTATATTTTTTGTAAATTTAATAACAAACATGGGATATCATATGAGTGAAAGAAAAGTATCTTTAAAAGAGAAAATACTATTTGGGACAAACGCTTTTCCAGATCAAATTTGAGTGAATTATAACGTCACTAAAGATCAATTAACATACCAAGCGTTTACGATCTATGTTTTTACTTTTTATTTTGCAGTTGTAGGTCTTTCAATGCTTGAAATGTGGATTGGATTCGTTTTATGGGGTATTTGGAATATGTTTAACGACCCATTACTTGGAGCATTAAGTGAGAAAACTAAGCAGAAAGGGAAATTAGGAAAAAGAAAGTTTTATTTAATTATATCTTTTATTCCCTTAGCGTTGATAATGATTTTTCTTTTTACAGTACCTGCCAATTTTAAATTCTGGTATTTTATATTCATTATCTTTACTTTTGAGTTCTTTTACACAATGTTTTCAGTAAATACTAATGCTGTATTCCCAGAAATGTTTCCAACAGAAAAACAAAGAGGAGAAGTAAATGTTTTTATAAAAATTTTTACTATGATTGCAGTAATATTTGCATCATTAATTCCAACTATTATTGTATCTCCCTCTTTGGTTCCTTTACTTGATCCAGGGGATCCAGGTTATGCTGCAGAAGTTGCTGACATTAATTTTAAATATATAGTCTCAGGAGTTGTTCTAGCTATAATAATATTGATCATGGCCGTATTATTCATATTCTTTGGGGTAAAAGAAAAGGAAGAGCAATTAATTGATTTTCAAAAACGACCAGGGTTCTTCGCATCATTGAAAATTACATTCTCAAACCGAACGTTTATAAAATTCACACTAGGAAATATGCTTATTTGGTATTGCTTTAATGTATTATTAACTGTATTTCCACTTTATTCCGTTTATGTTCTTGGAAGATCTGAAGGAGCCCTTTTAATTGGAATTACTTTAATGTTAGCACTTCTTTCTGCTGCTTTTCTTATGCCCATTCAAGCAAGGATTAGAAAAAAATATGGTACTCGTAAAGGCTTGATGATTGGCTTAGCAATATGGATAGTCACATTATTTCCATTAGTTTTTCTATCAAACAATGAAATAAGTAGAACATTATCATTTTTTGTTTTCATATCGATAGGATTTGGATTATCAGCAGCGCTATTTTTTATTGATATTATTCATGGTGATGTAATTGATCAAGATGCACTTAATTTTGGTGTAAAAAGAGCAGCGAGTTATTATGGAGTAAATGCTTTTATCCATCGCTTTTCAATGATACTTGGAATTACAACTATTTATATCATATTTTCAGGAACTGGATGGAGTAGATATGTACCAGTCGTTGCTGATCCATTATTAAGAGAAATAGGTATAAAAGCTTTGATGTTTCTGTTTCCTTCAATAGCACTCATTGGATCGCTCCTTTTTTTCAAATTTTACGATTTACACGGTGAAAAACTCGAATGGGTAAGAGAGGAACTAGAAAAGCATCCTGAATTAAAATAGAAATGAAATTTTTTTTTCAATTTTTTTATATTAGATGGTAAATTTATCTCTAATTTAAATCTAACATTTTACGAGTTTCATCTAATGTTGCTGGTTTTCTCCCAATTTCATTTGCTAATCGAACCATTCTTTCTACTAATTGGGCATTACTCTTAACAAGTTCACCCTTTTGATAATATACTGTATCTTCAAGACCAGTTCTAATATTACCACCCATACTCATTGCGATCATTGTAGTTCTAAGATTATATCTCCCTATAGTAACAACTTGCCATGTCGATCTTTTAGGAAGTAACTCAACTATATTCAAAAGATTTCTAACAGTAGCAGGTGCACCACCTTTTATACCAAGTACAATACTGAAATGAAGTTTCTCATTTTTTTGAAAAACGCCCTTATCGATTAGTTCCATAATATTTGCCATATGGCTTATATCATATACTTCAATTTCAATACCAGCACCAATTTTTTTACATCCATTCACAAATTTTTTATTAAAATTAATGGGATTATTGAAAATTGAATTTGTTTCCATACCCCTCATATTAGTTCTAAACTCAAAAGTACCAGCATTTATAGTAAACATATCAGGTCGAGGATCTATATTTAATAAATTAAGTCTTTCCTCTAATGTAGCCATTCTAAGCGCTTGACCATATCTCCTTCCTGATTTACTTACTTTAACTCCATATTCTAAACGAGCTCCAATTCCATTTCCAATTTGAGTAATAATTGGACACTTTTCTTTTATTAATCGTACTGTTTTGTTATATATGTTAAGATCTGCTGTCGCTAAGCCATCCTCACCCCTTACATGAATATGACACACTGTAGCACCAGCTTCATAACATTCTAATGCATCTTTTGCTTGTTCTTCAGGAGTGATTGGTAAATTAGGATTTGACCACTTTCCATGCGCACCTCCAGTAATAGCAGCAGTTATAATTACTTTCTCATCAGATAATAAATTTGGCTTCATAATTATCTTAATCTATCTATATCAATTTTTATATAATTACAAAATACTCCATTTATAATTTTATAATAATTTACTTCATTTAATTTTAGTTTTTACTTTTTCTTCCATGTATAGAAACCTACACCTGTTTTCATTCCAAGTTTCCCATTATCAACCATTTCCTTAAGTTTGTCAGGTGGTTTATCTCTAGGATCACCACTTTCATGATAATAACTCATTTGGACTGCATAAACAGTGTCTAAACCAATACCATCCATTAAAACAAAAGGTCCCATTTTCATACCTGTAAAAGTCTTCCACGCTAAATCTATAGTTTCAATATCAGCATAATCTCCTGCCCAAAGATTTAAAGCTTCTCGTCTTGTAGCATGCCACATTCTATTAAATACAAATCCATGAGATTCTTTTTTTAATACAATTGGATGACATTCAATACTTTCTATCCATTTTTTACCAATTTCAAATATTTCATCGCTGGTTTTTGTGCCTCGCATAATATCAACCATTGGACGTCGAGGAATTGGGGGATAAAAATGAAGATTCAAAACTTTATCTTTTCTTTCAACAACGCCTTCCAACTTAGAAACTGAAATTGAAGAACTATTCGTTGAGATTATAGCATTTTTAGGCGCAATTCTATCAATCTCAGAAAAAATTTTTTTTTTGAGTTCAATACTTTCGGGAATTGCTTCGATAACTAAATCTGCATCTTTAACTGTTTCTTCAAGCTCATTGTAATAATGGACATTATCAATTAATTCGTATTTTTTATTCCGTTTTAATACTCCATTGATATAGTTTTTTGCCTCTTCCAATATTTCTAAATTTATATCAAAAATATTTACATTATAATTGTGTAGAGCTGTGATTGCTGCTATCTGTTTTCCTGTGAAACCAGCACCAATTACCGACACTTCTTTAATTTCGCTCATATTATTCAATTTCCATATTTTTTCATTATCTTAGTATTATTCTCTATATCATTTGAAGGTTCATAGATAATATTTAAATTGTGTAAGATTTCAGTTAATCATTAAAAATTTCTAAAGAATTTATAGAAATAATTTAAATGATGAGATTAATAATTAGAAATAACAATAAAGAATTAAAAGTGAATAATTTTAAAAATGACATTATGTTTTGTTTTAATGCAAATTAAAGCAGGGTTTGTTGAGAAAGTGGTTAGAAAGCTAAATGAAATTAAAGAGGTTAAAGAAACTTATGCTGTAACTGGAGGTATTGATATTATTGTTAAAGTTGAAGGAATTGATGTTGAAACTATTGCAAAGACCATTCTGGCAAAAATCCATAATATTGAGGGCGTTGAGAGAACCGAAACTCATATCGTTGTACCCTTGTAGAAACAAAATTGATACTTTTTTAACTAAATATAACAGATTTACTTAGATAATTAAGGAACATTAGTCGAATTTAGTGTGATATTCTAATTAATCTAATTGATAATATTTATATATACATAAGTGTTTAATCATACTTAATTGTTAAAAAAATTAACAAATTTTTTTCAATTAGGCGAATACTGATAACTTATTCTTCTTTGGAGGTAATTTAAAATTCTTTTTTTATCAGCTGAAGGTTGGACTATTGGGGTCGTAAGATTGATTTTTGTCATATGGGGTATTATATGGGGTCCAATTTTGATCTACCAAGGAAAAAAATCTAATGTTAAGCTTCTGATCTATTGGGGTATTTTCACGATCGGTGTTTATCTTACACTATTGGGAAGCGCGGTTGATTTTTTAACTATCCTCATAACTGGCCAAAATATTAGTGGATTTTTATATATTCTCTTAAGTTGGCCCAATGTAGGTATTAATGTGTTTTTTGTAGTTTTTGTTCTAACTGAGCTTCTAGCACCAAAGTTTAAATGGTATTTTCTCTCAACTTATATAATCATGCTTCCATTTTATCAATTATCTCTTTTCTTAAATACATGGGATAACGTAATTTTAACATTTCCTATAATACCCGGTGAAGAAATAATTAACGATACTGTTTTGGGTTGGGTAGGGAATGCACTTTCGCGTGGACTCAATGAACTTATATTTTTAGGAGGTTTTGGTTTAATCTATAAAGGGATGCAATCTAAAGGTATAATTAGAAAAAAATACATCTATTTGGCAATAGCTATTTTCTTACTCTACGTTCCTGCGATTTTTGATGCTCTTTTAGATATCCCGATACCTATTTTAGCTATAGTAAGTATCATCCAATTAGGATCTACATGGTTTAGTTATTTAGGATTACGAAAAGAACCAGAAAGACGTGAAAAGAAAGTTAAAGAAGAAGTGAAAATCACTGATTCACTTTTTCGAATAATTCAAAGACCCGATCAAATTACCGAAGAAGAAGTTACCTATTATCGAGAGCAGAAAATTTGCGTGATTTGTAAAGGGAAGGTTGCCGGATTCAACATCTTTCTATGCCCAAACTGTGAAGCCTTATATCATGAAGATTGTGCTAGAACGCTTTCTGATTTAGAAAATGCTTGTTGGGTCTGTAATCAACCGATTGATGAAAAAAAACCGACGAAACCCTTTAAAATTGTTGAAGAAAAAAAGTTTGGTGAAAAATTAGTAAAAGAAGAGGAGACTTCAAAAATGGATAAAAAAATTTCTCAAGGAAAGGAGTGACTTAAACCATGGCTACTGAAATTTCGAAAGGATTAAAATGGACCTTTTTTATTCATTTTGTTGTAACTCTATTATTTGGAGTTGTCTTTACTATGCTCGTTACTATGCTTGACCAAGTGTTTGACCTCGTCAACTATCTAAAGATTATTGGCTGGCCTTATTTTGATCCAGTGATTTCAAATTTACTTGGATTTGCTTTTTTTGCACTTGCATTATCTTCTTTTATAGCGTGGAAAGAGACCAAATGGGAAAAAGTGAAGATAATTGTGTTAATGGAAATTGCTTGGTTTATGGGTGGTACCTATGTAATGTTCTGGTCTCTGTATTCGGGGATGATGGCAATCCCAGGAGTTCCGGAATTACCTCCAATGGGGTGGATATATCTCATAATGTTTAGCGCTTTCTTAATTGCATTTATCGTTTTCTATATCCAACATGAAAAGGAAAAAAAAGAATCAGACTAATCTCTTACTAAGATTCTTTTTCCAGCTGTTTTTTCAAAAATTCAATATTTTCCTTAAGAGTTTCCGCGATGGGATCATCAGTAATATTTAATCTCTCTAAAATCTGAATAGAATCTTCAAACAATTTTAATGCTTCTGGAAATTGAGAGCGCTTATAATACAATCCAGGAATATCAAAAAATTTATATTTAATACATTGAATTTGTGTTATTAAAATCCAGAAACATATCATCGTTGTTAATATCCATTCTATTAATGGATTACGAGTGACTAAAAGAATTATCAAGAAAAAACCTATAAAAAAACCATAAAATGCTAAATATTTTTTAAATCTTGGACCGTGATACATTTTAGCCTTAGGCACATAATACATTAAGATGCTATAAAGAACAATATAAATTGATGAACCTACAAAACTAACCCCAGCAACAAAAAAATGAAAAGCATTAAAGAAATACCAATATATTTCATCTGGGTTTTCAATTGGAGTTATTCCAACTAGGGCAATACAGACAGAAGTAAAAATGGATACTCCTGTTGCTAATCTTCTGATACTGTCTTTAATATTAATCAATTCTCTTTCAAGGTATATATAAAAGGGGATTAATAACGAACCTGTTACAACAAAACAAATACTAAATAACGATTTCATTTCTCCCTTTGATAACGAACTTACTGTATTTTCTAACGGAGTATAATCCGGAGTAAGTAAAGCTGTTATCGGTAAAAAAATAATAATAAATAAAACACCACCGAGACCAAAATATACTTCCATTTTTGATTCTTTATTTTTTGCCATTCTTGCCACTTTTTAAAATAATAAGTTAAACTAATTTTGTAAAAATTTCACCTTATTGTATCTAATTATTACCTAAGATTTTATATAATTTGTGTTCAAATATGAATGATCTAACACAGAATAATTTCAAAAAATTAAAAGTTTAAAATTTTAAAAGATAAAATTTATATTGAAATAAGTTTGATCTTTATAAATAGGTGAAAGTATCAAATATAATTATTAAATGTTTAAAATTATGAATGACACTAAAGATAAATTTACTTTTAAAGTTACAGTTATCGGAGATGGGGCAGTAGGAAAAACATCTCTCATAAGAAAGTTTACTAAGGGTGGATTTCAAGAAGAATATATTCAAACAATAGGAGCCCAATTTTCTGAATATAATGCGGAAATTGAGGGTGATAGTTCTAAATTATTTTTCTGGGATATAGCAGGTCAAGATACATTCCATTTTTTGCGCCCTGCTTTCTATAAAGCGAGTGCCGCTGCGATAATAGTTTACTCCCTTGAAGAAAATGATTTAGGGCGAGAAAGTTTTAAACATCTCTCTGCATGGTATAACGAAATAAAAAAATTTTGTGGTGATATTCCTGTTGTATTATTTGGAAATAAGGTTGACTTGATAGATGAAACCACTCTAAATGATGAGAGTGCCTTAAAATTTATAGAGAAACATGAGTTATTAGGATATTTTAAAACATCAGCAAAAACAGGACAAGGGGTTAATGATGCATTTCAAAAAATTATTAGAGAATTATATCATAAATACAAGGGAATCTATTCAGAAATAGATCATTCTAAATAGAATTTTCCTCTCTTTTAGAATTTTTATTTTCAATTTCCTCTACAATATTGAAATATAGAATTTTATCATTCGGAGGTTTTTGCTTTAAAATCTTTTTATCCTTAGAATAGATTATTTTGGGATTTGTCTCATTGGGTGTTATTTTTTTGTTTTTTTCATTCAAAATTTATCCACAGTTATGAAATTTAATTTATCATAATCATTTTAATTAATATTATTATCTTTTATTAAATTATTAAATTAATTACAATAGGGTAAAAAAAATTTTAAGAAAAATATTTATTATTGGTCCAGGAGGAATTCTTTGTTATTCGAAGAATTTCTTTGAACAATCAGATATTGATGAGGGCGTAATTAGTGGATTTCTTACAGCTATAAGTAATTTTGCTAAAGAAATTAAAGGAGGTAAAGTTAAAGCTCTTATTTTCAAAAATTTTAATTATATATATTCATACTCTACTGAATTTGATTGTATCTTTGTAATCGTAATTGATAAAGAAGATTTAGAAGAAGAAGCGCGCATTAAAGTGGAATTAATGAAAGATGAGTTTATCAGAAAGTATAAACCATACTTACAAAAATGGACTGGTAATGTAAGTGTTTTTGAAAGTTTTAATGAATTTGTAGAGGAAAAAATATTTATTCCTCCAAAGATCTTATTAACTGGAGAAAAAGGAGTTGGAAAAACAACAATTATGAACTTTTTTGAAGGAGAAACGGTAATAGAGTTAAGTGATGATTTAGTTGAAATTATACAAAAACCAATTAACCTTATTGACTTTAAAGGGATAAAACAATGCACTATACGAGAAATAGATTTAGAAGAATTAGTAAAAAATTCAAATTTTTATAAAAATTTATTAAATTCAGTAGATATTGTTCTAATTGTTACAAACTCAGGTGCAAGTAATCTAGGGAGAACTAAGAAACTGCTTTCATCATTAAAACCTATAATTCATAAAGCAGACTTTTATATACTTGCAAACTTCCAAGATTTAAAAGATAGTGCATTTGAACCAGATAAAATACAAGAAATGTTTGATATAAAGACATATGGTTTTTCTTCAAATAAAGAAGAATCTAAAGAAGAATTTGATTTTATTTTAAAGGAAATATTACAAACATCTATTTTAGATAAAGAAGAAGAGAGACGTAATTTTGCTGTCCAAGAAGTGTCAGAAGATCAAGATGAAGTTATTAAAGCAAGACAACTCGAAGAAGCAGTTGAGATAGAAGTGGATTATAATGATATATGGGAACAAATAGAGAATGCAAGAATTTTGGAAAAGAGCGGAGATCATCTTGGAGCCGCGGAAAAATTCTCTTGTGCTGCTTCTCAATTCAAAGATTTATGTTCACATGCAATTCTTGAACAAGATAGAGAAGAATTAAACGCAATATATTACTTATGTAAGGCATGGGAATGTATGGAATTAGCTGAAGAATACGATAATCCTGATAAGTTTATAGAAGCAGTCGAGTTATTTAATAAGGCTAGTGAACTTTTTATTGACAATAAAGCAAAATCATTAGCGTTAGGAAATTCTGCTTTTTGTCAAGCATTAGAACTAGGTTCTAAATTCGATAAGACAAGTGAAACATCTATCAAAGCAGAATATTATCCAAAGATTAAAATGATGCTTAGGAATGCAGCTAATTTGTATCGAAAAGGTGGATTTGAAAGTGAAGCAGATTGGGCGCTTGCTACTTCTACATATTTTGATGCCACGTGGTATATCATCAGAGCAGATGAAGAACTAAACCTTGATGAAAAGAAGAAGCTTCTAGAAATTGGTTCTGGTATGTTTAAATCAGCAGCAGAACTTTTTGGAAAAGCAGGATATAAGGATAAAGAAAAAGAGGTTTTAGATCGCTTAGATTTGGTTGATAAAGAAGAAAAAATCATAATTTCTGCCCTTAATACCATCAGCGAACCGTTAATTTCAAAAAGTACAATAGATATCTTAGCACCTTCATTTCCACAAAAAGAAGAAGCATTAAAAATCAAAGAAAAAAAAGATAAAAAGAAGAAATATAAATTAATTTATAGAGATCTACTTAGAGAATACCCTAAAATTCAAAAAAGGGAATTTAGAGTTGGAGTAGCTCAAATAGGAGTGTCTGTTACAGGAGATCTCATGAAAGAATTTTATGAAGAAAAAACTTCAGGTTTATTAGGACTTCGGGAAGAAAAAGTTGAATTTTTAATAGATAAAGTTAGAAATATGATTGAAAATGCCCATAATAATAATGTAGATGTTTTAATATTCCCAGAAATGGCAATAGATCTCAATTATGGTAAATTTTTAGAAATAATATCAGATTTAGCTAATGCTTTTGATATGTATATTATTCCTGGTTCATTCCATAATCTAGAAACTAAGCAAAATATTAGCATTGTAATTGGACCCGATGGAATTGTATGGGAACAAGAAAAACATACTCCTGCAATTATACATTTTGAAGATAAAAAATTCGAAGAAGGGATAAAAGTAGATACATATCCAAGACAAACTATTGTATGTAATACTGAGTTTGGCAGAATCGCTATAATAATATGTAGAGACTTTCTTGATATGGATTTACGCGTAGAATTAAAAAATTTTGAACCTGCTGTAGACCTTATTTTTAATCCCGCATACACACCAGTTACAGCTGATTTCAAGGCAGCTCATTTTGATGCCCGAAGATCCATTTATGCTTATTGTTTTTTTGTTAATATAGGTGAGTATGGTGAATCTCTTATATACACCCCAGAAAAAGAGAGAATCGAAAGAATAATACCACCAAAAGAAGAAAATTTAATTTATAAGGATATCGATCTCTTTAAGCTTCGTTCAGAACGTAAGAAATGGGAAAAAGAAAAAAAAAGTAAACGTCAATTTATCCAAAGTACTCGATAACAATTAAAATGAATTAAAAAGAGTTATACTTTAAAAAATATGTCAATAGAGGAAGATTACATATTTCCAGTATATATTTATGAAAAAGTTATTGAACGAATAAAAGAATTAAGTAGCAATTTTGAAAAGGAGATCTTTGGTTATTTGGTGGGAAATCTCTTAAAATGGGAGGGAAAAACCTATATTATAATTAAAGAACAATTATTTATTGAAGGTGCTATTCATAGTAATAAATTTTCAACTTCTCAAATCACGGGACAAGCCGGAGAATATGAAAAAGAATTTAAAAAGTTAAAAAATGAGGAAAAGGATGAATATTTGAGAATTTTAGGATGGTGGCATTCTCATCCTAATTTTGGGTGTTTTTTATCATCAACAGATCTTAATACTCAAGAATTTTTCTTTCCTGAGTCATATCAAGTAGCATTAGTCATAGATCCAATTAGAGATGAATTTAAATTTTTTACCTTAGATAAAGCATCAAATAAAAAGTATAGGGCAGTAAGTAATGCAATAATATCATCCAAACCCTAGGTGTAAATTTTAATTTATTAAGAATGGTTCTAAAATTAATAATGAAAAATAAAGTTTCATGAATAAATGACAGAAAAAAAAGATAAATCGGATATAAGAATAATAAGTTTTGAGTCAATAGATACAGATAAATATGATCGCCAAAAGCGTATTGCAGGATGGGATCAATCAAGGGTTTCTAATGCTACTGTAATGGTAATAGGTGTTGGGGCTACTGGAAATGAATTAGTAAAGAACTTAGCATTAACAGGAATTGGTAAATTTATTATTATTGATTACGATATTATTGAAAAATCAAATCTTAATCGCTGCGTTTTGTTTAATATGAGAGATGATATTGAAGGTAAATACAAGGTTGATGTTGTAAAAGAATCGGTTGAAATTCTAAATCCTGATGTAAAAATCATAACTTGTAAAAGTAAATTGAATGATATTGATAGAAATTTATATAAAAAATCAGATGTAATCTGTTCTTGTGTGGATAACATCGAAGCACGATTAGAAGCAAATAATTATGCACATTATTATGGTATCCCTTTTATTGATTCAGGGATAGATGAATATTTTGGATCTATTCAAGCAGTATATTCAGAAATTAAAGATGCTCCATGCCTTCAATGTGGAATTTCTGATAAAGATTTAGATTTAATGTGGAAGAAATTTTCATGTACTGGACAAGAAATTAGTTCTGAAGATGGAGAAACAACTAAAAAAATTGCCACTATTATAAGCACCACTTCGATTATTGGAGGAATTCAGACTCAACAAGTCATTAAATTTATCTTGAATTTAGATCACTTTAAAGAATATGGGAATTGGGATTCTCAAATAGGAGAGCCTCTCATTGGAAAACAAATAAATTATAATGGACTTATAAATAAGTTTAATATTATAGAAAAGTTAAAAGATCCTAATTGCTGGACTTGTTCATATAAAAAAACTATTAACTAAATATACCTAAATATTAAATATATAGACTTAATTATGAATAAAATATAAGCAAAAATGTAATCTTTAAATTTAATTTAATCAATATTTTTATTTGATAGAAATTATGCCAGAATTGCCGTTTGAAATATGGAAAGATCGTATTAATAACGAAATTAAAAATTTAGAACATCTAAATGTAATTGAGAGAAATTCAATAGTTTGGCATGATAATAATGTAGAATTTTTGATAAATATTAGAGCTATTGGGTTTATATTAGGTGATTATCAAAAAGATGTAAATTTGATCCCTCAAAAATCTCATCGTATCTTTTTAAAAATTAATAGATCCTTTCCTTATCCTGGAGGACTCGATTTTTCTTGGTATTCAAACATTTTCCATCCTAATATTCATCCTGTTGAATTAATTTACTCTAAAGTAAGGGGTACGGGATATATATGTTTAAATGTTCTGAAACAATGGTCTAGACTATCAGATCTAGAAACTACAGTAAAGGCACTACAAAAATTAGTAGAAAATCCTAATCCAGAAGATCCACTCAAATATGATATATGTCTTGAAGCTGCTGAGTTTTTCAAAAAAACTAGTATAGAAGATCTTAAAAAGCAATATAATATTGAAGAAATAGAAGAAGAACAGGATAAAGATGAAATAATTATATTGGATGATTAAAGTTTATAATTAACTCTTTTTCTATAAATATTATATTATAAAAGTAAAGAAAGTTTATGTTTTAATCAAAAATTCTTATCTTAATAAAACTATATAATCTTTAGATAAGAATTTTATAGATTTCCGCCAATTACTCTTGCCCATAGTGATAATTTATCATTTTCTTGAAGCCCAAATTTATGTACTGCATCTTCAATTGTTATTGTACTGGGTAATTCTTTCTCATGAAGAACTAAAGTATATGAGCGTTGCTCCGCACTTATGATTCCCATATGTTTAATAACTATATCTATAATACGTTCAATTGGATGGTGTTCTTTAACATCTAACTTTATTAACTTACCTGTTCTTGTATCTTCAACCGATATTCTCATTAAATATCATCTTCTAATTGATTAATTTTTTTTTTACACTTAAATATATTCAAATATCTTAATTACTTTTTACCTTTTTCATCTAATTTTTCCAAATCTTCAAATTCTTCAGTTAATTTAAAAGGTTTTGAAGGTTTAGATTTATCAATTGGTTCATTACACACCCAGCAAGCATTTTCTGCATTGGATAAAGCACGTGCACAGTTTTCACAGTATAA
>JBHLLG010000042.1:0-23605 GCA_048885925.1 Candidatus Hermodarchaeota archaeon
AGATGATTGATAAAATTCCAGAAAAAGATCGTTCAAATATCAAAAAAATTAATGAAAGTTTAAGAGCTAAAATAAAAGCGTTATATAAGGAAATAAGAATATCGATTAAGCAAAAATGAAAAGTCAATTAAAGGGTTAACTTAGTTTGAAGTCACTTTTATTTAGAACAAAGAGAAGGAATGGATAAAATACTCAGAGTTTTATTATATTTTCTTTCCACATTCTTCACAATATTTAATAGTTTCTACATTTTTTAATTCGGAACCACAATTAGAACAAAAATTAGGTTTTTTAGGTAAAGGAGAATCTTTTTTTATTATTTCAAAATCAAATGATTCTATTTCTTTTGGAGTATGATCAAGTTCGATGTTACAATTCTCACAGAATCTTGTATTAGTTCGTATATATTTTCCACATGAAATACATCTAAACCACAATTTAAGTCCACAGTTTCTACAAAAATCACCATATTTAGTTGTTGGAGCATTACAACGTGGGCAAATTTTTTCTTCTGTCCAAAAATAATGAGACATCAGCTGGAATAAAATAATTAAAAATATTGATATAGGAAGTAGAATCCACCAAAATGGATGGATTAATAAAGATAAGATAAAGGACAGTGATGTAATTAAAATAAAGATTAGAATCCAAATACCGTAATAACTTCTTTTCCTTATATTTCCAATAGTAATACTCACAGAATTACCATTATTTTTTAAATTAATTTGTGTAAATCATAATTTTTCTTTAATTTTAAGGTATTTGGATGCATTAGTTATTTAACAGGTGTTCTACAATATGGGCAAATTTCTGTATCACTATCTATGTGTTCGCCACACGCAAAACAAACTATTTTATTATCTCCATATAGAATCTTTTCTTCTTCTTTGTTAAGATTTTTACTCTTTAATTCAAATCTTTTTTTCTCAGACATAATTTAATTTAAATTAGAATCAAGTTTAATTAAATAAATTACTTGAAAATTAAATAAAAAATTGGAGTCCAATATTTAAGCTCAGTAAAAAAAATTGGAATTCCAATTAATTTTACTCCCTATATCTTTAAGTCTTTTAAAAGATAATAAAATTTAAGAGTTTGAAATTATTTATTTATTCATAAGATAATTATAAAATAGTGAAGACAAAAAGAAAATGCCTGGCTCTCATGGTTCCCTAACAAAAGCAGGAAAAGTTAAAATGCAAACTCCAAAAATTGAGCGAACAGGAGTCAATTCAACAAGGAAAAAATCTCCAAGAATGCGATTTCGTGAGTTGTATATCGAAAGATATGTTAATAGTCGATTTGGAGGCCAAAAGGATAGTCTTGGAGCTAAAAGATCTCAATTTTCAAGAAAATAAATTTTTTTTATTTTACATGCTTAATCCAATTGTTTGAAGTTGTGTTTTTAACTTTTGACTTTGTTTTAAATAAAAGTGAGATTTATCACGATCAAGACCAAAAATATTGTAATAATCACTCATTAATAAATTCCAACGAATTGCTCTTTTCATATTACTGATTTCTCTTAATCTTATTTGATTTTCCAGATTATTTAATAGATAAAACGCTTTCTTTGCATCTTTCCTATGATGAATATAGAATTCAGATAATTCAAGAATTATATCAATTTGAAGTTTGAGGATATCCTCATCTTCAAAATTTAGACTTATTAGATCAAACCCTGCCTTTAAAAATTTTTGTGTGAGGAATAAATTTCCTTGTTTCTTAAAATCAATGGCTCGATGGAGAAAATATCTCAACTTTATTGGTACATAATTATTTCCAATTTCTATAGTGTTCTTGAAACAGGCTTTAGCTTCTACAATTTTTTTTTGTTCTAGATAAATAAATCCAAGATAAAGATAGGATAAACCCAGAAATTTTTCCTTATTAATTGAAATTTCTTCATTTTTTAAAAAATTGATTATTATATTAAAATGATCTAAAGCATTCTGAAATTCTTTTTTTTCAAAATATGAAATTCCTAATTTATAATGTATTTTTATTATATATTTAACTGGAATTTGACCAGATTTAGCTACCCCTAAAGCATTTTGCAAATAATTTAGAGCAGTATCCTCTTGATTTAATAATTTTGCAATTTTTCTTAATTTAAGCAAGATTGATACAACAATTTTTCTTTGTTGATTCTTATTAAAAACAATTAATGCCTCTTTTAATGTATTAACAGCTTCTTCAAACCTATAATTTTTCATCAATTCTTCTGCCTTAATATACTGATTAATAGAGTCTATTTCATCAAAAGTAGTTGGAGGCTTATTGAATAAATCATTATGAATATTAAATAATTCTTTTGTAATTGAACTTTCATAACTCAATGCTGAAAGAGGGAAATTATTTTGATCTTCTATGAAATTCTTGGTTTTGTAGATAAGTTCTTTAGATGGACGAAAATTAATAAATTCTGTTTGCTTTAATTTTGCTGATTTTGTGATTTCTATAACAGAATCAAAAATCAACCGAGAAAATTTAATCCAATTTTCAAGATAATTTTCAAGTTTAAACTCTGGAATCTCTTTAAATAAAATGTTTAAAATCCAGGGGGTATAACTATCAAAGAAAGTTCTGATGTAAAATTTATCATATTCTATATCTTTGAAATAGGTAAAATAACCTTTCTCTAAAATAAAAAATTCCTCAAAATCTCCATTATTGGAAAATAATAGGGTTTCGGAGGTTCTAATTTTAGGAATACCATATTTCAATTCCCAAGGTATTTTAAAACTAGGTATTAAACCTACATTTTTTAGAGATTTTACAATATTGAAATGTGTTGAAGGTGAAAATCCCTCCAATTTATCTCTTTTATTCATCAAGGATATTCTTAAACGATTTAACCATATATTTTCATTTTCGTTTTTGAATAAATCTGGAATTACTAAATTTAATATATCACTAAGTTGCTGCTTTTTTCCTTCTAAGGGAAATTCATGTTCTATAGTTAATGAAATAACTAAATTCCTGATAGCTTTCATTAAATAAAGGATAATGTTATATATATTCTGGTCTAAGTTCCAAAATTGAAAAGCAACTGAAAGTCGAAAATTAACAACTTCAAAAGGTATATTTATTCGTATTGGTAAAGTTACCGGAAATTTTATCGAAAATAGAACTAATTTCTCTTTCTTTAAACTGTATCGAAAATAGTTTTCAACATAACCTTCTATTTTCCATCCATTCTTTTCAATAAATTCTCTTAAATTATTTATTTCAATTTCAGAAAATGGATTAATTGACATATCCCAATAACTCTTAAATAATTAGCATTTTCAGAGAATTTACCAATTCTTATATAACTTATAGTGAATTTAAATATTAAATTTTGTATCAAGGTTCGGATAAAGATTTAATAGTCTGTATTTATTTGTAAAAATTGTAGTTTTAAGAAGATATAAGAGATTCCATTATGGACATTCTACGATTTAACAAAGAACTAGGAACTAAAATTGCAAAAGCAAAAGGATTTGAAAAAAATGGTAATATTAAAGCTGCAATACGGGTATGGTTAGAAGTATCTGAAATGGCACTTAATTTTTCAAAATCTCGTAATATTGAGCCATCATTTAAAAACATGATACTTAATAGAACCAAAGGGATTTTTGAACATATAAAAAATTTAAAATCAGGAAATATAGATGAAGAGGAATATCAAAAAGTCTTAGAAGCTCCAAATGATGCTTCCCAAATTGAAAATTCCTTTGAAGAGATGCAAAATGATAAATCTTCTTTAGAAAATGAAGCAAATAATGAAAAATTCGTTCTAAAATCAAAATCCAAGGGTAACGGAAAAAATATTGATGATGCTGAATTAAAAGGATTACCTAATGGATTTAAAGAAATAAAAGCTTCGAAAGATTTCAATATAGTAACTCCTCATGATAAAAATTTTGTAAAAAAACATTTTAACAAAATGGAAGAAAGCGAGATTTTTAAGTCTAAAAAACAAGAAAATATAAATGAAAATTTTCGCCCACAAGAGAGATATAATTTTGAAGAACCCGAAGATAGTAAAGCTTTGATTTGTTTTGCATGCGGTTATGATAAAAATTTGGTAACAGATAAAATTTGTAAAAATTGTGGTACGCCATTAAATTAAATATTTTAAACCTAATTTATTTCTTCAAATTCTTGCTTATTAAAATATTTCAATCATAACTAATAATTTTGGGACTAGGATGAGTATTTAAAATTTCTCGAGTATTGAATTTTATTGAATTTTTTAATCGCACGAGCTCGCCAAATAGTATTCCATTTTTTGAAGCCTGATTTAACAAATCTTTCTCTTTTATAGAAATCATAGCAAATCCAATTAAAAAGCACAAAGAACCTTTTTGCTCCACTTTTTTTTGTTAAATTCTTGGATTTTACATTTAAATCGTTTCGAAGGTGTTCAAGTAATTTTCCCTCAATAAAATCTTGTAACCTACCTTCGATCATTGCATTTTCATAATTAATTCCTTTTTCAATAAAATATGCTCTTACATCATCAAAGATATTACCTCTACAAAGATGAATAATTTCGCTATCTGACTGAAAATTTAATTCCTTTAATCCTTCTTTAACTAATTCTACTGTTTTTTCAAGCGGTTTTTTATTTTTCCAATTTTCCCCTTGAAATAGCGCTACATCTAATCTTCGATATGCTAGTTCACCTGTTTCTTTTCTAAAGAACCCAATAAATGCATCTCCTACAAGATCTCCTGTTCCTGCGTCATCTATTTCTATTGTCATTTTTATTTTTTTATTCCTAAGTATATAATGTAAAAGATTTTAAACATTTCAAATTTTTTAAAGTTCAATATAAAAAAAAGTTAAATAGAACACTATTAATTCATACAAAGCAAAATACTTTCTTATAATTACAAAATATTGATATTATGGATATAGAACTATTAATGATTGGAAATGAAATTCTTATTGGAAAAACTCAGGATACAAATTCTAATTGGATGGCAAAAAGAATTACAAAATATGGGCATAAAGTTAAGAGAATAACTATCATTGGAGATGAATTAGATATAATATCAAGAACCTTACAGGACATCTTAAAGCGTAAACCAGAAATTATTATCACCTCAGGAGGTATAGGCCCTACTTTTGATGATATGACTTTGGAAGGGATTGCTATTAGTTTAGACCGAAAGCTAGAGTTAAATAAACATGCTTATAATTCTATTAAAAAAGCTTATGAAAAAGCTCATAAAAAAGGATTATTACAACTTGAAGGTATGACTAAAGAGAGAGAGAAGATGGCTTATCTTCCACAAGATTCTATTCCATTACCGAATACGGTTGGTACAGCTCCTGGTGTAAAAATTAAGGAAGGAAATACAACAATTTTTATATTACCAGGAGTACCTGCTGAAATGAAGGCTATGTTTAGAAATATAATTATGCCCGTTTTAAGGGAAAACCAAGGAAATTTCATTATGAAAGGATTTCTTTTTTCAGGCATCGGAGAAAGTCAGATAGCGGCATATACAATTGAATTAGAAAAGAAATATCCACAATTATGGATTAAAACGCACCCGAAGATTGGTTTGTCCGTTGAGGTGGAGGTTTCTATAACTGCTTTTAATGTTGAAAATGGGGAACAATTGGTTGATAATGCATTAAATGAAATCAGAGAAATTGTTATACAACTCAATGGAAAAATAAAAGAGATTAAATAATATAATTTTTGATGCCACTTCACAAGTGGAATTCTCAATAAGCCCCCACATGATTGTGTTTTAACTTATATCATCAACATCTTTATAAATCAATAATTTCAATATTTTGAGCATTTTTAGCGACTCTAACTAAGCCTGGCTGTATCTTATCTATTGAACCTATGATCCAATTGGTTATATTATTACTCGAAAGAGTATTCGTAAACTCCTCTACTTTAGTAGGATCAACGGAAAGGAGCATTCCTCCTGCTGTTTCATGGCAATAGCAATCATCAAAAGCATATCCTAGCTCGTGGGATATCTCCTTAGAATACTTAATCGAAGGAATCGTATCAATTACCGCAGACAAATCAGAATTTTGAAGCATTTCAGCAGTATGACCTGCTAAACCAAATCCAGATACATCACTTAATGCGTGAATAAATGAAAAATCATTGTATGAATGAATTATTTTTATTACATCTTGATTTGGTGTTGTCATTATTTTTACGGCGAGATCTATAGATTTTTGGAGTTCTTTTTTAGAATAATGTTCAAGCATTTCTGGAAAATCTTTAAGAAGTCTATATGATGCCATAATTGCTTGTAATCCTATTGGTTTAGTTAATACTAATTTATCTTCTTTCTTTACACCTTGTTTTTGAATAATAGCATCTTTATGTACATATCCAGAAGCCTCTCCACCTATTAATGGCCACTCACTATAAATGGTGTGCCCACCAACGACTCTAGAATGTATCTTTTCCTCCATGAAATATTTTATTCCCCTTAAAATCCCTTCGGCTACTTCCAAAGGAGTTCTCGTGCTTATTGCGAGAAAAATAAGCATTCCAGAGATTTCTGGTACATTCATAGCAAAAATATCATTTGTTACGTTACATGCGGCAATTTCACCTGCAATTTCGGGCTCATCAATTATAGGAGTAAAAATATCAATATTTTTAACAAGAACTAAATCGCTGTCTGGAATTGGTAAAATTGCAGCATCCTCAATCTTCCCAGCTAATCCAACTTTGGCTAATAGAGTATTTAAATCGTTTTGTCCAAGCTTACAGCTTCATCCATGTATTTTTACATCTTTGGTCAACCTATATTCTGATTCTTCCATTTTCACCTCACGATTTAATCTTATTCTCATATATTAAAATTTAAGTATATAATAAAATATAATTATCTTTTAATTAGTTACATGTAAATTAATTCTTAATCTAAAAATTAAAATATTAAAATCCATTTTTGTACAATTCAAGTAATTTGTATTATTAATTAATCTTTTCGATATTTCTTATCGATTGTTTCGATAAATAAAAAAATTGATATAGTAAGAGCCCATTTTAAAAATTGGAGTAGTTCTATGGAATGAAGATATCAATGTGCTTTGTAGTTTTTCTAGCTATATCGAATTGATCTCTATAATGTAATTCCAGTTTAATTTCATCAGCAGTTGGATCGAAAAGGTTTTTCTTAAGTTCTTTTTGTTTATCTACTTTAAGCACATAATTAAACAGAAAGTTTTTCCCCGGTTTTAATTCGTTGATTTGAAGAAATTTTGGAAAACTATCTTTTCGTTGAAAGCTAAGATAAGAGGGTATTTTCAGCGATATTTGTAAATCTTTAAAATCAAAATTAGAAGGATTAGTTAATTTAAAGTTAAGGTATATTTCATTTCCTATAGTTTTTATATTCTTAAAGAAAAGAATTTCTTTAGAATCTGTGATTTCAGATTCAATTTGTTGATAATAAAGTGTATCATTGAGGATTTTGGCATTTAACTTATTTTTATTTATAAACTTAAGAACTACATCTCTTAATTTGTCAATATCTAATTTGATGTAATTTCCAAGTAATTCTAATTTAATAGGATTAATAATTTTAAGATAATATTTGATCTGATTTAGATTTAATGAATTATTTGCTTTTCTAACAAATGTTTTTAATCGATTTATTAATAATTCTTTTGAAGCATTAAATTTATTGAGATAAGGTCGAATATATAAGTTAAATATGTTGTTATCTTCAAAAATTTTTTCTTTTCCTAAAATTGCATCAATTTTATTTTCTGCTTCTTCAATATAATTTTGTATTTGAGTGGAACTCATCCCAATTAATCTTTTTGCGTCCGAAAATTCATTCTTTTTGAATAAGAAATCTAATTTGGCATTTAACCTCTCAAAGTCATCGTTTAGTCTCTTCATTCCTTCAATTTTCTCTGTAATAATAGTTTGAAAGTGACCTTGAAGAAGTTGGTAATTTAGTTCAGTACTAATCCCATTAATTTCTATACTTTTCGAACTTTCTATAATCTCTCCTGGTTGAATTATGTATTCAATTAACTTATCTTTCATTAACTTAATATGCCGATCTAAATCACTCAAATATTCTTGAATTTCAATTTTAGTTTCAACCCATTTCTGTAAAAGATCTTTAAGGATTTCATTAAATTCTACATTATCGATAAGTAATTCTCTGATTTCATTGTCGAGGTTAAACAATTTTTTCCTAATTTGGGTTACATAAGCAAGTTTCTCATCTCTAATATCATTTAATTCAATCGCAGATATTTCTTCGTCAATATTTATTTCAAGTTTATTTTCTTTTACAAATTCAAATTCTGCTTTTAAGATTTTAATACGATTAAGAATAACATTAATAGTTTCCTTTAAATTAGAAATAAATTCTGATTTTTTCTCTTCACATATCTCAGAAATAAAGCTTTTAATAATACTTAATTCTTCAATAATTTGTACTCGGGTTTCTTCCCAATCTTCAATCAAATCAAAGGCTAATCTTTTATAATCGAATCTTTTAATAATATTATCAAATTTCTTAATTTTTTTAAGAATCTTGTTATATTTTGTATTTAATTGAATTTCTGTATCGTTGAATTTGAAATTTTCAATATATGAATTTAATTTTTCTCTAAATTGAGCAGGAATTTTTTGAAATTCAACAATTCTTTTTTGAAATAGAGATAATTCATTATTTATTCTTTCAATCGCACTATCGATCCCTGTGAAGTTAGTTTTTATATTTTTTAACGTATGAATAATTTCATTCTTAACCTCAGGATCTTTTTCAATACTTAAAGCTTTATTCAATTCAATTGTAATCCAAACTGCAATTTTTTTATTTTCTAAAATAAAGCATATATTTTGTATTAAGACAACATTTTTTTTTCGTTCTCGCCAGAAGCGTGATTCTAATTGATACAAAATTTTAGTGATTTCATTTTCTATTTCAATCTGGAATTCTTCAAATAAACGTTTAAATACTAATGCAATACCTTCCCTAATATTTTCAGAGGGATTTTCCAATTCTTCAAATAAATAAGGAAAAATTTCAGTAATATGTTTACGGCAAAGATGAAATATTGCATTTATTAATGAATTTCTATAATTCAAATCACTTGCTTCTAACATAGAATGTAAAAGATTCGCCCAAATTTGATCAAAGTTATTTTCTGCGATACTAACAAGAGCCTCAATAACTTTTAATTGAATACGATAATCTGTTTCTTTTAATAAATTAATCAATTTCGGAATTATAGAGATTATTTCTGATGATTTTTCCTTGCCAATTTCTCCAAATAACCAGATAATAAGCTCTTTAACTCTATTTTTTTCATTATAGAGAAGATTCAAAAGAATATATAGGATATTTTCTTTTGTTAGAAAATAGGTTCCATGGATTTTTAATAGTTCCGCAGCTGCTCTAGCGACATCATCATCTTCATCTCTAAGATTAATTATAACCATTGATAATAGAGGCTCTAATTCTCGAATTTTTGTATAATCCTGATTTAATATTTTCTGGATAGTCTTTATTACATTTAATTTTACTTTCCAATCATTATCCATTAGTTTTTCTGTATATTCTTCAATAATTTCCTGTAATTGATCAATATCTAGATGTAAAGATAGAATGAGATTTCCAATAATTTTTACTGTTAATCTCCTTACAGAGGGATCCTGATCGTATAAACGAGCCCGAATTTTATTTAATAATTCAATTAATAAATTTGGTCTAAATAAACTTATTTGGTATGAAATTTCTAACGATACTAATCTGATCCAAGAATCAGAATCATTGATAAACTGATTGATATTCTTTATTGCTCTCAATGATATTGTGGGAGATTTATCACAGATTAAATTTAATAAACTAAGACTTCGATAAATAAGCTCCTTATAAGAATGATTTTCGTAATCTTCGATTAAGCTAAATATCTCTTCTGCGGCTTTTTCATTATGACCTTTTAGAATTAAGATCTCTATTTTTTCAGTATCTAAGCTTATTATTGTCAATGTAGTAGGGAGATATGTAATTTTAAAAAATAATCCTTCAATAATTTGTTCTGTTAAACTAATATAAATATGTTTTAATATAATTATGGCAAATAAAAAATACTGAAAAAAATAAAGAAAATTAGTAGATTTAAGAAATGGTGATATAAATTTATAATTCACTCAAAAAGTTCAATAATTGCTGTACCTGGAGTAGCTACTCGTTCGCGATAAGTTAAGATCCCTTCAGATACTTCTTTTTTTTTTACTAAACCTCTCTCAACATCTTTTTCAGAAATATAACCTCTTTCACCAGCTTCAAACTGCTTTTTGATAGCTCCATTTGTATCTTTAATATCAACATTAGTTATTGTCGTTTGCTTTACATCTAAATATACTCTTTTGCCTTCAATTTTATTAATTGTTGCTTCTGTAATCAAAAGGTCCCCGCATCTCACCATTCCTCTCATTTCAACTTCAAGTTCAATTATTTTTCCATATGTTCCATATTCAAGAAATTCATCCAATAGTTTAGTTATAAATCCTAACGAAAATAACCCATGTGCAATTACTCCTTTAAGACCCGCTTTAATTGCAACCTCATCATTTGTATGAATAGGATTAGTATCACCAGAGGCTTTTGCATATTCTCGCAATAATTCTCTTGTAATCCCATCAAATTCACTCTTTAAAAATTGTCCTATCTTCAATTCTGAGATTTTAACCATTTTTTAATAACCTCCTGGTCTTATTCCTGCTGTTACTACAACATTACATACAAGTTCATTATTTTGATTTTTGATCGTAGTTAGGAATTCAGCAAATAACATCATATTTTCCTCCACTAACCATACTTTCCCGCATTTTGCAGTAATTGTTAACTTATCTTTTGGTTTAACTTCTACACAACCTTCCCAATTATATTTATTTCCTGCATGAAGTATCATTCTAGGGTTTTTTACAAGAAGACGTTCTTCTCCATCTTGAATTAGTTTCATTCCAGGTACCAATGTATAAAGTCCCTTTATTGTATAAGTATTAGCAAAAGCATGGCATGCGATAACTCCTTCTTCTTCCGGTCCAACATATTTTGGATCAGTAAAGCCAAAAATTTTCGCAAAATCAATTAATTTCCTATAACGAATATTAAGACTAGTACTACCTGGTACTTCTTTTCCAGGAAGATTTTTTATTAGGAATTCTGCGTTTTTTTTCATTTCATTCTTATCCATTTTCATTTCACAATTAAAATTGACTAATTTGAATTTAAAAATTACATTAATTATTATTTAGGTTCAATTTAATTAAAACTTTAATCAATAATTAAATGGAAGTGAGTTTTGTAAAATTTTTTTCTCTAATATTATTAGATGTAAAGTATTTAAAAATATCAGAGCTTGGAGATACACCGTTTAATATTATACATGGAATTTTATAACAATCTATAAGAGTTAATAGATATGGATCAATCGGTTTCGTCTTAATTTTTAATTCTAAGTCTGTTGAATCAATTTCTTTTAGTTTTCCCTCAAGTTTAAACTGTTTAAAATCTTTAGTAGTAATTTTCTTTATAATATTTTGATTAGAATCATAAATGCCTTGAATATCTTTAATTAAAAAACATTCATTCATACCTAATGTTTTAGCGAGATAGAAGGTGATTGAATCTGAGGTAACGTCCCAAGAATGGGGTAATTCATCCTTCTCTTTTAGATAGTTATAAGGTAGAAATATAGAGATAAGTCTATTCTCTTTTTCAAGGTTTTTTAGGTCATTATTAATCTTTAAATGAGGAAATTTTCTTTTTAATTCTTTTCCATTATAATCCATTGCATAAATAGCCATCCAATGCGTAATATCATCATTGAAATGGAATTTTTTATATAAATGTCTTATGAAGTCTACTAATAATCCACCACCGGGAACTAAAATAATTTTTTTAATAATTTCATCTTCAAATAATTGAGTAAGTTGGGCTATTGTATTTATTAGATTTTTACTATTATCTAAAATTGTTCCCCCTATCTTAAATATCGCTGAGGTCATTGCCATTTTTTAAAACACCCTTCATTTGAAATGAAAAAGCTCCTGCTACAGCAAAAGCAGAAGAACTTATTTTGTCTGGTATTTTCGTTATTTTTTCATAAGAAGAAATATTAGAATAACCTAATTTTTCTAAAGATTTTTTTATTAAAAATTCAGCTGCTAAACCAGTTATTACAAATTCTGGATTTTTTTGAAATAGAGGAATTCTAATGAATAAATTATTCATGAATTCTTTTATTTCGGTAATAATAATATTTAATTGTGATTCATAAATATACTCAGCAATTTTGATAAGCTCTTCTCTTGAGATTGTTTCTAAATCCATACAGAGTATCCGTGAAATTCGAGCATAGCAATCGTCTAAAGATTTAGAGCGATTGTCTGCTGTATCATTAATATATTCCTTTTCGGTAATATTATTCAAAATTCTATGAACATCTGAAATTAAAGCAAACTTTTCAAAAGAAATTCGAACCATTTTTCCTTTATATGGAACAAAATGGGTAATTGAAGGAATGGTTGCTCTCAATCCTCCAGTGTAAATTAATTCATGATTTATTAGTCTTTGAATATCTGATTTTCCTTTTGAAACAGGAATAGAATCTAGAATCGGGATTATATCTATTGTTGTAGAACCTGCATCTATTAAAATGCATTTTTGGAGATAATTTCCTAAAAATAATGCTGTAGAAACCCAATTCGCAGCAGAAATTAGTAGATAGTCACGTTTAGCTTCGTTAAATTTTATAAATTCATTATTAATACTGATAAAATACATTTTTTCTTTATTGAATACTTTTTTTAGAGCATCTAGAATTTTGTTAATACCTTCCCTTTTTGTCTGGAATGCGTCTGAAAGTTCAGCTGTAATAGCAATTGCAATATAGTCTATATCAATTAATTCTAAGTCATTCTTGTTTATAATATTTGAAATTATTCGTTTAAACAACAAGGGGATGTTATTAATTGATTGCTCCCAAAAAGGAAAGTATTCAATGTAAGAATAACATTTTTGTATTTGTCCATCAATAAATTCTATAATTGCTGCTTTTGTATTTGCTCCTCCAATGTCTAAACCTAGAATTATCATTTCTTATTCTTTTTCTTTCTTCTAATTTTTTCCAATAATTCCACAAAAAATCCAAACTCTTTTTCAGTATCCATATAAGTAACTCTTGTGTTATAAGTTTCTCCAGCTTGTAAAATCCTGATTCCCCTTTTTTCAAATTCTTTAATATATGAATCTGTATTTTCGATATAAAAAGCCATATGATGAAGACCTTCTTTTCCTTGATCTAAAAATTCTTTGAATAAACACTCTCCACTAATCCATTTAATCAATTCAATTTGTGTACCCATCAAACGACTAAAGGCTAATTGACGGGTAATTAGTGTTGTATTTCCCCGATATTGAATGGTACTGGTTCTTGGATTGCTAAATATAAATTTAGAAAATCCTAAAACATTTTCCATTACCTTTGCTTGAGTGAGTATATCTTTATAGACATATCCCAGTTGATCAATCTTTAACTTTCCAAAATCAATTTTAAAATCATCCATAATTGCTTGCTTATTTTTTTATTAAAATTATTATTTTATAAAATTGAGAAATAATACTAGATGAATTGAATTATATTATTAATTACTATATCTTTTTTTTAATTCGATGATGATTAGATCTAGATTTTCTCCTTTAAGCGCGTTGGTCAAGAAGAATTCATTTTCCCTAAGATTTAATTTATTTATCAAATATTCAATTTCTGAGTTTTTAGCTAAATCCATTTTATTAATTACAATGATAAGTTCTATTTCTCTCTCTTTAGAAAATTTTTGTTTTATTTCATAATATAATTCAATTTGGGAGTCAATATTATATCCTGAAGTAAGTGTTGGATCAAATACAAAAATAATTAAATCAGATATTAATCTTAAAGCCAATATTGCTTGTAATTCAATCTGGTTCCTTTTAGCCATAGGTCGGTCTAAAATTCCTGGAGTGTCTAATATTTGTATTTTAATTTTATCAAATCTTCTTTCAATCTCTAAATGTCCCATATTCAATTTTTTTGTTGTAAATGGATACTCTTTAATTTCAATTTTCTTGTTTGTAGAAATGTTTTTTACAATACTACTTTTCCCCACATTTGGGTATCCCGCAACAACCACGCATGGTATTACATAGTCAATTGAAGGAATTTCTCTCAAACGTCCTCTAATCTCATTTAAATATTGAAGGGTATCATTTTGCTTATTGATAATTGAGGATATCCGACCAAATGCAGCTCTTCGTAATTTATCTCCCTCCTTTGGAATTTCAATTCTTTTTAATTTATGGAGATATTCTCTTTGAAGTTGACTTAGGATAGGCAAAATACCATTTAACTTCCCCAATGATAATTTCAATTCATTAATATTAACTAAA
Source organism: Candidatus Hermodarchaeota archaeon (assembly GCA_048885925.1). Classification (GTDB taxonomy): domain Archaea; phylum Asgardarchaeota; class Lokiarchaeia; order Sigyniarchaeales; family SOKP01; genus Loki-b32. The sequence continues at coordinate 14,445 of JBHLLG010000042.1, forward strand.
ATAGACGCTAATTCTCTGTAAAAATCAGGAAGATCATCTATAATCGGAACCATTTTTATAATACTAAGAATTCTATTTACGAGTTCTTCAATAGCTACTTTAATTCGTTTCGATTCTTTTTTCTTTGCCTTAATAAGGATAGGAGCATTTTTTGAAACTTGAGTAGAACTCTTCATACTCTTTTTAAAGGCAATATCTAATAATTCTTTTGAATTTGGAACGTGATAAAATTCATTAAAAGGATTTTTCATAAAAATTCAATAAAGACTTAATTTTACAATTAAAGAATACTATTACAATTTTTTTCTAATGTTTTCTAATTTTTGTTCTATTTCATAAATTTCCTTTGAGAAATTGATTATATCTTTCGGGATTGATTTATATATTTCCAAAAGAACTTCATATCTTCCTTCAGCTCTTTGTAACTTTCCTATTTTCTCTTCTTTTTCTGCTTTTTCTATTATTAAATTGATCTTTTCAAGCTTTTTTTTCATTTCTGGAGTTAGAGTTTTCTGTTCTATTAACTTATTATTAATATATTGTTGCTTTTCTTCTAAGATTTTATCAACGTGTTTTTGAAAATCTTCCTCACCTTTAGTTTTTACAAATGTATCTTGCTTCTCAAATTTGACTAGATTTTTTAATTGAGCTATACGTTTAGTTATCATCCCAATTTTTCCTTGATATCCTAATTTTGAATAAATATCTTTTGCTTCTTCCAACTTTGAAATCGCTAAAATGAAATTTTTCTGGTTAAATCCTTCTTTTGATTGTTTTTCTAGGTTTTCTGCTTCTTTTTCTAATTCATCAAAAGGACCTGGCATAATAATTATCACATAATCTAAATAATATATGAGAATATATTCTATCAAATTAGTTCACGGTTTCTATATACTTAAAGATTTTAAAAAATAAAAATTTAACAATATTAGATTTTAAAGGTTAAAATTAAATAGGAATTGATAATATTGTAAGAATTAAATACTATTAATTATTAGAGGTTTATTAATGAGAAAGTTTAGGGTTGGGATCCTTGGTGGTACAGGGATTGTCGGACAAAATTATATTAAACTATTACAAGGGCATCCTTGGTTTGAAATTATAGATATAGCAGCATCTCCTATATCTGCTGGGAAAAGTTATGAAGAAGCTGTTAATAAAAAATGGCAGATGGCAATTTCAATTCCTGAGGAGATTAAAAATTTAAGAGTAAGAGATGTTCAAGATTTCACTAAAATCCCAGATGAACTTGACTTACTTTTTTCTGCTGTTAATATGCCAACAAAAGAACAAATAAAGATGGTGGAATTTGAATATGCAAAAAAAGGATTTCCAGTAATAAGTAATAATTCTGCTCATCGTTGGACTCCAGATGTACCTATGATTATAGGGGAAATTAATCATGAACATTTAAATATTATCCCAATTCAACAAAAAAGTCATGGTTTTGATAAAGGTTTCGTAATTGTTAAACCGAATTGCTCACTTCAAAGTTTTTTAACTCCAATTTATGCTTTAGAACAAATAGGTTATAAAGTTGATAAATTAATCATAACTACGTTACAAGCGGTTTCTGGAGCAGGATATCCTGGTGTTGCTTCTTTGGATATTATTGATAATATTGTTCCTTATATTGAGGGCGAAGAAGAAAAGACGGAAAAAGAATCTTTGAAGATATTAGGAAAAATTGGAGAGTATGGAATTTTAAATGATGATACAATGAAAATAAGCGCTACATGTACGAGAATTCCTGTAAATGATGGTCATACGGCATCAGTAAATATAAAATTTAAAAATAAAATACCCCAAAAAGAGGAAATAATTGGAATTTGGAAGGATTTTAAATCTTTACCACAAGAATTAGACTTGCCTTTTGCTCCGAAACAACCGATCATTTATTTGCGTGATTCAGATAGACCCCAACCAAAGAAAGATAAAGATAATGATAAAGGAATGGCAGTAACAGTTGGTAGACTTCGAGAAGATAACGTTTTTGACTATAAATTTGTCTCTTTGAGTCATAACACTATAAGAGGTGCCGCAGGAGGTGCAATTTTGATTGCAGAATTATTAATCGCTAAAGGATTTATAGAATAAGTGAAAATTTTTTATTTATGGGCTTTCTTGGTTTAATCATTATAAATATAATTAAAACTCATGCTTATCAATTAGTATAGGTAATAAAAGCTTTAATAATGATATTATACTTTTCTTTTTGATTATATTATAGAAGGGAAATTCAGGGAACATCCGAAAATAACGCTCATTCTTCAGCAATTTCAATACTTTAAATCTAGAAAAAAATGATATTTTTGAACGTCTTGAAATGAAATTTTTTGCTATTTCCTGTATTAGAAATTTATCAAAGACTATAATTGCGGTTACAGAACCAAAATTTGTTTTTGTAATATCTTTAATTGAATATAATGAATTATTAGCATTTGTAAAAAGGTGTTTTTTATTTATAAACCTTAATTTTTTCAATTCACTGTTTTCAATTTCTAGTAGAAATGAAGATATACATGTGTTTTTTAAAAAAATCTCTTGAGAGGATTTTCCTTTTTTATATCGGTTTTGATCTGTTATTAAAAATAAAATTTTAGAATTTAGTCCAAAATAAAAATCAAAATAATTAAAAATTAAGTCTGGTATAGCCCAATGTGAGACTTTTTTTAAATTTAAATTAAATCCAATTAGCCGAATCAAGAATCTTATGAAAGTATTATAAATTCTAGGGCGTGGAACCATATTCCAGTGCTTTTCAAAAGACCGATAACCAAATAAAGCCTTTTGAAATAAAAATTTTAAATTTTCTTTATTAATTAGTATTGATAACTCTAAAAAATCTGAAATATATGAAATTAGGTCATTTTGTTTTAAATAGTATACTTTCTCGGTTTTTAATTTATTTTGAACGTAATTTAGAATTTCTCTTACACTTAGTTCATCTTGCTTAATACCTAACTCTTCTGATCTAAAAAATTGTAATCTTAACTCTGATTTAGTAGATTTTGATAATATCTTCTGTAAAAGAATTACTGTTTTGAAATGCTTACTATCTAAAAATAGAGAAATCTGGAATTCAGGTATTAATTGTTCTATAAATTTAAACAAGTTTTGGAATTTTATATGTTCAAATATTTTTAGAATCTGTTTATAAAATTTTAAGATAATGGGCTCAGGATAAATAAATATTAAATCTCTTTCTATTAATACTTGAACCAAATCTATGATTTGTTCTAAAAACTCATTAATGGAAAGTAATGGAACTTTTTCACAATATGTATTAATTAACTCAATAGCTTCTTCCTTAAATATACGAATCGATGATATTTGAATACCTCTTTCTTTTATCAATGCATTTTGTATTTTATTAAATATATCATCTAATTCATCACTCTCAAAACTTTTAATTCGTATCATTCCTTCAGGCAGAGATTCAATAGTCTCATGAATTCCAGCTTTTTTAGTTTTATATAGATATGTTCTCAAGATTTTATTTTTTTTTTCTGTTTCTGTTATGATAATATCAAGGATATTCTGTTGATCGTTTATAAATTTAGGATATAAAATTTCAAAAAAATGGTATAGGATGTTAACATTTAAATTTATTGGACTTAACGGTATTCTAACAATTTCTGTTGTTTTTTCTGGATCTTCTAATATATCTCGGTTTTTGTTGAAATTTAATATTTTCAACCAATTCTGTTTAAATGCTTGATTAATCAATCTTCTAAAGTGCCTCCCAGATGTTTAATTTATTATTAAGTTCCCCTTCAACCCACTTACTATTTATATATGTGTGTAAATTTAAATTAGGCAAATTTTGTTTACCAAAATATTTTAATATTGATTTCAAACAACCGATGATTTCAGGAGGACAACCAGATAATTCTAAAATATTTTTATTTGGTTTTTCCTTGATTTTTTTTCCATTTTTAGATTGTTTTAAAATTCTATTTTTTGTTCCTGAGATTAAATCTTTTTTAGATTCAATTATTATTTTTCTAAAATTGGAAGTTTTTGTACTATTTATAGCACAATCTCCAAATAACCAGATATTTCGTGTGCTTTTTGGTTCTGATGGATTTTTACCTATTAAAAAAGAGTTGTTAGGATTATATTTTAGATCCTTTACCATATATGTTTTCATAAAATTTAGTAAATGGTATGCTTGTTTAAAACATCCTGAACAGTATTTACCCACGTTGATAGCGAAATTTTTCACTTTTATATCTTCGAGTTTTAAGGAACACAATTCAATGTCAAAAGTTATATCTTCGAGTTTTTCTCCCAGAATTCTTATACTTGAAAGCTCTAGACTTGTTAAATTTTTATGTTCTGCCTCTTTTAATAAATCGTGGCTACTTTCTGCAAGATTTAGTGTATTTAGTGTAATAAAATCAACATTAAAAGCGTTATCTCCCATTATCATTAGGCTACTTTTTTTTAAAATCGAATCTTTATATGTATAAGGCCCAGCACCTTCTAATATATAAAATAAATCATTAATTATTAAATTAGGTTGTTTGATTTTATAAATATCAAAAATATTAGAAATTAAATCCGTTTTATAAAGATCTCTATTAATATAACCATTGTTTTTATTTCTTTTTTTACCGATTTCTCGATATTTTGTAGGAACGATAGAGTAGGAATTTAATATAGATAAATTTAACTTGAATAAAGGATCTACATTAACCTGATTAACAGATAACAACTTATTTGAATTAAAAACTACATTTGGGACGAAAATGTTATTACCATTTACATCTACTCTTGTCAATGAATCATATTTAATTTTCTTTAATAGAGCTTGCTTAATATCCTTACTATCAAAATTATCACTATTATCTAAAAATGCCAGTTCTGCACCAAGATTTTTAAAATATGCTTTTAGATTAAATAGATCTGAAATAATTTTAATAGGTATTCCTTTCAAAGGAAAACTGCCTAAATAAATTTTCTTTGCTCCTGCTTGTTTACATAAAATAATAAGTTCTTCTAGAACTTCAAAATTAGTATTATTAGGAAAACCCGCGGGTAAATTTAGATTAAATTTAATAAATACTTGATCTCCTTCATCTATAAATTTAGAAATCCCGCCAAGTATTTCAATCCCTTTTTTTAAACATTCTTTTGGAGTATCAGCTTTACTTATAGCAACTTCTGGTTTCTTTGATTTTGACTGGCTTAACATGAAAAAAGCAATTACACAACTGATATATTAAATTAATAATATAAAATAATGAAAGAATTGAATTTTAAGTTAAGTGATAAATTTAATGTTAAAAATTGTTATAAACGATTTTATTGGAAAAATTCCAACAGATTGTATTGGTATTGATATGGGGCAAAGTCTTTGTAAAATTGTTTATAGAGAGGATAATGAATTAGCATTATCAATTTTTCCCACTCAGACTGATATTTCAGATATTAAAAAACTCTTAAATTCAAAGAAAGAAAGATATAAAATATTCAATTTCACAGGTGGAAGAAGTTATAAACTATATACAGAATACTCAAAAGACATTATATCAAATCTTATAAATGAATTCGAAGCAAATCTTAAAGGTATAGAATTTCTCCACTATTTAGAAAAAAGAAAAGAACTATCGCGTTCATTATTAGTAACAATAGGAACGGGGACATCAATGATTTTGAAAGATGATAATTTCTTACATTTGGGAGGCTCTGCACTAGGTGGTGGCTTCTTTATGGGAATTATCAAAGCCCTTTTCAAATATTATGATTTCGAAAGAGCAATAAACCTAGCTAATAAGGGAAATAGATATAATTTAGACCTAAAAGTATCAGATATTTATGATCCAAATGATAAGAGAATTGACAGACTTTTTAGAGAATTCACAGCAGCCTCGTTAGGGAAAATTGATAATCAATATGAGATTAAAACTTTAAAAGAAGAAGATTTCATAAACTCCATAATATGTATAATTGGTGAGAATTTAGGCACTATTGCTACTGCTTTAGCAAATATTCATAATGTAAAAGAAATCGTTTTTTGCGGGGGATTTTTAAAAGAAAATAAGACATTAAAGAAAGTTTTATCCTTATTATGTAAATTAAATAGTAAAAAAGCAATCTTTTTAAAAAATTCTGAATTTTGTGCTGCAATTGGGGCTCTAATTATTTAAGTGTGCGCCGATTTGGAGATTTTTATTCATCGAATCGACATTCTAATAAAAACACTATAAACCGGCGCATGTTAATTTAAGAATTTAAAAACTTAAAGTTTTATCAAAAAAATATAGATATTTACTATCTTAGAAAAAAATTTTTTGATCAAAACATATTTTTTAAATGCTTCCTTTTTTATATATGGTACATAATAGGGAGATTATGATTCAAAATGGTTCAAGAAACTGAAAAACAAATTGAAGTAAATGGGAGAGCTAAAGAAAATATTTTTCGCGCTACCGAAATAATTATGAACAATCTTAAGGATAATGTTGAACATCTCAAAAAAGACAAATATTTCAAATACACTCAAAAATTTATTGAATTGGTCCATGATGGTATAATCAATAAGAGAAAATTTTTTTTACTTGCTTCTGGAAGAAGTGCTTTTATTCTTCAATGCTTTGCTACTCGTCTTGTTCATTTTAATGCTGAAGTTTATGTAGTAACTAATTTAGGTTCGATACCAGCATTAACAGAAGAAGATATATTGATAATTTTATCAGGTTCAGGAACAACTGAAATTGTTGTATCCCTTTTGAAAAACTATGTAAACACAGTGAAGCCATATGGAATAGTATCTATCACTTCACATCCAGAATCTATTATTGGTCGTATATCTGAAATAACAATTAAGTTAAAGGGAAGAACAAAACGAGATAGACCAGATCCTCAAGATGATCAAGCAATATTAACAACAGAAGGAACACAATTTGAAATAGCTGCATTTGTATATCTTGATTCAATAATAGCTGAGTTGGCTGTTAGAATGGGAAAAACTAATGAAGATTTGTTGAAAAGACATGCAGAATCTATATGATCTTTATTTATTTTTTTTTTCTTTTGTAAACTTGAATAATAAATTTAATCTAAATCAACTAATAGATACAGAAATTTTCGAAATTTTATATCTAGATCAAGTTATTTATTCAAAATTAAATTCTTGATTTAAACTAGCTAATTGCCTCTCAAATTCTTCTTTTAATAAAGTATAATATGTATATTTTCCCTTTTTCCATCCACGAATTAAACCTACTTTTTCTAATTCGCGGAGATGATGAGAAATTGAAGGTTGAGATTTATCAAACATTGCTTCGAACTCACACACACAACGATCGTTATCCTTTAATGCAGTTAGTATAGCTAAACGTTCTTTATTACCTAAAGCACTAATAAATGATGTGAGAGAATCTAGATTTTGATCTGATTTTAATTCTTTTCCTATTTGCTGTAGATCCTCGAAGTATTTATCACCATTAGTGCAACCATCACATCCACATAATGTCTCCTTTATTTTTTTCTTTCTTTCTAACTTCATTTAAATATCATTGTATTTTTCTGTTGTTATTAATATAGAAATCATTAAATTATAAAAATTTTATTCATATTTATAAACCTAGATTCACATCGAAATATTTTTATATGAGCTATTCTATTAATATTTTAACCTATTAAAAAATGAAAATATTAAATCTAAAAAGTTAAAAAAAATTCTAAGAGGGATAATATATGAAAAAGTCAAATATGAAAGATGCTAAAAGGGAGAATTCACTCAAGATCGATACAGAATTTCGTGGTTCTGCATGTTGTGGAGGTTCTAAAAATCAACTTGATAATAAAAACAAAACAGAAAAGAAGATTAATAATTGAATTTTAGAGTTATTATAAAATAATAAAAATTGAGTTTTAAAACTTTAATTTAAAAGAATTTCGTGGGTTTATGGCAGTTACTTATATGCGAAAGTTAGAGGAAGAACCAGAATCATACGATTCTAAATTCACTGCTTTAACAAAAGGAGTAAATGTTGAAGTTCAGAATTGGGTTATTGATAAAATTAATACTTCGGAATCTATATTAGAAATTGGGTGTGGTACTGGAGCGCTTGCTACAAAAATGGCATTAAAAGGAAATAATGTCATAGCTATTGATAAAAATGTTCAAATGATTAATTATGCTATGAAAAATTTTCCATCTGATTTATCTAGTGGAAAGCTTCTATATCAAATAGGATCATTTACTCTTTTACCTGTAAAAGAACATTCTCAAGATGTTGTAGTAAGTACATTTATGTTATCAGAACTTCGTCCTTTAGAACAACAAATTTTTCTTAGAAATGTATGGAAAGTATTAAAACCCAATGGACGCGTGATTTTGGCAGCTGAATTTGTACCATCCGGATTTTGGAAATTGCCCTTTCTACTTAAGAGATGGCGATATAGAAAGAAGTTAAGACGTTTACGCATAAGGAGTACTCATTTAATAAAATGGTTTTTTAACTATTTAGATCCTATAGGGTTCAAAATCTCTAACCAAAAGATATGGAAACATGGTTCCATCCAAACAATAGAGCTACAAAAAATTGATGATATTGCAGGAAATGAAGCCGGCTATTATAGACCAAAAATAAAAAAGTTTAAGGGTTTACGATCTCAATTAAGAATTTATCGCTGTATTTTCACTGGACAAATCGATAGAGTACCAATTGAACCAGGAATTTATCAATCTGGAAATCCCAATGAAAAATCGCCAATTATTGTAACTGCTAATTATGATTTTACATATATTAAGGTTATGCGCGATCTTAAAGGAATTGATGCTTGGATATTATGTGTAGATTCAAATGGCATAAATGTGTGGTGTGCTGCTCGTGGTGATGATTTTGGAAACATGCAACTTCTTGAGGCAGTAGAAGCTACAGGAATAAGGAATATAACTGAAAAAAAGACATTACTTCTACCACAACTCTCAGCTGGGGGTGTAGCAATACCTGAACTTCCTATTAATTCGGAAAAGTTCCCATTTAGAGTTAAATTTGGACCAGTTTGGTCAAAACATCTTCCTAAGTTTCTTGAAGATAAACCAGCTAAAAAGCCTGAAAAAATGAGGTTAGCTAAATTTACATTATTCCATCGAATTCGCGCAGTAATAACTCATACTACATTTTTATTTCGAAAATTATTCG
>JBHLLG010000043.1:0-23311 GCA_048885925.1 Candidatus Hermodarchaeota archaeon
TCTCCATATATCGATAGCTTATAGTAAGTTTGTTTATCCGATCCTGCATTAAAGGAAGTTCCGCCTCCTAAATTATCGGTAACGATCGCAATATTCTCTGGAGGGATGCCTTCAAGTACTAAATGAAGAGCACAATTTAATCCTGCGGCACCAGAACCAATGATCACTGAATTAAATTCCTTAATATTTAATTGATCGATATTAATTACTCCCATAATCTATTTCGGTTTTTTTATAAACGATGTAAGTGAAACCCTCCATCAATATCTAAAATTGCACCCGTAGAGAAGGGTATTAAACCACTCACTATAGCAACTACTGGTTTTGCAATATCAATAGGTTTACCCCATCTCTTAATTGGAGTAATACCTTCCTTAATTAGTTGATCATAGGATTCATGTCTTGGTTTAGTGAGGGGTGTATCTATTATTCCAGGAGATATTTCATAAACAGGAATTCCAAATTCAGCAAGTCTTACTGCATACAATTTAGTCATCATGGTCATACCTGCTTTAGAAATGCAGTATTCTCCTCTATTTAACGAAGTGGTATATCTATTAATAGAGGATATATTTATAATGTATGGTTGGTAATCATCTTTGAGGTTCTTTTTCAGTTCAATCATCCATTTAGCAATAGCTTGAGTTAAAAAAAATGGACCTTTAAGATTAATTCCCATTACTCTGTCGTAAGATTCTTCAGTCATTTCTAACATTTCTCCTCTTTTTATTGGTCCAACTCCAGCATTATTCACTAAAACATCTATTCGATTAAATGTTTTCCTAATTCCATTAATTAATATCTGACGATCCTCTCTCTTACTTATATCCGCTTGAATATAGAGGTATTTATCTTCAAAATCATCTTTAAAAATATTTTTTAGAATATTCTCATAATCCTTAGGTAATTCTTTAGTTGAAGCTCCATTAATTATAACAGAAAAACCAATTTTAGCGAGTTCTAAGACAATTGCTTCCCCAATTCCATGAGTACTTCCAGTAATCAATGCAATTTTTTTATTGTTTATATTCATAAAATACTATCTATTTGATTTTATTAAAAATATTTTAAAAAAAGACTTTCTAAATCTTGAATTTAAAAGAATATATATAAGAACATATCTATCTTACTATAACAAAATTAAAATTAAATAATGATTCAAAATGAGACGATTTGCAAGTATTGATTTTTTACGTGGTATAGCGATTTTTCTAATGCTCTTTTTACATACCATACTCCATGTATTAGATATTGATGGTTTACTTGATCAAATAAATGATATACCAATGATAAATATTGTTGCACTTATCATTTTACCATTCTTAGGAGGACTAGCTGGTTTTTTCTTAATGGTTTCTGCTATTGGTAATATGATAAGCATGTATAGACATTTACAAGCTGGGAGGAATATAAAAGATTTAGCTATAAGACAGATTATGGGTGGTGTTCTACTATTGATTTTTGCGATGATTTCTGAGAGTATGCTAAGCATCCATGGCGCATTTGCAAATTTAATGAAAACTTTAGATGATGTTTCAGCATGGAATTGGCAAGTTATACTTTATAGAGGATACCATTTTGAAACAATACACACAATAGCATGGTGCATAATAATTAATGGAATTGTTCAAGCTATCCTCTCAAGAAATAATGGTTGGAAAAATCCTAGGCGCCTTATAAGAATTTACATGATTTTAATAGTCGTTGTAGTAGTGCTTACTCCCTTTTTATGGTGGTTAGTAGATTTGGCAATTCCAGGATATCCATGGGCAATAGATCCAGAAACAGGTGTAGATGTCCAATATCCATATTTGGGAATTTCAGAATGGTGGAAATTTATAACGCACTTCTTTCTAAACGCTGTAGCTGGGAGGGAAGAACCTATATTTCCTTATTTAGCAGTATCATTTATGGGTAGTATTATTGGTATCACTTTAGCTCAAAACAGAGAAGAAGTTAGAAAGGATTTCCCTAAGCGAACAATGCAAATAGGATTTTTGTTATTTTTTGTAGGAATTATTGGTCTGATTATTAATTTAGTTCTCATTATGGATGCTCTAGGTATTGATGCCGCTTTGAATCTTTATAAAGGACTGGCATTCCATCGAAATTGGGTTCCAGAGAATCCAGCTATTGCTAGTGATACATTACCAGTTCTGGGGTGGTTGTTCCAATTTATGAGTTTAAACGGAGCGGCAATATGTCTTATAATGGTTGTAGTTCGTGTAGTAGAATTTCGGGGACGTGGCAAAGAGTTTGCTGAAAAAACGCCATTTTTCCGTCGATTTGGATTCATTGCTTTTACTATATATAATATTCAATGGTTCTATTTTCTTATATGGTTCTTTATCTCATCATTACTCTATGGTCAACCCTATCTAAACCTAGACTGGGCTGGTACCTTTCTAACCATGGCTATAACGTTTTTGATTTTACACGCCATAATGTTACTTTGGGAAAGAACGAAATATACTGGAAGTTTGGAATGGATGATGGGTACCATTGCTGCGCAAATAATTCCTGCTAGGAAAGTGATGGATCAGAAATGGTGGCAATCGGGACAACTAAATGTTGATGAAGCATTTTATAATGCTGAGTGGTTAAATGTAATAGAAAAAAATGAGATTCGTCATGATCAACATGCTGATTCAAAAATGTCATACAAACTATCGTTCTTTGGATTTTTATTTTTCCCAATATCATTCATAACATTCATTTTAGCGAGAAAATCTGTAAAAACAGAGCAAAAAAATCAATTTAACAGACGTGCAAAGTTAATTTCTCTAGGTGGTATTTTATTCTTTTTAGTGTGGCTGATTCTATCGTTATTTTTTAGTTTGTCTGATCTTGGAATCTCTCTTTAAAAGTTCGAAAAACGTAAAATTTTCTTTAAATCTTTTTTTTTTCTAATTATCTTTTATGTTATTACTATTTTAATTAGGGATAAAGTGGATGATTGAGATCAAGAAAGGAATGTCTGAAAGTGAGATTAAGGATTATGTGAATTATGTCCTAAAAAACATGAGTTTGGAAGAAAAGATCGCCCAAATGAAAGGAAATGGGCTCTTTATAAAAGTAGTACAAGATGGAGGATTTGGAAAACGAGTATATGATGCAGTAGGTTCAAGAAGGTTCAATATTCCTCCATTTAAATTTACTGATGGTCCTCGTGGAGTAATCATTCCTGGTTCTACTTGTTTTCCTGTATCTATGGCTCGTGCAGCATCATGGGATATAAACCTAGAGGAGAGAATTGGTGATGTGATAGGGAAAGAAGTTCGAGCACATGGAGGCAATCTTTTTGGAGGTGTTTGTATAAATCTATTACGTCATCCTGCTTGGGGTAGAGCACAAGAAACTTATGGCGAGGATCCATTCTTATTGGGAGAATTCGGAGCTGCTTTAACTCGAGGAGTGCAAAGACATAATGTGATGGCAACTGCGAAACACTTTGCTGCAAACAGTATCGAAAACGCTCGATTTAAAGTAAATGTAAAAATGGATGAGCGTACATTACGCGAAGTATATCTCCCTCATTTTAAGCGTTGTGTAGAAGAAGGTTGTGCCACAATTATGAGTGCTTATAATAAACTTCTTGGTAAGTATTGTGGACACAATGATTATCTATTACGTGATATTTTGAAGGGTGATTGGAATTTTCAAGGATTCATTCATTCCGATTGGATATATGGTGTGAAAGATACAGTAGGTGGAATAACAGGAGGATTAGATGTTGAAATGCCACGAGAAAGATATTATAGAAAAAGGAAAGTCATACGGGCTCTACAAGAAGGTAAAATCTCCCAAGCTATGATTGATGAGGCTGCCGGACGAGTTATGCGAACAATTCTTCGCTACGTTACAAGAGAAGATCCCCAGGTATATGGAAAAGAAATAATTGGATGTGAAGAACACTATAAAGTTGCATTAGAAGCAGCAGAAAAGAGTATGGTACTCCTCAAAAATGAAGGGCAATTTTTACCTTTAAATAAATCTAATATCAAAAAGATAGCAATTTTCGGAAAATACGCAAAAGTTAAAAATACTGGAGATAGGGGTAGTAGTAATGTAGCAGTTAATGAAGTAATTACTCCGTTAATGGGTATTGAAAATTATTTAGGAGATTCTATTGAATTAGTCTACAATAATGGATCAAATAATAATGGTGCGAAAAAGTTGGCTAAAGAAGCAGATGTAGCAATAATAGTTGTAGGATTAAATTATAAAGATGAAGGAGAATATATTAAAGAATTTAGATTAGGTGGAGATCGGGACTCCCTTTCCTTACATGATAAAGATATAAAATTAATAAAAACAATAAAAAGTGAAAATGAAAATAGCATTGTTGTCCTGATTGGAGGAAGTGCTATTATTATGGAAGAATGGAAGGACCGGGTTCCTGCGATCTTGATGGCTTGGTATTCTGGTGTAGAAGGAGGTAATGCTTTAGCAAAAATACTTTTTGGAGATGTTAATCCTGGCGGAAAATTGCCTTTTACGATTCCTAAAGATCCTGGACATTTGCCATTTTTTGATAAAAATGCAGATGAAATTGAATATGGATATTATCATGGATACACGCTTTTTGATAAAGAAGAGTATGAACCAGCGTTTCCATTTGGTTATGGATTAAGTTATACTTCATTTAGTTATAGTAATTTAAAAGCTAAAGTTAAAGATGATAAAGTCATTGCTACAGTAGACATTAAAAATAGTGGAAAAGTGGCAGGAGATGAGGTGGTTCAATTATATATTGGGTTTGAAAATTCTCATATCGACCGTCCTATAAAACTATTAAAGGGATTTTCACGTATCCATCTAGAGCCAAATGAGGTTAAAGCTGTAAAAATCGAGGTTCCAATTAAAAATCTTGCTTGGTACAATCCTAATTCAAAAGCATGGGAGGTTGAAACTATAAAATATACCCTTTATATGGGTCACTCCTCCAAAAAGGAAGATCTTTTATCGATTCAATTTAATATATAACTAAAATAAAGAAATATTAATTATTTATTTATAACTTTTCAATAATCTCTTTTTTATCAGTTTGAGAAGATTTATACAAAGTAAATATTAAATTAAGAGCTTTAGCGCTTTCTTCTACAGTATTAAAGTAAGGTTTATCGTGAAGAACCCAATCTCCGAATGCTTTTACAGATCTTCCGAAATGTGAAAATCCTTTTACGGGTTTTTTAACCTTATACTTCTTGGCTCCCTTCCAATTCAATGAAGATTTTGGCCACGGTCCTTTATAGTAAGCTCTTCCATTCTTTCCAAAAACTTGTAATTCTACTTTTTCTTTAAACATACCGAAGGGAGGGTTAACAAATGTTGAGTTATTTATTTGAGCATATACCGTATTTTCAAATTCAATTATTCCAAAAGCACAATCTTCAACTTCTAGATTTTTAAATCTTAAATTTCCTATCTTTCCTATTACAGAAATGGGATTTCCAAAAGCCCATATCATTATATCAATCATATGGGAACCCTGTATTAAAAGGGTTCCACCACCAGCAGTCTCCTTCTTAGTTCGCCATGGACCTTTTTCAAAATAAGATTCATTTCTACTAAAAAATACATTACAATTTGCATAATATAATTCTCCTAAATGATTATTTTGAATAGCAGAAACCAAACGATAGCAGTTATGATCATATCTATAATTATAATTAAAACCTAACTTTAGCTGTGTATATTGTTTATCTAACTTTTGTATTTCTCGAGTATCATCTATAGAAATCGAAACTGGTTTTTCACATAAGACATGTTTGCCATTTTCAAAAGCTTGCTTTATCATTGGTTTATGGAGATGGTGAGGTGTAGCTATATACACAGCATCAATATTCTCATTTTTATACATATCTTCAACATTAGCATAAGCATGCTTTTTACCTGCCACTTTTATAGCTCTATTTATATTTAAATCCGCAGCTGCTACGATTTTTGTGTTTTTTATGATTCTAGAAGTAAGTTTATACATATTAGTTATCCATCCACATCCAATTACACCTATTTTAATGAATTTCTTATTTTGAATAAAATATCACCTTTATTGCTGTCCTTCTAATACCCATTTTACTGAATTTTTTATTATTCTCCGAAATATTTCACTTTTTAAAGACTTTGCTTGATGACCTAAAGCACAAAAAGTTACCCTCCCTTTTCTATATGTTTTTACCCAGATAATCGGTTCGGGTGAAGGATCTTCTTCATCATGGTAATAAGCTTCTGCTAAAACTTTCATATCTCCTTTCATAGAGAAATCATGCCTATAGGGTTCATCAAAAAAGGTAAAATCAGGTAAATCTGCTGTTATTGGATGTTCCTTATCAAGAATTTTAATATCTATGTTGCATTTTTTTTTATGTTCAATAAATCTTCCTCCAATCATTTCATAATATTTAGGATGAGCTTTAAAAGAAGCAGATGCTCCATGTACTCCTACAAATCCCTTTCCACTTGCAATAAAATCTAGTAGATTTTTTTCTTGCTCTTCAGAAAATTCGCCAAATTGAGTAAAAAAAATAGTTGTATCATAATCAAAAAAGTCTTTATTATTAAATACTTCAACATCTTCATAATTATCAACAACATAATCACTCAAGATTTCTTTGAAATACAAATAAGTCTTATCCTTCTTAAAGTATCTACCTCTTTGGCATAACAATATTTTCTTTTTAAACGCCATAAATCATCATGAGAAAAAATGAAAAGTTCTTTATTAAGGGTTCTCTAGGTATTATGTAATGAATTTAATTCCATCGCACAAACAATTTGAAACATTTACTTATAGGACTTTAAAAGATTTAGAAAAAAAAATTACTGAATTGGGTTTAGATATTCCAATATATCCACGATTAGAAATTTTACAACAAAGAGTTCATGCCCAAAATTTATTTATACCTAACCGATTAGCAATTCAGCCAATGGAAGGCTTTGATGCTAAATCTGATGGATCTCCTGGAGAGTTAACATATAGACGATATGAAAGATATGCAAAGGGTGGAGCAGGTTTAATTTGGTTTGAGGCTACAGCAATTAGCCATGGATGTTGTTCAAATCGTCATCAATTGGTATTATCAGAAAAGAATTATAAAAAATTTGAAAAGTTTGTCTCAGTTATAAGGGATATTTCTAATAAAACTCTTAAACAGTTAGGTTTTGTACATAAAAGCATTTTAATTCTCCAATTGAACCATTCTGGAAGATATTGTGTAAGAGATGGTAAAAAATATCCGATAAGAGCTTATCATAATTCAGAGTTAGATGGTGCTAAAAATCTTTCAAAAAGGGAAGGGTCTATAATATCTGATAATGAATTAAAAGAGTTAGAGAATATATGGATTCAAAAAGCGATTTTAGCAAAAGAAGTAGGTTTTGATGGAGTAGATATTAAAGCATGTCATGGTTATTTAATTCATGAATTACTTAGTTCAAGACTCAGAGAAGATTCTAAATATGGCGGAATACCTCTTGAAAACAGGGCAAGATTATTTTTAGATATCATAAAAAAATTGAATAATAAACTGAAAAATGAAAGAAATTTTATATTAACTACGAGAATGAGTGTTTACGATGGAATTCCCTTCCCTAATGGATTTGGAGTCAAAGAACAAGAAAAAGAAAATTTTCCAGCACCAATAGACCTTACTGAGCCTTTAGAAATAATAAATAAACTCTATAAACAAGGAGTAAGATTAATTAATATTTCAGCTGGCAATCCTCATTACAAACCTCAAATTACAAGGCCATTTGATAAACCTATAAAGGGTGGCATATTACCGGATGAACATCCATTATATGGAGTGAATAGACTTTTAAATTTAGCGACTTTAATTAAAAATCATTTACCGGAGGACATGATAGTTGTTGGTTCCGGTTATTCATATCTACGCCAATTTGCAGGTTATATCGCTGCTGGTATGGCTCATGAAAAAAGAGTAGATATTTGCGCATTTGGGAGAATGGCACTTGCAAATCCTGATTTTCCAAAACAAATTTTCCAAGAGGGAAAAATAAATAAAAATCAAGTGTGTATTGCTTGTTCAAAATGTTCAGAATTAATGAAAAATAATCAAAATGTTGGATGTGTTACAAGGGATCCCCAATATCAGAATTAAATTTTTTAAGAGAAAGTTATTTTAAACCTTAAATTGAATTTAATATATTAAAAAAAGGTAATATTTTCTTATTAGAAGATAATGGGGATATTTAAAAATCGTAAGAAGATCATCAGGTATCTTTTTTATTCAATATTAAGTGTTATATGTCTTACATTTCTTTGGATAATTGTTTTTCCGAGCAGTATGGGAGGATTTTTTATATTCTTTGCCTTTGGATTTTATTATCTAACATCAACTAACATTTTTAGTAATATTATTATAAGTCTATTTTTGATTTATTTATCATATAAGATTTTTAGCTTAAAGACTAATAAAAATAGGAAAACAAAAAAATTTCCAAAACTATTTCTTTTATTTCTAATACTAATCTTACCCCAATTTTTTATATCTGAACAAAATCATCCTTCTCCAAAATTAAGTCAAGGGGATTGGGCATTTTCAATGAGAACTAATTTCAATCGCACAATCGATTTATTTGAAACATTTAACGCAACAGAGGGATATCTACAAAGAAAGGCTATATATTTAAGTGGTACTAACGAGAGTAACCATGTTTATGCTCAACCTGCTCGCGTTTATCAGGGTTTGAATGTTAGTGAAATTGATATTGAGTTATCTCTAAATAGAATTTATAATTTTCAGGATTGTCTTGATTTTACATTGAATTCTCTTGTGCGTCTAATTTATATTGACTTAAATAGAAGTATATTAAGTTCAACAATAAAAAATAAAGTGTGTGATGCTTTTGGTAAAACACAGTATTGGTATACCGAAGGAAGAAGAAGTAATCAGATATTTTATACAGAAAATCACCAAATTCTTTATTATACTGCCGAATTGCTCATAGGGCAACTATTTCCAAATACTACTTTCATTAATTCAAATACGAATGGAATTGAACATGTAAATCACGCGTTACCGTTAATAAAGAGATGGCTTGATTGGAGAGCACAATTTGGATTTTCGGAATGGCACACTGATACATATTATATACAAGATATTGCTGCACTTGTTAATTTAGTAGACTTTTCAGAAGATCCTGAAATTATTAGCAAAGCAGCTATGGTATTGGATATTATAGCTTTTGACTTCGCCAATAATTATTTCAAGAATAGGTTCGCTACGACTCATGGTCGTGTTTATGATCGCACAAAAGTAGGAAAAAGCATAGATTCTCCAGCTTCTCGTGATAGCACTTCGGAGGTTGCATGGATTATGTTAGGTATTGGAGAGCATAATCCTAATGATAGAAATAATCTTGCTGCAATTGCTCTAGCTACAAGTGATCATTATGCCCCTCCACCTATATTAGAAGATATAGCTAATAATGCAACTCTGTATAATGAACACAAGGAACGTAATAGTATAAATATGAGTGACGGGCCGGTTTACAACCTAAATTATAATGAAGAGGATCTTATGTTCTGGTTGGGAATGACCGCAGTGTACGCTTCCCAAACAATTAAAGAAAACTTTAATTTTGTTGACAAGTACAATATAAAGTCAGATACAATTTATGGTCCTAAACTTCTTGCAGATTTTTTCAAGATAGCTTCTTTTTTACATGGAATAACTCTTAATCAATACTCCAATAAAATGAAAATAATAACTCAGGGCATCTGTTTAGAAACTTCAAATACATATACCTATCGAACGCCATATTATCAACTTTCTGGGTCCCAAGATCATCAAAAGGGTATGAATAGTTATCAAGAACACATTTGGCAAGCCACTTTAGATGATAATGCATTTGTATATACTAATTCACCTGGTGGTGTTACTAAAGAACTTGAACAAGAATATGTTGGTGGATGGAATCCACGTGCAACATTATTCAAAAATGTAGGTATTATCCAATATGACCGTGAAACATTACCTCTAGAAGGAGAACTACTTCTATACTTTCTTAACCTTTTTATAAACAAGAAGTTTTATCAACATGCCTATTTTCCACGTTGGGCTTTTGATGAAGTAAAACAATATGGAAAGTGGATCTTCGGCGCAAAGGGGGATGGATATATCGCTTTATATTCATATCAAGATACTTATTGGGCTTCAGATTTTGAACTTCGAGTTAATGGATTTAAAAATGTGTGGATTGTAGAACTAGGGAGTGTTGATGAATTTGGTTCATTTGCTCAATTCATATCAGAGATTCGACAATCTGATATAGAAATTGATCCACTTGCTATGGGTTATAATGTTCGCTATATTTCGCCAATACAAGGTCCTGTTAGTGTATCATGGGATGGACCGATGCATGTAAATGATATTAAAGTTGATTTAGGTCCATATCCTCGTTTTGATAATGATTATTGTTATCAACCATTCGGTACAAAAACAATGACAATAAATTTTGAGAATCAGAGTCTAGAGTTAGATTTTAATTCCATTTCAAGAATTTATCAAATACATTAAGTAAAGAGAGAATGACCAAATTGAGAGTTAGAAAATATCTTAAAATAGCCAAACCATGTGTAAAGGGCAGTATATTGGTCCTATTTGGTATTTTTAATTCTCGTTCAGGCATTGGGGTTGAGATATTTACCATTAATCTTATTTATGGTCCTTTAGCTTATTTATTTTTAGCTTTTTCTGGCATTATGGTAATTAAATTACTTCAAATTATAAATAATCCCTCATCTGAAAGTAAAATATCTCTAAAACAAGCTGTATTGTTATCGATAACACTTTACTTTATTGGACTTATTTTAATTCTTGTAAATGTAGTTATTAACCTAACAATTTATTATCTCAATATTCCGATTATACTTTTGACTATTGGAATAGGTATATTTTGGTTTTTTCTAGGGTTTTATGGTTTCAAAAACAAAAAAAGTATAGTAACTTTAAATATATTAATTGTGGTCCTTATCTTTTCTATTGGATTAATTTACGGTGCTTTTTTGAATACTCTTTTAATTCCTATTTATCTTTATTTTTTCTTCCTTTTAGTTTTCTTCCTTCAATTAACACGAGAAGTTACAAAAGGATTTATAAAAGGACGTAAAATAGAAGAATTCATGAATTGGGAAATTCTGTATAATCAAGGAAAGATCTTAAAGTATTCTTTAGGTTTTGAATTTTTAGCAATTATCTTTCTTATATTCTCTTTAGTTTCTAATATTTCTTATTCTGTTTCATTTCTTTTTCTTATGATTTGTGGTATTTTTGTTATAAGTTTTGCTATAATCATGACTCTCGAAAGTATATTAGAGAAAAAAGTAATTTTTAGGATAAGTACAATAATAAAAATTGATATTCTTATCATTTTAGGAGCAATTCTTATACTCGGGAGCTGAAAGAAATTTATAAAATCAAATCAAATTGATTATTATTGAATTTATAAGATTTGAATTAAGAATAATTTTCTTAATATATTGATAAGATTTAAGATAAATCGGCATTTTAATATAGAGTATGAAAGATTTATAAATTAGTATGAAATTTTTAAACTATATAAAAAATAAATACTAACTCCAAAATTCTTAATTATAAATATCAAGATCTTGTTGACTTAAAATGAATGTAAAAAGACACGAAGGTCATGAACGAGAAATGCCAAATTCTCATATTTATCAGACTTCAATGCCAGTGGCATTTTTTATTATTTGGTTTTTAGACGCTAATCTCTTTAGAATTTCAACTTTTTTAAATGATTTTGTACCTTTTCTCGTTCGATTAATACTTTTTATTGTAATTTTAATAGGTGCTATTACTTTTATAATGGTGTCTCATCGAGTTTTGTTCCAATCACATGAACCCTCCACTAAGTTAATTACCAATGGAATTCTGGCTTATGTGAGAAATCCAATGTATTTTGGTATATTATTAATTTATGTGGCATTTATTTTTTTGTCGATTTCGTTAATTTGCATTGGGCTCTTTATTATAATCTTTTTAGTTTATAATATGATGATTAATTTCGAAGAGAGTATTCTTGAAAATATGTTTGGTGAACAATATTTAGATTATAAAAGTAAAGTTTCAAAATTTATTCCAAATCCAATTAAAAGGTACAAGAAATAAAAAACAAAAGAAAATTATTATTTATTCATTTCTTTTCTTCTTTTTTGCATTGCTATTCTTTTTTTTCTGAGCTTTTCGTAATAATAAAGCTTAGGATGTCGCTTAATATCAATATAACCAATTGAAAACAGCAAAATTGCTAATATAACATTAGTAAATCCTATCAAGTGATATGAATCTAAATACAGAAATCCTATTGTTAAACTACCTAACTGTAAAAAAGCTGTAGCAATTAAGGGTGCAACAGTTTGAGAAACTGCTTGAAGGTTGGTTGACCATCCACTTAATGCTCCCTGCTTGTCAACCCCAACTGCTTTAGTCATGTTAGTTGTAATAAGAGGCCTCATAAAAGCAACACAGAAAGAATAAGGCAAAATGAAGATAAAAACCATCCAAAGTTCAAATAAGTAAGGGTATGTTAGGAAAGTAATAATCATTATTATAAAAGTGGTAATTAGAAGCCTTTTTTCACCAATCATTTTAATTAGTGGTTTTATTAAAAAACCACCATAAATCATAACCGCCAAACCTGCTGCAGCCATAACTAAACCTGTCATAGATGGATCAGCATTGTATCTCTTATAGAGTACTAATGTAAAACTTGAAGTAAAAATGAAACTTATTAAGGAAAGTAGAAAGATTTGTATCATTCGACTTATTACTTCATTATTCCAAATAGTACTTTTTTCTCCATTATTGGTTTGAGTAATTAGAATTTGAGTTTTAATTTCAGTTCTTCTTTCTTCTGGCATACTTTCAACGATTATTTTTATGGTCATAATAATTGATAGAATAGATAAAGAACTTGCGAAAAAAGCAGGAAATCGCCAATGCATGGCTCCCAAAAATCCACCAACCAAAGGACCTATTGTCATACCCATAGTATAACCGACCATTATTTTACCCATGTGTGTAGCTCTTGTTTGGGGGGTCGTTATGTCTGTTATATATGCTCGAATGACCGGAATTTGACCGCCAAAAATCCCATCTAAAATACGAGCAAAAAGAATAATATAAATAGTATTTGATAATCCTAAAAATAAAAAAGAAACACATGTACCTGCTTGTGAAATCACTAAAATCGGTTTACGTCCATACTTATCGCTCAATTTTCCCCATATTGGGATGAAAATTAAAGAAGCAAATGCATTTGATGAAATAAGAATTCCAATCACAAAATCTGAGGCTCCAAAATCTTTCGCAATAATTGGTAATAAAGGAAGAACCATAGTATATCCAAATACGTCCAGAAGGATACTAAGGATAATAGTGAACATTGCCCGTTTCTGATTTATTTTAAATTTCTCCAAATATTTTAAATGATCTTGCTTGTCGTGAAAGTTTGGAGCTACCATTATATTCTTAAAAAATGAAGATATATTAAGAAGTTTTATTATGTATATTTTGTATAAGATTGTATAATTTTTCTGAAATCGGTTGAGGTATTTCAGGTTTTTCAATTAAGGGTTTTAAATGTCTGAAGAGATTTTAAGAGAAGTAATAGGATTAGCTAAAAAGTCAAAATGGAATCAAATAAAGAAATTTATTAAAGAGATAGTTCAAAAAACCTTAAAAAGAGAGAAAGGATATAACCTAACGGCTTTAGATGTATCTATTAATGGAAAAAAAAAACCCAAAGTTGAAGTTTTAATTAACAATAAAGAAAAAATTAAAGAAATAGATAAAATCAGTGATTTTAATCACCTCGTCCTCTTTCAAGCTACCCAAAACTCGAACAATATGATAGAAGTTTCACAAAATAATGGCACACTGGTAATATTGGCAAAATTTTTAGGTCCAAGCCCTAATAATCATCAAATATTTGACTTTTCAGTTCATTTAAATGCATTAGATGAACCATTTTTTACAATCGGTAGTGGAGAGAAAATTAATAGTTCTGAAATTTTAAAATTGATTAATAAGAAAGTGGAACCAAAAGCTAAACCTAAAAAAGAGATAAAAAAGAAAGTGCCAGAGCAGGTAAAAATTACAAAAGTTCTCAATATTGAAGAATTTGTATTTGAAAATTTAACAAATAAAAAAGCTATTTGGAACGGAGATGAAACAAAAGCATTTCAGAATTGGAAAGCAAAAGTTAAAAATAAATATCAAATAGAATCAGGAAAAATTACTCACTATAAAGGAAAACCTACAGCTTCCTTTTCGAAATATTTAGAAAATTTTTATAAAAGCGAAGAAATTAAAAAAAAGCGAAAACCAAAAAAGAAAGTAGAAAAGAGTGTACCACCTTCAAAGAAAGTCAGTAAAGAATTCTCCGAAAAATTGACATTTGAAACTTTGACTGGTAAGAATGCTATATGGAATGGAGCTGAAACTAAAAACTTTAAAGATTGGAAACAAAGAATTCATAAAAAATTTAATAAAGAAACAGGTAAAAATCCATTTTATAGAGGAAAATTAACTCATAATTTTGAAAAATATCTTAATAATCTTATTAAGTTAAAATGAGCAAGGTTAATACTTAATTAGTTATTTCTTGAGGGCTTTCTCTAAAATAATTTTATTTGATTTTGGATAATATCGAGCATAGTTTAATATTTTCTCTTCAGAAATTCCATCTAATAATTTTATGAGTTCAATTAAGATTCTATTTTCATTCATATTATTGTAATCCCATAAATAAAGCAAATCTAAAATTGTTTTTTCATGATCTGAGTATCTTATCTTGTTTTTTATTATTCCAAAATTGAAAAAAGAATTTTTAAAGATCAAAAATCTGAATTTTTTTCCCAAAATCTTGATTGGATTATCTCTTACTATTTGATTATTGATTAAATAAAGAAATTCAGCTTGATTGTCATAATTGACTTTGTTGAGGTTCAATGCCGTATAAAGACCAAAATACCAGTTCGTAACTTTTTTTAGTTTTAATACTTTAGCAATTAATTCTAAAGTTGAATACTGGATTTCTTTTTTAATAAACTCCTCATCAGACTTCACATAATAAATATCATCCAAAACATTTAATAGATGCCCTCTTGAAATTAAATAGTCACCAATAGTTCTGTAATTGAAGTATAATTCTTTACAATATTCTCTTAACTCTTCAGAATTGACAAATTCCTTATTATCTTTTTTTATCTTCTCAAGAACTCGATGCATGAATCAGACTTAAAGGTTTAATTAAATTTAAAAAAAAAAAGGGTAAATTTTATTTCGATATTTTTATATAAGATAACTTTACTTTTATGTTTTTTATAAAAAACATTGAATAATTAAAAAAAGAGATTAGAAAAATTTTTTTTCCTTTTCTTATAAATCAAATCAACCAATAAGGTTCTAAAATTTTATAGTTATCTATAATCCAATATAAGATATTTCCTTGTATACCACCAAGAAATTATTAAGATTAAAGAACAAAATGGACCCCATAGGATTAATCCCATTGAAAAAGATGAGGACCCAACCTCAATATCTGGTAGTTCATTTATAATTCCTAATAAAAATACTCCAATTGCTTGAAAAATGTTTAAAAAAATCGATGGAAGCCCCATATAAGTTCCAGCTTTTAATTCTCCAGTTGTTTTTTCATCATACTCAGCTAAATCAGCAAAAATAACAGCAGGTAATAGATACCATCCACCTAAAGGCGCCCCAATTCCGATCATAAAAAGTAAACCAAATAATAGATAATTATTCGTTTGAATTAAACCCAATAATGTAGTTGGAAGAATTAAAACCGCTAATATAAAAATGTACAATACAGTCTGTTTTTTTCCGTACTTTTTAATTATTCTCCTCCAAATATCTAGGAAAAGTATAATACACACAAATTCAGTAATCATAATTAATAAATATCCACTAAGATCCATATTTAAAACCAATTCATAAAATGGAAGAATTTGTGCTAATATAATAACCCATGCCATACTAGAGAAGGCAATCATAAGATTAATAGCCATGAAATTTTTATTTTTTATACTTACTTTTAAAATATTGAGGAGTGTCGATTTAATTTCAACTTTCGGCTCTATTGGCATAAAAAAGGCATTGATATAAAAAAGGGCTACAGTAATAATACCAAAAAGGAATATAGGGAGAGCAAAATAGTATGGAAGAATATTTGGTGTACTTGAAATTAGATCAAAAACCTGTGTTAAAACTAAGAAAGAAAAAATCCAATAAGTTGAAGTTCCCAAGAGATTAAAAATGCTCTGGATTTGAGAAACTCTCGGTCGCTCATCAATATCAAATTGCTCAGCTAACCAGGCTTGATATGGAGTAGTTACACCATAACTTGCCTTAAATATAATTTCCCAAATTAATAACCAAATGAATAAATCTACTTTATTATTCAAATCAGGTAAGAGCAACGAAGGTAACATTAGAAAAATGAAAGATATACCTATTAACGGAGCAAATATAATAATATATGGTTTTCTCCTGCCCCATTTAGTATATTTGATATCACTTATCCATCCAAACAAAAATGAGAAAAGGGCAATACTAATATAGCCGATACTAATCGCAAACCCAGCAAGAAAAGGAGATAGATTATACCCAATAGTATATAAAGCAAATACACTAAATCCTTCAATTCCAAGTACTATTGTCAATCCTATTCTTGGCATTCCAAAAATAAATGATTTTTTACTCATAACAATCAAACCATTTTTTTCGCTTGTAGTTCATAATATTATATTTATATAAAATGTTAACTTTAATCCAGGACTGTATTAATTTTTTTTTTAATTTTCTAATTCTTTTCTACCAATATTTATAAACTAAATCAAACTAGTTTCAATAGCAAGAAAAGAATAGAGAGCAAAAAGTGAGGAGCTGAATTCTAAAATGTATAATAATATGGAGGATCCTACATCTGAATATGAAAAGACTTTAAATAAATTGTCAGAACAAATTATTGACTTATTTTCTCAAATTCATTATTACCAAGCAGTTATTGCTGAAAAAGATAATCAAATTCTTCAATTAAGTAATGAAAATAAACAATTACTAGCAAAAGTAAATGCATTAAAACAGCAAGTATCTCTTCCTTTACAATCGAGCCAACAACCCACCATAATTCATCCCCCACCTAGTCAACAATCCTATACTCCACCAAAACTACCTATACCACTAATTCCTGCTCCGTCGAGTCCCGTAGCAGGTCAAAGAATAATGAAGAGGCAATGTCCTAACTGTGGTGCTATGGGATTTGCTATAAGAGAAGTTGACGATAAAAGTAAGATAATTAGCTATACTCCAAGACGAATTTATGCTAAAAAAAGAGCATGTACTAAATGCAGATATGAATGGTAATTAACCTTATTCTTATTTATTTAAAAAAACGCCTAAATTTCTTGGAAGTACATTATAATAATTAACCAGATCATACTTTTCTATTTTCTCTTTAGTTTTTACAGGAAGTATATCTATATTCTTTTCATTTAATATTACTCTTGTTTCTTCTTCACTGAATTCTGGTCCTGGCTCCGTCCAGTTTATAATTTTTTTATTAGCAGGGCATACTCTCTGACAATGAAGACATCCCACTAAACAATTATGCCATTTAGGATCAATCCACTCGGGAAATGGAGTTTCTGGTGGATGTTCATTGTGATATGTTATACAACGTTCAGCACGTAAAAGAAAACGATCAGTTGGAATTGCTTTTGTAGGACATTTAATTGTACATGCTTGGCATTCCTTACACATATCCATCATTCGTAATTCTTGCCAATTATCTTCCTCTGCTGGAAAATCTGAATAAAATGTTGTTAAACGATGAAAACTACCTGTTCCCTGCACATAAGTGATGTTATTTCTGCCATACTCTGCTAATCCACTACGTACAGCTAGTGTTTTTTGAGGTAAAAATGCGTAAGAAACATGATACCCCTCTGGTTTTAGTATTTCACTCAGAAACTCCTGCAATTGGTCAATTAATTTTCGACCATATAAATATGTGGGAGGAATTAATAAAGGAAACTTTTTATTATTCCAGTGGAAGATTGCTTCAAATTGAGGTTGCGGAGCTGATATAATAAAAAGAGATTTTATCTCTCCAAATTCTACTTCTGGCTTAAATTCAAAATAAGGTTTATACTCTTCATAAAATTCTGAATCGAGAGCTTTTGTTTCATGATGCTTTATAACGTCTTGTCTTAATTCTGAAATATGCTTTGCAGAGACAATTTTACCTTTATATCCTTTCCCTTCTAATTTTTTATAAAATTCCTGAACAATTTTACTTTTATCAACCATAATAATTACTCCTTTAAAATATATCGATCTTATAAAGTTAATCCTTAATAATTTTCATCTGTTAGATTATGCCGTCTTCATTGCAAAGTAATTCTTGGATCCTCTTTTATTGTCTTATAAGCAATAAGTGATTCCATGTTTCTAATACCTGGCAATTTACTGATTTTTTTTGTAAGATCATGCAATACTAAATTATTCTCTACCTTAACTTTTAAGAGTATATCCCATTCACCAGTAATTTCATGAACTTCCATAACTTTCTTATTTTTTGCTACTTCATCTGCAAAGTCACAACAATCTGTATCAATTTTAAGACTTATTTTTATCCAAGCTGTTGTAGTTTTTCCGAGACTCTCAGGAGACACTAATGGGATTATCTTTTTTATAACTCCGGAGTCTTTCATTTGTTTAATTCTTGAAAAGACAGTTGATGCAGGTTCTCCAATTTTCCTTGCTAATGTTCTATAGGTTATACTTGCATCTTTTTGGTATTCTTCTAAAATACTTTTATTAAGAGCATCAATCATTTTCTTGTTGATTATTTTTTTTATTAATTATTAGATATTGCGCAGTATATTTAAACTTTTCTGGATGTTATGCAAAAAGCTTAAATATAACTGAATGATATTCATAATTATTCCAAAATAATAAATTATGGTCATCTTAAAATAAATGTTGGAAAATTATTTTACATCTGTTTATTGGAGGATTTTTAAGATGGATGAAATTGAAAAGGATCTTTTAGCTCCATGTGGTTTGTATTGTAGAGTATGTAGAATTTATAAAGCTCATAAAGACAATGATTTAGAATTTAAAAAAGAGATATTGCCTACACTTAATGATTATGGAGCTAAAAGCGTTGATGACATAGCTTGTACAGGATGTTTATCTGATGGTGTTAAATTTCATTTCTGTCAAACATGCTCTATTAGAGATTGCATAAAGAATAAAAATATTGAAGGATGTTATTTATGCGATGAGTTTCCGTGCTCAATCATAACTAATTGGCCAGATCCTTTAGATAAAAAAGTTATATTTCGCAGTATTCCTACATGGCGTAATCTCGGAACTGAAAAATGGATTGAAGCGGAGGAGAAAAGATATCAATGCCCTAAATGTGGAAAATTATTATTTCATGGAGCAAAAAAATGTAGAGAATGCGATTTTAATGTGGATTTAGATTAAATTAATAAAAGTCTGAATAAACAAAAATTAAAGTAAAAAAAAGTTTTATTTAAAATTTTTATCCTTTTCAATGTATTTTAGGGCACGTAAGTTTGTACAAATAACGTACTAGCCTGAATATTATTATTAATATCGTTTCCAAATATACTAATTGTAACATTATGAGCCCCAGCTGTAACAGTATCTAATGATAGTTGACAGGAAAGAGGGGCTTCTATCCTAGCTCCATCAGTACGAAAAAGCCACCATGGATAGGTGGGACCACTTAACCTGACACCATCTAACATGAATTCAAATTGTATGAGTTTATTTGGTCCAGTAACTACTTCTGCCCAGGTGTTAAAATGAAAATATACGGATTCTCCAGAACTTATAGTAAAGTTGATAGTTAATTCTTCAATTGGTATAATTGTAGAAGTAGGATTAGTATACTCAGTGGAATAATGGAAATTATACCAAGTATTTTTAACACCAGATCCGTCTTCTGCTGGTGTTTCTGCTGGTACTGCAAATATCATTTGATATATTCCAATACCTAGAGCTCCAATTGCGAATAAAAGAGCTAAAACAGCTAAACCAGATGATTTTGCCATAATTTCATTCCTTTATTTATTTTTTAAGTGTGAATTTAGATTTCTTTTTGTTAATTATGGAATTATGTTAGTATAAAGAAAACCTTCAATAAAAATAACATTAAATCAAGAAAAAAAAAGCAAAATCATCAGTTATTTAGACTTTTAAAGGAGCAATAATAGAGTCGGCTGGAACTTCTTTTTGAAGCATTTTAAAGGCTTTTTTAGATGTTGAGAATGTTTTAGCATTATATTTTTTAATGATATCTTTAAGCTCTTCATCGAAAATACGTACAAACACCTCAATGTGGGGATAACGTAAATTGAGTTTGGATGTCATATATATTGATTCATCAAATTCAGATTCTCGTTTCCAGCAAATGAATGCTTGAGTAACTTCTTCCAAGTTTACATGAGGATGTAAATCACTTAGAAAGCACGCGAATTCATTGATAATATGCAATCGTTCATTTACTTCAAACTCAATTCCATCATGCTCATCATCAAAAAGATATACTTCACGACCAAGCTGTAATGAAATATGATAAGCAATTCGATGTGTTAATTTATCTCGTCCAATTACAATTGCTTTACCAGTTTTATCTTTAGTCCATTCAATAATATCGTCTATTGCCCATTTTGAAGTAGAAAATGGAAAGGCATTCAATGGTGGTTGTTTGAGATAATCTTTAACGTGATCTTCAAATACGCGAACATAGATTCGACAATTTGGATTCATTTTACGAATCTTTTCTGAGCAAATGATAGCCACTCTAACATCATCGACGTTTATAAATACTTCTCTAGCATGTTTTACATTAGCCAATTCAAGATTAGTTGTTTCAGTTGCATCACCAATTACTATTGGGTGTCCCGCATTTAATAAATCTTCTACGAATTCTTCATGGTCTTCTATAAGACAAAATTGTTTTTTATTATCAATACAATAATCTATAATTCTTTCAGAAAGATGATGGTATCCAATAATTACAGCATGATTTCTTTTATGAGACGCAAGAATTCTACTAGTAATAACAGGATTATATTTTTCAAATAATTCTCCCATAATAAATCCAAAAAATATAACTTCTAGTAAAATTGGCCACACTACAGCATAAAATTGACCAAAATCTCCTACATCTGAGGGCAATCCTACAGTTATTGAAAATAAGATGATCCTACTAAAACTATATTCTGGTTCTGTAATTAAAAAAAAAAGAAAACCAATAAACCAAAATAGAAAGAAAAATATAAACTGTATTTTGTATTGCTTTAGTTTAAGATGGATTGCAATAAATGTGTTCATTAGATTCATATCATAACATAAAACACACCAATATAAAAAAAATATGATCTTACAATGTTTTCATTTTTTTTTAAGGTTCATTTCTTCTTTAAAATGTAGTTAATGCTATAGTATTGAATCAAATGCAGTTAATTATTAATAAAAGCAAAGATCTAAAAAATGAAGATTTTTATATATCAGATTTACCACCATTTTTATTTTATTACCACTAAATTTCTCTTTTTACCACCATTAGTAGATGAAACCTTTTTATTTTCGAAAAGTACAATTTAATTATAATACTATTGAGATATTATTGAATTCTGATAGAAAAGAGAAAATTATATCCCATTTTATATGTGAAATATTTAAATATTTCCAATTCAATTTAATAAGTATTTTAAAAGAATGAAAATGAAAAAGATTTTAAAATGTTGATAACACAGTTAAATAGAGGTATTAATTAAAATGGTTCTTCCAAATATAGATATATTAAATGGAGTTAGTGGACTTGAAATTATTATTAGTGGCTATATTTTAGGATTCATCCTTATATTCAAGCATGCAAGAAGAGCGCCTACCGATAAACTTAAAAAACAAATTGTTGTGAGAGGAATTGGTTTAATTTCAATTTATCATTCGTGGTTTGGTGTTTCTGCAAGCTTTTTATTAATGATATTGGGACAAAATCCATTAGGGTATCCTGATGGTGATCCAAATGTAGGAGTTTTAGGATATGCCTGGGGTCCAGCTTTGGGAGCGACAATTTGGGCGTATGTTGCTTCGGAAACAATTAAGGAAGGTCGTTATAAGATCCCTATTACGGGTATCGTCGCAATAATTGCATTAATTTACGCAATTATGATATATGCTAATTCATCAACATTTACTTTCTGGGAAGCATCACCCGGTGGGTTACCTGAAACAGGGATCACTGGTATTCCAATTGCACTATTACTTATCTTATCGGTTATAATAATGGCATTTTTGGGACCAGCAATAATTTATAGTGGACTAAAAATGGAGGATAAAAGTGCCAAGTGGAGGAGATTTTCTTTGGGAATAGGATTATTTATGTTTTCTCTTTTTGGAATTATTGATGCTGCTGTTTCAGATCTTCCATTAATAGGTTTAGCTATGGTTAAAGCTTTTATCTTTACATCGATATTTCTAATATATGAAGGAATAGAAAAGGGGGTTTAAAAAAAGGGAAGTGAGATAAAGAAGATGGAAATTAAGGAAAAATTTGGTAAAAAAAGATCATTACGACAACGGATTATTACAACTATGGTTGTCTGTATTTTAATTCCATTCATAATTTTGACTATTGTATTAATGTTACAGTTAATTTCGAATATTGATTATTTCATAGAAATAGGCGGTGGTTCAAATGATGCTCTTGAAGCATTAAAAGCTCCTTTGATTACAACCTTCATAATTTTAGCAGTATTAATAAGCGTTGTAATATATTTTGGAGTAATCCGTATCGCTCGCAGAATTACATTACCTATTATTAATTTAACCCATTCAATAGAAAATATATCAAAAGGCGATTTAACACAAGAAATTCCTTTTGATGGTAGAATTAGAAGAAATGAGATTGGTGTACTTGCTCAATCTTTTCAAAGTTTATTAGTTACAATGCGTTTGGGGAATAAAAGTTATTATCATGGAGATATGACTCTTGCTTTCACCAATTACAATGCTGCATTGGAATTATTTCAAACAACAAATAATCTTCATGGGCAAGGAATGTGTTTAAATAACCTTGGTAATATATACCGAAATTGGGGTGATTTAAATAAAGCAAAAGAATGTTATGATAAAGCAATTGAAATTGGTGAAAAACAAGAGGATATCATGGGACTAAGCTCACGATATAATAATCG
>JBHLLG010000044.1:0-23229 GCA_048885925.1 Candidatus Hermodarchaeota archaeon
TTATTTACCATTATTTCATAATCAATATTCATAGGTCCATCAATCATCATAGATTCAGTAATACCAGAACCATGACCTAATCGAATCGATTTAGTAGCAAGAATCGATTTTATCCATTTAACTCTGAATGGAGTTTCTCCTCCCAATCCTTTAAAAGCATTAATTACTATTGTTTTCCCTTTTACTAATTCAATCATTTCTTTTGGTATTTCAAACAAAGGTCGACTTCTTATGGGCAATAAATATAATTGTGAGGTACATCCAAATTTAATCGCCGCAGTGTAAAAAGCTTCACCTACATTTTTGGTATAGCTATCAGTTACAACTAAAACAGCATCATTGATGTTCAAGTTCATTACATGAGTCATTGCTTTTTGAGCTGAATTTACCATCTTCTGGAATTTATTCAATTTAATTCCATTCCCCTTAAGTTATAAATACATCAAATATTTTTTTATAATGGAACAAATTAAAGATTAAACTTAATTATTTCTAAAAAAATGAAAGATTTTTTTTTATTTTTCACTTATACTTTTCCGTTTCCAATATACTCTGTTCATTAATAGTGGATTAAGTTTTATAGCCCTTGGATTTGGGCATTCCATAACACAACAACCACAATGCCAACATTCTCCTGGATAAAGAACAATTGGAGGCTTACTTTTTTCTGGATGTGGGATAAATATATCTACTTGACATATTTCGATACATCTGTTGCACCCAGTACATAAATTTGGATTAAAAATTATTGGATTCGAAATCCCTGATTCAGGAACGACATAAATTTCTTTATTCATGATTTACGCCTCATTTTCATATAATCTTTATTATGAATTTCATAATTTTCTTTAAGAGAGCCATAATAATCAATAGGCAATTCACCAACCATCACTTTATTATTCTCTAGTTTAACAGTGATAAATTTATGCGATTTAGGGGGATCTATATTTGGATAATCTGAGCGAGTAAAATGTAAATGTTTAGAACTTGCTTTACGTGCTAAACAAGAATGAATAATTATTTTAGCATTGGTAAGTATATTTATAACCTCCAAAGAGCGTAATAATTCATGTGGATTTCGAGCATATAATTTTGGAGCTTCATTAGCTTCTAGATCTTCTAATAATTTCAAACCAATATTTAAGAGATTTTCACTCTTTATTTCACCACAATAATTTTGCATAATTCTTGAAATTGCCATATTAAATTCTTTCCATCCTAAGCCCTCACTTTTATTGATAAGTGAATAAATACGTTTTTTTTCAGCCTCAACCTGTTGATTGTTTATAATAGATTCAGAAGCTAGGATCGCATCATCAGCAGCATGTCTTCCGGCATAATATCCTGTAGCAGCAGCATGCCCATTGCAATCTGAAGCAAATAATTGATCGCCAGCAGCATAAAGTCCTTCAATATTCGTTTTTAGGTTCCAATCATTTACAGTTCCCCCAGGAAGTCCAAAGAGTTGACGTTCTCTGGGGAGAAAAGAAGCTGAAGTCCATCCTTCTCCATAGCTTTGAAGTAAATCCTTTTCAGGATCAAATCCCCCTTCATTATATCTCTGGAATATGGGAATTTTTGACTTTCCTTCTTGTCCAACCATTAAATTCCATATAACTCTTCGTTCATGTGGAGGCATACTTGGTAAATCAGCATAGAAAGGAAGTTTGTATCCTTGTTCTAAAAGTTTTTCGATAGGAAGAGTGTCAGGACCTTGATATTCATATAGATGGAAATCTGACTCTCCACCCCCTTTTAAGAAAAATTTTTGTCCTGATGAGGGATGATATCGTTGAGAAATATTCTTGAGAATAGTACCGTCTCTATCTATCCATGGAATTTCTCTACCGTTTGCATCCACCATTGAACAAGCATACCATGTATTATGGGTATTACCAGTTCCATAAGGCGGATAACTTCTTTCACCTGACCATTGTCCTCTTATAGATTTTTCCATCATTGTAAATGCAACACCAGCTCTCCAACCCATTGCATGACCATCTCCCATGCATTGAAGTGGTCGGAATTCTGAAATACCGGGTAGTCCTAGCGAAAAAAGCCATATACGTGTAGGGCGAGCCATACAAAGTATTGTAGCTTTGGATTTAAATATAAAAAATTCACCGGTCCGTCCATTTACTCCTGTAGCTCCAACAACTCTAACTCCTTGCTTACTTGTTTCTGTTAATAGACTTGTTGCCATTGTTCGATCATAGATATCTACTCCTAATCGTTTACATTCTTTATAAAGCGCAGGTTTAAAAGTGGTTCCCCATACTCGTAAAGTAAATTTATTTTCATAATCATATGCAAATAAAAATTTAGTTTCTTCATCTCTAAATTCAGCCCCTTTAAATTCATTTTCTGTATCTCTGATTTTTCCTCCCATTTTTTCTAAGTCTAACAGCCTGTCATAACCTTCTCTACACTCGATATAATGTGAAATTCCATTATTATAACCATTATGGTCTTTTATCATTGCTAATGTCAGTTCTTCAGGGGTAACACGTGAACATGGATTGGTAGCTGCTGATTCCCAATGATCGCAACCCGATCCACCTGCTCCACTCCTAATTGTAGCCCCTTTTTCAACTATAATAGCTTTTAATCCTTTTTTTGCTACTGCAATTGCAGCCCAACAACCTGCAATACCTCCTCCTAGAATTAATATATCTGTACTTATTTCTTTTTCTTCATCCCACTTTATAAAATATGGCCATTCAAATTTACTAAAAAGCGAATCTTGCACTTTTTTTTCCTCCTTACCCAATTACTCTTTAATTATTGTGCCTTCCACCTTTTCTTTTGCTTTTATTTCAAAAGAAGTTTGGAATTCTGGATTATAATTCATATATTTTGGTATTGGA
Organism: Candidatus Hermodarchaeota archaeon; assembly: GCA_048885925.1. Taxonomy (GTDB): domain Archaea; phylum Asgardarchaeota; class Lokiarchaeia; order Sigyniarchaeales; family SOKP01; genus Loki-b32. The sequence goes on from JBHLLG010000044.1 coordinate 2,868, forward strand.
TATCTCAGGCCTGCCTTATGAGTCTTATCTAATCCATCTATAACGATACCTAACTTACTTTTTGGAATTTTCTGCAACTTGCGAAATTTATCTCTACTAATAGTTTTAGTTTTCGGCTCAATAAATTGAAATTTGTTATTTTTCATCTTTACTTTTGAATTCAACTAAATAATATGTTTAATCAAAAATAAGTCGATTAATTATTAAAATATATTTTACTAATCATGAAAAAATTCATTTTAACAATCTATAGACAAGAAATTTAACGGTAATTAAATTTCTGGAACAATAAGGATTTTTTGTTTTGCTTATTGATTTTTAAAGGTAAAATTTTTTATAATTTATTTAAGCAATTTTAAGATGGACAAGGTAATTTCTTTAAACTATTTACATTAATAGTATTTTAAGTGGTGTATAAGTGGTATCCGGAATAAAGCTTTCTCCGTATTTCTTATTTATTTCATTTCCCCTTAGAATAGCTGTATCTTCTGCCCAATCTAAAACTCGTTCCAACACTTCCCTCTGAGAAGTATATATTTGATTGAATATATCTTTCTTTTTGATCCAAAAATCTTCGATATCAACAATAACAAATACAGATCCTTTTATATATTCAAATTTGCATGAGGGAGATTCATAATAATAAACTCCAAGAGGAATCCATCCTCTACCGTGACCTCCATATGCTTTTCCAGAAGTACAATGATAAATTGCTTCTCGAGTAATTAATGACAAATTCCTATGAACTCTATGAAAATCTGTATAATGTGGAATTAAAATCACGTGTGGTTTAACATTTCTTATCAAATTAGTAATCTCGGAAATGTTTTCTCTTTTTACATCCAGATCTCTATAATTTAGTTCTATAAAATTACAATTTAAAAGATTTTTTATAAGAGTTAGTTCTTTCTTTCTTTGTTGTTGAATTTGCTCTTTTTCTTCTTCTTTTGCATAACCTCCTAGTCCTTTAGTAGCTATGACAATGATTATCTCAGCACCAAGTTTTTGATATTTCAAAATTGTTCCGCCACAAGATATTATCTCATCATCAGGATGACCTGCAAAAATCATTATTCGCTTAGGAACAATGATAGGAATTTGATCTTCACAAATTATATATGAATTTCTAGACATTTAATGTAAAGTTTTAATTAGAGATTAAAAATTTTATTGAAATATTCCTACTATTAGATTATATAATAATTATTCAATCCTTGTAATCTTTGAAAAACATGGAATAAAAAAAAGAATATAAAAGACTTGACTTTTTTATTCTCCTCTCATTATTTTCTTGAGTCGATTTAATTCATCTAACATTTCATCTCGAAGTGAACTCAAACCACCTCCTGGTTTGGGAGCTGCTGCAGGCAAAGTAGGTCCTGAGGGGGTAGCAGGTGCTGTTGGTCTTTTTGCAAAAGTGGGGGGTGCTACGGGAGGCCCACCGCCGGGTGGAGCCGCAGGAGGAGCTCCAGGAGTGCTACTTGTAGGAGGCAATTTTGGAGCAGGGGGTAAATTAGGACGTTTAGGTGGACCACCTCCTGAGGGTGCCGTTGGAGGACCTGTTGTTTTAGGAGGTCCTGCAGCTGAAGGTGCCTTAGGGGGGCCAGCACTTGGCGGTGCACCACCTGGTGGAGCAGGAGCTGCAGGAATTACTGCTGCTGGAGCTGCAGTAGGTGTTGGAGCACCACCTCCACCACTTAATAAACTAAATAAAGTACTAGCTGCAGCTGTTTTAGCAGCACCACTTGTAGGGGCAACTATTTTTGTAGATGAAGTACTTACGGTTTGAGCTTCTTCAACAACTGAAACTTCCTTTAAATCCTTCTGAGCTTTAGCTAAAGATTTAATAAAATCGTTTATCCCTTTTACTGTGTCTTCGAGATCATCCGCTAAAGAATTTAAACCCTTTTTCATGAAATTGATAACTCGTTCAATTTTCTTCTGTTCTTTCGAAACCACGTCCTACTCAATTCCTCTAATATAATTGAAAAATTAATTTAAATTAAAATTACTAGTAATAATCTTATTTTTTAATTATATAATAAATTAATATGTATTTATATTTTTATTCCAATACAATTTGAAACTCTAAATAGTAAGTATAACGTAAATCAAAAAAAACATTAATTATTAAAAAACTTAAACTAATAATATTATATAACATATTTCATTAGTAAGTTTAAAAATTATTAAAATTTCAATTTTCTATAAAATTTTCATAATAGAATTAAATTAAAAGGGTTTGTAAAAAATGCCAAAGCGAGAACTCTTCATTAAACGTGTTTATGAAATTGTTAACGAATTAAAAATTCCGTTAATAGACGAAAGAGTTTACGATAGTGTTAAATTCAACACAGGAGCTTCTATCGCTGCAGTGAATTTCAAATTTGAAGAAGATGAGTCAGTGATTCGGGGATTTTTAGGTCTTGCTGAATATTTTCACACTGTGGTGATTAAGAGGAAAGATGAGTTCTACATTCCACATTCCTCTATTCTCTTTAGACTAATTAGCGCCTAAAAATTTCTAATAAATTTTTTTTACTTTTCTTTTATTATTATATAATTTCTTTTATATTCGATTTCTAATATTAGTCGGATACCAGTATAGTTTTTTAATATTTAAAAGGGGTAATTATCTTTAACCATTTTGATTCTGGAACGATGTATTAATGTTTATATCTATTATTTAAGGCAAGACATAGTATTCCACGAACATTTAGGTAAAAAAGTATAAAAAAATAGGATTTTTATTAATTAATATTATATTTTTTTTTAATTCTATTTACTAACCAATCAGGCATAATTAAGGATAGATATGAAAGGACTATGAAAATTAGCCCAAAAACCCAAGCAATATAAGTAAACTCAGAGTATCCAGGGTGGTCAAAGAAGGTAATCATCAGCGTATCCATTATTAACATTGCGAAAAGCAACATTAAACTTATCATGGAATAAATTAATAAGTTTAATCCCGTATACATAATTTTATCATCGACTTTCCGTTTAATCTTTTGGCAAATTAAGGCGATATAACCATATATTAGAAATGAAAATAACACAAGGCTTCCTGTAGTATAGAGTCTTATACTTAACTCTCCTTCATAATCTACTTGAGGTACGCCCCACCAATTCCAAGGTAGAAATAGAATAAAAATTAAAAGGATTCCAACAAGTATGATTAATGGAAAAGCTCTTCTACCTTTATTTGTCATATAGCTAGCAAATATAAATAAAAAAATGTCTGCGCAAACTACCATACTATAAGCTAATGGGAGAGATATCCTGTAGACTTCTTTATAAAAATCCGTTATCACTGCTTCAGCTAGACCTATTGTTAATATAACCAAAGCTGCGGTAAGGAAAGAAAATACTAGTGCTAAATAGAGTGGAGGAGGAACATTTCTTTCTCTCCATTTTTTAAACATCTTAACTGAAACTACAATTCCAAAAATTGATACGAAAATATAGTAAATAAAGATAGGGAGAACACGCAATTCAAATGATGTATAACTCATAGAAGAATGATATAACTTCACCTTTAAAAAGTTATATGAGATTTAAAAACAATTTTTTTACCTATTTATCTAATTCCTTTTTTTTATATATTTTTAATAAGAGGGAGTTCCAATGGTAAATTTATAGTATTTAGAATTGGTTATTATCTTTAATACTTCTGATTCTGGAACATCATACCAGTGTTTGTAAGCATCAGCTACAGCAAACCACAGCACATCTCTAATGTTTGGACAAAAAATATAATCTACTTTACTTTTTACAGTTAAAATGGTTCTTAAAGGGGCTGTAGGTACAGCGATGAAGATTTTGTTTGGATTATATTTTTGAATCATATTTATTGCTGCTAACATTGTAAATCCTGATGCTAATCCATCATCTAATAAAAAAATACTTTTATTATGAATTCCATCCTCATAAAGATCTTCTGAAAGTGATTCTTTGCCATAGAATTTTAATCTTTCGTTAATCTCTTCTTTTGTTAAATTGATTGATTGATTAATTTCTTTTTCTGAAAGATTGAGTTGATTTAATAAAGGTTCATTAATTAAAATGGTCCCATCGGTTGTCACAGCTCCAAAACCCGCTTCTGTGTTATAGGGAATTTTAATTTTGCGTACTATTAAGATATCATAGTTTAAATTATATTTAGAGCAAAAACCTTCTGTTACTGATACTCCCCCATTAGGAATAGCATAACAAAAATATTGATTAGAATTATCTAAAATATGATCTTTCAAAGACTCATTTTCAGTTTCAATAAATTCAGCTAATTTCTCTCCCGCTATAAATCTAGATTCATATTTTTGAAGGACCATACTAAATAAATTACAAAATATTTATTTTATAAATATGTTGAAAATACTAATATTTCAGAATTATATTATCCTTTTTTAATATATTCATATGACATATTTAAATATTTGATTATGCAATGGATAAGTAACGATTTTTTGAAAATTCCAAAAAAAATAGATGCATTCATATGAAAATCAAGACTAAATTAATTTTTGTTTTATTTTTCAGCATTTTTTTTTTCTTATTAACAAATATAAAAGTTTCTGTTGCAGCTCCACCTGATTGGGTAGGTGTAAAGGCGGGAGATAAATTTAAATGGTCAGTTACTGTATATGGTAATACTTATGTTCAATTTTTTGAAGATACTACCGGTTCAACCATCCCAGAAGGATCTATATCTAATATGGGACTTTCTATTTCAGTAAGAATAATGAGTGTAAGTGATGAATTGTATGATTCAACTTTTGGATTTTATTGGGTTAATGTCACTATAATTGCTACATTAAGTGCTGCTGGACAATCAGAAGAATCTCCTCCTATAGGTATTGTTATCCCGAGAAATAATACATTAGATTATTTTTCTACGATAGCTGCATTTATGAATCAATATAGTATTGGGGATGAAATGTACCTAGGTTACATCTTTGTAGCAAAAGATTTAGATTGGTTAAATGTTGCTAATCAACTAAATGTAAGTATTCCTCCAATTCCAGAAATCCCTGATGTCAATTTTACTGTTAATGCAAGGGAAGCGGGCTTAGAATTTTCATTTTCAGGAGGCACTATTGATACTATGACTATATCTTCTATTTATGCATATGTTGATTTTAATAAAAATGGCGTTATAAAAAAAGCGGCTGTTAAATATGGAGGTGATAACCTTATCACTCTTGGTCCTGAAGAAGATAAAATTCCCGGATATGGACTTTCAATTCTCCTGGGATTAACTTTGATTAGTATTATAGGAGTAATATTCTACCTACGAAAAAATCAATCAATTAAATTTCAAACATTTTAATCTTATTTTTTTTTAATTTTTTTTATCTAAAAAAGCGCAGTATTATAGATAATTAAGATAAGAAAAATTGTAAAAATTATATTTCTAGAACTTTTACTCAGAATGTTATAAAAATATAATTATAGTGTGTGCAAAATTCCAAATTTGTATAAATTTAAATAACTGAATTAGGATAATTATTATAAAAATTTCATTCTAATAATAAGGTTAAATAAAACATAAAACGGAAGAAATCATGAAAAAAATTAAAATTTTAACTGTTTTTATGGCAATTGCAATTATTTTGATTCCTCTTGCAAATTTTTCAAGGGCACAATCAAGCGGTTATGTTGGAGTTTCAGAAGGAAGCGAATATGAATGGAGAATTAACTTGAATCTAGACGGTGTTAATAATGTGATGCAGAATGTTCCGGGACTAATGACTAATATACAGAATAGAATATTAGAATTGGATTTATTCGGATTAGCATCCAAAACACTTCCAGAAGCCATGGAAAATGTATCTCACACTATTTTAAATACTATTCTACCTATGGGTTGGGAGGTTTTGAATATATCAGAATTACTTGAAGCAACAATTGAGAAATTTGTAGAAGATTTTAATTCTACAGTTCTTGCTGGAAATGTTCCAGGAAATTGGAAAACTTTGAATTATTCCACATTTATGGATTATGTGATTGAAGGGCTTAATTCAACGATGCCAACGGGTTGGGAAGATCACCCTATTCCTCACTTAATCACTCTAGCTATTAATGAATTTAATAATTCCATTCTATTCGGATTAATACCAGAAGCATGGGATCAGCTGACTTTAAATAGTTTCTTTGAATCTATAATAGCAGAATCTTTTCCCTCAGCAACAGAAAGCTTTTTAACATATATCATGATGGATCAGTGGTTTTCACAACTTTATACACTATTACCTCCTGGTTCAGAAGGACAAATAATTGAAGATCTTTTGCCCTACATGATGCCACCTGAATTATATAATACAAATCTAACAATTTTGCTTGAGGGTCTATGGTATGCAATCAATAATACATCACCACCAGGATGGGATTCTGGCAGTATGCTAGAACTTTTAGAGAACCAAGCAGATTGGATGAATACAAATCTATCTTTACAGGAGCCATCACTTAATGGAGCAAATTTCTCAGCAATTCTAAAGTGGGAAATTGATGAGCTAATATATATGTATAATTCTACATTACCCCCGGGAATGTTTCCTCCTAATTGGTTAGATATGTCAATAAAAGATTTAGCCTCTTTTATGGTTGAGCAAGGGAAAACACAATTTACTTCCATGATTTTACCACAATGGGATTCAATGTATGCTGCTTTAGAAACGTTAGGTGCAACTTTTCCTACTACTTATGGAATAAAAGTAGCAATAGATGATATTGGTGCAGAACGAATATCAACTTTGGGAGGTCAAAGAGCAACAGAAATAGAAATGTCACTTTTCCTTAGTGTTGATATGCAAACTTGGATGGAGTTTGAAGAATTAATAGAGAATCTTACAAGTACAGTGAGTGTTTTCCCAGCGGAGCCAATCCCCATTGAAACTAATGTTACAACCACAGTGTTATATTCTCTTCTTAATCTCACTATGGAAGGTTATATAGTAGATCCATCCTCATATTCTGATCCAAAAATTGCTTTATTAGATCAAGCTATTTTCACAAAAGGTTTAATCGTCGCAACTAATTATGAGTGGGCAGCTATAAATACTGAAGCTACAATTGCTACCGCTGGAAATCTCGATGCTTTTGAACTTACGGCATCTTGGAATTCAATAGGGCTCCTTAGTAAAGCTACATTATCTTCTGATGGAGTAACCGCAATATCCATTACTTTAGTTTCAGATGGAGAAATTCCTGGATATGAGATAACTATTATTATGATTGTAATGCCACTAACAGTTATCGGTATTATCTATTATATACGAAAAAGAAACAGGTAAGATATAACTAATAAAATTCTTATTTTTTTTTCTAAAATTTATTATTAACAACTCATTTACATTCTTATGGATTTTGTGCAATCTGTTATTTTTTTGTTTTTAATTGTACTTTTTCTCTCTATGCTAAAATCTAATATTTTTCTTTTAGTATTTGGGGCTGTAATTTTTATATATTTTATTTTACAATTATTTTCATTCGATCCCATTGAAATACTTACAATAACCATGAATAACATATTGATCAATCCACTTGGATTAGTATTATTAATTATACCTTTAACTATTGATAGTTTAATAAGAATAATTAAAAAATTTAAATTGAAAGTAAAAATAGGATAATGCTATCATTCTATTTTATTTAATCTAAAAATTCCAAAGTAAAATAAAGTTATTGCTATTAGAACAGATATTCCAAGGTTAATTAACATTATGAATATTAGTCCTAAATAAGGATTTATTGTGTCTGAGATATTTGGAATAAAGATAAAAAGAGTTATTAAAAATGAGGTAATCTGAAAAAAGAAAATCAAATAATTATTGATAATTAGATTTTTGCGTCTTTCTTCAAATAGGGGTCTAACACATTGAATTCCTAGAGCTTGCAATAAGATTGTTACGCCATGTAAGATATAACTAAAGAAAAATATTAAAGAAACTAAAAAATCTAATTGAAATATCACAGTAAAAACCACGGTTAAAATCACATTGTAGAAAATCAAAATATAAAACAAATAATATAAACTCGAGTAGAGAATTGTATTTGGACCTTTTGGTGTTTTTTTATAAGTGAAAAATAATTCTTTTGGACCGATGAAATCATACATTCCCATAAATAATCCAAAAATCAATCCCCCCATCCACGATAGAATTATAGCTATTACGTTTTTATCAAAAATAATCTGAAAAGTGATTGGAATACTAAAGGGTTCAATTGTCAATGAAAAAATTTGATTTTCAAAAGTTATATAAATAAAAACTCCAAGCACTCCTAAAGTTCCAATGATAAAGATCAATTTTATTATATTTTCTTTTTTTCTTAAAAATGCCTTGAGTTGAAATACTACTAATTCCTTGAATTTTTTATGAGTAATTTTTCTTATAATTCTATAAATGCTTTTTTCTTGCTTAAAGATTCCAGATTCCTTTTCTATTCCTAATTTTATATCATAAAAATAATTAGCTTTTTTATACAAAATATAAGAAATTAAGATAGGAATAAAAATAGCTAAAATAATATTAATCCATATGTTTAGGATATATGATTCTATCAATGTAATATCAATAAAATATAGAATTATGTTAGAATACCAAAAAGAAGGATAAAATACGAAGAAATTTTTTAATTCAGGATAAATCCTAATAAAGTTAAATATAAAGTGGAAAGTATAATATACGATGATTATTAGAATTGATATTAAGAGTAAATATACTTTCCCAAATTCTTTCAATTTATATCTTATTGAAACGTTCTTTTCAATCAAATTAGCTATGAATGTTCCTAACAAAGAACCAAGTATATATAATGTAAAGAAACAAAAATAAAAAATTAAATAATGCAAGATATTCATTTCTGGATTAATTTGTAGCAATAAAGCTAATGCAAAGGGTCCTATTATTAAAATAAATAAAAAATAAAAAAGCCATTGCCCTAAAAGTTCACCAAAAATTATATCACCAGGATTAAGAGGTGTTGATAATGTGATTTCTTTTTTATCAATTTCAGCCTTTTTAAATAGAACAAAAAGGGGATACATTACAGCCATTAAAAAAATTGAGGTAAAAGTAAATTCAATTAATTGGACAAATAATGTCTCAAATTGATGAGAAATTTGTTTTATGATTTCTGGAATAATAGCATCAATAAAAAGTGGACCAAAAAAAAGACCCCAAAATAGAGAAATTGAGGAAATCAAGATAAAAAAAACTCTTCGATAATTTCTAAATCGACTTGTTTTTAACCGGATTTCATTTTTTGCTATTATTTTCCAAAGACTCAATTAAATTTTTCTCGATTTGTCTGTTTAATTCTTTTTCCTTGTAATAAATAATATTATTGAATTATTTTTTTCAAATAAAATTTGTTTAGATTCATAAATATCTCTATTTTATTACTATTAGAACTCTATGCAAGTATGTATTAAGGAAGAATTTAGATAAAAAAATGGTTATACGCTTTCTTCATATTTATTTTTAACAATTATGTTTAGTAATTTTTCTCTTTGGACAAAATCGGGTTAAATTTTCCATAAAAATTTAAATAAATTAGGTGTATCTAAATTTTTAAATATGATAAAAAATAAGATCAAATGTAAAAAGGAAATAAAAAGAATTGTAAGAGGAAAATAAAAATAAATTCCTTTACCATATAAATATAATTAAATTTTTAATAAATTCACCATAAATTATTATAAATAATGCTAGAAAAAGACAATCTAAAATCAACTGAATCTGATGAGGACGGTATATGGAGGCTCAAGACTCTAAAAGAAAAATTGTTAAAGAAACCTTCCCATCAGAACTTATTTCAATTATAGGAGATATTTTAGCAGGAATTGTTCTATCACTTTTAATTCTGCCATTTGAAAGTTTTCCTGTTTTAATTTTAATCATTCCCGCATTATTATCATTACGAGGGAATATAAGTGGTCCCTTTATAGCAAGAACATCAAGAGATCTCATTATTGGAGAATTTAACAGAAGATCAATAATAGAAAATATATTTGCTACTTACATTCTTTCATTAATAACAGCATTCTTAATTGGAATCTTTAGTATAATTTTTAATTTTTTTTTAATGAGAGGTTTTATTATTCCAATTTTAAGGTTTATTGAAATACCTCTAATTTCTATTTTATTCACATTAACTCTTTCAATTCCAATATCAATAGGATTAAATTTAATTGTGTTTAAATTTGGATTAAATCCTAATAATATAGTTAATCCAATTATGACTGCAGTGGGAGATTTTCTTATAATTATAGGATTTTATTTATCAATAATACTTTTGGGGGTTCCATAATGGAGTATTTTAAAAAAATCCTTAAAGAATCCATTGTAATTGTAATTATATCTTCAATAATGGGATTAGTCTCGGGTACTGTTTTATCCACTAATGAAAGGATTTTATATTATTTTCCAATAATACTACTAATTTTACCATCATTAAATTCCTTAATTGGAGATATATCTACCGTTTTAATTTCTCGCTTAACTTCACATTTATATATCGGTTTAATTCCACCAAAGATTCAAAAATCTGATCGATTAAAAGAAGATTTTTTTGGATTGCTGATAACAATTTTATTAAGTTTATTAGCATTAATTGTAATAGGATATACTATGGGTATAACTACTGGAATTAATATTGTAAATCCCCTTTTAATTATTTCTATTTTACTAATTACAATCCTATCATTATTTTTTATGATGTTCATATTCTTATTTGTAAGCTCGATATTTCTTTTTAAACGTGGTAATGATCCCAATAATTTTTTAATTCCATTTGTTACTTCATTGGCAGATTTTTTGACGCCATTATTTCTAATTATATTTATACAAATTTTTATATAAATAAATTACAATACAATTGAAAATTTTAATCAGAATGTCAAGAAAAGAGAAGAAGTTTAAATATAAACCCTTATCATTAAAAGATATTTTGAGAGAAATGAAGCAAAATATCGATTTAATGATAGATTTAGCATATAGTGCAATTAAATTTAGCAGTAAGGAACTTGCTGATGAGGTTGCTAAAATAGAACAACGCATCCATGAATTGATTTTCTTATTTAATGTTCAAATAGTTCAAACTAATGTAGGTGGATTTGAAGAAGCGAAAAAATTAGAACCAATAGTAGTTATGGGATATTCTATTGATAAAATTTCGGATGCATTAGCAGATATTGCACGTGTTGTATATATTAATAGTGATATCAATGAATTTACTCAATTATTTTGGGATGAAGTTCCAGAACCAATTGTAAAGATTACAGTAAAACCAGGTTGTGAATTCATAGATAAATTTCGTAAAGAAGTACATTTTAGATCAAATTATGGTGTAGATCTTATCGTAATAAAAAGGGATAACCAATGGCTTTTCAGTAAAAAAGAGAAAGTTCTTGAAAATGATACTTTAATAGTGAAAGGTGAGCTAGAATCTATTAAAGAACTTAAGCGAATTACATTAGATGATGAGGAGATCTCATTTGATCTTGATATAAAGCCGAAGGAACCTGAATTTGATCTCTCCAATCCAGATGTTTTAGAATACCTTGAAGACCTGAAAAAGGACTATATTCAAATTACTGATATTTCTGAAACAATGATTGAATTAGCATTAGCTTCTTTATTTTTTAATAGTTATGAATTGGCTGAAGATATATTAGAAATGGAAGAATTAATGGATGGTCTTAATATAGCATTTGAAAAAGATCTTCTTGATTTTGCTCACATTTTAGACTCTCCTAGATCTTTAACTGGTATTATGCGTATTGTTTTTTCTTGTGAAGAGATTGCTGATGCGGCAGCTCATATTGCAGAGAATATATTAAAAGGTTTTGAACCGCATAGTATTCTTCAAAAAGCAATTGAAGAAACGCAAGAAATCGTGGTTAGGGAAACATTATCAAAAGATTCATATTTCAAGGGAAAAACCTATAAAGAACTTCAGAATAAACGATACAAAAGAGGTTTTCATATAATTGCTCTTAAAAGAGAAGAGAAATGGGTGTATCGTTTTAAACCTGACTTTCTGTTTAATGAAGGAGATTTGTTGATTGGATTAGGTCCGAAAGAAACAGTAATTCAATGGCGCAAATGTGTAAATCCACATTATGATGAAGAGGAAGATTAGTTTAAGGGATTTAACATGACTTTTGATGATATTGAAAGCAGGTTTAAAGCTACGATGATAGAAATTGCTGAGAAGATAAAGTTAAACTCATTAGAAATCAATATAAAACAAATAATTGAGTTTATTAATGTAATTCTTGAAATTTATAGAAGTAAAAGAAAAGTTTTTGTATACGGCGCAGGAAGGTCAGGGTTTATCGGAAGATGTTTTGCTCAGAGATTAATGCATCTTGGTATTAATTCTTGTTTTGTTTCAGATACTATAACACATCGATACACTAAAGAAGATTTATTAATCTTAGTAAGCGGGAGTGGTGAAACGTTAACTTCAAAAGCAGTAGCTAATAAAGCTAAAAATATTGGTGGCAAAATAATTTTATTAACAGGAAACCCAAACTCCTCTATTGGAAAAATCTCTTCTTTGGTTATAAAAATCATAGGAAAAGATAAAAGTATTGCATTTATTCAAGAAACTCTAGCGCCTTACACAAGTTTATTTGATATTTCAGCATTATCAGTTTTAGATTCAATAGGAGGCGCCTTAATGAAAGCTTTAAATGTTTCAGAAAAAGATATAGATATGCGCCATGCAAGTCTTGAATAGTTAATATTCCAAATATTTAAAATCTCGTTTTAATTAAGAAAATTAATTCCAATAAATTAGACTAATATTAAACTATACAAGAAGATATTATGTTCCCAAGAAAAACTTTGGATGATTTAAAGGGAAGGGAATTAGAGGTTTTTATTAAAGATCTTCCTTATCCCCATTGTATTCAAATAGGTATAATTAAAATGGTAACAGAACATGTGGTTGTTTTAAATGATACGGAATGGAAAGATAGGGTTATAACCATACCTATTGCGAATATAATTATGGTAAAAGAGATTTTGGAATAGTTAATAACATATTTTTTTTAATTACTTCATAATAGTAAAAGTTTATTTTTTTAAAACCAATACTTTAAAGTAAGAAATCAATTTAATAATACTAAGTATATAACACTAATAACAGTTATCTGTTGATAATTTTGCATGAATATATTGAAGTAAAATATGTTTCCGAGAAAAAGGGTAGAGGAGCTTTTGCCAAGAAAAATATTAAAGAAGGTAAAATTATAGATATTGCTCCAGTTGTTTTAATTCCTAATGAAGATTATCTGCAAATTCAAGAAACTGTTATATATCATTATTGCTATATTTGGGAAGATCCTAAACATATGCCCAAATTTGAAAATGCCACTATATTCAGTGTCAGTCAATTTATAAATCATTCATTTACCCCAAATCTCCAATATCTTTATGATTATGAGAATAATTCAATAGAATTTTCAGCCATAAGAGATATTAAGAAAGGTGAAGAGTTGTGCACTAATTATAATGGAAAAATAGATGATAAAACTCCAGTATGGTTTGAGGTAGAATAATCGATTACTTTCTCAATGACTTGAGTGTTTTTAAATTCATAATATCTTCTTTCAAATCTTTTCCTTTTGGAGTTTCCAATATTCCCGGCATATCATTAAATCTATTATCATTAATAAAAAAACTAAAAGCTTCTTTCCCTATTTTTCCTTGACCAATATGGGTATGTCTGTCAACTCTAGAACCACATTCTTTATCAGTATCATTTAAATGGAATGCAAACAAATATTTTAAACCAATAACATCATCGAAATCATTCCACATCTCATCATATCCTTTTTTTGTTCGAAAATCATATCCCGCTGCAAATGAATGGGCGGTATCAAAACATAAACCAATTCTATTCTTGTCTTGTATTTTCTCAATAATTGTTTTAAAATGATGGAATTTATTTCCTAATCCCTTGCCTTGTCCTGCAGTAGTTTCAAGTAATATTATAGTATTTGATGATTTTGTAGCATCCATCAGTTTATTTAATTGTTTAGCAATTTGCGTTAATGCTTCTAATTTCGTAATTTCTTTTTTATCACTGACAGGAATCACTCCAGGGTGCATGTTCTCATATTGTATATTTAATTGATCAACCTTGATAAGCTCATCAAGCATAGCATTATATGATTTCTCTAATATTTCTTCATCTAAACTTGCTAAATTTACTAGATAACTGTTATGTGAAATTACTGGCCATATTTCATCTTTTAACTCTTCTTTCTTTTCTATAAAATCATCAATTTCTTTCTGCTTTAGAGGTCCAGAAGTCCAACCACGTACATTTCTAACAAAAACTTGAATTGCTTCACATCCTAAATCTTTTCCGGCTTCAAGAGCCATGTATTTTCCTCCAGAAACACTCATGTGTGCGCCAATCCTCAATAAAATCTCCTATTTAAATAGTATTTTATGTATAATATATTATTTATACTATAATTTCTTTTTTATTGACTAATCTTATTTAGTTCATCAACTTTCAATTGAATTAAAAGTGAAAAAAGAAAATAAGTAAATTAAAAATTATAGTGATTTAATCTCTTCCAAAAGGTTTTCAAATCTTCTTTATCGAAAGAAAATTTTAATTTTATTGGCTCTGAAGATTCTGCTCTGAAAAAGTCCGGAATATTATTCATTTCTTGAGTAATTCCTGCTTTTTCATTAAATTTAAGTTCAGTACGTATGATATCAATACCAATGTTTATTACATCCTTTCTTGTCAGATTTATATTATACATAGCATTAATCGCATTTGTTACTATTTCCATATTTTCATAACTTGGTCCAATAAAGTAACAGCATCCCATCGAATCTAAAATGGCAGTATAAATCTGCAATTCAAAAGATAATTCGAGTTTCTTCTCATTTTTAGTTAATTCTCCATAGTCTTTATGCTGGCTTGCGACTCTTCCTGCAATTGCAGCTCCAGAAGTATGATCTGCTCCCATAGGGGAAGTTGCATAAGTAACACTCATAGCCTTAAAAATACGAGGATCATAGCCCGAAATACCTTGGCCTTTTACGTGAGGAATCCTATTAAAACCAATTTCCTTTCCTAAATGAACGACACCGTTTCCATATAACTGACCTAAATCTGAACCACTTCCAATTTCTTCTAATACTTTAAATACTTTTTTAGCATCTCCCCATTTTACTTTTCCAGAATCCATTGCAACTCCCATAGTGACTCCAAATTCGATTGTATCTATTCCAATATCGTCGCATAAGTGGTCGATTTTCGCTAATTTATCAAGATCGTTTATCATACAATTTGATCCATTAGCAAAAATCGTCTCATATTCAAAGCTAGAAGTAATGTGGTTTCCATTTTCATCAACAATAAGATTTGAGCATTTTATTACGCATGTTGGGCTACAAGGTAATCTTTTTTTTCCTCCTCGTTTCATTACAAGCTCATGAAGTAGTTCACCTGAAATTTTATCTACATCATCATAAGATCCCCTTCTGAAACTTTTTGTAGGTAAACCTCCATGTCCGCTCATACCCTTCATCATTAAAGGTGTACCAAAAGTAGAAAAGACCTCCTTCGTGGTAGCTAATTGTTTAGCAAATGGTTTTGAAATCTCTCTGAAAGTAGCAATGTTATGCATCTTTACGTGAGATTTTTGGGAGGGGATTATAACTAACGCTTTAATTCTTTTAGATCCCATTACTGCACCTAATCCTCCTCTCGCAGCATGTCTACTCGGATAACCTTCCAAATCATTTGCACTAATACTCGCTGATTTCATTAAATATTCACCTGCAGGTCCAATTGAATAGATACCTATATTATCTCCAAATTTCGTTTTTAACTTAGAGTGGAGCTCATAATTACCTAGAGCTTTATATTCTTCAGCAGATAAAATCTTAATACCATTTTCATCTATCAATATTAATTTCAATTTTGGTGATATATCCTCTAAAATTATTGCTCTTATTCCATTTCTTGCTAGCATCATAGCAGTTCTTCCTCCCACATTGGCTTCCTTTATTCCATTTGTCAGAGGACTTTTCGCTCCTATTGATGTGCGGGCGGAACAAGGAAATGGACTTCCCGTAAGTAATCCTGTAGCAATAATCAGCTTATTCTCCTCACCTAAAGGGGCACATAATGGTGGAATTTCATCATGGATAAGATAAGAAGTTAAACCTCGTCCTCCTAATAAAAATATCTTTGAATCCTTTGAAATTTTTTCATAATTGATTTCATCCGTCTTGACATTAATCCTTGCTATTTTCATATTTACCTAATAATTTTTGAAATTATTTTATTTTTACTTAGATTTTTGATAATTCTTTATACTAATCTTATTCTATTCAATAAATTTTATGAAGAAAATGTACAGTATTTTTACCTAAAGTTTAAACATTTTCAAATTTGAAACATAACTTTAAATATGTAACTTTGATCTTGATCTATATCACCAGATTATTAATAACTTAATAGCAGTGATATGATGTAATTAGCGTTTTTTTTCAATTTTTTCCAGTGTGATTTATTATGAATGAGCAGTATCGTACTTTTTTAAAAAACAATAAAATCGATGAAAATACAATCCCTCAGAATAATTGCTGTGGTAATCCTTTCATCGAATCTCGGGATGGTAATAAAGTTTGTTTAAATTGCGGGATTATTTTTGAAAGGACTTACGTTGGAAATGAAAGACGAGCGTATACAATCGAGGAGATACAGAGCCGTCGTAGAACAGAACCACGCTGGAGGGACTTTGGACCAAGGACTATGCTCCCAAATACTAAAACTGATAGTAAAGGAAAGAGTATTGGTGCTAAAGAACAAGCACTTTTTTCTCGACTCTCAAAAATTCAAAATTCATTAATTTCAAGTATTGAAAGAAATTTTTGGGAAGCAAAACCAAAACTTAAGATGCTTACTTCGAAACTTAATATACCTGAATATATTGCGGAAACAGCATGGAAAATATATAGTATCGTAGCAAAGAAGAAATTAACGATGGGCCGATCCATTAATGGATTTATTTCCGGTTCGCTATATGCAGCGATCCGAGTTCACGATTTTCCACGATTATTAGATGAGATATGTGAAGCATCATTAACACCAAGAAGGACTGTGCACAGAAGCTTGGCAATGATTATTAGAGAAGTCTTGCCAGTATTAAATCTTCGATATCAACCCATTACTGCTGAATCGTTGGTGTTTAGATTTGGAAATGAGTTAGATTTACCAATTTCGATACAAAAAAATGCAATTAATATGTTAAAAAATGCTTCGAAAAATGGTTTGAAACGTACTGGAAAAGATCCTAAAGGATTAGCAGCAGCTTGTATTTATATTGCAGCTAAAAATGGAAATGCGCGTAAAACGCAATCCAAAGTGGCTGATGTAGCAAAAATAACAGAGGTCACACTCAGATCTAGGGCAAAACAAATCAAAAGTAAACTATCTTAAATAGAGTTTCAAATTTTTATTTTTAATTATTTTAAGTTTCTTTTTGTAAAATAGTCCACTTTATTCCTAATCCTGTAACTATTAATGCTGTGATTAGAATATAGCAATTTATAGAAATGAAAAGTATCCAAAACACGGCAGGAAATAAAGGCGTTATATTGAGATCATATATAGCGGCTTGGAATCCAACAGTACCACTAATAGTCGTTATTTTTGTTTTTCCTAATAAGACTAAGAAATTCATTTTGACAAAGCCAGTTAATAAAATTACCATACCAATAACAATCATTAACTTTGCTAATGAATTGTCCTCAAAATCTTCTTTTACAACTTTTTGATTCAAATAAAGACCAAGTAAGAGAAAACAAAACATTGAAATTATAAGGAAAAACCATAAAAATGTACCAGATAAAGGGAACAAGGTATTGGAGTAAATGAAATCATACAAAGGTATCGGTTCTGTATCAATATCAAATTGAGTGAAATTCATAATTATAATCAATACGATTTCAATAATCGAAAGAATTATATAGATCAAACCTTTAATTTCAAGAAATTTTACAACCTTTCTACGTTCCATAATTATAATCCCTTTCAGTAATGAAAAATCCAGTAAATTTTTTATTATATAATATTTTTACTTATTATTGTTTTTGAAATTAATAAAAATTTTTAATATTATTGTTTTTTAACGAATTCTATTTTATAATAATTAAGTAATCAAATTGGTTTTTTTTATTGAATAAAAAAAATAATCCAAAATCGGAAATCTTAGAATGTTCTCATAAAAATGTTAAACAAGATAGTGGATTCATTGTTTGTCAAGATTGTGGGCTTATAATGGAAGATGATTTAGCTTTTGAGAGCTCAGCTCCAACAGGCGAATTTTATACAGATTCCCAAAGAGATTATGAAAGAAGGATTAGGATAAGTGATTCAAAAGCACTCCAAGATCCAAAGGTTAAAGAAAAGTATGATCGAATAAAAACACTTGAAAAATGGTTCAGAGATTATGAATCAGACTTTACTGAACAAAAGAAGACCATTGAACTCCTAAAAAGTCATGGAATTGGGCTTAATATTGATAATGTAAAAAATCAAGAAATTAAAGACCGTTATTTAAGATATAATAAATATCATCGCCACAATTATCAAAATATGGTTATAATTTTCCTTGCAATTGTGTGGATGGAAATAAAAGATACTACAAATGTACGAATTGAAGAATTTATTAAGGTTTCGAGAGAATTAGGACATAAAATTAATAAAAAAATGATCGCGAATGCTATGATTAAAGTGAAACGAACTGAAAAATTATTTAAAGCCAGAAAAAATACAAAGGATTTAGAAAAAGAAATTAAGAATAAAATAAAAGTAGTTTTTCAGAAAGATTTAAATAGCATTCCTTTTGAAGTAGTAAAAGATTCATTTATTAATAAATCTCAATTTGAAAAAGTAAAAATATCAATGGGACTTATTATCGATGAAATACTTAATAGCATAACGTATGAACAAATTCAGAATCTAAATGTAAAAGCCTTTACCGCCGGATTAATTTATTACATAGGACAAACTCTTGAAAATAGAAAAATCTTTACTCAAAGTCTCATTGAGAAATACAGTAAATTTTCAAGCACTACAATTAGAAAAAAATATCAGGAATTGAAAGATCTTTTAGGGAATCCCCAAAATCTAAAACTTGAAAGTATAGACTCATTCTTAAGTACTAAACATTAATATAATCCAAACTTATATTAAATAATGTTTAAATTAAACTCATAGTTTAACTAATTAAGATGTCATCATCAAACATGGAGAAACAAACCTTTTACTATAATCAATCAATTGAAGAGTTAATTAAAGAATTTAATACTGATGTTGACTATGGATTAAATTCCTCTGAGTTAGATAAAAGATACCTTAAAGAAGGATATAATGAACTACCAAAAATTAAAAAATCTATTTGGAAGATTTATCTTGCCCCGATTTTTAATTTTTTAATAGTAATTCTTCTTATAACTGGTGTAGTAATTGTAATATTAGGATCACCAGAAGAAACAGTTATAACATTTACAGTTGTATTTTTAAATTCTGCAACTGTAATAATTCAACAATATAGGGCACAAAAAGCTTTAGAATCCTTACGAAAAATCTCTGCATTAAAGGCATCAGTAATCCGAGATGGTAAGCAAATGGAAATATTCAATAGAGAGTTATTACCCGGAGATATTTCAATTCTCGAACAAGGGGACAAAATTCCTGCTGATGGTCGAATTGTTAACGAAATGAATCTTACTGTTGATGAGGCTCCCCTAACTGGCGAAAGTGAACCAGTTGAAAAAACAAATATAATTGTCAGAGAACCTGATGTGCCAATCCAACATCAAAATAATATGGTATTTATGGGTACATATGTTCATACTGGAAGAGCAAAAATTTTAATTACAGGAACAGGTACTCGAACCGAGATTGGGAGGATCTCTCAAACTCTTAATGAAATGGGGAGTATTGAAGATATTCCCTTAACACGAAAATTGAACAAATTAGGATATATTTTAGGAACAATTGTTCTTATCAATCTTACTCTATTAATATGCTATAAATTTTCTCTTTTATTAATTGAAGGTAATTTTATACAATCTGAAATAAGTCATGCACTTGTTAGTTCTATATTGAGAGCAACAAATATTCTTCCAATAAATTTACCTATATTATCGACTTTAGTGTTAATTACAGGTGTTTTATATATGGCTCAAGGTGGTGTTATAATCAAAAATCTTGCGTCAATAGAATCACTGGGTCGTGTGTCAGTAATTTGCTCAGATAAGACAGGAACTATAACCAAAAATGAAATGACTGTTGAAAAATTTTGGAT